>NZ_JACJKH010000003.1 GCF_016900655.1 Drancourtella massiliensis
CGTTCGTATAGGAAGAGTGGTTTAATGCGTTATAGAGGGATAAAAGATTGTGTCTGTCCCGGAAAATCATACGGAAAAGAGTGTCTTTGTACTTTCGGTTGACAGGTTTTCCCAGGGACCGGTTCCGTTTTTTTGTTTTAGATGTGATTTTTCTTTGTTTTTTCTTCATAGGCAGAAGCCTCCTTTGATTTGAAAATAGAATGGAATCAATAGATAATAAGAAATGCCTCCCGCCTTGTAGGAAAAGGCGGGAAAGAATATGCCCCTAGTATAGCAATAGAGGAGATAGAAATCAACAGTCATACTATTAAAACTGTCTTATTATAGAGAGGACTGCCTGGAAACGAGCACTTATTTATTAAGTACACATTGATATAGCTCGATGAACCTGTCGCCCATTTGTTTTGTACTATAATATTGTCTGGCCCGGTTATAAGCGTTTTCTGCTACAGCGTTTCGTTCCGGAGTATGACTGAACCAGTAGCGGACAGACTGAGCCAGTTGAGCTGAATCATCACAGTGAAAGAGGGCTCCGGTGATTTGATCGACAATCATTTCCCGGTTGCCGGGACAGTCAGAGGCGATCAGGAACACATGGTTTGCCATCCCTTCAAGTAGTGTGTAGGAGCAGCTTTCCGTTTTAGAAGGCAGGATAAGAATTTGATATTGATTCAGAATTTGGCCGATATTTGAACAGAATCCATGCAAAATACAGGTTTCCTGTAAAGAATTCTGCGCGATTACCTTTTTGATTTCCGATTCCATTGGACCATTTCCATATAAATGTAAATGGATCGGTTCCTGATTCAGCTGTTTTATGGCATTCAGAAGTATCATGATATTCTTTTCTTCTGAGAGTCTTCCGGTAAAAACAAGATCTTTGGCATTGGGATTGACATGTGTGTTGTGACGCCGGAATAGTGATCCAGACTGTCAATCAATAAAATTTTCATAATCTTTTTCTCCTGATATATAGAATTACTAAATTAAGAAAACCAGTTTGGAAACCGTTTCTTATATTCAGACGGCGAATATCCCGTTACCGACTTGAAAAGTCGGGAGAAGGAAAAAGGATTTTCGAGTCCTACTGCATTTGCAATGACCTGCAGGGAATAATCTGTATCTACAAGATAGATTTTTGCTTTCTCAATCCGCAGTTCTGTCAGATACTGTTTCGGTGTTTTGAAGTATTTCTGCTTAAAGACCGCGGTCACATAATGAGGATTTAGATGCAGATAATCGGCAATGTCTTGAATCTGCATATGTTCATTGTAGTGCCGGTCAATATAGGCTTTGATCTGCTTCGGATACGGAGCGGAGGAAATATCCTCCTGATCCTTGTGGTGTTCCGCAACAAGGCTCGAAAACATTTCCTTCAGCAGACCTTTCAGCTTGAGATGGCCGGATGCGGTTTTTGCTTCCGAAAAAAAGGTAAGAGGAAAGTCTTCGGGTGTAAATCTGGCTCCACCAGGAATACGCCGGTCGGTGAAAGCGAGGAACTTCATGATCATTTTTTCGTAAAAAGTGACATCCTGTATGTCGGTAACGAATCCATCTCCAAAAAGAAGGTTCGTATAATAGCCGGCCTGAGTCCCCTGATAACCGATCCAGCAGTATTTCCACGGGTGGCGGAAATCAGCCTGGTAGGCAGCATTTACGCCTGCGGGAATCAGAAACGCCTGGCCTGGCTTGACCGGATATTTTTTCTCTTCGATCTGCAGAACACCGGAGCCGTCTAAAACAAAGTGGATCAGATAATAACGCCGGATACGCGGGCCGAAAATATTTCCGCAGACACACTGATCGATGCCGCTGGATTGAAAAGCAAGATCCAGAGAATCTTTTTCTACAGCATTTAAAAATAAATCCGAATTCTGTAACATGATATCCCCCTTTTCTATATAGTGACTTGATTATACAATTTCGCAATGCTAAAAGAAAGAAAAATTGCAAAAAAGAAGAAAAATCTGAGAAATGGCAATGTTTATAGACAAAACAGCTATGGATGCAAAAAGGCATTAATGATAGAATCATACCAATGGGAAGGGAGTGAGAAAAAAGTTATGAAAAAGTTATATTATCTAATCAGAATGACGTTTCAAACAAAATTTGCATATATCAAAGCCTTCTGGTTCAATATTTTCGGAACGGCGGTCTCGATTCTGATTTACTATTTCCTCTGGAAATATGTATTTCAATCCAGGGACGAGCTGAATGGATTTACGGCGGTGGAGATCACGACTTACGTGATTATTTCCAGACTTCTGTCCTCGCAGTTTTCCGGCGGAATCAACCGGGAGTTTTCCGAGTGGGTCCAGAAAGGCAATATTGTGGTTGAGCTTCTGAGACCGGTACCGCTTGTATTTACGCTCTTTGGAAAAAGAGTGGGAGAATTCCTTTTCTTTATCCTTTTCAAAGGAATTCCAGTCAGTATACTCGCAACCTTTATTTTAGGCGGAACCGGTCCGGATGGCGCAGCAAACTTTGCATTGTTTCTTATCAGTGTCTTTATTTCCATCGGACTGATGTTCTGGATTGAAGTGATGGTGGGGCTGATTTCGTTCTTTACACTGAATTCATACGGGATTGGTTATACGAAGACGGCGCTGATGTCGATTCTTTCCGGCGGGATTGTACCGCTCTTTCTTTTCCCGGAAGGTGTGGAAAAGGTGTTGGACTATATGCCTTTTGCCGGGATGGTCTCGGTGCCGGTTCACATTTATCTTGGAAAATACACGGCCGCAGAGGCCTTTTCCTTTATCGGTCTTCAGATTATCTGGGTGGCACTGCTTGGAATCGGAGTGATGGCATTTTACCGGTTCGCAATCAAAAAAGTTGTGGTACAGGGAGGTTGATGGTATGAGATGGAAATACTATGCAAAGCTCTGGCTTTGCTATATGAGAATCGGGCTTCTCTGCATGACCCAGTACCCGGCGGACACATTGATCTGGCTGATTTCCATGATTGTCCGGGAGGCCTGCGGGTTCATCGGAATTCTGGCAGTAGCCAGTGTGACGGGAGGCCTTGGCACATGGGGATTTTACGAGATCTGCTTGTTGTTCTCCATGTGTGCGGTAATTGAAGCAATCGGACAGGCATTTTTTGACAATGTCTGGTCTATCGATAAGATGATACGAAGAGGTGAGATGGATGTATTCCTGATCCGTCCGGCGTCACCGTTTGTGCAGATGCTTGGACAAATCATGCATTTTCAGGCAGTGTTAAGTATGGTAGTCTATGTAGGAATTCTGGCGTGGTCTATTCATGGAATCGGCCTTTCTGTGGGAGTCCGGGAGATTGTGCTGCTTGTCGAATATGTGATTTTCGGGACGGTCATCAACTCCGGAATTTACACGATTTTTAACAGTTTGAATTTCTGGATCGTGCAGGGCGATGACATTGCGGTTCTCGTGCAGACCTGCCGGGAATTTGTCAAATATCCGCTTCAGGTATTCCCTGCGGCGATACAGGGATTTTTCACCTACGTTCTGCCGCTGGGGTTTGTGGCCTACTATCCGGTGCTTGGTCTTCTTGGAAGAACCGATATGCCGGTCATGATCCTTCTGCCGTGTGTGGCGGCACTGGTAGCCGGAATTGCGGCTGTGATCTGGCGGCTGGGCCTGAAGGGATATAACAGTACAGGAACGTAAGGGGGAAGAAGTTTCTATGCAGATTGAAGTGAATCATTTAGTAAAAGAATATAAAAGGAAAAAAGATCCGGGCTCCGTGGGGAAGGCTCTGGCATCCATGTTTCATCCGCAGTACGATGTGTTCCGGGCGGTAGATGATATCAATTTTCAGATCCGGAAAGGTGAGGCAGTGGGTTATGTCGGACCAAACGGGAGCGGGAAGTCTACAACGATTAAAATGCTTTCCGGAGTGCTGACGCCGACAGCCGGAAAGGTGCTTGTCAATGGACTGGAGCCGTCAAAAAATCGGATGAAGGTTAATAAACATGTCGGCGTTGTATTTGGAAACCGTTCCGTGCTCTGGTGGGACGTGCCGGTCATCGAATCTTACCGAGTGCTGCAGCAGCTCTACGAGATTCCGGAAAACCGATTTCGTCAGAATCTGGAGGAGTTCACGGAACTGATGGAAATGGAAGAACTTCTTGGTACACCGGAGCGACAGCTGTCCCTTGGCCAGAAGATGAAATGTAATATTGCGGCGGCATTTCTTCACGATCCGGAGATCGTTTATCTGGATGAGCCGACCATCGGACTTGACAGTGAGTCCAAATATAAAATCCGGAAATTTATCCGGCGGATGAATGAGGAGAGGAAGACGACCTTTATCGTGACATCTCATGATTTTCAGGACATTGAGTCGCTGTGCCGCAGAATTATCCTCATCAACCATGGGAAACTGGTTGTAGATGATAAAATTGAAAATGTCCGGAAAAATTTTGACCGGAGAAAACAGATCCGTCTGGAACTGGAAAACAATCCATGGAATCAGAAAACCGTATTCGAGATTCCGGGAGTGGAAATTCTGCACTCACAGGAATCCGAACTTGTGCTGGAATTTGACAGTGAAGAAAATGACAGCATCCGTATTATCAACCTGATAGCGGAGAAAACAAGAATCCTTGATGTGTCCATCAACGGACAGGATATCGAATCCATCATCCGGGATATCGTAAAACAGGATAACAGAAAATAAGAAAAGGGCGTATCGTACGAAGCTTATGCTTTCGCACATGGTACGCCCTTTGACAGTTATTGTTCTGCAGCACAGGACATCTGTTTTTGGGAACCTGCCATTTTCAGCAGGCAGGTAGAAAGAATTAGGACCACCGGGAATATACAGGCGGCCAAAAGGCCTGCTTTCAGGCTGTCGCCGGAACTTTCCGTTACGAATCCGACGATGCCGGGGCCGATAGATCCTCCAAGATCACCAGCCATTGCAAGCAGTGCGAACATTGCTGTTCCGCCAAGAGGAATACGGGAGGACGATATACTGATTGTACCCGGCCACATGATTCCGACAGAGAAGCCGCACAGAATGCAGCCGGCAAGCCCCAAAGCGGGATGCTGCCCCAGTGCCGACATCAGATAGCAGACAAGACAAAGTGCGCCGGAACCGATCATGAATTTGAGCAGATCTATTTTTTCGCCGTATTTTCCGTAGAGGAGACGGCTGAGTCCCATAGTAACGGCAAACAGAGAAGGGCCGGCAATGTCTCCGATGCTTTTGGAAATTCCAAGAGCTGATTCCACATAGGCGGATGCCCACTGAGCCATGGAGATTTCACTTGCTCCCGCACAAACCATCAGGACAATGGAAACCCAGAAGACCGGAATCCTGAAAAGCTTCCGGATTCCCCTGGCTTCCCCTTCTTCTGCAGGATGCCGGATTGGACAAGTAGAAAAGTTGTACACATTGTATAATGGGATCAGAGCCCAGATACATGCAAGAATCCGCCAGTTTTCTATGCCGAAAATGGCAAAAAATGCGGTTGAGAACAGAATAACGCCGACTGCTCCCCAGCAGTAAAAGGAATGAAGCAGGCTCATCACGCTGTCTTTCCTGTCGAAAGGACAGGCTTCCACAATCGGACTGACAAGTACTTCGATCAATCCACTTCCGATTGCATAGATGATGGCACTGAGAAGAATTCCGATGTACGGATCACCAAGAAGCTCCGGCAGCACAGTCAGCCCGATAAGGCCGGAAGCCGAAAGAATCTCGGAAGCCACCACGCTCTTCCGGTAACCGATGCCGTCTACGAATCTGGCGCAGAACAGATCCACAAGCAGCTGTGTAAAGAAAAATGCTGTGGAAATGAATGCAATCTTTCCAAGAGGTATGTTGTAGGTGTTGTGGAAAGTCAGAAACAGCAGAGGAGCAAAGTTTGCACAGATTGCCTGTGTTACAAATCCAAGGTAACACGCGGTGAGAGTTTTTTTATATGGATTTTTCATGATTTCTTCCCCCTGTGATTATTATGATTTATCTAGGGGTTTCCGCTCCGGGACTGTTGTTTCCCAAAACGAAAACCAACTGAATTATATCGTACCACATTACGCCTGTCATTGAAATATATCACATATTTGTTGTATAATATCGTAAACGACAGTGCCTTTAAGGAGTGAGAAGCTATGAAGTACGGCAGACAAAGTAACAAAATCATGACCGATGACAGTCTGATGGAAACAGTCCGGCATGGAAACAGCAGTTATCCGTTCCATTATTACTATGAAAATCTGGCTGAATTTGACTTTAATTGCATCGAGTGGCACTGGCATGTCGAAGTGGAATTTGTTCTGGTTGAAAAAGGCACAGTGAGGTGCGAGATCGGGGAAAAGCAGTTCTCTTTGCTGGAAGGAGACGGACTGTTTGTAAATTCCAGAGTGTTGCACCGCTTTTATTCGGAAGGAGAAGCGGTAGTGCCGAATTTTGTATGCCATCCGGTATTTATAGCGCCGCAGGACAGTTTGATCTTTGACAGGTACGTGCTGCCTGTCCTCTCTTCTGCTCTGGATTGTCAGACTTTTGAGGAAAACATATCCTGGCAGTCCGAAGTGCTGACACTTATGAGGGAAACTGTCCGGATTCAGGAGTCGGATTCCGGAAAAGAACTGCTGACGTCGTCGCTGCTTCAGAAGATCTGGTATCTGATGTATGAAAATCTGGAGACGGATCTTGCGGGAAGGAGAATGGATACATCTGTTTCTTCTCAGGCAAGGGTACAGTTGATGATGCAGTATATTCACCAGAATCTGGCGTCAGGTATTTCCCTGAGAGATATTGCCGATCAGGCACTGGTTAGTAAAAGCACCGCGCTCAATCTTTTTCGCCGGTATCTACATACAACACCGGTGGACTACCTGAACAGCTGCAGACTGAAAGAAGCGGCAAGGCTGCTTACGTCCACGGAGAAAAATATTAAAACAATCTCGAAAGAGACAGGATTTAATCACGAGGATTATTTTTGCAGAAAGTTTAAGCAGCACTACAAGGTAACCCCCACTGAATATAGAAAAGACAGTTTGAAAAAAATTTCAAGGCAGGATAACCATGTGAAATCCTGTACTGCAACCTCAGGTTGACAATGTTCCGTCTTCGGTTGCTGGAAAAAATGCCGGGTTTCGGTTAACCTGTAGGCAGACAAAATCAGAAAGGCAGGATATACAGGTATGGAATTATCAGAAAAAATTCAGATGCTCCGGAAGAAGGAGGGGCTTTCGCAGGAAGCATTTGCGGAGAAGATGGGGGTCAGCCGCCAGGCAGTCTCAAAATGGGAGCTTGGAGTATCCAAGCCGGACGTGGATAAGATCGTTATGATGAGCACTCTGTTTCAGGTGACTACAGATTATCTTCTGAAGGACAAGCAAGAAGAACAGACGGAGAAAGTGGTGTATTACAGAGAGGTCAGGCCGTGGCATTTCGAAAAGAAGAGCAGACACACACTGTTTGGACTTCCTATCTATCATATCTGTTTTCAGGGAATGAGAGAGAGCGGAGGGCGCTTTCGGATGAAGATGGCTCCGGCAAAAGGAATTCTGGCAGTCGGGGTGCGGGCTACAGGAGTTGTCAGCATCGGAGTATTCGCAAGAGGCCTGGTCGCGATCGGAGCAGCGGCGATGGGGATGATTTCCATAGGAGCGGCGAGTCTTGGCATTCTGGCTCTTGGAGCATTTGCCGCAGGAATCATTGCGGGAGGCAATCTCAGTGTGGGAATCGTTGCGTTCGGCAATCTTGCGGTGGGGATGTACGCCATCGGAAACTGTGCTGTCGCGAATAAGATCGCTCTTGGTAATTATGCCCATGGGCATATTGCCATAGGTAATACAGTCAGTGGAATGAAAGAAATTCTGCTGAAGGACGCGAACTTTACAGATATGGATCCGGAAGTGGTACGCAGCATGATTCTGCAGGAATTTCCAAAGACATGGCCGATGATACAAAAACTGTTTACGATGTGGTAAAAATGCGTGCCGCCGGGGAGTGAGATTCTCCCTGTGCGGCACGCGCTGTTTAATTGGATTCGGAAGAAGCCGTCTCCGGCTTGCGACGGCTTTTCTGACTGCCATCGGTTATTTCTCCTTCGCACGATGCCGGCTGGCCGGAAGTTCGGCACCCTCCAGCGTGAGCAGACTGATTTTTTTATCAATGCCTCCGGCATAACCGGTCAGGCTGCCGTTCGTTCCGAGGACACGGTGGCATGGTACAATGATAGAAACCGGATTGTGTCCCACGGCACCGCCAACAGCCTGGGCGGACATATGATCCAGACCTCTTTTTCGGGCAATCTGACGTGCGATGTCTCCATAAGTAGTCGTTTTCCCGTAAGGGATTGTGCAGAGAATTTTCCAGACCTCTTTTTGGAATTCTGTTCCCATAAGGTGCAGAGAGACAGGGAAATCCGGATTTTTTCCTGTGAAATAAAGATCGAGCCAGCGCTTTGCATTAGATAAAAGCGGAGTTTCACGGTCTAAACACTTGGCATTCAGAGAAAGAGCAAAATATTTCTGCCCTTCAAACCATAGACCGGTCAGGCCGGTATTGTCTGCTGCAAGAAGAATCCTGCCGAGCGGAGACTGGTAATGGCTGGTGTACTGCATAAGATTTCTCCTTTTATTCCGTTATGAGTTACTGCTCACCCCGAGCCGCCGGAAGCTGCATCTTACATGCAAACATGACGCTGCATTTTCCAGCATCCCGGCACTGTGTGAACAGTAATTATTTTAGCACAATTTAGAAAAATTTTACATTGTGCCGGTTGATAATTGTGTCATATATGCTAGAATCAAAGAATATATGTAAGAATGGAAAGGAATGTGATCAATGTATCTCAATTATTACCTGCAGCAAATAAGATATATTTTATATATGGCACCGGTACTGCTGATTGCGATTACTGCCCATGAGTTTGCACATGGCTGGATGTCGGAACGCCTGGGAGATCCGACACCGAGAGCCGACGGGCGTATGAGCCTGAATCCGCTCAGGCATCTGGATCCGGTCGGAACACTGTGTCTGATCTTCTTCCATATGGGCTGGGCAAAGCCTGTAAGGATTAACACAAGATATTACAAAAACAGGCGACAGGGGATTATTTTGGTATCCCTTGCCGGACCGGTGATGAATTTTATTCTGGCGTTTTTGTCGGTTCTGTTAAGCGGCCTGATTATTCGTTTCGGAGACGCAAATTCGGAACTGATGCAGGTGTTATATCTTCTCTGCTATTATTCTGCGGTGATGAATACCGGACTTGGAGTCTTCAACCTGATTCCGTTTCCGCCGCTTGACGGATCCAATGTACTGGAACAGCTGGTGCCGAGAGTCGGGTACTTTTATCAGAGAATCCGGCCGTACCGTTCCCTGATTCTATTGATCCTCCTTGTGAGCGGTGTCTTAAGCCGTCCGCTTATGAATGCGAACAGTACGATTCTGGGAGGAATGTGGGAGATTGTGCAGAGAATCCTGGGATTTGGCGTGCAGATACAGTCATCGGGCGGAGGTACGATTCTTTAAAAATGTGAAGAAGAAAGCGAAAGCCAGAGAGGGAAATCCTGCTCTGGCTTTTTACAATGGACAAGTTTATTCTGCTGCCTCTTTTTCCTCTTCCGGATCGTATTTTTTAAAGATGCGGTTGAATAAAATGCAGCACATGTAGGCAGTCACGGAAAAACCGCAGATCATGCTGATGGCGATAACAAGGCCAAAAGTGGTCGTAGAAGCAGTAAGTAAAAATCCGATCAGTGCAAAGTAAGCGAACATGATGAGAGTATATGGAAGATGGCCGATACTCATCAAAAACGCATTTCGGACAGCCTGCTTTGTCGTACAGATGTAATGCGAGATAATCGGGAATACATACAAAAACGCTGCTGCAAATACAAGGATAATCATCAAAAGCAGCAGCTGAATCACCCGGAACATGGTGCCACCTACTGAGGCTGCAATTATATAATCATAACGGAAAAACAGAAATACAGCAACGCTGAGGAGCCACACAATGGTGCTCTGTTTAAAATTTGCTGCAAAAGCTTTGAAAAATCCTTTGACAATGTAAGGCTCTTCCCGGCGGACCAGTTTCAGCGCGATTGTATTCAAGGCACTTAAGGATGCTCCGATTGTAAACAGAGGAACACAGCTGAAGATAAAGACAACGTTCAGAATCAACATGTCGCAGACTTTGGAAAGAAACTGCATAAAAGGATTTTCCGGACTAAACAAACGACTCATAATAACCTCCTTATTGATCCCGCCATGGGCGGACCGTTAAAACACAGTATAGCGAAAAAACAGGTAAAAATCAACAAAATAGACCAGATACACAAAAAATTCACTTGCCATATTGATGAATATTCATCATAATAATAGAATACAACAACAGGAGGAAACATCATGCTGGACAGAAAGTACGAGCGTCAGATGAGCGGAAAAGAAAAACGGAAATTTGAAGCGGAAAAAATGCGGCAGATGACGCTGAAAGAGAAAATTGAATATTTGTGGATGTACTATAAAATTATTTTTCTGATACCGGTGATTATCGGAGTTGTTATTTATCTGGGAGTCACCATGTATCAGGGAATTACCCGTGAAGTGCTGCTGAATCTGACAATCACGGGCGGAACAGGCACGGAATTGACAGATCTTGAAGAGGATGTCAAAGATCTCCTTGGTACAGGGAGCAGCAAAGAGACGGTGGAGATCAATTCCAACTTAAGCGGATCGGCAGATGATTACAACAGCAATGTTGCCCTGTCCACACTCATTGGTGCGGAATCGGTCGATGTTCTGATCTGCACGGAGGAAGTTTATGAACAGTATAATGATCAGAATGGCTTCGTGAATCTGGAAGAACTGCTTTCGGAGGAAGCACTTGCGGGCGGAAAAGTACAGGGGGATGCGTTAGTCCTTGAGAAGAATGACTACATGACAGAAAAAATGGGGGTTTCCTACGAACCGGCTTATGTCTGTGTCATGGAAAATGCAAAACATAAAGAGAATGCGGCAGCATTCGTTGAAATGCTTCTTGAAAATGTCTCCTGATCCGTTCAGGAGATCCAAAACGGATAAACCGCTTTAAAAAAGCGCTGAAAAGTGGTATAATAAACCTTGCAACTTTTGGATTTGAGGACGTAGAGATGAACAAAAAAGGAACTATTCATTTTAAAGGCCAGTTGAAGTTGTATATGCAATGGCCGGCGATTATGACGATTCTCCTGATTGCCATGAATATCTGGATTTACATGGTTGATCAAAGTGCAGGTTTTCTGATGAGTGCATTCGTCATCGTCTATGCGATTATTGCGTTTATCCTGTATTTTTATAACAGGTCCCTGCTTATGGCAGAGCTTGTGGAGTTTGCCACTCAGTACGGCGGGGTACAGGACATTCTGCTCAGAGAGTTGTCGATTCCATATGCCATCCTGATGGATGATGGAAAGATACTGTGGGGGAACAGCCAGTTTGCCGAAGTGATCGGACCTGGACTAAGACCGGATACCTACTTGAGCAAGTATATTCCGGAACTTAACAGGAGCGTATTCCCAAAAGAGGAAAAGGAGACGGTACGGCTTGAAGTCACCTATATGGGACGGGATTACTCAGTGGATCTGCGGAAGGTTCCGGTATCCGGATTCAGCCAGAAAGAACCGATTCTTGAACTGCCGGAGGGGAAAGAGTATTTTGTTACCCTCTATATGAATGATATTACAGACCTGAATCAGGCTGTCGCTGAGATTGAAGACCAGAAGCTGGTGGCAGGACTGATCTATATTGATAACTATGACGAGGTTATCGAAAGTGTCGAGGAAGTAAGGCAGTCCCTGCTGATTGCGCTGATTGACCGTAAGATCAACCAGTATGTGGCAAGGATGGATGGAATTGTCAAGAAGCTTGAAAAAGACCGCTATTTCATTATTGTAAAAAACTTTTATTTCCACAAAATGGAGGAAGACCATTTTTCCATTCTCGATGATGTAAAAGAAATCAGTGTCGGGAACAAGATTCCGGCGACACTCAGTATCGGTCTTGGCTTCAGCGAAGACACCTATGGACAGAGCTATAACTATGCCCGTGTGGCGATCGATCTTGCGCTTGCAAGAGGCGGGGATCAGGCGGTCATTAAAGACCAGGACGGCATCAAGTACTACGGCGGCAAGCGTGAGCAGATGTCGAAAAACACAAGAGTAAAGGCAAGAGTAAAGGCAGAGGCGCTCAGAGAGTTCATGATTGCCAAGGATCAGGTGCTGATCATGGGACATAAGCTTGGAGATTCAGACTCTTTTGGCGCGGCAATCGGAATTTACAAGGTTGCGGAAAGTCTGGAAAAGAAGGCGCATATTGTAATCAATGAGATTACGGTATCTTTGAGACCGCTTTATAATGAGTTCATGGAAAATGACCACTATCCGGAGGATATGTTTGTCAGTTCCCAGGAAGCGCTGAGGCTTGTGGATGATAATACAATGGTTGTTGTCGTGGACGTAAATAAGCCTCCGATTACGGAGTGTGAAGAGCTTCTTGGAATGGTGAAGACGGTTGCGGTGCTTGATCATCACAGGCAGGGCAGCAAGGTAATTGAGAACGCGGTGCTTTCCTATATCGAGCCGTATGCGTCATCCACATGCGAGATGGTAGCGGAAGTTCTGCAGTATATTTCGGACGATATCAAGCTCGACCCGATCGAGGCAAACTGCATTTACGCAGGGATCATGATTGATACGAACAACTTTACGAACCGGACCGGCGTCCGTACCTTTGAGGCGGCGGCATTCCTGAGAAGAAGCGGCGCGGATATTACACATGTACATAAGATTTTCAGGGATGATCTGGCAGCATACCGGGCAAAGGCAGCGATTATCGGTCAGGCTGAGATCTACAGAGAATGCTTTATTATTGCAAAAGGAGCAGGAGAAGATATTGAGAGTCCGACGATTGTAGGAGCGCAGGCGGCCAACGAGCTTCTGAATATCAGTCAGGTAAAGGCAGCCTTTGTTCTGACAGAATATCACGGAAAAGTTTATGTGAGCGCGCGTTCGATTGATGAGATCAATGTACAGATCATCATGGAGCGGATCGGCGGTGGAGGACATATTAATACTGCCGGCGCTCAGTTTGAAAATACGGATCTGGAGGGCGACATCGAAACGCTCAAACAGGTCATCGATGATATGATTGAAGGAGGAGACATCACAGTATGAAAGTAATTTTACTGGAAGATATCAAGTCACTTGGAAAAAAGGGTGAGATCGTGGAAGTCAGCGACGGCTACGCACGGAATGTCATCCTGAAGAAAAAACAGGGAGTGGAAGCAACAAGCAAGAACTTAAACGACCTGAAACTGAAAAAAGCGAATGATGCCAAGATTGCACAGGAGCAGCTGGAAGCAGCGGAAGCCCTGAAAAAGGAAATCGAGGCAGAAGATAAAAAAGTAGTACTGAAGATGAAAACGGGAGAAGGGGGAAAGACATTTGGCTCCGTATCTTCCAAGGAAATCGCGGCAGCAGTCAAGGAGCAGCTGGGATATGACATTGATAAGAAAAAGATTCAGATGAAAGAGCCGGTGAAGTCACTTGGCATGCACCGGATTCCGGTCAGACTTCATACAAAAGTGACCGCTGAACTGAAAGTATCTGTTCAGGAAGAATAGGCCGATCGCCTGGAGAGCAAGATGACGGGAGGAATTCAAGATGGAAGAGGCTTTGATTAAGAGAGTCCTGCCGCACAGCATCGAGGCGGAGCAGTCTGTTGTGGGAGCGATGCTGATGGACAAAGAAGCGATCATGACGGCGTCCGAGATCATCAGCGGAGAAGATTTTTACCAGACCACCTACGGTGTGGTATTCAATTCCATTGTAGAGCTTTACAATGAAGGGAAGCCGGTAGATCTGATTACGCTTCAGGACAGACTCCGGGAGAAAGACGTGCCCGAAGAAATCCAGAGCCTGGAATTCGTGCGTGAGCTTCTGACATCGGTTTCCACCTCCGCCAATGTCAAATATTATGCGGATATCGTGGCGGAAAAGTCAATGTTAAGAAAGCTGATCCGGCTGACAGAAGGCATTGCCAATACATGCTATCTGGCAAAAGAACCGCTGGAAGGAATTCTGGAGAAGACGGAGAAAGATGTCTTTGAGCTGATTCAGAAGAGAAATACAGGAGATTATGTTCCGATCCGCCAGGTAGTTTTAAATGCCCTTGACAAGATCGAAAAAGCATCCAAGAGTAAAGGAACCGTAACCGGTATTCCGACAGGATTTATTGATCTTGACTATAAGATGTCGGGACTGCAGCCGTCGGATCTGATTCTTGTGGCGGCGAGACCGTCCATGGGAAAGACGGCATTCGTACTGAATATTGCGCAGCATGTTGCGTTTAAAGTGGAGAAGACAGTGGCGATCTTCAGTCTGGAGATGTCAAAGGAACAGCTGGTAAACCGTCTGTTCGCTCTGGAATCCCAGGTTGATTCCCAGTCGCTACGTACCGGAAATCTCAAAGATACGGACTGGGAAAAGCTGATTGAAGGAGCCGGCATCATCGGGCGCTCCAATCTGATCATCGACGATACGCCTGGTATCTCCATTTCCGAGATGCGTTCCAAATGCAGAAAGTATAAGCTGGAACACAATCTGGAACTGATTATCATCGACTATCTTCAGTTGATGAGCGGAAGTGTGGGAGGCCGAAGCGAGTCAAGACAGCAGGAGATTTCCGATATCTCACGTTCACTGAAAGCACTCGCCCGTGAGCTGAATGTTCCGGTGATTGCACTGTCACAGCTGAGCCGTGCGGTGGAACAGAGACCGGACCACAGGCCGATGCTCTCCGACCTCCGGGAATCCGGAGCGATCGAGCAGGATGCCGACGTGGTTATGTTTATCTACCGTGACGACTACTATCATAAAGATACAGACCGGCCGAACATTGCGGAAATCATCATCGCAAAACAGAGAAACGGCCCGATTGGAACCGTGGAGCTGACATGGCTTCCGAATTATACCAAATTTGCAAACTTCCTTCGGAAGGATGAACGATAAAAATGCTGCCACATGTAAGAGCAAACAGAGTTCTTACCGTGTGGCAGCATTTATAGATTCAGGCTTCACCGAGCAGTCTGTGGAAGAAGCGGGACGGAGCGGTCCTGACACTCTCTTTCCGGTAGAGCTGCTGCTGGCGGATCAGCTGATCCAGGTTTCTGTAGCGTTCTTCTTCCTGGCGTTCTTTCGCCTGGAGCAGGAAACTCATATTCTGGGATACCTGTTTTGTGATCGTCTCACTGATCTGTTTTTCGAGGATCGGATTGTTTTCCGCCAGTACAGAGCGCAGGACGGACGCCAGAAGGGATTCCGGTGTCTCTTCCTTTACTCTTTTCTGCAAAGCCTCTTTCGTATGTAAAATATCCGGGATGACTTCCTTTAAATCTCCGATCCGGATACCTTGTTCTAGTAGTTCTTTGATACAGCCAAACAGCCGTATGTCTTCGTCTGTATAGTAACGATGCCCGTTTTCAGTCCGGCCGCACGGAAGAGATAAATTCTTTTCCCAGTAGAGGAGCAGGTGCTCGTCCACGCCCGTGCGCTTGGCAGCTTCTGAAATCATATACTGAACCTCGCCCATACAACAACCCCCTGTTAATTTTTTTATACACTTTTGCTGCACTTCTATCATAACATATTGTGGGGAAGAATTCCGAAAAACTTCTCGACGGATTCGGACAGGAAACCCGGAAGGCATGGCGGATTCCGGCGAAAGGAGGCGGTGGAAAAAGAAACAGGGAAAAAATACCGCCACCCAAAACCAAATGGATGACGGCATTTTCATTCATGCATTCAAAAGTATTAAACAAACTGAAATTATTCAGCGGAGATAGCACCTGTCGGGCACTGTGCTGCACAAGCACCACAATCTACGCAAGCAGACGGATCGATTTCATAATGATCTGCTCCCTGAGAAATAGCGCCAACCGGGCATTCTGCTTCGCAAGCTCCACAGCTTACACATTCATCACTAATTACATGTGCCATAGTATGTATCCTCCTTTATTCTAAACATTCCATGTTATATGGTGATTTTATTTTAATACAAAAAAATTCATTATACAAGCAAATTCGTGGTTTTAATTTAGTACAAAAGAAATATTCAGCGGGAGCAGCGAGAAAAATTAAGAAAAACTTTATGCTTTTTCCCTGAAATTGGTGTATAGTGTAGGGTAGTAAATTTCAATTAACAGGAGAAAGAACGATGAAAAAAAAGATCGCAGTCATGGCAGTCATGCTCTGCGCGGCAGTTTCAACGGCAGCCTGTGCAGGGAAGGGTACGTCCGATAAAGATAGCGTGGTACTCGGTCAGGAAGAAGAAGAGTCAGCAGATCAGACAAAACTTAACATGATTCAGCCGCAGGCTTACAGTACGGTAGAAGGTCTGAATCTGGAGAAAGGAAGTTATATCTCCATCATCGGGAAATCTGAAGATTCCGAATATTGGGATGAAGTAAAACGCGGGGCTGAAGATGCTGTGGACCAACTGAACGAAGCCCTGGGATACAGTGGAAGAGATGAAATCAAGGTAACATATAATGCTCCGGGACATGAAGGAGATGTGGACGAGCAGATTAATATTCTGGATGAAGAGCTGGACCGTTATCCGGTTGCTGTCGGTATTGCGGTTATAGACAAAACCGCATGTGAGGTACAGTTTGATCTGGCTACGGAAAATAATATTCCGGTTATCGGGGTGGATTCTCCGAGTGATTATCCAGGGCTTATGCTTGTTTCCACGAACAATCAGGAGGCCGGCGCTACGGCGGCGGATAAAATGGCCGGTCTGTTAGACGAACAGGGAGAAGTACTTCTTTTCATTCAGGATAATACTTCCGGTTCTGCCAAGCAAAGAGAGGCGGGAATGATCAGCCAGTTCCAGTCACAGTACCCGGATATTACAGTTTCCGATATCTATTACATGGACGAGCTGGACAGTATGAAAGAAGAGACTGCCGGGAAACTGGGCAAAGCAGCAGAGGATGTGACAGACGAAGAGGTGATTCAGCAGATTCTGGCGGACCACCCTAATGCAAAAGGATGCATTGGAGCCAATGAAGAGACGACCAAGATGCTCATTGACGCATGTGAAGCATCAGAGAGTGATGACATCCGGCTGATTGGATTCGATGGAGGAGAGACACTGACAGAGGCGCTCGAGGACGGCAAGGTCGATGGATTGATCGTACAGAATCCATACGGTATGGGCTATGCTACAGTAGTAGCTGCAGCAAGATCGGCGCTTGATATGGCAAATGAGGCAAACGTCGATACCGGCTATGCATGGGTAACACAGGACAATATGGAAGAGACAGCAATCAAAAACATGCTGTACTAATTCTTAAAATATAAAGCGGAAACCGAACAATAAAACGGGCAGATTCCTTTGAAGGAGAAGGAATCCGCCCGTTTTTTGGGGTGTAAATTTGTGACGAAAACTTATTTGCCGCCATCTGACTTCGGGAGGGAAAAGATAAATTCCGTTCCGACTCCTTCCGTACTGATAACATTGATATTTTCATTATGTGCCTGAATAATCTCGCGGACTATGGAAAGACCAAGGCCGGTTCCTTTTTTGTCTTTTCCGCGGGAAAGATCGCTTTTGTAGAAACGCTCCCAGATCTTACTGAGATCTTCTTTCGGAATACCGATTCCATAATCTTTAACAGAAACAAAAACTTTCTCTCCCCGCTCCGTTGTCTCCACTGTGACTGTAGACTGTGGATTGCTGAATTTGATGGCGTTATCCAGCAGATTGTAAAGTACCTGCTGGATCTTGCTGTGATCAGCATGGACGTAGAGGACCCTGGAAGCAAGCAGGAGTTCGATGGATATTTTCCTGGATGTGCAGGCTCCTTCAAAGGAGGCGGCTACCTGCTTGATCATTTCATGGAGATCAAAGGATTCCTTGTTCAGAAGAAGCTCCTTTGTATCAAATTCATTAAGCGTCAGAAGATCCCGTGTCAGGTCTGTCAGACGTTCCGTTTCAAAGAGAATAATACCCAGATATTTACTCTGAAGCTCCACCGGGATTGTACCATCGGCAATTGCCTCCACATATCCCTTGATGGAAGTCAGAGGGGATCGAAAATCATGCGACACATTGGCAACAAATTTTTTCTGATAATCCTCCATATCTTTGAGATGAGCGGACATATAGTTCAGCGAAGCGGAAAGATATCCGATTTCGTCCTGTGAATTTACCGGGATCTCATAGTCCAGATTCCCTGAGGCGTACTGTTTGGCAGCTTCCGTAATCTTGCGCAGAGGCAGATAAATAATCAGATGAATACCGAGGAAGATTGTAAACGAAAGCAGATAAATGACAGCCAGAGTGATATAAACGGAATGCATGATGCTGTGCTGCTGATCCTCGAAATAGGAGACCGGCTTATGTACGATAAGATATCCTTTTGTGGAAAATCCTTCTGTTACCGGGACAATCATGGTAAGAACTTCTTCTGAATAATATCCATGATAATCGCCGGTCAGATACTGTTCACCTCCGGATTCCGCCGGATCAAAGTCACGGATCTGCTCCGGAACTATGGCGGAGCCGGAGGAGGAAACGGACAATAATACATTTCCCTCTGTATCCGTAAGCCAGAGATCCGCTTCCAGATAGACATTGACTCCGTTCAGCATTGCCCTCGTCGAAGAAGCGGTAGTCTCTTTCGAATAATAATCAGTAAGGTAGTCGGTTGCCAGAATGGTTGCTTCCCGGTACAGCCTGGATGCATCCTCGTCACGGATGGTATCGAGAATAAGCTGTGCTCCAAGTGTGGCAGCTGTGAAAAGGCTTAAAAAACCGAAAATAATATACAATATGATAAATTTCAGGTAGAGATTGCTGTGCATTGTTTATTTTACCTCAAATTTGTATCCGATTCCCCAGACAGTGCTGAGGC
The DNA here is from genome assembly GCF_016900655.1 of Drancourtella massiliensis. GTDB lineage: Bacteria > Bacillota > Clostridia > Lachnospirales > Lachnospiraceae > Sellimonas > Sellimonas catena. The sequence continues at coordinate 18,906 of NZ_JACJKH010000003.1, forward strand.
CCCACCCGCTGTGATCTTTGATTTTCTCACGGAGACGCTTGATATGGACGTCCACGGTACGGGTATCCCCGATGTATTCATATCCCCAGATCTGATCAAGAAGCTGCTCTCTTGTAAAGACCTGATTCGGGGAAGCGGCAAGAAAATATAAAAGTTCAAGCTCCTTTGGCGGCATATCCACGCGCTGTCCATCGACAACTACGGAGTAGTTGGTAAGATTGATGGAAATTCCCGGATATTCGACACATTTTCCCTTTGACGGGTCCGGACTTTCCGGCTTTGCCGGCTGGTAACGGCGGAGCACAGCCTTGACACGGGCCACAAGCTCCTTGGAATCAAACGGCTTGATGATATAATCATCGGCACCGAGTTCCAGACCGAGTACTTTATCAAAGACCTCCCCTTTGGCTGAAAGCATGATGATCGGTACGTTGGATCTGGAACGGATTTCCCGGCAGACCTGATAACCGTCAATGCCGGGAAGCATCAGGTCGAGAAGGATCAGGTTCGGCTGATAGGAATCAAAAGCCTTCAGCGCCTCCTCTCCGTCATAGACCATGCGGGTATCAAAACATTCCTTTGTCAGATAGAGACTGATCAATTCGGCAATATTTTCATCATCGTCTACGATTAAAATTTTCTGTTTTGTAGTCATAACTTCCTCCCTATTTGAATTCTACAATAGTAACTCCCGCGTCCCCTTCGCCAAAAGCGCCGAGACGGTAGGATTTGACATGTTTCTGTCTCTTTAAATACTGATGGACAGCATTGCGGAGTGCGCCGGTTCCTTTTCCGTGTACGACACGGACCGGACTGATATGTGCCAGATAAGCATCATCCAGATATTTGTCCAGAAGAGCTACCGCTTCGTCTGTCGTCCGGCCGATCAGATTGATCTCCGGGCTCACGCTCAGTGATTTGCCCATCTTCATCTTTCCGGATGAAGTGCGGCGTGTCTGTTTGGAAACATAGGAAACCGGTTCGTCAATGATATCCAGATCAGTGATCGGAACCTTGGACCGGAGAATTCCCATCTGTACTTCTACATTTCCTCTTGAATCCGGAAGAGTATGAACAGTTCCGGTCAGATTCATGCTGAGCACCTTGACGGCGGTGCCAAGTTTAAAGTCGGACGGCTTATAAGCCTTCTTTGGTTTTGCCTTTTCCAGAGAAACGGAAGAAGAGGTCTTTGCCATCTTCTGGCGTAGTTTTTCACGCTCTTTTTCCATCTCGGATGCAGAAATATTTTCCTTTCCGAATTTACGGAAATTACGCATAGTTTCATCCGCATAATCTTTTGCACTCTGAAGGATACGACCGGCCTTTTCATTGGCTTCCCGAATGATCCGGTCTCTCTGGGCATCCAGCTTTTCCTGTTTTTCTTTTGTACGTTTGCGGAGCATTTCCAGTTCCTCTTTGTAAGCCTGAATCTCCGCCTGCTCCTTTTCAATTGTACGGCGGCTGTGTTCCAGATCGCTTAACAGCTCTTCAAAGGACTCTTCCTGATCACTCAGGTGCGTCCGGGCCTCTTCAATAATCTCATCTGAAAGACCGAGCTTCTTTGAGATGGCAAATGCATTACTTTTCCCCGGAATTCCAATGAGCAGATGATATGTCGGGCGGAGGGTCTCCACATCAAACTCACAGCAGGCATTTTCTACGCCTTCGGTAGTGAGCGCAAAGACTTTCAGCTCACTGTAGTGTGTGGTAGCCATCGTGCGGATTCCACGTCTGTGGAGGCTTGAGAGAATAGCAATGGCAAGGGCTGCTCCCTCTGTCGGGTCTGTCCCGGCGCCAAGCTCATCGAACAGGACGAGAGAACGCTCATCGACCTGTTCCAGAAAAGAAACGATATTCGTCATATGGGAAGAGAAGGTACTAAGACTCTGCTCAATACTCTGTTCATCTCCGATATCTGCATACACCTCTGTGAAGACTGAAAGCTCCGACCGGTCAAGCGCCGGAATGTGAAGTCCCGCCTGACCCATAAGAGTAAACAGTCCGGTTGTCTTCAAAGAGACGGTCTTTCCGCCGGTATTCGGCCCCGTGACAATCAGAAGATCAAACTCGTCACCGAGGCGGATCGTGGTCGGGACCACCCTGGTCTTGTCAAGGAGCGGGTGTCGTCCCTCGCGGATGTGAATCCGCCCCTCCTGATTAAATACCGGGCGGGAACCATTTAAATCAACAGCAAAGCTTCCTCTTGCGAAAATGAAATCCAGATTTGTCAGCATTTCATAATCGACGCGGATCTCATCGCTGTGTTCCGCAGCCATTGTGCTTAAATTTGCAAGAATTACCTGAATCTCCTCCTGCTCCCTTGCATGAAGCTCCATCAGATCATTATTCAGTTTTACGACCGCCATCGGTTCGATAAATAAGGTAGAACCGGTGGAGGACTGATCGTGGATCATTCCCTTGACCTGACTGCGGTATTCGGCCTTGACCGGAAGGCAGTAACGATCCCCGCGCATGGTTACAATGGCATCCTGCAGATAATTGCGCATGGAACCGTTTACCATGCTGTTCAAGGTGGAGTGAATCCTGCTCCCTGAAGCCTGAATACTGCGGCGGATCTTTAAAAGATTGCTGCTGGCATCATCTGCAATCACATCTTCTTCCAGAATACAGCGCCGTATTTCGGAAACAGTCCTGGATACGGGTTCCAGGCGCTGGAAATAAGAATCCAGACAGTCCGGTACTTCATCGACAGTATCGTGCCGGCCGTATGCTTTCGCCTGGCCTGCACATTCCAGCAGACGCCCGATGGCAAGAAGCTCGGCGGCACTGAGTGAAGCCCCCAGATCCAGACGCTTTAACGACGCTTCCACCGGGACACATCCTCCGAAGGAGGGCATTCCCTTCTTGACGATCCGGGTAAACGCTGCGGCGGTCTCTTCCTGCATTTGCTCAATCACAGACAAGTCCGTCTGGGGAAGAAGACTGAGGCAGCGCTCTTTTCCGCTTTCCGATGCGGCATGATCTGCGAGGAGCTGTATAATTTTATCATATTCTAATTTACGTAATGTTTTCGTATTCATGAAAATCCCCTGTCTATACATACTTTGTCAAATATCATTTTACCCTATTTGCCTTCTAAAATAAAGGAGAAAAAAAGGTTAAATATTGAACATTGGGAGGTGTTACGGTATACTATAAAAAGGGATTAAAAAGGAGAAATACGATGTCTGCCCAATTTCAAGATGATGATGAGAAGAAGGAAGAAAAAGACTCCTATTCTTTTTTGAAGGAAACGATCAAAAAACCCCCGGTGGATAAGCGGGTGGTGGCATTAAAGATTCTGAGGGTCGCGGGCCTGGGACTGATTTTCGGACTTATGGCGTGTGTTGGGTTTGTTGTGGCCAAACCATGGGTAGATGAGCATATCGGAAATACGAGGACAAATGTGACGATTCCGCAGGATGAGCAGACGGAGGAGGAAGATGAGACTGAATCAGAAGACGGGCAGGCCGCTGTTCCATCATTGACGATTGAAAATTATCAACAGATGATAGATGAGATGAATCGGATTGCAGATACTGTGGAGAAAAGTGTTGTTGTGATCAAAGGGACTGTACCGGCTTCCGGGGACGGCCAGACAGCCGGCGTAAGCCAGAGCCGTTCCGGAATCATTGTGGCAGACAATGGAGTGGAGCTTCTGATCCTGACAGGAGACAGTATCTTTGAGAGCGGCAAGACAGTGACAGCTACATTCTACGATGGCAACGAGGTGCCGGCTTCTTTAAAACAGCAGGACAGGAATCTGGGAATTGCAGTCTATGCGGTTGAGAAGTCGCGGCTTTCGCAGAACACAGCGATCCAGGCATCAGTCGCGGTGCTTGGAAATTCCAATCTTGTATCCACCGGAGATCCGGTGATTGCGCTGGGCGCACCGTTCGGTTCAGAGGGCGGGGTAAGTTTCGGGACTGTCAGCGGAACAGAAAGACAGCAGTATCTCTGTGACGGCCAGTATCAGATGATTGAGACGGATATGGTGCGTGTGGAAGGCGCAAGCGGAGTTCTGGTAGATTTAAGCGGAGAGATTATCGGGCTGATCGATGAGGACGAAGACGGTACGTCAGGAGTCATTACCGCTTTCGCGATTTCCGAATTAAAAGAAGAGATCGAACTCCTTTCAAACGGTATTTCTGCAGCATACCTTGGAATCAATGGAACCGAAGTGTCAGATGCCGTTGCGGACAGTCAGGATATGCCAAAAGGGGTCTATGTAAGTTCTGTCATGCCGGATTCTCCGGCCATGCAGGCAGGCATTCAAAGCGGAGACATTATTACAGCAATCGGAGATACCAAGATCTATACTTTAAAGGGGCTCAAAGAAGAGCTTATGGATTACCGGCAGGGACGTCAGATTACGATCAAAGGACAGCGTAGAGGATCGGAGGAATATGTGGACGTACAGTTTGATGTTACGCTGGCCGGGGCAGAATAATGAATTTAGAAAGAGGAAAAAAATGAGATATATCAAGGAACTGCATGAAGGAGAAACCATTCGTGCCATTTATTTATGCAAATCAAAAAGAAGCGCAGAGACAAGAAACGGGAAACCATATGACAACCTGATTCTGCAGGATAAAACCGGCACACTGGACGGGAAAATCTGGGATCCGAATTCCAACGGGATCGCTGACTATGATGAAAAGGACTTCGTGGAGATTGTCGGAGAGGTTACGACTTATAACAACAATCTGCAGCTCAATATCAAACAGCTCAGAAAAGCGCAGGAAGACGAATATGTGCTGTCGGACTATATGCCGACCAGTGACCGGGATGCGGAAGAGATGTACAAAGAGCTCCTGGAGTTTGCGGGGATGATCAAAAATCCATATCTGAAGCAGGCGGTTGAATACTATTTCGTAAAAGATGAGGAGTTTATCCGGAAATTTAAAAATCATTCCGCGGCCAAGAGCGTCCATCACGGGTTCTGCGGGGGCCTTCTGGAACATACGTTGAGTATTTTGAATCTCTGCCGCTATTATCTTGCAGCATATGATTTCCTGAGTGGAGATCTCCTGTATGCGGCGGCGATGTATCATGATATTGGAAAGACAAAGGAACTGTCTGCATTTCCGGAAAATGATTACACAGATGACGGGCAGCTTCTTGGACATATTATTATCGGAGTGGAAATGCTGGATGACGCAATCCGCTCAATACCGGGATTTCCACCAAAGCTTGCAAGCGAACTGAAACACTGTATTCTGGCGCATCACGGAGAACTGGAATATGGTTCCCCGAAAAAACCTGCACTTGCAGAGGCCATGGCATTAAATCTGGCTGATATGACAGATGCCAAGATGCAGACGATGAAAGAGCTGTTTAAGGATAAAAATACGGCAGAGTGGATCGGATATAACAGACTGTTTGAGTCAAACTTAAGAAAATCAAGTTTGTCATAGAGGGAAGTAAGATAAGTAGATGAAAAATGTACTGGATGTAATTGCAGAAAAAAAAGCGGCGCTGCCAAGAAAGCAGCGGATTGTCGCAGAATATATGGAACAGAATCCACAGTTGATGTCATACATTACCCTGAAAGAACTGAGTAACGATCTTCAGGTGACAGAGATTACAGTTCTTAAAACATGTCAGTCGTTAGGGTATGGCGGCTTCAATGATATCAAATACGAGTTCAGAAAAACAGCGATTGAAAAAAGAAAAACGGATGTTTTGGATGAAAAAAACTCCTATACGGAAACGATTCCGGCATACGAATCAGAAGATGAAAGAAAGTTTTTAAAATCTGTCGGAGATAATGAGGCCCAGATGATTGTACGGTTCTGGGAAGAAACAGATATTGAGGCGATTTTTAAAGCGGCGGGGATGATTCTTGGAAAGAAGAAAATATATATTTGCGGGAGAGGAATTTCTTTTTTACTTGCAAAATGTATGGTTGATTATCTTTATGGGTGTAATTGTTTTGCCAGTGCGGTCAATACAGAACTGAACGAGGAAGTATATGGAGTGCTTTCTGAATTGAATGAAGATGCCATTATGGTGGCGGTATCTTTCCCGGACTATTATTTTATGACGCTGAAACTTGCGGAGTTCGCAAAGAAAAATCGTGTGACGATCCTTGCGATTACGGATGCCCCAAATGCGGAGGTGACAGAGTTCGCAGACTTTACACTGACGGTACCGTCTATGACACGGGCATTTCTCAATACACTTTCTGCACCGATGTTTCTTGTAAATCTGTTGACCTCTGCAGTCAAAATTTTGAAAAATGATAAAAAGGATTCCGAAAAAGAGAAGGAATTTTCGGAACTGCTTTAGATGGAAAAGAATCCTGATGACAGGATTCTTTTTTTGTACAGTAAACCCTATACTTCTGCGAAGTGATGTGTTAAATAAAAGTAATAGGAATTTGTCAAATATGCATAAAATAATCAGAAATAAACTGTAAGAAATATAGTATTTACCTTCTATTATTGACTATATATAGACAAACTATATAGCGAGTGCTATACTTATAGACAAACAAAAATTAAGTATTTACATTATAGTAAGGAGGTACACATGAAAAAGAAAATTTTATCAGTCATGCTTGTAGGTATTATGACGCTTTCACTTGCGGCATGTGGAGGAAACAATGAAGAGAGCGGTACCAGTGATGTAACAGTAGATGGAAATCAGCTGGATGCGGAGCAGTACTACAATACGTACTTGTCGTCTGATCCGACGACGCTGGACAGCGTCAAGGGAAATGATACTTACAGCTGGAGTATCCTTCTGAACATTATGGAGCCGTTAACCAGACTGGACGAGCAGGACGGGGAAAATGTCAGAGTGGCGGCAGGTGCAGAAAGCTGGGAGTCCAACGATGACGGAACGGTCTGGACATTCCATCTTAATGACAACAAATGGTCTGATGGCGAGCCTGTTACTGCAGGCGATTATGTATACGGTATTCAGCGGACACTAAATCCGGATTCCGGGTCAGTCAATTCCTATCTGATTACCTGTATCAAGAATGGAGAAGCTGTTAATAATGGAGAGATGTCCGTAGATCAGCTGGGAGTAAGAGCAGTAGATGACAAGACATTGGAGATTACACTGGAACAGCCGACGCCGTACTTTTTGTCTTTGACAGATACAAGAGCGATGCTTCCGCAAAGGCAGGATATTGTAGAACAGTACGGTGATACATACGGTGCAGAAGCTTCCAATATAGTGTGCAACGGGCCGTTTAAAATTGAATCGTGGACACATAACTCAGAAATTGTAGTCACAAAGAATGATGAGTACTGGGATGCGGACAATGTATATCTGGATAAAGTAACCTGGCAGATTATTCAGGAGGAGACAACCGTATTTAACTCTTTTGACAGCGGATCACTCGACACCTGTTCTTCGGGAACACCGGAGTGGATCGATCGTTTCAGCGAAAAGGACGGAGTGGAAAGTTATGAGTATGAAAACACAACTGTCCGCTACCATTTCTATAATACACAGGATGAACTTTTCCAGAATGAAAATATCCGGAAGGCATTTACCTATGCAATCGACCGGGACGATGTAAACAGCACGATTTATTTTGATATTCACAAGCCGTCCTACAGTTGGGTAATGGGACCGGTTACAACAGGCGAGAATGGATTCTATCGTGAACAGGTAGGTGAAAATCCGCTTCAGGATATTATGGGAGAACAGGATCCAAAAGAACTGCTCTTAAAGGGCATGGAGGAACTGGGACTTGGAGATGACCCGTCAACGATCACGGTGACATTAAGTGTTGGCGGAACCACACAGTGGCTCCGGACATACGGTGAATATTTCCAGCAGAAATTTAAGGATGTTCTGGGTGTCAATATCGAGTTGGAACAGAACGAGTGGGGAACATTCCAGTCCAAGACAAACTCCGGTGACTATCAGATGGGCTATATGTCCTGGACAATCGACTACAACGACCCGATTTCCATGCTGGAGATTATGAAATCTGATGCAGGTTCGATTCCGACATTCTGGCAGAACGATGAATACGACAGCCTGATTGAGCAGGCATCCCGGGAAATGGATGAGTCGGCGCGTACAGAACTCTATAAGCAGGCAGAGCAGATCCTTCTTGAGGAATGTCCGGTCTGCCCGGTTACGAACGAAGTATATCATGGATTCGTATATTCTTATGTTAAAAACGTTGCTACAACACCGTTCAATACAATGGGCATGAAGAAGGTCTATACAAGCGGAAGATAGCAAATGAAAAGCCAGCCGCCGCCAACTGGCGGCGGCACTTTTTTACCTGAAAGGTTCTGCGGGCCGTGTATAAGGGCCTTTTAACATAGTAAGGAGATACCACATGAAAAAATATATTATCAAACGAATTATTTATATGCTTATCACTATGCTGATTATTACAGCGGCAACCTTTTTCCTGATGCACAGCATTCCGGGAGATCCGCTGTCCTATATGGCAAGGAATCTTCCTGAACAAACGAGGGAAAACTACTATGCAACTTATGGACTTGATAAGCCGGTATTTGAACAGTTTATCATTTTTATGAAAAATCTGTTGACAGAAGGCAGTCTGGGAGAATCACTTCGATATCCGGGCCGTTCCATCACAGATACAATTCTTCAGAATTCCCGGGTTTCTGTAGTACCGGGAGGACTGGCACTGATATTTGGTCTGATTATCGGTATCATTCTTGGAATTATTGCTGCTCTGAAGAAGAACAAATGGCCGGATTATGTTGTCATGTTTATTGCGATTGTCGGCATTACGGTTCCGGTTTTCATTCTGGCGTCATTGTTCCAGTATGTATTTGCAGTAAGACTTCAGATTCTTCCTACCCAGGGATGGGGACAGCCGGAAAATATCATCCTTCCGGCCGTTGTCATGAGTTTCGGAACGATTGCCACCTATGCCAGATATGTAAAGTCCAACATGCTTGATGTGATGGGGCAGGATTATATCCTGACGGCAGAGGCAAAAGGAGTAAGCCGGTTTAATGTAATTAAAAAGCATGTTCTGAGAAATGCATTCCTTCCGTGTATCACGCTTCTTGGAGGGCAGATTTCCGGTATTTTCACGGGCTCCTTCGTTGTGGAAAAGATTTTCGGAATTCCGGGACTTGGATTTTATTATATCAGCTCTATTAATGACCGTGACTATACCATGATTATCGGAACGACAATTTTTGCGGCCGGCCTGTTTATTCTGGCACAGCTTATTATTGATATTGCATACAGTCTTCTCGATCCGAGAATCCGTGTACAGTAGGAGGTAGAGCCATGACAGCAGAAAACAAAAGAAATGAAGCAATGATGCCGGATATACCGGATGAAAAGTTTACGATTATCGGGATCGATGAAAATGCCGGAGAAGTGCTGGCCAGAAAACGAATCAGTTACTGGCAGGATGCATGGCGCAGATTCCGGGAAAATAAAATTGCCCTTGTGGCGGCAGTGATTCTGATTGTGATGATATTTTTTATCATTTTTGGACCGATGATCAGCGGATATGAATTTGAAGAAATTGACAATACTGCGATCAATCAGGGACCGAGTGCGAAGCACTGGTTTGGAACGGATAATCTTGGAAGAGATCTGTTTGCCCGTGTATGGCAGGCAGGGCGGGTTTCTCTTATCATAGGTCTGGTCGGTGCATTTGTGGCAAGTATTGTAGGATCGATCTACGGGGGAATTGCCGCATATTTTGGCGGTGTAGTTGATGATATTATGATGCGTATTGTAGAAATTCTCCTGAGTGTACCGTATCTGCTGATTGTTATTCTGATTTCCGTTATTACGGACAGTAAGAGCCTTGGAACGATGCTTGTGGCGCTGACACTGACCGGGTGGTGCGGGATTGCAAGGATTGTGCGAGGGCAGATGCTGCAGCTGAAATCCCAGGAATTTGTGCTGGCGGCCAATGCCCTTGGAGTATCGCCGATCCGGATTATTTTAAAACATATGATTCCGAATACAATGAGTCTGATTATTGTCGCAATCACCTTTGATATTCCGGGGTATATTTTTTCGGAGGCCTTCCTGAGTTATGTAGGGCTGGGAATTCAGGCTCCTCAGACAAGCTGGGGTGCGCTTTGCGCGGCAGCACAGCAGAACTTCATGTTCTATCCATATCAGCTTTTGTTTCCGGGTATCATGATTGCACTTACCATGTTGTCCTTCACGCTTCTGGGAGATGGACTACGTGATGCACTGGACCCAAAACAGAGAAAATAAACGGGGAGGAAAGACAATGGAAACTAATGAAAAAATCCTGGAGGTGGAGAACCTTCATGTATCATTTCATACCTATGCCGGAGAAGTCAAAGCGGTGCGCGGAGTTGATTTTGAACTGAAACGTGGAGAAACACTTGCATTTGTAGGAGAATCCGGATGCGGGAAATCGGTTACGGCAAAATCCATTATGAGACTTTTAAAACCTCCGGTTGCGGAGATTAAGCCGGAATCCAGAATTATCTGTAACGGCAGGGATGTAATGAAAATGACCGGAAAGGAACTGTATGCTTTCCGGGGAGATGAAATCAGCATGATTTTTCAGGATCCAATGACATCCTTGAATCCGACAATGAAAGTCGGAAAACAGATTATGGAAAGCCTGATGCTTCACAGAAATATGAATAAGAAAGAAGCACGGGAAGAGGCTGTTCGGATGCTTAAGATGGTAAACATTCCAGGCGCGGAAAAAAGAGTGGATAATTATCCGCATGAAATGTCAGGAGGAATGAGACAGAGAGTTATGATTGCCATGGCTCTTGCATGTAATCCTAAGATTCTGATTGCAGATGAGCCGACAACAGCACTGGATGTTACGATTCAAGCGCAGATTATGGATCTGATGCGTGAACTGAAGGAAAAAATGAATACGGCAATTATACTCGTAACGCATGATCTTGGAGTAGTTGCGAATTTTGCCGACAGGATTCAGGTTATGTATGCAGGACAGATTCTGGAGCGGGGAACCGCAAAAGAAATTTTTTACGAGAGCAGACATCCGTATACATGGGCGCTGTTAAGTTCTGTACCTAAAAAAGGAAATGAATCCAAAGAGGAACTGTATGCTCTGAAGGGGACACCGCCGGATCTGATTCTGCCATTGAATGAATGTCCTTTTGCTTCGAGATGTGAATACTGCATGGGAATCTGTAAGGAGCAAAATCCAATGGAAACGTCAATCACTGATACTCATAAGGTTTCGTGCTGGCTGATGCATCCAAAGGCACCGAAGGTAAAATCCTTTTACGACAGGGAGGGACGATAATGGAGGAAAAGATGGGAAAAGCACCAAACTCAGAATATATTCTTGAAGCAGTTGACCTGTGTAAATATTTTAAGGCCGGAAGAAAGCAGTATGTTAAGGCGGTTGACCATGTGAACATCCGCATGAGACACGGAGAGACGCTGGGGCTTGTAGGAGAATCCGGATGCGGAAAAACAACAACAGGAAGAACAATGATCCGTCTATATGAACCGACTTCGGGAAAGATTCTTTTTGAAGGTCAGGATATTTCAAAACTGAAGGGGAAAGAACTCCTGCATTTTAAGAAAAATGTACAGATTATTTTTCAGGATCCCTATGCTTCGCTGGATCCACGTATGACGATTGGCGAGATTATTTCCGAGGGAATGGATGTTCATATGAAGCTTTCGGAAGAAGAGAAAGAAAAACGTGTCAATGATCTGTTGCGGAAAGTCGGACTGAATACTGAATACGCAAACCGATTTGCACATGAACTGTCCGGCGGGCAGAGACAGAGAATTGGAATTGCACGTGCGCTTGCAGTGGAACCAAAGTTTATAGTCTGCGATGAACCGATTTCGGCCCTGGACGTTTCGATTCAGGCACAGGTAGTTAATCTTCTGATGAAACTTCAGCGGGAGATGGGGCTTACATATTTGTTTATCTCTCACGATCTGTCAATGATTCAGCATATTTCCGATCGTGTAGGAGTGATGTATCTGGGATCAATCGTGGAACTGGCACCTGAAAAAACAATTTATTCTGCATCGAAACATCCGTACACACAGGCTCTGATTTCAGCGATTCCGGTTGCGGATCCGGAGGCCGATACCGAGAAAGACCGGATCAAGCTGGAAGGGGAGGTGCCAAGTCCTCTGAATCCGCCGTCCGGATGTAAATTCAGAACAAGATGCCGGTATGCGACAGAGCGGTGCGCTGCAGAGGCACCGGTACTTCGGGAAGTGGAACCGGATCATTTTGTGGCGTGCCATCTATGCGAATAACAAGGAGCAGGCAGGATTATGATATCATATGAACTGGCAGAAAAAATACTGAACTATGCAGTGACACACGGTGGAGATTATGCAGAAATTTTTGAAGAAGAAAAAACATACTCAAAGATTACTCTGACAAATCAGGAATCCCCCACGATTTTGACGGGACAGGAAGAAGGAACAGGAATACGGATTCTCAGAGGAACTCAAAGCAGGTATATTGCGGTATCTCATACAGACGAAGCAGAGATTTTTAAGATGATGAAAACGGCTCTGAAAGACTGGGCGGATGGAAAAGAACATATGGAAAGAAGTGTTTTAAAACAGCCGGAGATCTTTCAGACTCAAGGGGCGAAAAACACTGTAACAGCAGAAAAAATCCGGCTTTTAAGAGAGTGTGTTCAATCCGGAAAACATGCAGCCTCACATATTGTCAGAATGCAGACTTCCTGTGTAGAGGACTGTCAGACAGTCAGGCTGATCAACACGGAAGGATGTAATACGCAGGATGAGCGGCGGAAGATGCGCCTCTATATCAAAGCAACTGCCCGGGATGGAAAAGAAAGTGCAGAGAGTTATACAGGCCCCGGCATTATGGGAGGCATGGAACTTTTCGGGCAGATTGATTTTCGGAAAACGGCAGAAAAGACAGCAAGATCTGCACAGGCACTACTTCATGCGAAACCGTGTCCGACAGGCCGGATGCCCGTGATTATTGCAAATGGATTTGGCGGACTTCTCTTTCATGAAGCTTGTGGACATTCGTTAGAGGCTTCCAGTATGGCAGACAAGGGATCTGAGTTTTCCGGGAAAATCGGGACACAGATTGCTTCAGAAAAAGTAACATTGGTAGATGACGGCACAGTCCCGGGTGGATGGGGATCCCTTCACATCGATGATGAAGGGATTCCGACAAGGCGTAATGTACTGATTGAGAAGGGAATTTTAAAAGGATGTCTTGTGGACCGTCTGGATGGAAGGAGACTGGGAATGCCGCCGACCGGATCAGCACGGAGAGAAAATTACCGGTATGCACCTGTGGCAAGAATGACGAATACTTTTCTGCTTCCGGGAGAGGATGCTGCGGATGAAATGATCCATTCTGTAACGCGGGGGCTTTATGTAAAAAACATTCACGCAGGATCAGTAAATCCGGTAACCGGGGAATTTAATTTTTACACGAATGAAACGTTCCTGATTGAAAACGGCCGGATTGTCTGCCCGGTTCACAATGCCACGTTGATTGGAACCGGGAGAGAAATTTTAAGAAAAGTGGAGATGGTCGGGACAGATCCTGCTATGGGTCAGGGATTTTGCTATGCGGGGAGCGGGGCAGTCTATATCGGTGCAGGCCAGCCAACCGTTAAAATTGCGGAAATGACAGTCGGAGGAGATGAAGTATGACAGAGGCAGAAAAAAGGCTGGAGCAGATCAGAAGCTTGACGGAAACATTGAAAAGAGAAGGGTTTCAGGATATCTGCTATTATATGATCCGGACGCAAAGGGTTCAGATCTCTGTATTTCCCGGGGCTTCAATCAGACAGGAAGAGATGAATGATACTATGTACAGTATTGAAGCGTCCTACAAGGGGAAGAAAAGCAGAATGTACACCAATCATCCGGAGGAGACGAAACGGGTTATACAAGTCCTGAAAGAATCGGCAGAGGTATATGGACAGGCAGAAAACGCCGGCCTGATTTATGATGAGTGTACAACGGAAGACATTTCTTTTTTCTGGAATGAACCGGAAGAGATTATCCGTACTGTCAGGAAGGCGTGGGAAAAAACAAAAGACGCATCACTGATTTTGCTTGTTCAAAAATGTTGTTATGAACAGAATTTTCGAGAAATCTGGATGATCGATGAACAGATGCACCGTGTATGTGATACAGATGGATATCACTGTTTTAACATCCGCATTGCAGCCGGAAAAGACGGGACAAGATCCAGTGCATCAGACTGTATTTACGGAAAAAATCTGCAGATGATGGAGATAGAACACTGTGTAGACCGTGTGATATGTGAAGCACAGAATTCGCTTGGAGGCGAGAAACTTGTTTCAGGCAGATATTCTGTCATTCTTGGAGGAAATGTGGCTGCAGAACTTCTGGAAGCGTTTCTGCCTGCATTTTATGCGGAAAATCTGCAAAGAGATGACAGCCCTCTGAAAGGAAAATGGAAAAAACAGATTGCTTCATCTGGTATCTGGATGAAAGAAATCCCTGAATTTGATAAGGGAAGAATTCACAGAACCGTAGATGATGAAGGCATACCGGTAACAGAAAAAACACTGATCCAAAATGGAATTTTCGTACAGAAACTGTACAATCGGGAGACAGCACAAAAAGACGGAGTGCCAAGTACAGGAAATGGATTCCGCCCGTCTGTTCAGAGTGATGTGGAGACGGGAATTACCAATGTTGTTCTGGGAATGAAAGAGGAGCAGACTTCTTCACGCAGCGGTCTGGAAATGGAAATGAAAGAGGGCATTCTTGTAACAAGGGTAGATGGAGTATTTGCGGGAGCAGACAGTACAACGGGAAAGTTTTCTCTGATTGCAGGTGGAAGGGTGGTCCGAAATGGAAGAGAAGCAGAAACATTTCGTGAAGTAACGATTTCGGGCGATTTCTTTGAGTGCCTGGGCAGCATCAAAAAGACAGGCGATGAACTCTATACAACAGAACCGGGAGCTATGAGTGTACTGGCACCGGATCTTTGGACGGGAAAACTGACAGTATCAGGAAAATAACAGGAGGATCATGAGATGGAGCAGTATCAGACATGGATTTTGGAAAAACTACAGGAATTGACAGCGATCGACAGCCCGACCGGTTTTACAGGGCGTGTGACAGACTATCTGGTGGAAGAATATCAGAAAATGGGATATGAACCAGTCAGAACTTACAAAGGAGGCATATTGATAGATCTTGGCGGAACTGAGAAAGAAGCAGTTCTGACAGCCTCTCATGTAGATACATTAGGAGCAGTGACAGCAGAAATTAAAGAGAACGGCCGACTGAAACTCTCGCCGGTGGGAGCACTTTGTGCCAGTACACTGGAGACAGAAAACTGCCGGATCTATACCAGATTTGGAGAGGTTTACGAAGGCACCTGTCAGCTTGTCAATGCGTCTTCTCACGTAAATGGAGAATTCAGCCAGACTGTACGCACTTATCAGAATATAGAAATTGTACTGGATGAGAATGTCCGCTCAGGTGAAGATGTCCGGAAACTCGGAATCGATAATGGAGACTATGTCTGCTTCGATCCCGTCACGAAAATCACAAAAAGCGGGTATATCAAGAGCAGATTTTTGGATGACAAGTTAAGTGCGGCGGTTTTGATGGGATATGCGAAATTTCTGAAAGATACAAAACGGACACCGAAACGAAAAGTATATCAATATTTTACAGTATTTGAGGAAATCGGACATGGTGCAAGCGCATCTGTCCCGGAAGATGTAACGGATGTGATTTCTGTTGATATGGGCTGTGTGGGCGAAGGGATTTCGTGCACAGAGAAAGAGGTATCAATATGTGCCAAAGACAGCGGAGGACCATATCACTATGATCTTACAACGGAATTGATTAAAACAGCAAGAGAACATGAGATTTCCTACGCTGTAGATGTGTATCCGTTTTATACATCTGACGTAGAAGCAACTCTTAAAAGTGGTTATGATATCCGGCACGCACTGATCGGACCGGGTGTCTATGCATCGCATGGATATGAAAGAAGTCATATAAATGGAATGATGAATACATTTCGTCTGCTGAGTGCATATCTCGGAACAGAGGAACAGGATTAAAAATAAAACGGCAAAACAGGAAGCATATATCAGAAGATTGAAAGTATAAAGCAGAACCGGAGCCACGGATTAGAAGGACACCGGTTCTGCTTTTTCTTGTATGCATATGGAAAGTCAGGTATAATGGGCGGTAGAAAGCAGATCAATGAATGATCTGCGGTAACAGAACTGTGTATTATGGCACAAAAGGGGAAGAAACGATGAAGAAAAATGATTTTGTGACACTGACAATAGAGGATATTGGCGTAGGAGGAGAAGGAATCGGGAAAGCCGAAGGGATGACTTTCTTTGTGAAGGATGCGGTTGTCGGCGATGTGATCGAGGCAAGAATCACAAAGCTGAAGAAGAATTACGGTTATGCCAGATTGATGAAAATTATCAAGCCGTCTGAAAAAAGGAAAGAGGCAAAATGCCCTGTGGCAAGACAGTGCGGTGGATGCCAGATTCAGGAGATGGACTATAAAGAACAACTGAAATTCAAGGGGCGGAAAGTCCGGAATAATCTGGAGCGGATCGGAGGATTTGAAAGCACACTGCTTGATGCTGTTATGGAGCCGATCTGTGGAATGGAGGAACCATTTCATTATAGGAATAAAGCACAGTATCCGATCGGAACTGACAGGGACGGGAATCCGGTAGCCGGCTTTTATGCAGGACGGACCCACCAGATTATTCCAAACACGGTTTGTGCACTTGGCAAGGAGATCAACACCGAAGTCCTGAACATTGTCCTTGGGTTTATGAAAGAATTTCATGTTACTGCCTACGATGAAGGAACGGGAACAGGGCTGTTCCGCCATGTTCTGATCCGAAGTGGATTTAAGACAGGCGAGATCATGGTCTGTCTGATCGTAAATGGAACACAGATTCCGCATGTGGAGACTCTGACAGAACGACTGACAAAGCTTCCGGGAATGACCAGCATTACGATGAACATCAATTGTGAAAATACCAATGTTATTATGGGAAAAGAGATCCGGCTTCTCTGGGGACAGGAGTATATCACAGATTATATCGGAGAAATCAAATATCAGATTTCACCACTTTCTTTCTACCAGGTGAATCCGGTGCAGACAGAAGTTCTTTACGGGCTGGCCTGTGAATACGCAGGACTGACCGGGCAGGAGACCGTATGGGATCTTTACTGTGGAATTGGAACGATTTCGCTTTTCCTTGCCCAAAAAGCAAAACAGGTTTACGGAGTTGAGATTATTCCGCAGGCGATTGAAGATGCCAGAAAAAATGCAGAGATCAATGGCATCACAAATGCCGAATTTTATGTTGGAAAAGCAGAAGAAGTGCTGCCGGACTATTATAGAAAGTATGAAGAGTCAAATCCGGGCAGCCGTGCTCATGCGGATGTGATTGTGGTGGACCCGCCGAGAAAAGGATGCGATGAGACGTTGCTTGAGACGATGGTAAACATGGAACCGGACCGGATCGTATATGTGAGCTGTGATTCCGCAACACTGGCAAGGGATCTAAAGTATCTGTGTGAGAACGGGTATGAATTGAAAAAAGTACGGCCGGCGGATATGTTTCCGATGACGGTGCACGTAGAGACGGTTGTACTGCTTTCCCACAAAAAACCGGATGGACATATCAACGTAAAAGTCGAGTTTGGTGAAGGTGAAGGTAAAGTACCGCTGGATAATATCGCAAAGAGAGCCGAGGCGTACAAGCCGAAAGAGCGAGTTACATACAAAATGATAAAGGAATACATAGAAGCTAAATATGGTTTCAAAGTACATACTGCTTATATAGCAGAGGTAAAGAGAAGTCTGGGCTTGCCGATGTATGACGCTCCTAATGCAGTAGAAGAATTGAAACATCCGAGGAAACATCCGACAGTGGAGAAGGTGGAAGCTATCAAAGATGCATTGAAGCATTTTGAGGTTATTTAAAACCATAAGCGTATCATTAGAAATAGTGATGCGCTTATTTTTTGCTTCTAATGCGGCGACTGCTTGAGAAAATCACGGTTTATGGTGAATGATTTGAGGTGGAGTTAAAATCTGGTACGAAGGTGGATGTGGAAAGGTAAATAACAGAATGGAGGAGGTACCTTGTGCCTTTTGAAATAGCTATAAGATGCTTTTTAATAGGCTGTTATTTTTAGAGAAGGTAGCTTGTGCTTATCAACCATAGAGTTTATAATTGTACTATGCTGATGGAGGTGGAAAATGACAACATCGGATATGATCAGAGAATTGTGTGACAGAATGAATATCAGCCTTGCAGAACTTTGCAGACGGATTGGACAGACTCCGCAGAATTTTAATAAGAAGTTGCAGCGTGGCACTGTATCCTTTGAGGAAATGGCGAAGATTGCAGAGGTGTTACAGGTCGGATATGAGCAGACGTTTGTGTTGCAGGATGGATATGAAATCAAAATGGGAAGTAAGTAGGAGGAAATATACATTGAAAGAAGACAGGATACCAAAGATATTTATATCATATTCTTGGAGTAGTGATGCGTTAGTGCTAGAATTGGCACAGAGACTGGTTTCGCATGGGGTTGATGTTGTTCTTGATAAGTGGGATTTGAAAGAAGGTCAAGATAAATATGCGTTTATGGAACGTTGTGTTAATGATCCTGAGATAACAAAGGTTCTAATTATTTGCGATAAAGTGTATGCACAGAAGGCGAATGATCGTACCGGAGGAGTAGGAGATGAAACTGTGATTATTTCCAGTGAAATCTATGGAAATATGAAACAAGAAAAATTCATTCCTGTTATAGCAGAAAAAAGCGAGGATGGGAAACCATATGTTCCTACATATATAAAAACAAGAATATATATTGATTTGTCTGATCCGGAGACGTATGAGATAGAGTATGAGAAACTTCTTCGTAATATCTATGAAAAACCGCAATTTACAAAACCAAAGTTAGGAAAAATGCCCGAATGGCTTGACGAAGAGAAAACAGATTTTTTTCAACTAAAGGATTTAATTCGTCAAATACGTGGAAGTAATACAGATAATAAAAGAAAAAGTTGTATATCCCGATTTCAAATAACACACATCGAAGTTTTAAAGGAATATATTGAAAAGAATGCTAGTCCAGAACGAGTATACGAAATATTTTTAAATACCAAGCCAGTGAGAGATTTCTTTTTAGAGTTTGTAGAAACCCTTGCAGAGACAGGAACAGATTATGCAGAGATAATAGCCGAGGGCTTTGAAACAATGTATAACCAATTGACTTGTATCAAAACATTTGAACCAAATGCGAATTCAGCTTCTCAAGACGACTTAGATATATTTAAAATCTATATATGGGAATTATTTATATGTGTTATTGCTTTCATGCGTCATATTAAAGATTATGCAGCAATAAACGAAATGCTTACATATACATATTTTTTAGAAACAAGCATATTTGGAGGAGCTATTAAGCCAAACAATTATACAGCTTTTAGACATCATAGCCGCATCATTGAGGAGTGTTATAAGCCAAAAACGGAAATGAAAAATAAATATACTCTTATGGGTGATGTTATTTGTAGTCAGAGAGAAAAACTTCCAATTTACACAGGAGAAGCTATTGCTGAAGCAGATTTATTCCTTTATCAAGTATGTAATGCTTATGAGTTGTCAGAAAATGAACAGAGCTGGCATAAAGCGTATTGGTTTCCAACATGTTATGTTTATGTTAAGAACATGCCTATTGAATGGGAAAAAATGAAATCCCGAAGATATTGTGATAAGATGATGGTGTTGTTTGGTGTAGACAGTTTAGAAGCTTTAAAGACGGTTATCAGTAGATGTACATTTGATAGTAAAATGAAGTACCCTAGGAGTTGGGATGCAGCACCAGCAATATTAAATTGCATTCAAGTTGAGGATATAGGTACGTTGAGTTAATATTTTAATTTTGAGGATAAATATTAGTCTTTTTACAAGTTTGTTTTTTATTTTACTGAGTGGATTTTAGATAAGAAAATGAGAGAAGGGGTGTCTATGGAATATAAATATCTATCATCTATACCAAGGCCATTATTAAATGATTTTGTGAATAATAGAGTGATTCCTTTTGTAGGAGCAGGATTTTCAAAGAATGCTGATATTCCAGCCGGATTCTCTATGCCTGATTGGAATGAGATAGGTAAACTTGTTGCTGCTGAAATCACTGGTTATGATTATGATAATAATGCAATAGATGCGCTTTCATATTATGAAGATTTATATTCGCGAACCAAGCTGGTTGAGTTTTTAATGAAAGAATTGCATTTTGGAAAAATACAGCCAGGATCCACATATAAAGCCTTTTGTGAATTATTCACTGGGATCATTTGTACAACTAATTTTGATTCTTTACTTGAAGATGAAATGATATTGTTACATCGCCCTGTTTCTGTTATTGTTACAAAAGATCGGTTGACTGTAGGCAATGAGGATGAAAGTAAAATAATAAAGTTGCATGGTGATTTTAATCATCCAGATAAAATGGTAATTACAGAAAATGACTATGATATGTATATTCAGCGAAATCCTATTTTTGCAACGTACATTGCAAACTTGTTTATTACCAATACGATGTTATTGATTGGTTATAGTTTTGATGATAATGATTTTCGGGGGATTTGGCAAATAATTAGTGCCTGCTGATTAACTACAAACGCTTGATTTTACTGACATTCCAGCGATTTTCTGGTAAAATGATTGCAAGGGTATTTCAGTGCCTGCTTGATTTTTCTTGCAGGTTATACCTATATTTCCTACAAAAAGGAGCCGAATAGAGTATGTATAAGCCAGTTGATAAACTTCAGCATTCTTTCCTTGATTTCAATCAGCCACTGGGATTGAAGATGAATCCGGAAAACAGATGGATCCGTCTGGCTGACTCTATCCCCTGGGATGAATTGGAGCGCAAGTATGCTGATTTGTTCCCGAGTGATACGGGTAATGTCGCAAAGCCGCTGCGCATGGCGCTGGGCTCCCTGATTATCCAGAAAAAATTCCAATTCTCTGATCGGGAACTTGTAGAGCAGATCACCGAAAACCCATATCTGCAATACTTCATTGGCCTGCCCGGCTACCAGGATGAGCCTCCATTTGATTCAAGCACGCTGGTATTATTCCGGAAACGCCTGGACGTAGATGCCATCATGGATGCAAATGCCTATATGTTTGACAGCAAGAAGGATGACAACCATACGCCTCCCTCAGACCCGTTTTCGGATGGCTCATCCTCTGCCCTGGATAAGACAGATCCTGGAACAAAGGAAAATCAGGGTACCCTGATCGTGGACGCCACCTGTGCACCAGCCAATATCCACAGGATATCTCGCTTCTCAACGAAGCGCGGGAGAAACTGGAAAGCATCATTTTCCGCTTTTGTAAAGAGTATGGACTAACACTTCCCAGACGATATGCCAGGAAGGCACGGAAAGATTACCTTGCTTATGCAAAATGCCGGAAGCATACCGGGAAACAGACAAGGAAGGCAATTAAAAAGCAGCTTTCCTATGTCCGCCGTGACCTGGATTATGTGGATCGTTTTATGTCAGAGGGATACGCTCCTGTGAAAAAGGAAATCCCTTTGCTGCTGACGATTATGGAACTTCACAGGCAGCAGCAGTACATGTATGACCATAAGGTTCACAGTGTTCCCGATCGGATTGTCAGTATCCATCAGCCCTGGATCCGGCCGATTGTCCGCGGGAAGGCGAAAACAGCAACGGAATTCGGGGCCAAACTTGATGTAAGTATTGACGAAAGAGGGTATGCCCGAATAGAGCATATATCCTTCCGCGCATACAATGAGAGCCAGTATGTGCAGGAGGCAGTAGGCCGGTATTACAAACGGACCGGACATTATCCGGAAAGGCTGTTGGTGGATCAGATCTATCGTACCCGAGATAACAGAGCATTCTGCAAACAATACGGGATAAGGATGTCAGGGCCGAAGCTGGGACGGCCATCGGCAAAGCAACAAAGCGGAAAGGAAAAGAAGCAGGAATATCAGGATAACACGGATCGGATTGGAATAGAACGTGAATTCAGTTTGGAGAAGCACAGCTATGGGCTGGGGCTTATAACCACAAAGTTGGAGGCGACTCAGCTCTCATCGATCGCATTATCTGTATTCGTGTCAAATCTTTTCAAGATGCAGAGAAGGATTCTCTGCGCCTTTATGGAGAAATGGGGATTGTTCCCCTCTCCAGCAGAGCGCTTTGTTATAATACTGGCTTAATCAGCAGGCACTAACTAAAAAAGAAATAGGAAATAAAAGGAGAGAAAGCGTTTCGCTTCCTCTCCGATAATCATTGGCAGATAATTTTGATCTATAAAAGGATTTAGATTGCGTAGAGATCCTTGCTGTGATCTTCTCCGTAAAGTCCCCATTTGTCCAAAGCAACTTCCAGCTCTTTGCATTCTTTTGCTTTTTCCCTGATCGGAACATCGTTCATGACTGCGTCGATAGCATTTCTAAATGCAATGGCTCCAGCTCTTGGTCCCATCGGATGAGCGTGGATTCCAGCGCCTACACCCAGCAGTACATCCGGACCACAGTCGTCCATGAACTTCGCAACCAGTCCTGGTACGACGCCGCCGCCTACGAATGGAAGCATCGGCTTGAGGTCATAGAATTTTGCCTTGGAAGTATTGATGTTTGTAATATAGTTATCAAACGTATTGTCAAATTTTCCATATGGCGGCTGAGTCAGGTAAATATCAGCTCCGCTTAAGCGGACAAGCTTGTTGACAACTTTTGAGCTCATTCCCTGATAAGGTGAGCAGGTGAAAGCGCCGTTGAAGCAGGAGTGTGCAAGGATCGGAACGGTGATCTCCGGATCCTCTGCCAGCATACGGCATGCAGAGTAGCCGGTACCGTGAATATCAATCATGATACAGTTTCCGCCATTATTGATGACGGTCATAGCGTTTTCTTTCAAACGGCTGACTTCATCAGTGATGTTGCAGGCGTACATGGTGTTTTCACCTTTGATGGCACGTGCCCGTTCTACTGCGTCCATATTTCTCTTTACACGTTCGCTTAAGTCATTGAACTCTCTGGTTCCGCCAATCAACTCATCGTCTTTGATGATATCAACTCCGCCGGCAGCTGCCTCGAAGAAAAGTTTTTCTCCGACTTCTGGTGTATAACCGGTACAAGGTTTGATCATGTTGTTCAAAAGCGGGCGGTCATAAGCCTTCAGGATGTCACGGATTCCGTCAATACCAAATTTTGGTCCCTGGAAAGCGTCTGTAAACTTCTTCGGAAAATCAATGTCAAGCAGTTTTAAGTAAGGCATGGACATGATGTTTCCGGCGATGGATCCGATCAGAAGAGGAATATTGTTCTCAATGTTTGCTACCGGATATCCGATACGAACGATGTAAAAACGAAGTCCGTCCGGAGCTACATCCAGGTTTACGTTTGTCTGGTTCTCATAGTTAGGAACCTCGTAAACACCGATGATCTTGGAGCAGTATTTTGCGCGCATCTCGTCGGTTTCAGCCGGAACGTCTACCCAGGAACCGGTAGTCTGCTCGATACCGATGCTGACTGCTTTCAGAATAGCGCCTTCTTCCTTTGCTGCTCCGATCAGATATGTGGCAACGCACAGATCATCAATGTCGCAGCCTTCATACAAAGGATTTAAAAGTGGATTGTAGAATCTGTTCTGTTGGATCATAATGAATACCTCCTAAATTATAATCATATTGGATTGTAGTTAAAAGAACGTTTGCTCGAACGATCTTTGTATCTTTAATATACCGTATGAGAAAAAAATTACAACATAGAAAATATTTTCGCACACATAAATCTGAAGCGCATGTAAAAATATTATTTATATTGAAAATATTTTTACGAAGGTCTATGATAGGGTATATATAGAAAAAACGGGAACGGGAGGTGGCCGTTTATGAAGACGGACAAGTATGATCAGTCAACGTTTTTGGTATTAAAGGCAGCTTATCTGTACTATATATCAGAGAAACCTCAAGGAGAGATCGCAGAAGAGCTGGGAATCTCTGTTACAACGGTGTCCAGGCTGCTAAAAAAGGCAAAGGAGGAAAAGATCATAGAGTTTGTGATCCGAGATCCGCTGGTACAATGCTTGGAAATGGAAGAGCGTCTGGAAAAGATTCTGGGAATCAGCGAGGTGGTCATTGCGCCGGCGGTCCGGCTGGAAGATGGTCTCAGCGTGGCGGACGACCCGGAAAATGTGAAGAAGCTGGTGGCGCTGGAGGCAGCCAGATATCTGCAAAGAAAGATTCATGACGATGATGTAGTGGGATTTACATGGGGCAGTACCGTCTATCAGATGATCAATTATCTGAACCCGGCTCAGAAGGTGGCTGCTGAATTTGTCAGCCTGCATGGAAGTCTGGCACATAGCGTTCCGGAATGGGACGTCAGAACTCTGGTAGACCGGATTGCGAAAGCATTTTCCGGGAAAAAGCATACCCTGCTGACCCATACGCTGATGCGGTCGAAAGAGACGGTGGAGCTGTTAAAGGAAGAGTCTAACATTGCAGAGGTCTATGAAATGTTTGATAAGGTCAATATCGCCGTCAATGGGATAGGAGTCTTTTACCCGGAGACAACAACGGTACTGGCAAGGCCGGATTATCTTCCGCCGGAGGATCTTAAGGAATTACGAGAAAAAGGAGTTGTAGGAGACATTGCCATCCGCTTTTTTGATAAGGATGGAAAAGAGTGCGATACTTCTTTGAAGGACCGGACACTGTCTATTGATCTGGAGGTTTTCAAGAAGATTCCTAATAAGGTTACGCTGGCGTCAGGAGTGCAAAAGGCTTATGCTGTCCTCTCGGCGGTCAAAGGAGGATTGGTGGATACCTTGATCGTGGACAGCAATCTGGGAACCAGATTGCTGGAACTGGCACAGACAGAGCTCTAGGAAAGAGAAGAGGGAAAAGTGTGAATCGAAAGAGCTGAATTTCAGAAAATGAGATTCAGCTCTTTTGGGATAGGGATTATTTTCTTTGCAGGGAGTGAGTGAAAACATTTTCAATCTATGAAAATATTATCACCGCTTATAAAATATAAAGTAAAGATAAAACGACCGGTTGTTAAAAAAAATTACGGAGGTTTTACGCCATGATTATGAATTTTTTAAAAAAGGTGCCGGCTGGTATGATGGTAGTCCCATTGATCCTCGGATGCCTGGTAAACACGTTTTTCCCTGATGCGCTCCAGATCGGAGGCATCACAACGGCGACTTTTTCCAGCGCGGGCAGCAACTGTGCGTTGGGAATCCTGTTATTCTGTATGGGCACGAAACTTCAGATTCGTGAGATGCCGGCGGTAATCAAGCGGGGAGGCCTGCTTCTTTTGGCTAAGTTTGTCATCGGTGCGGTTCTGGGAATCGCTATCGGAAAATTCTTCGGACCGGCTGGCGTGCTGGGAATTTCCAGTATGGCAGTGATCTGTGCGGTAACCAACAGCAACGGCAGTGTCTATTATGCATTGATGCAGACTTATGGAGACGATGTGGACTGTGCCTGTATGCCGATCCTTGCCATCAATGACGGACCCTTCCTGACACTGGTTGCTCTGGGAGCTTCCGGACTTGCGGATATTCCGATCATGAGCCTGGTTGCGGCACTGGTTCCGGTGCTGGCAGGTATGCTTCTGGGCAATCTGGATCATAAGGTGACCGATTTCTTCGGACCTGCCGGAGATGCGATCATCCCGATCATTGGATTCTGTCTTGGAGCCGGCATTAACTTGAAGAGTGTGCTGGAAGGAGGCGTTTCCGGAATTGTCCTGGCATTTCTTACAATCTTTGTGGGCGGTGCGTTCATCTGTCTGTGTGACCGCTTGATCGGCAGGCGTCCAGGATATGCAGGCTGGGCAGTTGCCACTACAGCTGGAAATGCGGTTGCCGTACCGGCCGTGATCGCTACGGCAGACCCGGTGTGGGAACCATTTGTAGCCACGGCCACCATCCAGGTAGCGGCATCCACCGTGCTGTCTGCGTTGATCGTACCTTTTATTGTCAGCTGGTGGGCAAAGAAATTCGGTTGTCCGAAGTTTCCGAAAAAGACATCGTAAATTGGAGGAATCAATATGGCAAGATTCTTGATGGTGGCAGACGATTTTACC
Source organism: Drancourtella massiliensis (assembly GCF_016900655.1). GTDB lineage: Bacteria > Bacillota > Clostridia > Lachnospirales > Lachnospiraceae > Sellimonas > Sellimonas catena. The sequence goes on from NZ_JACJKH010000003.1 coordinate 45,021, forward strand.
GGATCCGGCGATGCAGGCGTTCAGATGTCGAAAAATGGAATAGAATCCTATATAGCCTTTGACGCAAAAAGCATTGATCCGAAAAAATCTTATGTAATCGACACCGAATCTAGAAATATTCCTGCACAGGAAGCATATGAAAAAGTAAAACAGATTTATGAAAGTGTTCAGCCATATCAGTATGACCATTATTATAAGAAGATTGACTCAACACTCAGAGGAAATATCAAAGCAGAGCTGCAGGCGGCCGATGAGGTATTAAAGCCGGATCTGATTGTCTTCAACCCGGCAAATCCAGATTCCAACCGCACCGTTGTAGACGGAATCCTGATGATGAACGGAGTCCGCATCTGTGAGACGGAGATTATGCGTGATCCGTTGTGCCTGGTACAGCAGGACAATCTGCGTATTCTGCTGGAAGAAGAGCTTGAGGAGCCGATACAGTATTTTACGCTGGCTCAGATCCGCAATAAAGATTTAAAGCTGGAAGGCCCCAGAATCCTGACATTTGATGTCCTGGAAAATGTGGACTTAAAAAACGTGGTGGAATTCGTGCTCCAGCAGAAGAAACGGGTTTTATGGGTGGGCTCTGCCGGCATGGCAAATGCTTTGTTTTCTGCTTTGAATCCAGGATATCCGGTGCTTGGCATCGTGGGAAGCATCAGTGAGACATCCCGCGGCCAGGTGCGTGTGGCGGTGGAAGCCGGAGCAAAGCTGGTAGAACTAAATGTGGCAGATCTGATTCGAGGCGGAAGTATTGCCCCTGTGGCAGAGGAAGTAGTGGAAAGGCTGAAGCTGGGGCAAGACGTCATCGTTGTCAGCGCAAAAGAGCAAGCGGATTATCTGGACGCAGTAGACGCCGGGAAGAAGTCCGGGATGACCCGTCAGGAGGTAGCGCAGTTTACGCAGAAAAAGCTGGGAGAACTGTCCGTAGAGATCCTGAAACGTGCGAAAGTCTGTGGATGTATTCTGACAGGAGGAGATACAGCAATCAGTGTCCATGACCATAACCATGCACATGGAGCAAAACTGATCCAGGAAGTTTTCCCCATCGTGGCGCTGATTGAGCTTGATGGAGGAGATTCTCCGGGACTTCGCTGCATCGTAAAGGGCGGTTCCATCGGAACCCCAGATACGATTGCGGAGGCAATCCGGTTTTTCAAACAATGACAGAAAGAGGGATGTAAACCATGAAAATCATAGGAATTACGATGGGCGATCCGGCGGGCGTCGGCCCTGAGATCGTTGTAAAGGCGCTGGCGGACAGCCAGGAATTTGAAGCGGATTATGTTGTATATGGAGCGGCAGATATTCTGCAGCATTATATAGATCAGCTGGGGCTTAATTGCAAAGTGAAAGAAATCAGCCAGGTGGAAGAGTATGAAGAGGGCGCAGTGAATGTCATTGATCCGATTCATCTGACAATGGATCAGTACCAGATTGGCGCGTTGTCGGCAAAATGCGGCGATGCTGCCTACCGGTATATCGAGCGGTCAATCCAGGATGCGCTGGCAGGAAAAATCGAAGCTGTCGTAACTGGACCTTTAAATAAGGAAGCATTGCATATGGGCGGTCATAACTATGACGGCCATACAGAAATATTTGCGACCTTGACTCACACGAAAGATTATGCCATGATGTTTTATGGCCCATTGAAAATCATGCATGTTTCGACCCATTGTTCCCTGAGGGAGGCATGTGACAGAGCAACTAAGGAGCGGGTGCTTACCTGTATCCGGCTGATCTGCCAGGCACTGAAGAGAACCGGGCTGGAAAATCCATACATTGCGGTGGCTGGGCTGAATCCCCACGCAGGAGAGCACGGATTATTTGGAACAGAAGAAATTGACCAGATCATCCCGGCCATTGAAGAGGCAAAGGCGGAAGGAATCAATGTTACAGGACCGATTCCTCCAGATACAGTATTCAGTAAGGCGCTGAATGGAGTCTATGACGGCGTGATCGCCATGTACCATGACCAGGGACATATTGCGGCCAAGATGCAGCATATGAGCGACTGTGTTAACTGTACCATCGGCCTTCCGATTATCCGGACTTCTGTCGATCACGGAACAGCCTTTGATATCGCAGGAAAAGGGATCGCAGATGGGAAAAATATGAAACAGTCCATGCATGTGGCGGAAGAATTTTTGAAAGCAGAAGAATAGCGGCGGCAGATGGAGGGGACGATGCAGATTTATTTTGTCAGACACAGTGAGACCCAGTGGAATGCACTGGGAAGACTGCAAGGGGAAAGTGATGTTCCCTTAAGTGAACAAGGAAAAAAGCTGGCGGATATCACCGGCGCGGCATTGGAAAATGTCCCCTTTGACATCGCATATGTCAGCCCCTATATTCGAGCAAGACAGACCGCGGCTCATCTTTTGCGCCGGCGGCAGATCCCGGTCTTCGAAGACGAAAGGATCCGGGAAATCACCTGGGGAAAATGGGACGGCCTTACGGCAAAAGAGATAGAAAAAATGGGAAAAAAAGAAGAGTATCAGCTTTTTTATACGGATCCCTTCCGGTTTCAAGGAGCGCCAGACGGCGAGACAATCCGGCAGGTCTGTCAAAGAGGCAGGGAATTTCTGGATGATCTGACAGGCAGGAAGGATCTGTCAGAGAGCACAGTTTTGGTGGTGACACACGGCTGTGCAGTCCGGGGAATCCTCAACCATCTATATGAAGATCCGAAAAATTTCTGGCAGGAGGGAGTGCCGCCCAACTGCGCGGTTACGGTTGTGGAGGCAAAGGGAGAAACGCTGAAAATCATTGAAAAGGATCAGATCTTTTATGATCCATCACAGATTCGGAATCATTATGTGCCAGAACCATAAAATAAGCGCTTCGTCTGAGTAAGACGGAGCGCTTGCTTTTTTTATGGTGCGCCTGGCGGCGCACGTTTCTTAAGGGTGTAAGTCCCAAATCCGCCCGGTAGCGGGAAGGATATAGCCGAAGGCAAGGGTGTCCATCGTGAGGTGGAATCTGAAGGAAGCCGGATGTGGGGAACCTACTAACCCACGGGCAAACCTCTGGTCTGACGGACAGAAATCGCATATAAGGCTGTACATGAGGGTGAGTCTGCCATACAAGATGAAGCCCAATAGCTACACGGAATCATGTGCAGTAGATGCGGCAGATGGATGGAGGGAAAGAGACGTGTGGTACCCAGGGAGGTCTGTGCGGAATGCTTTGAAAGGAGTAAGCATTATCGTGAGATAGTGTTGAGCGCACAGAAGTCAGCAGAGGTCATAGTAGCTGCATGCAGCGAAGGACTGAATCAATGGGAGTCTCAAGTACGAAATAACTTCTCGGAATTTCAATGGATGAGATTCCAACCGAAACTTGACAACTGAATATCGTGCAGGAAAAGAAATTTACGAGAAATGGATATAAACATTGGACATAGCGGATACTATGCCTTGAAAAATTTTATGGAGTCTTTTAAGATATCATTGTTAGGCGGTCAAACCTAAAAATGATTCTTGAAATGCCTCGACTGATGGCATTTCCCAGGCATCAAGATGCCGTAGAGGCGGCAGTACCACATCTTTGTAGAGCGGTGCCTGCCGTCTTCTAATTTATAGTCCTCTTTCTCCCGCTTATTGGAGCGTTCCACGGAAGTTCTTCCGTCATATTCCTTTTCCCACGCTTTGCTGTCCCTTGGCGGTATGTTAAATAACCTTGGATTGTCATCGGTAAAGATGTGTACGGTCCTTCCGTATTTCGCCGGCGAACAGGGCTGTTCACAAAAGCAGCCACGTTTTCGGTTTGCTTTTGGACATCGGTATTTCGCCCGATGCTTGGCAGCCTCATATCCATCTTTATGCATACGTAAGCCCATCTTACAGATCGGGACGCCGTCCTTATCAATCGTGAAATCGTCCTTATACGTAAAGTGCCCGGTATGACCGGGATTAAGATCGATAAACGGAGTGATGTTTTCCCGTCTGCAGTATTCATAGACAGCATAAGCATCGTGAGCGGAATCCAGAAGAAGTTTCTCAATGCGGAATTCCGGAAGATATGCTTTCATCGTAAAAAAGGAATGCAGGAACGACAGCATGTCATGCCGGGAAGCACGTTCCAAAAGCGGGAATACGGGGAGGTCACTGTGGGAATCGGATGCCACATACATGTAGAGGTGATAGCCGAAGAAGTAGCGTTCCCGGTGTGAGTCCCATCCCCAGTTGGAGTCCGGCTGGGAATAATGGCGTTTGCAGCTGCAGGAAGAACAGCCTTTTTCCTTACAATCGCAGATCCGCTTTTTACGCTGCTGTGCAGCAGTCCGGACAGGGGTGCCGTCACCGGCAAGAGCCAGATGGTCTGGATCGATCAATCCTTTCTGAACAGAACGATCCAGGAACTGCTGATGATAGAGTTGGAAAATAAGGGAAAACGGATTTTCCGGTTTGAATTTCCAGCGTTCCAGCAAAGGAAGAAGTTTGGATGCGGTACTGGAAGAATCGCAGGGAGTCTTATCGCCCTTCTTTTTCCCTTTGGGTGGCTTCATCTTAGGGAAGCGGTCCCTGGGAGAAAGGTTGTTATTGTCATTTTGCCAGATACGGGAAAAGAAATCATAAAAAGTGCCGACACCCGGGGTATCTCCGAAGGAGAAACCGCTGAGGATGGCATAAAGAGGAGTTTCCCTGAGCATACGGCACCAGCGAGTGATGGAAGTGACTTTCAGCTTTAAAGCCAGCAGATAGGAGCGCAGCATGCAGGAAGGGAGCCGTGGTTCCGGACCCAAAACAGAGTAACACTTCTGCATAATGGAATCCGTCTGAGAAAGATCCAGATACCAGAACTGCACGATATAATCCCATGTGCTTTTCGGAAGTGCGAAGGGATCAGGATAAAATTTAAGGAAATCGGATACGAAAGTATCCTGATAGGCGGCATGTCCGCCAGGATTAGTAGGTAACAAAGAAATCGCCTCCAGTCGATTGAAATAAAATATAATCAATCGGCTTCGCCGCAAATTTTGAGCGATTTGTCAAGCGTTTTTTGAAAAAAGTGGGTGATTTTTTTGAGATAGGGGTCGGAAAGCCTTATAAAATCAGGGCTGAAAATTCCGAGAAGTTATATTAATGATACGGAGGAAAATTTAAAAGGAATTCTGGAATATTGCGTGGCTGCGGGCGTGAAAGGTATTGTAAATTTTGGAATGGGTGTTACCCTGCGGGAGGGAAACCGGGAATACTTCTATCATGCCCTGGATCAAGTATTTCCGGGATTGTCAGAAAAATACCGGAATAAATATGGATATGATTATGTAATAAACAGCCCGAATAGCAAACACCTTCTGCATATCTTCAGAGAAACCTGCCGTAAGGCAGGAATAATGTATCAGACAGATCAAATTTTTAGTTATCTGAAAGATTTTCCGGAAAAAAGTGAATATTGGCAGATCAGTCTGTTCGACAATAAATAAAATCTTTAGAACCCGTTGGAAAAATGTGCCGACGGGTTTCTTTTTGTGATTTTTGGCGGGAGGGTAAATATAACTGTTTTTTCTTTGCCTGTGACATGAGGAAACAAAGCAGGGATGCTCCCTGCGGCAAGGGAGGCGGGAAACTCATGGAAAGACGGGAACTGGTCAGCACAGGCACGTATACGCAAAAGCAGGCAGATCTGAACATGGAGCGCTGCGCCGAGTTTATGGCGCGGATGATCCAGAAGTACGGCGCTGAAATATTGAAAGAACTGGACGAAGAAAAGACGCAGAGCTCTGCAGAAAAAACATCCTGAAATCACGTCCTTACAGGCAGTCCTCCGGGCTGTCGCTTTTTCTGTGCGTTCCGCATAGTTCTTCGCAGGAAACTTTATGCGTTCTGCGAGTTGGCGGGGATACAGGACTCCGATATATTAATCATACAAGGAGAAACCGTGTGACGGTGAGCAACCGAAAGAGGTGAGGATGTGAAAAAGAAATGCTACATTTACACCCGGGTTTCCACGGCTGCTCAGACAGAGGGATACAGCCTGGAGGCCCAGCAGGAACGCCTGCGCCAGTACGCGGAGTATAAGGGGCTTGAAATCGCGGGCGAATACTGTGACGCCGGAAAGTCCGGGAAGAGCATTGCCGGAAGGCCTGCCTTTATGGAAATGATGGAGGACATCGCCAGTGAAAAGGATCAGGTCTCTTATGTGCTGGTATTTAAACTGTCCCGCTTCGGGCGGAATGCTGCGGATGTGCTGAAATCCATCCAGACGCTTCTGGACTATGGCGTGGATCTGGTGTGCGTGGAAGACAGCATTGACAGTTCTACCCAGGGAGGAAGGCTGACCCTTGCTATCCTGTCCGCTGTGGCGGAGATTGAACGGGAAAATATCCGGGTGCAGTTTATGGCCGGACGGATGCAGAAGATGCTGGAAGGAGGCTGGGCAGGCGGACCAGCGCCTTTCGGATACGGAATGAGGGCGGCAGACTGACAGTGGAACCGGGGGATGCGGAGATTGTCCGGCTGATCTATGAAAAATATCTGGAGCCGGAAATGCGGCTGACCACAGTGGTGCGGTGGCTGAATGACCACGGCTATCGGAGGATTTCCCGGGGAATCTCCTGCCCTTTTAACAGGGACTTTGCTGCCCGTGTACTGGATAATCCCTTTTACTGCGGGAAGATCGTATATTTCCGCAGGGCGAACAGAGGGAAGGAGGAGAAGGATCAAAGGGAAGAAATCACAGTCCGGGGAAAGCATGAGGCAATCATCCCGGAAGAAATGTGGGAAAGGGCGCAGGCTAAGAGGCGACAGGGAGCTGTCCGCTATGAAAAGGATGAACCGGATCGGATCAGCATGCTGTCCGGCCTGGTAAAATGTCCCATGTGCGGGGCAGGGCTGGTGATGAAAAAGAGCAAACGGGTCAATCGGAACAGAGGCGGACATTACAAGTCAATCCATTATTACGCCTGCCGGTATTACCGGAAATCCGAAGGGCGGCGATGCGGTTTTCATCATACCTATAATCAGAAGAATCTGGATGGCGCCGTAATGGAGATTCTTGGGCAATTGACGCGGACAGAAGAATTCCAGAAAGCTTTTGCGGAGGCTGTTGGAGATTCCTCATCTGAAGAGGCTTTGGAGGGACAGCTGAAAGACCTGCGCAGGAGGCTGCACAGCCAGGAGCATCTGAAATACAAACTGGGCGGGGAACTTGACCATCTGGATGTCCTGTCGGATGGGTATGACAAGGCCTATGACGCTGTCCAGGAGAAGATTGACGCCGCCTATGACCGGATCGAGCAGCTGGAGGCAGAAATCGGGAAGGTGAGGAAGAAACTGGCCGCGGTTCGTGAAGGGATCCATTCTTCCGGACAGATCAGCCGGATCCTGGATCATTTTGACTGTCTTTACAGGAAGATGACCTGTGCGGAGCGGCGGGAGCTGTGCCGGCAGTTTATTGAGCGGATTGAGGTTTTCCCGGAAGAACAGGAAGATGGAAGGATCCTGAAATCCATCGCTTTCCGGTTCCCGGTTTTCTATGACGGGGAAACGGCACCCGGGGATCCGAAACTTCCGGATGAAATGGTATCCTTTCAGCTGGACTGCCGGAAACTGCCGGTGACCGTACCGGAAGCGAAAGCAACCTATGCGGAGATCAAGATGTATGTTATGGAAAAGGCTGGACTGAAAGTATCTTCCCTGTATATCGCTCAGATCAAGCGAAAATACGGTGTAGAGATGGGAGAGAATTATAATAAGCCGGAGAATCCGAAAGCGCGTGTCCCGAAATGCCCGAAGGAGAAGGAACTTGCGATTCTGGACGCCCTGAAGTATTTTCGGATGGTGCCGGAGACGGAAGAATATGAGGAGGCGGAAGCGTGAAGAAGAAAGAAAAATGCTATCTTTATATCAGGGTATCTACCGCCATGCAGGTAGACGGCTACAGCCTGGACGCGCAGAAGGATCGGCTGGTGAAATTCGCGGAGTTTCAGGGGATGGAGATCATCAGGGAATACTGTGATGCCGGAAAGTCTGGGAAGAGCATTATCGGAAGACCCCAGTTTCAGAAGATGCTCCAGGATGTGGCGGATGACCGGGACGGGGTGAGTTATATTCTGGTATTCAAATTGTCCAGGTTTGGCAGGAACGCCGCGGATGTGCTGAATTCCCTGCAGTATATCCAGGATTACGGCGTGAACCTGATCTGTGTGGAAGATGGGATTGATTCTTCCAAAGACTCCGGAAAACTGACCATTACCGTGCTGTCCGCGGTCGCTGAGATTGAGCGGGAAAATATCCTGGTTCAGACGATGGAAGGACGCAGGCAGAAAGCCAGGGAAGGAAAATGGAACGGCGGTCAGGCGCCTTTCGGGTATTTTTTGGATTCCAAAAACAGCACGCTGATCGTGAACCCGGAAGAGGCGGAGATTGTGCGGCTGATTTTTGAAAAATTTGTTCATACGGACATGGGAGCGGATTTCATCAGCAAGTATCTGAATCAGCATGGGTATTCCAAAAAGAAGCTCCGGGAGCAGGAGGTGAATTATTTTACCAGGAGCACAATATTGAAAATTTTGGATAATCCGGTCTATGCAGGCAAGATTGCTTACGGCAAGAATGCAACAGAAAAGGTGAAAGGGACAAGGGATCAGTACCGGCGGGTAAAGAAGGATGATTATCTTCTGGCAGAGGGACTCCATGAGGCGGTCATTGACCAGGAAACCTGGGAGGCGGCCAGATCCAAGCGCAGGGTGACAGGCGTGAAATGGAATAAAACCCACAGCCTTGACCATGAGCATATTTTATCCGGGATTCTGAAATGTCCGGTCTGCGGTTCCGGTATGGCCGGGACGGTGAGAAGGAGAAAAAATAAGAAGACCGGAGAGTATAAGGACGATTTTTATTACAGGTGCCAGCATAGGAAGAAGATTGATGAAGATCATTTCTGCGATTTTAAACCTTCCCTGAACCAGGATGAGCTGAATGGGGAAGTGGTTCAGATTATCCGTGATATGGTGGCGATGGAAAAGTTCCGGGATTTCATCCAGGACAAGCTGCATGAGAAGGTGGATGTTTCTGCTCTGGAAGAGGAACGGGAACTGGTGAAGGGGGAGCTTGTGCAGGTCATGGGCGCCAAAAAGAAGCTGGTGCTTATGCTGGATAAGCTGGACGTGAATGACCGGCATTATGAGCGGAAGTATCAGGATATGCAGGAACGCCTGGATAACCTGTATGACCGGATCTCCGGGCTGGAGGAGATGCTGGCGGATGTGGAAGCGAAGATTTCCGCATCCTGCGGTGAGCAGATCACCGGAAAACAGGTCTATCAATTCCTCCTGGAATTTGATAAGATATATAGAAAGATGACGGATCTTGAAAAGAAGGAATTCATGAGAACGTTCATCAAGGCAATCGAGTTGTATCCCGAAAGGGATGACAGCGGGCGCATCATAAAGCAGATCAGCTTTAAGTTCCCGGTGTATTATAACGGCTGTGAAGGCGATACAATTCGGTTGCTCAACGAAAACACAGTCGAAACTGTCGTGAAATTATGCCGGAAAATCAAGGCGTCCGGAAAATAGTTTCCTGATTAAAAATGTGCATTGTGTTCATTCTGGCATTACTGACATTCGTTTTTACGTTTATCAGATAATGTTTTAAGCATAGAAAAACCACCCCGAAACTTTGGCTGAGTGAAAAGGTGGTAATTTCTATGTTGCTATTTACTTCACGAGGTCAACCACTTTGTGGACGGTTGTTCCTTTTTCTATTTACAATATAGCATATCGGTTTTTAATGTTCAAGGGGAAATTGGCGGTAGGCATTGTCTGCATTTCACCTGCCGTTAGCAAAACCTGTCTTGTTATTTGCGGTTTAAAAATCTTAAATCTTACTTGACTGTAAAGTCCCTTTACCCCTTATAATTTAGTTATCATAACAAGGGAGGGCCATGACGATGACGATCAAAGAAGTGGAAGAACTGTCCAAAATGACCCGGGCGAATATCCGGTTCTATGAAAAAGAAGGACTCATCACGCCGCAGAGGGATCCGAATGGTTATCGAAATTATACAGAACATGATGTGGACACATTAAAACGGATCAGGCTGCTTCGGACGATTCACCTCAGCCTGGAAGAGATCCGGTCTTTAAGTGAGAAAGAAAGCGAGCTGACAGATGTTCTTCTTGTACATTTGAGGACACTGGAAAAAGAACAGAAAGATCTGGAACAGTCAAGAGTGATCTGTGAACAGCTGTGCAGGGATCAGGCAGCTTATGAAAGTTTTGACGCGGAGCATTATTTCAATCTGCTGGAAAAGGCTCCTTCAGAAATTCCGGCGGAGCTGGAAGCAGATTCACTTCCAAAAGTGAGAGCGCCTTGGAAACGATATTTTGCCAGACTGATCGATGAAACAATCTATCTGATTTTCTGGAATCTGATTCTGGCGCTTGGCTTTCATATGAATATCAGACAAACAGGATTGGCATTCGTGGTAATAGGAACCATAATGCAGTCCGTTTTGCTTCTTCTGGTAGAACCGGTTATGCTTTCAAGGTTTGGTACGACACCCGGGAAATTTCTGTTTGGCTTTCGGGTGTCCGCAGAAAGCGGTGCACGGCTTACATGGAGGGAGGCTTATGATAGAACAGGAATTGTACTGAAAAGAGGACTGGGATTCTATATCCCGGTTTACGGACTCATTCGAGAATACTCTTCTTACAGGGATTGTAAAAAAGGAGAGATTCTTGAGTGGGAAGAAGACAATATTCTCACGTTGGATGAACGGCATATGAGGTGGAAAGTGATAGCGGCAGTTCTGGTACTGAGTGTACTTGATGTCCTGAATTATTTTGTGTGGCAGGCAGGTGCACTGCCGCAGAACAGAGGAAATATCACGGCAGCACAGTATGCCGAGAATTTTAACCATTTGCAGGAATTTTATCAGATTGACCATCAGATGAATCATCCAGAGTTTTTACCTCCGTATAACGATTCCATGAAGCGTCTGAATCAGTACGGTGATTGGGAGCAAATGGACGGGAAATGGTATGTCGTTGATACCGGGGTGGATTATCCGGATCTTCCAAGGATTCAATTTACGGAAAAAGACGGTGTTTTGACAGAAATTTCATTATCTTCCGAGTATAAAGATGAGAAGATGGAAATCCCGGTGTATGGGGATCTGATGGCATTGGCATCTCTTTCCTATATTTGTGCACAGGACGACTACCACCTGTTGCTTTCTCCGCCTTCGCGCCTTTACAACCGGGTGAAAGAATATGGGGATCAATGCAGTGATTTTATGATTAATGAGGCGGGGGTTAAAGTGCAGGCATCGTTTGATTTCAGCGGATATGAAATTCGGCAGGCGCAGTATGGAAGCAGCGATGTACTTGTGCCGGTGTATGGAGAGGATGTATATTTTCATGTGGATTTCCGCATCTGGCAGGAGTAATGTACATTGTGTACCATTACTTCCTGTGGCAGTATTATGGAAAACAGGCTTTAAGTATGAGAAAGGAAACATGCATGATATTTATAGAAACAGATCGTCTGAAACTACGCAATGTCAAGGCGAAAGATGCAGCAATTATGCACGATTATCGCAATAATGAAATCTGCACCCGCTATCAGCGTGGACAAACAAAGGACTACGATGGGATTGCTGCCCTGGTGGAACGCCGTAAAGATGATATCCTGTCTGTTGACAGTCCGGCCATGATAGCAGTTGCATTCAAGGATACCGATGAGATGATAGGTGAAATCGTGGTTATGCCTGGTGATGGTGTGATTAGCCTTGGATATACTATTTCCTACAAATATCACCGAAAGGGATACGCATTTGAAGCATTATCAGCCCTGATCAATCTGCTGCATGAGCAATATCCAAAGTGGAAATTTGTCAGTCTTACTGAGCCGGAAAATGTACCTAGTATGGCCTTGCTGAAAAAGCTGGGATACAAGGATGCTGGATATGATACTGGCACAGAATCTCAAATATTTGAAAAATGGACAGGATCAGCGGCAACGGAAGGACCAGAGGGGATTCCACAGAATTTATAGCAGTTGGCGGAGGTGGATAAAATTGACGACAAAAGAAAGTATTCTTGCTCTGTTTGAAGAGCAGAGGGGAGTTTATTTTTCAGGCGAAGAGATTGCAGCCAGGCTTGCGGTTTCACGGGCGGCAGTATGGAAAGCGGTGAACGGCCTTCGAAAAGAAGGTTACGAAATTGACGCAGTCTCAAACAAGGGCTACCGTCTTGCGGCCGATACGGATATTTTATCTACACAGGGAATTGAAAAATATCAGGATCCTGTCTGCCGGACATTGAACTTATGCGTTCTGCCGGAGGCAGAATCTACCAATACGCTTCTCAGGGAAAAGGCAAATGCAGGAGCGCCGGAAGGGACTGTAATCCTTGCCAACACCCAGACAAAAGGACGGGGGAGGAGGGGCCGGAGTTTCTATTCTCCGGCAGACACCGGTCTCTATCTGAGTATCCTGTTAAGGCCGGATGGAATGACACCGGATCAGGCGGTGAAGATCACGACAATGGCTGCTGTCGCTGTATGCGAAGCGGTAGAGGAGATTTCCGGAAAAGAGACCTGGATCAAGTGGGTCAATGATATTTATCAGGAAGGACGGAAGATCAGCGGAATTCTTACAGAGGCTTCAGTCAGTATGGAAAATGGAAGTGTAGAATCGGTGATTCTGGGAATCGGAATCAATGTTTACCCGCCGGAGAGTGGATTCCCGGAAGATATCAGAGAAACTGCAGGATCCGTTTTTGACGGGAAGCAAAATGATGGAAAGAACCGGCTGGCCGCCGGAGTTCTGAATTATTTTTTTAAAGAATATGAGAGGATAGACCGTACTGATTATGTGGAAAAGTACCGTGCAAAAAGTCTCGTAGTGGGGAAAGAGATCACGATACTGTCCCCGTCCGGCGACAGAAACGCAACGGCGCTGGATGTGGACCAGGACTGCCATTTGATTGTGCAGTATGAAAATGGACAGACAGAACGGCTGTCCTCCGGGGAGATCAGTATCCGGCTTTCATAAACTGCTGCCGGAGCTGTGGGCATCAAATGAAAAGGCCGGGCAGGATGTGTCCGGCCTTCAGACGGTCAATCAGTACCATCCAAATAGTGAAGAGTTCCCGTTCAGCCTGCTGATAGCAGAGAGCTCGGACGGAGTCAGTGCAAAATCCAGTACAGCCAGATTTTCTGCCATTCGCTCCCGGTGAACGGACTTCGGAATCACGGCAATGCCATTCTGGATCAGATAACGAAGGGCAATCTGTCCGGATGTCTTGCCGTGCCTTGCGCCGATTTCCTTCAGAACAGGTTCCGCAAAAATGTTTTTCCGTCCCGCAAAGCTTCTTTGAAGGCTTCATACATTTCCGGAGCGCTTTTATAGGGCTCGTGGATCAAGAGAAGATCAATATAATCGGTCTGCAGCTCATTCAGAGACTGTTCAATCCCCGATTTTGCTTTTTGGCAGGTCGTATTGGGACGGTATATTTTGGTTGTGAGAAAGAGTTCTTCTCGGGGAATTCCACTTTCTTTGACTGCACATCCGACAATATACTCATTTTCATACATCTGGGCTGTATCGATCAGCCGTTAACCAAGATCCAGCGCAGTCAGGATGCTCTGTTTTCCCGCTTCCCCGCGGATATCCCAGGTGCCAAAGCCGATCATGGGCATCCGAACGTTATTATTTAAGGTCATATCATTCAAAATCGATCCCCCGTTTTCTGAATTGTTTTCTGCATTTATTATACAGAAAGCGGAGGAGTCTGTAAAATATCCAATACTTATATCATGATATGCAAAATGGGAATATCACCACGAATTTATATAAGCCTCTAGCGAATAGATTTCCCAAGCTCGTAAGCCTGCCCAAGTTCCGGTTTGCCGTCGATATCACCGATATCGCCATTTCCGCCGGCAAGGACGTGGCCGAGATTTTCCCATTTGAGATGTTTCAGCAGATGGTCATAGTAGAGAAGGACATCTTCAAATCCATTTCCTTCCGCGGCCATCAAAAGCGCGGATGCACGTCCGTGTCCTCTGAGAAGGTTGCCCTCCCCTTCTTCCAGGGCAAACAGACGGTCCACAGCGGTCCGAAGCTGGCCGCTCATGTTCCAGTAATACAATGGCGAAGCCAGTACGATCACATCACAGTCCCGGACAGCCGGATAGATCTGATTCATATCGTCCTGCTGAACACAAGGACAGTCCTTGCTGCTGTGCCCGCCAAAACATCCCCTGCATCCATGGATGTTCATGCCCCCAAGAAAGAATTCGGTGACCGTGTTGCCGGAGGCTTCGGCGCCTTCTGTAAATGATTTTACAAGAGCTGATGTGTTGCCCTTTTTGCGAGGGCTTCCGTTTAAGATTACAATTTTTTTACTCATTTCATTTTCTCCTTCATCATGATTGATATTGATCAGATCTTATCTGCCAGTGCAGCCGCCTGCTGACATCCATCTGTCTTTTCAATGTCTCCGGTATTTAAGACGCCAGGTGCAAGCACTTCCCCGACCATCTGCCATTTGAGCAGGGCAGCGGAACGTTCAATCGGAATCCGGACGCCGTCCAGGACTGAGAGATCATCCTCCTCACAGCAGGCAATCAGCGCGCACTCTTTTCCGGCAATATCTTTTCCGGCAACACAGAATGAATAAAGCTTGTCGATGACTCCCTTGATCTGTGCCGGAATGGAATACCAGTATACCGGCATGGTGAACACAACAGCGTCCGCTTCCAGAACAGCCGGAGCAATCTTATTGAAATCATCATCAAAGGAACATGCCTTTCCTGACTTGAAGCACGTCTCGCAGGCATGGCATCCGCCCACATTCATCATGGCTGCATCGAATCTCGTGACAGTGTGTCCTTTTGCTTCTGCAGCTTTGATAAACGCATCCGTCATGGCAAAACTGTTTCCGGTCTTCCGTGGGCTCCCTGTAATTATAACAATTTTTTTACTCATCTTTTTTCCTCCTGTTTTCATAAAATCTGGCTGGTTTAATTCGGAATAAGAATTGACTTTCCACATTCCTGATACTATAATCATAACAAGTGTTGATAAGAAAACAAGTACGCACATAAAAGTGCGATACTTACAGTACAGTAGGGTACTTACCCAAAGGAGAGTGTGAAATGGGAACACGATGTATTTCAAATGAATGTCTCAGTACGACAGGTTTCAGCTATACATTATCGTTGATTAACGGAAAATATAAGATGACCATCCTTTATACATTGATGGAATTCGGTGTGGTTCGGTTTAATGAAATGAAAAAATATATTGGAGGAATCTCCTATAAGACACTCAGCTCCACGCTGAAGGAACTGGAAGCGGATCAGCTTGTCCACAGGGAGGAGTACCCGCAGATCCCGCCGAAGGTGGAGTACAGCCTGACAGAGCGGGGCAAATCGTTGATCCCGATTTTGGATGGGATGTGTGAATGGGGAGACCAAAATCGGTTATAAGGAAACGGTCGGTCAGAGTCATTCTAAAGAAAATGCTCATCATGCTAAAATGAAGTGTGAGGAGGGGTAGGGTGAAATCTATTTATTTAAAAACGCCGGAAGTGGAGGAGCTTTATTATAGACAAAAATGGATGATGGATCCGGAAACGATGTCATATAATGCAGGATATGATATGGAAATGGAGGGCTATGATAAAGTGTCTGGAACAATCTGCAAAACAGATGAGCAGATGCAGGAGTGGTATAAAAAATGGACGAAGTCTCACAATAGATATATTGCATATATTTATGATGCAGAGATGAAAATACCGGTGGGCGAAGTATATTTTCAGCATGATGAAAATAGCAGGGAATACGAAATTGGAATTGTAATTGCTTCCCAATACAGGGGTAAAGGTTATGCATATCCAGCACTGTTAAGTCTGCAAAAAGTAGCTTTTGAAGAAAACGAGGCGGAGATACTGTCTGACTGGTTCCCGGAGGATCGTTTCGAAGCCGTAAAGTTGTTTCGGAAAGCGGGCTTTCTTCCAACAGATATCAGGAGAAAGGAACTCGTTTTCGGGCAGGAAAAAGAAGCGGTGAAATATTTACTGACGAAAGAGCAATATGAGCAGAGAAAGATGAAGCAGGAAATTTGATGCGAAAATCGCATCCTGCCTCTTGACTTTGAAAAACATAGTTGTTATATTATAAATAGAACAGACGACAAGATGCCCCGGATGAATCCGGGGTATTTTCAAAGAAGATAGATAAAAGGATTGTTTTCAAAGCGGAGAGGGTGAGATTATGGCAGCAAAGAGAGATTACTATGATGTACTTGGTGTCAGCAGAAATGCAGATGCATCAACAATTAAAAAAGCATACAGGAAACTTGCAAAGAAATATCATCCGGATACGAACCAGGGAGATGCCCGGGCAGAGCAGATGTTTAAAGAGGTAAATGAGGCTTATGATGTACTGGGAGATCCGAAGAAGAAGAAGATGTACGACCAGTTCGGCCATGCAGCATTTGATCAGAACGCGCAGGGAGCCGGGCAGGGCTTCAGTGGTTTTGGAGGTTTCGGCGGTCAGAACGGCGGCTACCGGGAGTTCCATTTCGAAGGCGGAAATATGGATGATCTTTTCGGAGATATCTTTGGAGGTATGTTCGGCGGAAGCGGCAGCAGAAGTAATAGCGGCTTCAGTGGCTTCCACAGCCAGGGATTTGGAGGCCGTTCCTATCAGAGCAGAGGACAGGATATCCATACAGAGATTTCGGTCAGCTTTGATGAAGCCGCATTTGGATGCGATAAGATGATCCGGCTTCAGAAAGAGGACGGTTCCATTCAGACGCTGCAGGTACACATTCCGGAAGGAATGGAGGACGGCAAGAGCATCCGGCTTCGCGGCAAGGGAGCGCCGGGAACGGGCGGCGGCCAGCCGGGAGATCTGTTTATGAAGGTTCATGTAGGAACACGTCCGGGATTTGAACGGAAGGGATCCGATATTTATACAACGGTTCAGGTGCCGTTTACCACAGCGGTTTTCGGCGGAGAAGTTATGGTGGAGACCCTGACAGGGCGTGTGCTCTGCAAAATCAGGAAGGGAACCCAGTCCGGTTCCAGGATCCGGCTGAAAGGAAAAGGTGTTGCTTCCATGAACCAGCCGTCCGTACACGGTGATCAGTATGTGACGGTACAGATCCAGGTTCCGACGTCCTTAAGTCCGGAGGCGGAGCAGAAGCTTCGGGAATATGAGGCGGCCTGTAAAGGCGGGAGGAGAAGAGGAAACTCCGCGGCATAAAGCCTGATGATAACCGGCAAATGAAAATCTGATTATGAATAAAAGGGGAAACCGCCTCCTTCCTTCTTGCAAGGGGAGCAGGGAAGGATTATACTGAATAAATCAGAGTAAGGAGGCGGCAGATTTGAAAGACTGTTTATTTGAAAACGGAATTATTTTTACATCGGACGACACAAACCTTTATGCAGATGCCATACTTGTCTCGAACGGAATGATCCAATGGATTGGAAAGAAGGAGAATATTCCGGACGGGGATTATGAGCATGTGGATCTGAAAGGGGCTTGTGTCGTTCCTGGTTTTGTGGACGCGCATATGCATCCGGTGATGCTGGCAGATTTCAGCAAGAAGATTTCCGCCCTTCCGCCGGAAGTCCATTCGATTGAGGAATTAAAGGAGAAGATCCGTCAGGTGCGGGAGACGCAGCAGCCGGGTGAATGGATTGAAGGATGGGGGTACGATGAAGGCAAGTTTGAGGAGAAACGTTCGTTGAACCGTTATGATCTGGATCAGGGATGCAGCGATTCTCCGGTTTCCATCACAAGAACATGCGGACATATCCGCTGCGTGAACAGCAAAGCTCTGGAGATTGCCGGCATTACAAGGGATACGCCGGATCCGGAGGGCGGCGAGATCGAGAGGGATGCATCCGGCGAGCCGACCGGTGTTTTAAAAGAAAATGCAAGAAATCTGGTGCTTCCGTTCATACCGAAAGAGAGCCACGATGATAAGGTGCAGAATCTGGTGGATCTTGGAAATCTCCTGAAATCTCAGGGAATTGTGGCGGTCTGTGATATGGGAAATCTGGATAATGGCGACAATTTTCCGCTGTATCAGGAAGCAGCCAGGCGAGGATACTGCCAGGAGACGGCAATTTACTATATGTGGGATTATTTTGCGGACGATCCGGATTTTATCATTCCGGAAACACATCGGGATAAAAGCAGCCAGATTTTTGCGGCGGGACTTAAGCTGATTGGAGATGGAAGCGTCTCAGGAAGAACGGCCTGGATGGATAAGCCGTATCTTGGGACAACGGATGAATATGGAATTTCTACCTGTTCGGATTCATTGATGGAATCGGCCGTTGCTTTCTGTAAGAAGCATCATTGCCAGCTTTCCATGCATGCGATGGGAGGAAGCGCCATCAGCCGTGTTGTAGACCGGGCATACCGGGAAGAGAACTGGATGGAAGACGACACTCCGTATGTACGGGTGGAGCACATCACAGACCCGGCGGCAGACAGTATCCGAAAGGCGGCGGAAAAAGGAATGTTCTTTGTGACACAGCCGATTTTTATGTACGCGGAGATCGAAAGCTATCTCACCAATCTGGGAGAAGCGTGGATGAAAACGTGTTATCCGGTCCGGACCATGCTGGATCAGGGAGTGCGGCTCTGTTTTTCCACGGATGCTCCGGCCACATCCTGGGCAGTACCGTCCGACCCGTTCCCGTGCCTGAAAGCAGCGGTGACACGGCGGGCCTATGACGATACCGACTGCGGGCAGGACCAGAGGGTGGATATCGAGACGGCAGTGAAACTGTATACAAGAGAATCCGCAAAGGCAGCAGGATTCCAGAAAATCGGGCAGTTAAAAGAAGGATATAAGGCTCACTTTGCGGTGTTAGACCGGAATCTGTTTGCAGTTCCGACGGAGGAGATTGACCAGGTCAAAGTGGAGACCCTCTATATAAATGGCAAGCGCGAATATCAACGGTAAATGATTAAAAAAGAAAAAGCTGAGGCGGCGGATTGTTTTGCAGAAAATTTCTGCAGATAGATCAACCAGCCTCAGCTTTTTGCTGTTTTACAGGCGGTTTTATGATAGAATGGGAAACAGAAATAGATAAAATGATGAGAGGTAAGACATGGAAAGACAGGAATACACATGCAGTCTGCAGCAGAAAGGGTGCGGAGGCTGCCCGCTTCTTTCGCTGCCCTATGAGGAGCAGCTGCGGAAAAAACAGAAAGCGATGAAAAAGCTGATGGGGAATTTCGGCAAGGTGCGCCCGGTGATCGGGATGGAGAATCCATGGCATTATCGGAATAAAGCGATTTCTACCTTCGCGGAGGGGCCGGGGCGACAGTTGATCAGCGGAATTTATGCCCGCGGAAGCCACTATGTGATTCCGGTCAAGACATGCCTTCTGCATCATCCGGCACTGGATGGGGCCGTGCGCGCAGTACGGAAAGCGGCAAGACTCTGTAAATACAAGCCGTACGATGAGGACAGAAAGACCGGACTGATCCGCCATGTACTCGTCCGCCACAGCCTTCTGACAGATGAAGTGCTGGTGGTACTTATTACAGCTTCCCCGATTCTTCCGGGTGCAAAGGCCTTTGTCAAAAAGGTACGGGAACTCTGCCCGAACGTCACGACCATTGTCCAGAATATCAATGCAAGATCCACCAGTGCAGTTCTTGGATTTTCCGAGAAGATTCTGTATGGAAAAGGGTATATTGTCGATGAATTGTGCGGAATCCGTTTCCGGATTGCTGCATCCAGCTTTTACCAGATCAATCCGGTTCAGACGGAAATCCTGTACCGGACAGCTATAGAGGCGGCCGGGCTTGACGGTACCCGGACTGTTCTGGACGCCTACTGCGGAGTCGGGACCATCGGACTTGCGGCGGCTCCTCACGCAAAGCATGTCCTGGGAGTCGAGAAAAACGGAAGTGCCGTCAGATGCGCTATTCAGAATGCAAAAGACAACGGAATTCAGAATGCCCGTTTTCTGAACGAAGATGCAACCAAGGCTATTCAGAAGATGGCGGCAAGAGGTGAAAAGGTAGATGTCGTATTTATGGATCCGCCGCGGGCGGGCAGCACACCGGAATTTCTGGATGCTGTCAGCCGTATGAGCCCGGAAAAGCTCGTCTACATTTCCTGCAATCCGGAAACCCAGAAGCGGGATTTGGAGATCCTGAAGAAAAAAGGATGGGGAGTCCGGATGATTCAGCCGGTGGATTTATTTCCACATACGGAGCATATAGAAAACATTGTGGTTTTGGGACGGAAACAGTAATAAACAGGAGAAAGCTATGATAGAAATTAAAGAGTATTCAATCTATGACGAAGAGGAAATTCTGGCATTATATTCCAGTGTTGGATGGACTGCATATACGGATCGGCCGGATACATTAAAAAATGGGTTTGAAAACTCATTGTTATGTCTGGCAGCATATGAAGGCGGTCAGATAGTAGGAATTGTGCGTGTAGTCGGTGATGGCTATACAATTATCTTTATACAGGATATTTTAGTAAATCCAGAATACCAGAGAAAAGGAATCGGGACACTGCTGGTGCAAAGTGTCCTGGAACGTTTTGATAAAGTCCGGCAGATTGAATTAACGACGGATGAAATGCCATCTACACTTGCGTTTTATGAATCACTGGGATTCAGAAAAATGTCGGAAATCGGATGCTGCGGGCTTATAAAGGTTCAAAGAGAAACTTAAAAGAAATTGATATTGTTGCAGTTTTTTGCTGCATGGATCCTTATACGGAGCATATTGGCCTGAAGGGT
The DNA here is from genome assembly GCF_016900655.1 of Drancourtella massiliensis. GTDB lineage: Bacteria > Bacillota > Clostridia > Lachnospirales > Lachnospiraceae > Sellimonas > Sellimonas catena. The sequence continues at coordinate 65,782 of NZ_JACJKH010000003.1, forward strand.
AGTAGCTTATATATTGCTCAGATAAAGTAGAAATGTGGCATTATTGAGAGAGGGAAACAGTAGAGCTGCAGATGATTCTGATATGATTGGAGAGAAAGATATATTATTAAAGAAGCAGGCAATCGAGAAGGCAACAAAAGAGTATAGGAAATACCAGGTACAGAATCTGTCGCCAGTTGAAGAGGAATATTTGGCAAGTATTAAAAATATTCAAAGCATAGTAAAGAAAAAAGAAATCATTGATAAAACTGAGTAGATAGTTACAAGGATATGGTTTATAATAATTCGAGGCATTAACGGGACAGAATTGGTGGAACTGGTATTAAAATATTATAAAGATTTGAATGAAAAGCATCGATTTCCCAAACCTGCACATACTATCTCCGAGGTGGTTGTATGAGTAAAAAGCAGAAAGAACAACAGGAAAGACAGAAAAATCTGAATCAGTTCAACAGTATCACGCAGAAGGTGAAGCCGGAAAATCAGAATCAGGGACATAATGTCCGGGATGAGGCGGTGGAACCGAAGAAGAGACAGATGTAGGCATCCGAAAGGGTGCCTTTTTCAGTAAGTTAAGGGCATGTAAAATAATGAAAAGATGAGATGCAACGCTGGAAAAACGAAAGCGGCAGGTGTAAAATACATATATGGGATTTTAAGGGGAGAAATGAATATAGCAGGGAAGGAGGAATTATTCATTACCAAAAGAGGTTGAGAATACAGTTTTATTGCGGTAAATAATGTAAATATTACGGAGGAATGAGAAATGGGAAAAAAATCTGTGAAATTGACAACAGCGGTGACGGCCGCAGTACTTCTTTCTTCATCTGTGATGGCACAGGATGTAGCTACAGCAGCAGATGCAGGACAGATTGACGGACAGGAGGATAAGCAGGTAAAAGGGACTGCAGAAAAGAAAAAGGCAGCTCCGGTCAGTCTGGATGAAGCAAAAGAAAATCTGAATATGGCTAAAGAACAGGAAGAAAAAACTGCTTCTGAAGAAAAGCAGGCATCGGAAGCCTACGAAGCAGCGAAGAAAGAAGAAAGTGAAGCGGCACAGGCAGCGGCAGAAGCGGTTGCCAAGGCAGAGGAAGCGAAAAAGGAAGCAGAGCAGGCATTTCAGGAAGCAGTAGCAGAAGCAGAGAAGGCAGAGGTCGAAGCTCAGGATACTTTTGACCAGAAGCAGGTAGAACAGATGCAGGCCGCAGTCAATACGCAGGAAAAGAGCCAGGCGTATACAGATAGTCAGGAGCTTAGTAAAGAAGCGCAGGAGTATCTGGAAGAGGTACAGGAAAAAGTTACTGTAACGGAAGAAGAGGTCCAGCAAAAGCAGGAGGCTCTGGAAGCATCACAGGCAGATTTAACGGAAAAAGAGGGAGCCGTACAGGAAGCACAGGAAAACCTGGAGCAGATTAATGGACAGATCAGCAGTTCAGAAGCTGCGATTGAGACAGCGAAAGCTAACATTGTAAAGGCTCAGGAAGCAAAAGCCCAGGCAGAGCAGGATATTGTAGAAGCCCAGGCAGCTCTGGAACAGGCAACAGCAGTTTATGAGCAGGCAGAAGCAGAAGCCGCAGAAGGTTCTCCAGAATACAAGGTTGCATTGGAAAAGGTGGAACAGGCGAAGGATGCGTTAAGTGAAGCACAGGCTGTGCAGGCAGAAAAGCAGGCAGCTTTGGATACGGCAAATGCGGTTCTGGCACAGGCACAAAGTGCCGCAGAGAGTGCGCAGACAGATGTGGATCAGGCACAGAAAGAGATTGAGATCGCACAGGCAGAAGGCGCTGTAGCAGCAGCACAGGAAAGCCTTGCGGCAGCAGTACAGACAGAGCAGCAGGCACAGTCTGTATTAAATTCAGCACAGAGTGAACTGAATGCGGCACAGACTGTAAAAGATCAGAAAGATGCTGTACTGAATCAGAAAACACAGGAGAAAGCAAACGCAGAAGCAGCTCTTGAGAAGGCAAAACAGGAAAAAGCAGCGGCAGAACAGGCGGAAGCGGCCAGCAAAGAAGCGCTTCAGGAAGCGCAAGAAGCTAAGACAGCTGCGGAAAGTTCAGTTGCGTCTGCACAAACAGCCAAAAACAGCGCAGATTCCCAGGCGGAAGCAGCAAGAAAACAGGTGGAAGAAAAACAGGCCGCAGTTGACGCAGCCCAGAAAGCTTATGATGAGGCAAAAAAAGCAAGTGACAATGCAGAAGCCCAGATTTCGAAAGGATCGTTTGGATTCTTTGAGGAAATGGGGGCAACAGAAGCGTTGGATGCATTGAATAATGCCTATTATAAAGATGGTACAGAACAGGGAAATGTAAGAGATGCCACATCTTTAGAGAACATGAAAACGGCATTGGAGTGGATTAAAGAATGTAATGAACTCAGAAAATCGCATGGTCTTTCTGAACTTATGGTAAGTGACAGATTGATGGCTATTTCTCAATCTAATACAAATGCGTCGGCATATATTCTTGATCATACACGTCAGTTTGGAGTTGGTGAAAACCTTGCATGGGGCTATGGAAATCCATTTGATGGATGGTATACAGAAGAAAAAAAGCTGTATGATTCTGGAGTCACTGATTTTTCGGAGGTTGGACATTATTTGAATATTATTGATTCGGAGTATGTTGCTACAGGATTTGCAGTAAATCAGTATAGTGGTTTTGGCGTGACGCATGGACAGGTATTTGCTTTATCAGGTAGTTCCAATATTGGTAACGCCATGACCCTCGAAGACTATACCAACCGTTTCATGAAATACTATGACGGTCTGATGAATGCTCCGCAGATTGCTGAGGAGGCAGCAAAGAAGCTGGAAGAGGCGAAGAATGCACTTGCATCTGCGCAGACTACATATGAGGCTGCACAGAAAAAGGCGGCCGAGGCAGCTACAGTCCTTCGGCAGAAACAACAGGCAAATACTCAGGCAGCCCGGAAAGTAACATCAGCTCAAAATGAAGTTAAGGCTGCAGAACAGACAACAGCTCAGAAAGTTGCAGCTGTGACATCAGCATCAGCAAAAGTAACATCAGTATCACAGGCGGTGCAGAGCGCAAAGGCAGAAGTAAACGCAGCACAGCGGACACTTTCTGACAAGCAGCAGGCATACCAGACTGCAAAAGCCTCTCAGGAGCAGGCAGCGCAGAAGAAAGAAGAGCAGGAGACAAATCTTAAGCAGAAACGTCAGGCATACAGAGCACTTGCAGGCAAAGAAATTGGTGAGACAAATGCTGAGACAGCAGCAGCGCACTTACAGACAGCGCAACGGAATTATCAGACAGTATCAGCGGTCCTTAGGACAGCTAATGAAAAACTGAGTACGGCAAAGACAGAAGCTGAATCAAAAGAGACAGATCTGAAGTCTGCGCAGAGTGTGACAGCAGCGAAAGAGGCGGATCTTACACAGGCAGAAAAGGCGAGAGACGAAATAGAAGCTGTTGTGGCCGCAGATCTTGCTGAAAAAAGACAGGCAGTAGAAGATTGTAAAGTAGATCTGCAAACAGCACAGCAGGATAAGACAGACGCTGAGACAGATATTCAGACGAATACCGAAGCGCAGAAAGATGCTGAATCACAGCTGACATCATTAAGAGAAAACAAACCTGAAGCAGAAGCAGCTGTTGCTGTGGCAGAAGAAGCACGCAAAGAGAGCGAAGGAAAAGTTGAGGAAGCTCAGAAAATATATCAGGATGCAGTAGATGCAATTACACCGCTCCGTGAGGCGAAAGCGGCATACAACACAGCTCTTTCTGAAGAGGCAAAAGCGAAAGAAAACTATGAAAAAGCTGTGGAAGACGAGGCAAAAGCAGTACAGGCTGTTGCTGATGCGAAAGCGGCTCTGGAACAGGCAGAAGCAAAGAAAGCGGAAGCAGATAAACTGTCTTTGACAGAAGCGATGAAAACACCAATCGAGGGTGCAAACTTCTCCTATCTGAATGCCTATGTAGATGAGATTAAACTGGCCGAAAAACAGGTTGAGGAGATCGAAGCAGTATATGAAGAAAAGAAAGTGGTACTTGCGGAAGCGAAAAAGACATACGATCAGGCCAAACTTGCATATGCAGAGGCGGTTGTTGATCTTGCTGACGCACAGGAAAGCTATGATCAGTTTATGAAGACTTCTACGGAGCAGAACGGTGAAAACGTACAGCAAACAGAAAAAGTTCAAAAAGAAGAAAAAACAGATACAGAAGAAAGAATAACTGTAAAAACCGGCGATTCGGCAGAACCGGCTTTGTATGCGACAGCAGGAATGGGAGCGTTGGCAGCAGCACTTGCAGCGTGGAAGAAAAAACACAGTTAATTAATAATGCACCGGACAGGCAGTAATTTAAACTAAATAAAAAAGGCCATTTACAGACGGAGATCATTGATCCGGTAAATGGCCTTTTGGTGTATAATGGATTGAGAAATTGTAGAAAAGCAGAAACTGAAACGGAGACTTATTATGCGAAGAGAACTTGGAATTGCAAGATGCGGGCTTGCCTGCTGTATTTGCTCAGAAAATCAGAATTGTGCCGGATGTAATGCGGATACCTGTCCGGACAAGGACTGGTGTGAGAATCGAAAATGCACAATGGAAAAGGGAATCGGCCATTGCTATGAATGCAAAATTGACTGCCGGAAAGGAATTTTGACGAAGATCAAGCCCTATGCGTTCACGCTGTTTGCCAGACGTTATGGCGAGAATGCGCTGCTGGACTGTCTGGAGCGGAATGAACAAAATGGGATTATCTATCACCGGGAAGGCATCAACGGTGATTATGATGAGTTTGACGATGTGGAGGAACTGATCCATTTTATACAGACAGGAAGACGATCGAGAGAGGAAGACGGAATTCCATCCACGGATGAGGCGCGATCCCTGCTGGAAGAGGGCGGCAGGATGAACCCGGGACCATGGATCCGACACAGCGAATATGTGGCAGAGGCCGCAGGAAAAATTGCGGCCGAGTGCGAAGGGCTGGATGAGGAAACGGCCTATATTTGCGGTCTGCTTCATGACATTGGACGGCGGTTCGGGGTCAGTTATCTGGCGCATGTCTATGACGGATATACGTTTTTGATGGAGTGTGGCTATGAGAAAGCCGCAAGGACGGCGCTTTCCCATTCGTTCAACCGGAAAAAGATGGAAGATTATATTGGAAAGTTCGACATATCAGAAGAAAAGCAGGAAGAGCTGAAAAGCCTGCTGGATGCAATGGAATACGATGAATACGACTATCTGATTCAGCTTTGCGATTCCATTGCTGTGGCCGACGGGATTGTATCTCTGGAAGAGCGGATGAATGATGTGAAAAGCCGTTACGGTTATTATCCGCAGGATAAATGGGACAGAAATATGGCGCTGAAGGAATATTTTGAGAAAAAGATGGGAAAAGATCTGTACACGGTTGTGCCGATGAAAAGCACACCGGAACATTGAGAAAAAGATTGATGGTTGCGGATTGACAATGCCTGTCAACCAAAGATATGATTTAGCTACATGAACGGTGCACTGATTCATTTAAGAAATCTTTGGAGGGATTCAGAATGAATGGATTAAAATATATCAGGGTTCGGTGCAATCTGTCACTAAATGATCTGGCAGAGTGTATTGGCGTTACAAGACAGGCATTAAGCGCGTGGGAGAACGGGAAAAAAGAAATACCGGAACAAAGGAAAGAGCAGCTTTCAGAGTTTTTCGGGATTGACCAAAGATATTTTGGAGAAATATCAGAAGAAGAAAAGATCACTTTGCTTGAAAAGGCGATGTTCCGCTATGACCATAATGGCAGGGAGAGTTATCGGTATAAACCGCAGGATAAGGACGGGAAAAATCAGCATATATATTTTCTGCCGGATACCCGGATCAGCATGGATGAAAAATATGTACTGGCGCAGAAAAGGAAACAGGAAATTCTGGAAAAGGCAGACGATATAATCAAATGGACCGATCATGCGGGGAGTATAGCATCACAAATTGCATGCATCAACCGTGGATGCAGCATTTATGGAATGACCAATGATCTGATGGAAATGATGCGGAATATGGAAAAAATGATTTTGAAAATGCCGTTTTATTATGAGTTGATGAGTGTGTGGAAGGCAATGCTTCTGGCATACGGGCATATGGAACAAGAAGAGATTTCCGGCAGCGCACCATCAGAAGCCCATTGGGGTGAAGACCCGGAATGGATTATCCAGATGGCCGAAGTGATCCGGAAACACTGGGATGCGGAGCGGAGTTATCATGAAAACTGTGAAGAAGAGAGGAGAAAACAACAAAGAAAAGAGAAGGAAAACAAGGAACAGTTGAAAGGGAAGGATCAGATTACGAGGGCAGAAGAGCAGAACAGACAATTCAGAGAGAAGTGCTCAGAGAGCGGGAAAGAAGCCGTCCTGGTGAGTAGTGCTTCTGACCATCACGATTAATATCACTTGACAAAAGGGATAGAGTGTGATTTGATAGTAACAGAAAACAAAAGAATAATTATGGGCAAAACCTTCGAAAGATGGCGACGCAAAACTATAGGGTCTAATCCATAGTAATATGAGAATGACAGCCAGTTGCAGTATTATCAAATGTACCGGATTTCCCCCGATATGTATTGTGCAACGGATAAAGCAGATGTTTTATCCGTTTTTTGTTACCTTTTATTCCGGGTTTTCAAAAGCATTCTTTTGCAGGATGCTGCAGAAGAAAATACAAAGGAAGAAGGAGAAGAGTCATGTCAAAACATTTACCTTTGTCCGTGCGGGTTCCGATTGAGAGCGACAATCCAGGCATCTGCAGGGACGAAGAGGCATGTATCAGATGCGGGATGTGCAGGGACGTGTGTACGAATGTAATTGGGGTACACGGTACGTACACACTGGAAGAAACCGGGGATACGGCGATCTGTATCCACTGTGGCCAGTGCGCCAATGTCTGCCCGACCGCAAGTATCACGGAGGTATATGAATATCAGGCGGTGAGAGCGGCTATTGCAGATCCGGACAAAGTGGTTATTGTCAGTACCTCACCGTCGGTCAGAGTCGCACTGGGAGAAGAGTTCGGTATGAAGCCGGGCGATTTTGTCCAGGGAAAAATGGTTGCTCTTTTGCGGGCGCTTGGAGCAGACTATGTGCTGGATACGAATTTTGCGGCGGATCTTACCATCATGGAAGAAGCGGCCGAACTGCTGGAAAGGATCACAAAAAAGACGGCGCCGTTGCCACAGTTTACAAGTTGCTGCCCGGCCTGGGTCAAGTTTGCGGAAACCTATTATCCGGAACTGCTGCCGAATCTTTCTACGGCAAAAAGCCCGATCGGGATGCAGGGACCGACAATCAAAACGTACTTTGCTCAGAAGATGGGAATTGATCCAAAAGAGATTGTGAATGTAGCCTTGACGCCGTGTACAGCCAAGAAGTTTGAAATCCGCAGACCGGAAATGAATGCGGCCGGAAAACAGCTTGGAGAGCCGGCCATGCGGGACATGGATCATGTTGTGACGACCCGTGAGCTGGCACGATGGGCAAAGGAAGAGGGGATCGATTTTGCAAAACTGGAGGAAAGCAAATACGATTCTCTGATGGGAGAAGCATCCGGCGCCGGTGTGATTTTCGGAAATACCGGAGGGGTGATGGAGGCCGCGCTTAGGACTGCATATTATAGTCTTACCGGGGAAAATGCGCCAAAGGAGTTCTATCAGTTAGAGCCGGTGAGAGGATATGAGGGCATCAGGGAAGCGAGTCTTGATATTGCCGGAACACAGTTGAATGTTGCCGTTGTGCACGGCACACAAAATGCAAGGAAGATGATCGAACGCCTGAAAGAGGGGAAGAAAGATTATCACTTTATCGAGGTGATGGCCTGCCCGGGAGGCTGTATCGGCGGAGGCGGACAGCCGCGCAATCTGGAGGTGGATGCCGATCAGACGAGAAAAGCAAGGATAGCGGGGCTCTACAGCCGGGATGAGCAGATGACGCTGCGGTTCAGTCACGAGAATCCGGAAATCAAAAAACTTTATGAAGAATTTTACGGTACACCGCTAAGCAGGCTGGCTGAGAAGATGCTTCATACTTCCTACATCAGCAGAGCAGAAGATTTAACGAAACATGGAAACGAACAAGAGACGGAAGAAAGAAACGAGGAAAACACAATGACAAAATGGAAATGTAAGATCTGTGGTTATATTTATGAAGGAGAGACTCTGCCGGAAGACTTTGTATGTCCGATCTGCAAACAGCCGGCATCCTCTTTTGAAAAGATAGAGGAAATACCGGCGGCAGGAACTTCTCCGTATGCCGGAACAAAGACAGAAAAGAATCTTCAGGAAGCATTCTCAGGGGAAAGCCAGGCAAGAAATAAATACACCTTTTTTGCGCAGGTTGCACAGAGAGAAGGATATGAGCAGATAGCGGAATTATTCCTCCAGACAGCCCGCAACGAACAGGAACATGCCCGCCTGTGGTATCAGGAATTAGGACACATCGGGACAAGTAAAGAAAACCTCCTGGCGGCAGCAGCAGGAGAAAATTATGAGTGGACCGATATGTATGAGCGCATGGCGAAAGATGCCGAGGAAGAAGGTTTTCATGATCTTGCAGAACGGTTCCGGAGAGTAGGCGCGATCGAAAAACGTCATGAGGAACGTTACAGACAGCTTCTGGAGAATCTTGAAAAAGGACAGGTATTTGAGAAAATCGAAGAAACTGTATGGGAATGCCGCGTGTGTGGACACATCCATGTAGGAACAAAAGCTCCGGATGTATGCCCGGTATGCAGCTACAGCCAGTCCTACTTTGAAGTGCATAAAAAGAACTACTAATAGCAGCCATAAGAAAAAAAGAAAAGGATGAAAGATGGATATCAGGCAGGAATTTGGAAAGGGCCGGGTCAAGGTGGAAGCAACATTTGACGGAGTTCCGTACAGTGGAAGTATTGTAAATATGGGTGTCAAAAATGATGATGGCTCTGTCTGCTATATTATCGGAATCCGCAAAGATATCCGAAAGGCGATAGGAAAAGAACCGGGAGATACCGTGCTTGTTACGATCCAGGAAGCGGTCCCGGACAGAAAAGAATAATTCGAATAGAAATAAAGCTGGAAGAAACCAGTCCTTTTGAAAGGCACGGTTTCTTCCAGCTTTTGTGCAAATAGAGAGTAATGAAGTTACTTAAGCAATGGTCTGAACTCCTGTTACTTCATATCCTTCTTCTGTCACAGCGGCAGTGAGCATTTCATCAGTAACGGATTCCGGTACACAGACAGTTGCTGTCTTGTCTTCCAGGCTGACAACAACATCCGTTGCACCCTCAATTGCTTCAAGAGCTTTCTTTACGTGCTTTACGCAGTTCTGGCACATCATTCCTTCTACTGAGAGTTGTTTTTTCATTGTGATACCTCCTGTATTTTGTTTCGTTTTATTTTGACAGCAGTCTTCTTGCGGGAGGGCTTCCCTTGCGGAAGGCTCTTCGGAAGAGACGTGTTCTGCTATCGTCGTGTGTGTAACAGTAAATGGCTTAGTATCTGTCGCCGTATTGTCGGAAGCGGCAGCGGATCCGTGTTTCGGCTTGAAGAAGCGCAGACGGAGCGCATTACTTACGACAAAGACGGAACTGAAGCTCATGGCGAGAGCCGCAACCATCGGATTCATCTTCAGCCCAAAGGCGGTGTAGAAGCATCCGGCTGCAACCGGAATACAGATTGCATTGTAGAAAAAAGCCCAGAACAGGTTTTCCTTGATGTTGCGGATGGTCGCTTTGCTCAGTTCGATGGCGCCTGCTACATCCAGCAGGTCATTTTTCATCAGGACAATGTCGGCAGATTCCATGGCAATGTCAGTGCCTGCACCGATGGCGATTCCGACATCCGCTCTGGCAAGAGCCGGAGCATCATTGATACCATCACCCACCATGGCGGTCTTTTTGCCGCTCTCCTGAATCCGGCGGATTTCTTCTTCCTTATCCTGAGGAAGCACTTCGGCAATGACCCGATCCACACCGACCTGCCGGCGGATTGCTTCGGCAGTCTTTTTGTGGTCTCCGGTCAGCATGACGACTTCAATTCCCATGGCCTGAAGCTCTTTGACGGCCTGACGGCTTGTCGGTTTTACGACATCGGCTACTGCGATCATGCCAAGAAGCCGTCCGCCTTCGGCAAAGTATAGTGGGGTCTTACCGTCGGATGCCATTTTATCCTGTAACTGCTCCAGTGCCGGATCATGGATGGAAAAGGCGTCCATCATTTTCTGGTTTCCGGCCAGATATTCTACGCCGTCGATTGTTCCCTTGATGCCCTGCCCCGGTATCTGCTGAAAGTTCTGTACTGCAAGATACGCGATCTGGTGGTTTTCTGCTTCCTCGACAATCGCATGTCCAAGTGGATGTTCAGAGAGCTTTTCCAGGGAGGCAGCCACCTGAAGAAGTCGGGCTTCCGACACTTTCGGCTCGCAGACAATATCGGTCACCATCGGTTTTCCCTGGGTGATTGTACCCGTCTTATCCATGACAACCGTCTGGATCGAGTGGGCGGTTTCCAGCGCCTCTGCGGACTTGATCAGAATTCCGTTTGTGGCGCCGCGACCGGTGCCGACCATGATTGCGGTCGGAGTCGCAAGTCCAAGCGCACATGGACAGGAGACAACCAGAACGGAAACGGCGATGGTCAGCGCAAATTCAAAGGATGCTCCCAGGATCATCCAGACAACAGCGGAAACAATGGCAATGGTAATGACAATCGGGACGAAAACGCCGGCTACCTTATCTGCAAGCTTTGCGATCGGAGCCTTGGAACTGGTCGCTTCATCCACGAGACGGATAATCTGTGCAAGAGCGGTTTCGTCCCCGACTTTGGTTGCCTGCATTTTGAAATATCCACTCTTATTGACAGTTGCGCCGATAACTTTATCTCCGGCCTGCTTGTCAACAGGAATACTTTCGCCTGTTATCGCAGATTCATCAATGGAGGCAGAGCCTTCCATCAGGATTCCGTCTACCGGGATGGATTCGCCGGCCTTTACAATCAGTATATCACCTTTTTCCAGTTCTTCCACCGGAATTGTGGATTCCACACCGTCACGGATGACGGTTGCGGTCTTCGGGGCAAGGTTCAGAAGCTTGTTGATGGCATCGGAAGTCCTGCCTTTTGCACGTGCCTCGAAAAACTTGCCGAGGGTGATCAGCGTCAGGATCGTGCCTGCACCCTCAAAGTACAGGTCGTGGGAAAACTGATGCACCATTGCAATATCCCCGTGTCCGAGACCGAATGCGATCTTGTACAGTGCATAGATGCCGTATACGAGAGAGGCACCGGATCCGAGAGCGATCAGGGAATCCATATTCGGGGATTTGTGAATCAGTGTCTTAAACCCGACACGATAGTATTTGAAGTTGATAAATACGACCGGAATCAGGAGCAGAAACTGGGTAAAGGCGAAGATCATGGAATTTTCCGTGCCAAGGAAGATGCCCGGCAGCGGCCAGCCCATCATATGTCCCATGGAAAGATAAAACAGTGGAACCGTGAAGATAAAGGACCAGATCACTCTTCGTTTCATGCTCTCATATTCGTTTTTCGCGGCAATGGCAGATGAGGACTGCACCGTGGCGGCAGAAGTTTTCTTCTGACCGTCCGCCTGCAAGAAAGCACCGTATCCGGCCTTCTCGACTGCATGAACGATATCGGCTTCGGATAAAGTCTGATCATCGTAGTTGACGACCATGCTGTTTTTTAAGAGGTTGACCGAACACTCTTTCATACCGGGAAGAGCCGAGACTGCTTTTTCCACACGGGAAGAGCAGGCAGCACAGCTCATGCCGGTTACATTATATTTTTCCTGCATATCTATTCTCCTTTCTGGCTGTACGGCCGGAAGAAAACCGGCGTATCATGACCATGTATATTTTATGAGGAAACAGATACACATATACGGGGTATGAGTATCTGTGTGGCTTTAGTATAATCCAAAACAAAAAGTTTGACTTGCCCAATCAGAAATAAAATTAGTCCAAATGGAAGAAGTAGAAAAATGGACAGACGTTTTCATATGTCTGTCCGCTTCTGCTGGATAAAATTTCCTTCTCTGTATTTTTTTCGATAACTGCTCGGTGTCAGATTGGTGAATTCTTTAAATGCCTTGGCGAATTTCCCCTGTGTTTCGTATCCTACTTTTGCGGCAATCTCGGCAATGCTATCGTCTGTCTGCTGCAGAAGTTCCATCGCCTTACGGATCCGGAATTCTTTCATATAAGTTGCAATGGGCATTCCGTAAACGCCTTTAAAAATTTCTTTGAGCGAGGAAGTGTTGATTAGATACTGGCGGGACAGCTCTTCAATCGTATACCGGCGGTCCAGGTGTTCCGTAAGCTGATGATGGATCTCCTGCATCAGTGCGGCCTGCCGGGACTGGACCTGGGCAGGGGCCGAGATCTCCGGGGACAGGCGGTATAAATAGAGAAGCAGTTCCTGAACTTTCAATTTAAAATATGGCATGCGGAGCTGTTCCGGAAGTCCGTATAATGGGCGGAAAATGACGTCAATATCCGGCCCGGACGGAAGAACGGCCGGGGTCTCCGGCAGACAGAACCATCGATATAGAAGGTCCGGATCCAGCATTATGTCCCGTAGAATCGGAGGCATGTGCAAAGAAAGTTCTTTCAGATTGATAAAAATACTGATCCCTTCGCAGTAACCAAGCGGAAATGTCATAACAGAATCTGCGCAGCAGTCTGTACTGTGCAGGGACAGATCCCCACTTCCGAGGTAGACGGAGGTTCCGCTTTTGAAATTCCAGCCGATTCGGCCGAAGCGGCAGTGGGTAATCTCAAGAATATGACGGTTGGCACCGTGCCGGAAAGAGACCTGATCTGCCAGAAACCAGTCGAGAGAAAGCAGGATGCCGGGAAATACAGGATAAATCTCCAGTTTCCCTTTTCCGGACGTCTGTGATTCGAACTGCTCTGTAAACAGGCTGCTTCCCTGATGGTCGTCCGTGTGCTGTTCAAGAACAAGGGAACCGTTTGGAATATCGCATAAAATAGATTCGATCTGAATGAATGGTTCATGTTTCATATTCTATTTCCCCTCTTTATGACTGGGTGAGGAAGAAGGACAGGAAATCTGGATCACCTGCTCGATCATGTGATGAAGCAGTTGAGCCTGTACCGTGTCGGCCGCTTTATAATAGACTTCTTTTCCTTCACGCCGGCTGACAATCAGTCCGGTGATTTTTAACTGTTTCAGATGGTGGGAGACTGCCGGGCTGCTCATTTCTACAAGCGAGGAGATATTGATGACACATTCCTCGCAGTGGCATAAAAGCCAGAAAATCCGGATCCGGCTCTGATCGCTCATCTGTTTGAACAGATCCGCGACAATCTGAAAGTCTTCCGGATTTGGAATCTGATCCGGCATGTGTTCAAATGTCTGGCCGTGATCATGTGGTAAAGTTTTCATAAGCGATTCCTCCTTTGATGCTATTTTTACTATAACAGCATGAACGAAAGAAAACAAGGCAGAAGAAATTTCCGTGAAGAAGAAGGAATTTGCCCAAAAGGAAATAGATTTAGCCGGTTTGGAAGGGAATTTGATATGATTATTGACCTGAAAGGAAGATATGCTATCATAAAGACAAACGATTAAACAGTTGTTTAATTAAGCAAGAGTAACAGAAAGGATGTAGAATCATGAAAAGAAGTTATAAGATCGAAGTAGACTGTGCGAACTGCGCAAATAAAATGGAAGCTGCGGCAAAGAAGACTCCAGGTGTAAAAGATGCTGTTGTTAATTTTATGCTGCTGAAGATGAATGTTGAGTTTGAAGATGGACAGAATCCGAAGGAAGTGATGCAGGAAGTCCTCAAAAACTGCAAAAAGGTAGAGGCTGACTGTGAGATCTTTCTTTAAAATGTTCGTTTTTGAATAAGTGCACCGTAGATTTACAAGAAAAATTCTGCGGTGCATTTCTTAAGAATAATATATGAATACATGAGCGTATGAGCATATATAAAAATGAAAGAAGGGAATTACTATGACAAAAAAACAGAAAATCATGCTGGTGCGGATTTTGATTGCGGCCCTGCTTCTTGTCGGACTGAATTTTGTCCCGGCAGAAGGCTGGCTCCGGTTTGTACTGTACCTGATCCCGTATCTCGTGATCGGTTATGATATTTTACTGAAGGCATTCAAAGGGATCCGGAACGGCCAGGTGTTTGACGAGTGTTTCCTGATGGCAGTGGCAACGATCGGAGCCATTGCTCTGGCACTTTATGAAAGGAGCGGAGATTATACGGAGGCCATCGCCGTCATGCTCTTCTACCAGATTGGAGAATGGTTCCAGAGTTATGCGGTCGGAAAAAGCCGCCGCAATATCAGTGAATTGATGGATATCCGGCCGGATTATGCCAATATCGAAAAAGATGGAAAACTCGAAAAAGTAGATCCGTATGATGTGGAAATCGGAAGTACGATTGTAGTTCAGCCGGGGGAAAAGGTACCTCTCGATGGTATCATTGTGGAAGGAACCTCCACTTTAAATACCAGTGCGCTGACAGGAGAAAGTCTTCCAAAAGATGCGGAAGCCGGAGATGAAATTATCAGCGGATGTATTAACATGACAGGTGTTCTGAAGGTACGTACCACAAAAGAATTTGGCGAATCTACAGTATCGAAGATTCTGGATCTGGTGGAGAATGCAAGCTCCAGAAAATCCCGTTCAGAAGATTTTATCTCCAGATTTGCCCGGGTATATACGCCTGGGGTCTGCTATGCGGCACTGGCGCTTGCCTTCCTGCCGCCGCTTGTCCGGATGCTTTTTATGGGCCTTCCGGCGGACTGGGGAACCTGGATCTACCGGGCGCTTACCTTCCTCGTCATCAGCTGTCCGTGTGCCCTTGTGATCAGTATTCCACTTAGCTTCTTCGCAGGAATCGGAGGGGCAGGTAATGCAGGGGTTCTCGTAAAGGGTTCCAATTATCTGGAAACACTTTCCCGGACAAAGACCGTGGTCTTTGACAAGACCGGGACACTGACGAAAGGTGTCTTTGAAGTCAATGCCATTCATCACAATTCCATGGAGGAGGAAAAACTGCTCGAATATGCGGCTCTTGCGGAGAGTGCGTCTTCCCACCCGATCAGCAGGAGTCTGCAGAATGCCTACGGGAAAGCGATAGACCGTTCCCGTGTGGAGAACATTCAGGAGATCAGTGGAAACGGTGTGACGGCCCGCGTGGACGGTGTGGAAGTGGCGGCGGGAAATGACAAGCTCATGGAGCGTCTGGGAATTCCTTATCAGAACTGCCATCTGGCCGGAACGATTATCCATATGGCGATAGACGGCGCGTATGCAGGTCATATCGTGATTTCGGATATTGTGAAGCCGCATGCCAGAGAGGCTGTACAGACATTGAAAAAAGCAGGGGTCACAAAAACAGTGATGCTGACCGGAGATGCTGCAAAAGTGGCGGATAAAGTAGCTGCAGAGCTTGGAATCGATATGGTTTACAGTGAACTGCTTCCTGCGGATAAGGTAAAAAAAGTGGAAGAGCTTTTAAAGGAAAAACCGGAAAAATCGGCACTGGCATTTGTGGGCGACGGAATCAATGACGCCCCGGTTCTGGGACGTGCAGATATCGGAATCGCCATGGGAGCCATGGGATCGGATGCAGCGATCGAGGCGGCGGATGTAGTGCTGATGGATGATGATCCGATGAAGATTGCAAAGGCGATCCGGATATCCCGGAAATGCCTGCGGATTGTTTACCAGAATATTGTATTTGCCATCGGTATTAAGCTGATCTGCCTGCTTCTGGGAGCGGTAGGAATCGCAAATATGTGGCTGGCTATTTTTGCGGATGTCGGGGTTATGATTCTGGCAGTGCTGAATGCGATCCGGGCACTGTTCATAAAAAAGCTGTAAGCAGGGAACGCACAGCCTCGGCAACACCGTCGTGGTTGTTGGAGGAAACAACAACATCGGCCATGGATCTTAAGGCCGGTACGGCATTCCCCATCGCAAAGCGCAGTCCGGATGCCTGAAACATGGTAATATCATTTTCACCGTCACCGATGCAGGCAATCTCGTCCTTTGAGACAGAAAGATAGTCTGCCACAGCTGAAAGGGCAGTGCCCTTGGTGGCATTGGAGGAATAAATTTCCGCATAATACGATGTGCGGGCAGAAGAAAGCTCAGGGAACTCAGACACGATGCGTCTGGTACGTTCCCTGGCTTTTTTTGTGAGAAGGAAAAACTGCAGCTCCTCCACGTCCGCGTGCCGGCTTCGGATAAATTCTGCAAGATCCGGCACCGCCTTTGCCTGGGAGGCGTCACGGCCATAGATCAGATGTCCGAAGAAAGGCAGAAGCTGACCCTGCAACAGATAATCATGGCGGATATGTGCCGCCATTTTCAGATCCGGCCCCTGGCAGGATTCAATAATTGTCGCCGCTGCTTCGTAAGGCATGAGAGCACGGAAGAGAGTCTTTCGTTCTTTCAGATCTACGGCAACAGCGCCGTTGGAGGAGATGACATAGCGGAACAGGCCCGTTTTCCTGAGCTGATGCGGAATACAGGAGAGCGCGCGTCCGGTAGTAGGGACAATCTCAATCCCCGATGTCCGGGCAAGGTATAACGCATCCATTGTCTTTTTGCTGATTTTACTGTAGGAATTCAGACAGGTTCCGTCCATGTCAAGTGCAAGCAGTTTCATAATGTTTTTCCTCTTTTCTTGTTAAAGCAAATGGTGTCAATCGTTACTGTAACAGTTCGACAAAAGCGCCGAGTCTTGTATCGATCTGTGCCTGATCCGACGGGGAATAGTCGGTGTTAATGGCAATATATGGAATATGCTTCTTCTGTGTGACAAATTTCTTGACCGCGTCGGATTCGATAGCAAAGGTGTGGCATGCCTGAAGCAGCACTTCCACGACACCGTCCACCTGGTATTCATCGATCTGCACATCCAGAGCTTCGAGACGGCCAGGGTTCGGACTCATGACGGAGCAGTTGACGCGGAGATATTTCTCTGCAATCGCAGTGATCGGATCCTTTTCTTCATCAATCGGATCTTTCTTTTCACGAGGGCCGCAGCAGTTTTCAAATCCGACAACGTCGGCTCCAAGCTCCTCAATCCGTTTCACGATCTTGTCCATGACGCCGTTTGTCGGACATCCGGTAATGAGGACACGCGGCCGGGACGGCTTTCCTTTATATTCACGTTCATAAAGATCTTTTAATTCGGTGGTACGTTGGTTGAGAAATGCGATTTTTTCTTCCAGATCCGGTGAAAATTCGTTGGAAGAAATCACGGTATTGATTTCATAGCCGCTGATCGGGGATGGTTTCAGCCGTGCCACCTCGAAGAAGTCAAGGACAGCTTTGCGTTCCCGGTTCCGGAGCTTGATGGCATCCCGGATTTTATCTTCTGTAATGGTAATGCCGTAAAACTGTTCCAGATCTTCCTTTACGCTGATGACTTCCTGTTTCCAGAATTCCAGCGCACCCCGTCCGGTCTTTCCGGGCGGAAGCTGCATGATGTGGCAGTGTTTCAGCTCGCCCATCAGCTCGTACATCTTTTTCTTCCCGTCACAGGTTGTTTCGGCCAGAACCATATCCGAAAAATAAAAGAACGGGCACCGGTCGGTCACAGCGGCACCATAGCTGGCCTTGATGAGCGGACAGAGGTTTTTCGGAAGCCGGAGCTCGGCAGCAGGGATGTTGTCGTCTCCGATTCCGCACAGAACAACGGCAACGGCATCCGCGGCAAGGATCAGTTCCCACGGGGTATAGGTACAGAAGACCCCGACGATCCGGCGGCCCTGCTCTTTTAGTTCTTTCATGGTGATAAATGCCTTCTTGCGGGCTTCCGGGTAAGTTTCAAAGTTTTCCGGTAAAGAAAATTCTGGCATTTTGGTTCCTCCTTGGTTGTCAATTATAATTATACTAGATATTATAGGAAAAATCCAAAAAGATTGAAAATAGAAACAGACTATAAGAAGGATAGAGAAAATCGATAATAGAAGTAGGGGGACAATTTTGGATGTTTTGCCTAAAAATAAAGAAATAAAATTATGATAAATGATGAAAAGAAAATTTATAGTGGACAAATGAAGCTGAAGCTGATAATATAGATGCGTAAATGAAGTTTGTTATTACGTAATGGTAAGCAAGACTGTTTATAATACTGATGGACTGGTATTGTAGGCAGTTTTTTATTTTGCATCAAAGTACTTCGCTGTTTCGCCGCTTACCGGAAGGGATGAGAGCAAGTGAAAATTGTCAGAGTTCTAAACACGAACGCGGTCGTATCGACAGACCGGCAGGGAAAAGAAATCATCATCACCGGTGCCGGTATTGGATTTAAAAAGAAAAAAGGCGAGGAACTGGATAAATCTCTTGTAGAGAAGATTTACTGCCTGCAAAGTGAAGAAGATAATCACCGGCTTCAGCAGGTGGTTCGGGAGATTTCAGAGAAGTATCTGGAGACGGCCGGGAAAGTCGTGGTTTCGGCGAGAAATGCGGGATTGAAAGTCCGGGATACTTTGTATGTAACGCTGACTGATCATATCAATTCCGCAGTCGAGCGTTATCAGAACGGGATCAGCCTGAAAAACATGATGCGTCATGAGATCAGGAAGTTTTACCCTCAGGAGTACCGGATCGGCTGTCAGGCAATCGAATGGATTGAGAAAAAGACAGGGATTGATCTTGGAGAAGATGAGGCGGCATTTATTGCCATGCATATCGTATCTTCCGAGTTCGAGACAAGTGAAGTTTCAGATGTGCAGAAGATTACAGAACTGATCAATGCAATTATCAAGATTGTAAAAATGCATTTTAAGATTGATTTCGATGAGGATTCCGTATCCTATCAGAGATTTCTGACACATTTGAAGTTCTTTTCCGCCCGGGTTATGGACGGCGAAGTGTATCAGGACAGCATGGAGGAAATCTACCGTGCCATGGTAGTGCAGAACAGCCGGGCATATACCGGCGTGGAAAAAGTGGCACAGTTTATCGAAAAGCAGTACGGGTACAGGCTTAGTATTGATGAAGAGCTGTATCTGCTGATTCATATAAAAAGAATATTGGATGAACAACAAGAGTAGTTCACAGGTTTGTTATTATTCAGTTAAGCAAGACCTGACCGCAAAAAGAACGTACATCCCGGGAATGTACGTGCTTTTTGCGGTCAGGTCTTTGTGTTTTCCGGGAAATGCCGGAGAAATAAATATTTTATGAAGAGGTGAAGACATGGATTACGCAAGTGTAGCCAAAAAAATCCTGCAGCGTGTAGGGGGAAAAGAAAATGTAATCAGTCTTGTACATTGTATGACAAGACTTCGATTCACACTGAAAGATGAGTCCATCGTAGATGATGAGGCGGTAAAAAAGACAAAAGGCGTTATGGGCGTCATGAAGAAGGCGGGCCAGTATCAGATCATTATTGGAAATGATGTAGCCAATGTATATGCAGAGCTCAATAAGCTTGGCAATTTCTCAAGTGAGGCTCCGAAAAAGGCGCCGGAGAAGAAAGAGAAAAAGAATGTGGTTTCCATGCTGATGGATACGATTTCCGGCATTATGGCTCCGGTTATTCCGGCCATCATCGGTGCGGCAATGATCAAGGTACTTTTAACGCTCCTTCCGATGATTGGAGTGCTGAGTACTGAAGGAGATACCTACAATCTGTTAAGTGTAATGGGTGACGGTGCATTCTTCTTTATGCCGGTGCTGATTGCGATTTCCGCATCCAAGAAATTCGGCACCAATATGTATTATGCGGCAAGTATCGCACTGATTATGCTGCATCCGAATTTTATTTCTCTGATGAGCGAGGCAAATGAAGCAGGCGAAATAGTAAAATTTCTGGGATTCATCCCGGTAACGTATGCATCTTATTCCTACTCGGTTATTCCGATTATCCTTGCGGTGTGGTCGCTGAAATATGTGGAAAAACTGGTAGACAAGATTACTCCTGTGGTGACAAAGAACTTCTTAAAACCGATGCTGGTCGTACTGATTGAAGCACCGATTGCACTGATCGTGTTAGGACCTCTTGGGGCTATTTTCGGAAATGTATTGTCTGACGCGGTATACTTTGTTCACGACAAGCTTGGATTTATCGCAATCGGTATTGTAGCCGGAATCTATCCGTTTGTCGTGATGGCAGGAATGCACCATGCATTTACACCGATCAAGCTTGGAATGATCGCGACAACAGGATATGAAAACTTTATCTGTATCGGAGAACTCTGCTCCAACATGGCACAGGGTGCGGCGGCGCTTGCAGTATCCATCAAAAGTAAAAACAAAGATTTCAAACAGATTGCCGGTTCTTCCGCATTTTCCGCACTGTTTGCCGGAATTACGGAGCCTGCTCTTTACGGTGTAACACTTCGTCTGAAACGGCCGATGCTTGGCGCATGTATTGGAGCGGCTGTAGGAGGACTGTTCGGCGGATTCTTCCAGATGAAATGCTTTGGTATTGCAACACCGGCGATTGTAACGATTGTACAGTATGTAGAGGAAGACCGGGCATCCAGCCTTCTGATCGCAGCACTTACGATTCTTCTGACAGTTGTAGTGACATTTATTGCAACAATGATTATCGGATTTGAGGATATTGTGGATGAGGACGATGATCTGGATGAAGTGACAATGGAAGCGGATGTAAAAGAGGAAGCACTGGAAGAGAAACTCCTTAAAGAAGGAGAAGAAATTCACGTATCCAGCCCGATGCAGGGAGAATGTATTCCGCTGGAAGAGGTAAAAGATGCGACATTTTCACAGGGAATCCTCGGAAAAGGAACAGCGGTGATCCCGGAAAAAGGGGAAGTGAGAGCGCCGTTCGACGGTCGGATTGACGTGATGTTTGAGACTGGACATGCAGTTGGAATGACAAGTGAAGACGGGGTAGAACTTCTGATTCACGTTGGAATGGATACTGTAAATCTGGAAGGAAAATATTTCTACCCGAAAAAGTCATCCGGAGACAAGGTGAAAAAAGGAGAAGTGATTCTGGAATTTGACAAAGATGAAATTGTCAAGGCGGGATATGACATTACGACTCCGATTATCGTCTCCAACACAGATAAATTCAAAGACGTGGAGGCTGACGTGACCGGGCCGGTGAAAGAACTGGATGAGATTTTAGTAATTAAATAAGAAAAGAAAGCAGGAGGAAAGGCAATGGAACAGATGAAAGCAGCCGGATTTCCGGAAGGATTTTTATGGGGCAGCGCATCTGCCGCATACCAGATTGAAGGCGGCTGGCAGGAAGGCGGCAAAGGCGTAACAAACTGGGATACATTCGTACGTATTCCTGGAAAGACATTTAAAGCGACAACAGGCGATGTGGCGGTTGATCATTATCACAGATACAAAGAGGATATTGCATTGATGGCAGAAATGGGACTGAAGACCTACCGCTTTTCCATCTCCTGGGCAAGAATCTACCCGGAAGGAAAAGGGGAAGTTAATGAGGAAGGCGTTGCCTTTTATCAGAATATCATTGATGAATGTCTGAAATACCGGATCGAACCAATGGTGACGATCTACCACTGGGATCTTCCTCAGGCACTTGTGGACGCTTATCAGGGATGGGAAAGCCCACAGATTATCGATGACTTTGTCAATTATGCAAAGACACTGTTCACACGATTTGGAGATAAAGTGAAATACTGGATTACACTGAATGAGCAGAATATTTTCACTTCCCTTGGATGGCTCACTGCACAGCATCCGCCTGGAAAATTTGATGACCAGAAAATGTTTTATCAGGTGAATCACCATGCTTTTATGGCTCATGCAAAAACTGTGCTTGCCTACCGGGAGATGGGCGGAAAAGGCGAGATCGGTGCAAGTTTTGCATATACCCCGTCCTATGCGCTGGACTGTAAACCCATCAATGCCATGGCAAAAGCAAATTACGATGATCTGAAAAATTACTGGTGGATGGATGTTTATGCATATGGACGTTATCCGATTGCTGCTCTTACTTATTTAAAAAAGAAAGGATTCGCACCGGACATGGCTGAAGGCGATGAGGAGATCTTAAGAAAGGCGGCTAAAGAGATCACCTTCATGGGCGTAAATTATTATCAGAGCTGTGTCTGTGAATACAATCCGATAGATGGTGTTACACCGTACGGAACGATGAATACAAGCGGTGTCAAAGGATCTGCTCAG
Organism: Drancourtella massiliensis; assembly: GCF_016900655.1. Classification (GTDB taxonomy): domain Bacteria; phylum Bacillota; class Clostridia; order Lachnospirales; family Lachnospiraceae; genus Sellimonas; species Sellimonas catena. The sequence goes on from NZ_JACJKH010000003.1 coordinate 87,933, forward strand.
GAAGTGGGAATTCAGGGAATCTATAAGAATCCTGCAAATCCATATCTTCTGACAACCGACTGGGACTGGAGCATTGATCCGTCCGGACTGTGGTTCTGCTGCCGTGAGATTACAAGCCGTTATGGACTTCCGATTATCATTTCCGAAAACGGACTTGGCGCATTTGACAAGAAAACGGAAAAAAATGAGATTCATGATGAGTACCGGATCTGCTATCTGAAAGAACATATCAAGGCACTGGGAGAAGCGATTGAAGAGGGATGTCAGGTTCTTGCATACTGCACCTGGTCCTTCACCGACCTCTTAAGCTGGCTGAACGGCTACCAGAAGCGATACGGATTCGTCTATGTGGACCGGGAAGAAGAGGAAGGCGGTACCTTAAACCGCTATAAAAAAGACAGCTTTTACTGGTACCAGAATGTGATCCGGACGAACGGAGTGGAGCTCTTTAAAGAGTAACGCTTTTGGTGTTCTGAAAGTGCTTTCAGGACATCCCCATGATTGACTTTTATATATGACAAGATTATAATAATATCAGCTAGATAAAAACATATTGAAAGTGGGGTATTAGCAATGGATCAAGCAAAATTAGGAAGAATCTTAACAAAGATGGAAGAGCAGGGAATGCCGCAGATGATCATTTCCGATCCTCCGACAATTTATTACTTAACAGGTAAGTGGATTCATCCGGGCGAAAGAATGTTAGCTCTTTACCTGAATGTAAACGGAAACCACAAACTTGTAATTAATAAGTTATTCCCACAGGAAAAAGATCTTGGTGTTGAGCTTGTTTGGTATGATGATGTAGAGGATGCAGTTGAAATCTTAAGCCAGTTTGTTGAAAAAGACAAACCGATCGGAATTGATAAAGTATGGCCGGCAAGATTCCTTCTCAGACTTCAGGAATTAGGCGCAGGAAGCAAATTCCTTAACGGTTCTATGATCGTTGACTATGTGAGAATGGTAAAAGACGAGCATGAGCAGCAGTTGATGAGAGAAGCTTCCCTTGCAAACGACAAGATTATGGAAGAGCTGATTCCGCTTGTAGTAAAAGGATACACAGAAAACGAACTGAACGCAAAAGTTCGCGAAATGTATGCGGCTACAGGTCATTCAGGAGTTTCCTTTGACCCGATCACAGCATACGGAAAATCCGGTGCAGATCCGCATCATGTAACAGATGATACAAAAGGAAAACGTGGAGACAGCGTTGTACTTGATATCGGCGGTATCTTAAATGACTACTGCTCAGATATGACAAGAACAGTTTTCATCGGAGAAGTATCTGACAAAGCAAGAGAAGTATACGAGATCGTAAAAGAAGCTCAGCAGAGAGGTATCGATGCTGTAAAACCGGGCGCAAGAATGTGTGACGTTGACCTTGCCTGCCGTAACTACATCACAGAAAAAGGATATGGCGAATACTTCACACACAGAACAGGACATTCCATCGGTATGGAAGACCATGAATACGGCGATGTTTCTTCTGTAAACGAAGACATCATCCAGGTTGGACAGGTATTCTCCATCGAACCGGGTATCTACCTGATGGACGAAGGAATCGGTGTTCGTATCGAAGACCTTGTTATCGTAACAGAGGACGGATGCGAAGTACTGAACCACTTCACAAAAGATCTGATCGTAGTTCCGGAAGAATAAGAAAAGCAAATGAAATCCCTCGGATGAAAGTCCGGGGGATTTTTATTCTAAAATTGCAGGTTTCGTTTGACAACAGGAAAAAACAGTGATTAGATAGGAGTATGCAATTATGAGAAGAAAGGAAGAAAGAGTATGATCAGCAGATATACATATGGAAGTTGCATTGAAACCGGTGCGGTGCCGGAAAAGCCAGAGATCGAGGCGGGAGCGCTTCCTTTTTTTGTGGTAGATGAAGAACAGATGACTTTGACATACCGGATGGCGGAACACGACCGGGTATACGGACTGGGGGAAAATCTGCGCGGAATCAACAAGCGTGGATGGATCTATGAAAGCAAATGTACGGATGACCCGAATCATATGGAAGAAAAGCGTTCTCTTTATGCTGCCCATAACTTTTTTGTAGTGGACGGTTCGGAGACGTTTGGCGTTTTCGTGGACTATCCGGGAATTGTAAGTTTTGATATTGGATATACGAAGATGGAGGAACTGAAAATTCAGGCATCGGACTGGAATCTGGATGTTTACGTGATTACAGGCATGGATGTGAAAGATATTGTAAAGCAGTTCCGGAAAATGATCGGACGCAGTTACATTCCGCCGCTGTGGGCATTTGGATATGGACAGAGCCGCTGGGGATACCGGAGTGAGGATGATGTCCGGGAAGTGGTGAAAGCGTACCGGGATCTTCAGATTCCGTTGGACAGCGTATATCTGGATATCGATTATATGGAGCGGTATAAGGATTTTACCCTCAATCAGGAAACATTTCCGGATTTTCCGGACTTTGTAGAAGAAATGAAGAAGGAAAACATTCACCTGGTACCGATTATCGATGCCGGCGTGAAGGAAGAAAAGGGATATCCGGTATATGAAGAGGGAATCGAGAAGGGATACTTCTGCAAAAAAGAAGACGGGACTCCGTTTGTGGCAGCAGTCTGGCCGGGCAGAGCCTTATTCCCGGATATGCTCAATACCGAGGCGCGTAACTGGTTTGGAGATCAGTACCGTTTTCTTCTGGATCAGGGGATCGAGGGCTTCTGGAACGACATGAATGAGCCGTCCATCTTTTATACGGAGGACAGCCTGAAGGCGGTCATGGAAAAAATCGATACCTATAAAGGAAAAAATCTGGATCTGGACAGTTTCTCTGAATTCCAGGGGCTTGTGGGAGGCCTTTCCAACAATCCGGAAGACTATAAAGCATTTTACCATGATATGGACGGTGTCCGGGTGCGCCATGACCGGGTGCACAACCTGTTTGGATACAATATGACAAAGGCGGCAGGAGAAGCGTTTGAACGTCTGGAACCGGACAAGAGAATTCTCATGTTTTCTCGTTCTTCCTATATCGGTATGCACCGGTATGGCGGAATCTGGCAGGGTGACAACAAGTCCTGGTGGTTCCACCTGCTTTTAAATATCAAGATGATGCCGTCTTTGAATATGTGCGGTTTCCTCTATACAGGAGCGGATCTGGGCGGATTCGGCGCAGATACGACAGAGGAACTTCTGATGCGCTGGCTGGAGTTCGGCATTTTCACGCCGCTCATGCGGAACCATTCCGCCGCGGGAACAAGGGAGCAGGAAGTCTACCGGTTTGGAAATACAGCAGGATTCCGGCATGTGATCGGACTGAGATACCGGCTTATCCCGTATCTTTACAGTGAATATATGAAAGCGGCGCTCCGCGGCGAAATGATGTTCCGCCCGCTGGCCTTTGATTATCCGGACGATAAGTATGCCGCTCAGGTGGAGGATCAGCTGCTTCTTGGCAATGAGCTGATGCTTGCCCCGGTCTATGAGCAGAACGCGAGAGGGCGTTATGTTTACCTGCCTGAGACGATGAAGATGGTACGCTTTAAGGAGGACGGAACGATGGAGACAGAGATCCGTCCGGCAGGACATCAGTACATCGATGTGGAACTGACAGATGTTGTATTTTTCATGCGTCCGGATACGCTGATTCCGCTGGCAAAACCGGCACAGTGTACGCAGGACATTGATTTTGAGCATCTGGAGCTTTTGAAATTTGTGCAAAATGAGATGGCATCTTATGAATATTATCATGATGACGGATACAGCAAGGATTATGAAAATCCGGAACATCTCTCTCTTCTTTTTTCAACGACAGAAGAATAAAATGGAGTGAAAAAATGACCAAAAAAGAGCTGACATTAGAAGTAATTGAAAGATTGAGAAAAGAATATCCGGACGCGGACTGCACGCTGGATTACAATGAGGCGTGGAAGCTTCTGATCAGTGTCCGGCTGGCGGCACAGTGCACCGATGCGAGAGTCAATGTGGTGGTGCAGGATCTGTATGCCCAATATCCGGATATCAACGCAGTGGCGGATGCACCTGTGGAAAAGATTGAAGAAATTGTGCGTCCGTGTGGATTAGGAAAGAGTAAGGCAAGAGATATCAGCGCCTGTATGAAGATCCTGAGAGACGAGTACGGCGGACAGGTTCCGGACGATTTTGACGCCCTGTTGAAACTCCCGGGTGTCGGCAGAAAAAGTGCAAACCTGATTATGGGAGACGTCTTCGGAAAACCTGCCATTGTGACCGACACGCATTGTATTCGTCTGGTAAACAGAATCGGTATTGTGGATGGCATCAAGGAGCCGAAAAAAGTAGAGATGGAGCTCTGGAAACTGGTGCCGCCGGAAGAGGGGAGCAGTTTCTGCCACCGTCTTGTTTACCATGGGCGGGATGTCTGTACAGCAAGAACAAAGCCGTACTGTGACAAATGCTGTTTAAGTGATCTGTGCGGAAAAAACGGGGTTGACAATTAATAAGGAGGAAAATGCGATTGACCTATCAATATACCTTTATTCAGTGGCTGCTGTTTTTCTTCATTTACTGTTTTCTCGGATGGGTATGGGAGAGCTGCTATGTTTCCATAAAGAAGAGGGAATGGATTAACAGAGGATTCCTGCACGGACCGATGCTGCCCATTTATGGAAGCGGTGCGATTATCGTGCTTTTATGTACAATTGGAGTAAGAGATCAGGTGATTCTGATATTTATTTTCGGAATGACAGGGGCAACCATTCTGGAATACGTGACAGGGGCCTGCATGGAGCGGCTTTTCCGGGTACGGTACTGGGACTACAGCCATATGCCGCTGAATCTGAAGGGCTATATCTGTCTCCCGGTTTCGCTTGGCTGGGGTGTGTTTTCTGTGCTTCTTGTGCGGGTGATCCATGTACCGATCGAAAATGCTGTCCTTCAGATTCCGGAACGGATTGCAGAAGCGGTAACTGTCCTTTGCTCCTCTGCGTTTGCTGCAGACTTTACCCTGTCATTCGGCGAGGCAATGGATCTGAGGGATATGCTGATCCGGTTAAGTGACAGCAATGAAAAAATCCAAAGACTGCAGAAGCGTCTCGAAGTTGTTTCCGCATTTGCGGAGGATGGACTGATGCAGTATCAGATGAAACGGGAAGAACGAAAGATGTCCCGGAAAGAATTCCTGGAAGGAATGATCGAACGGCAGAGAGAAAACCGTCGTATGATGCTTGTGGAGCTTATTGACAGAGTCAACGAGTCCATAGATGCCGGTCTGGAGAAGCGGGAAGAGCTTCAGAAAATTAAAACACAGATCGAGCAGGAATTTAAGAACATCGGCTCTTTGACGAACCGGGCGGCAAGACGTTCCGCAAGACTGCTGCACCGAAATCCGAATACGGTATCGAAGAGATATGCCGAAGCGTTAAAGCAGGTACAGGAAATGCTGAAGAAAAAGAAATAGGAATGAGGAAAAAACAACATGAAAAAAGAAAAGCTTTTGACCAACGGATGGGTGGTGGCCATCGGGGCCATCATCAGCTGTGCGTTGTGGGGAAGTGCTTTTCCGTGCATTAAAATCGGATATAAGCTGTTGAATATCGCCGCGGATGATGTCAGCACACAGATTTTATTTGCGGGGGTGAGATTTACACTTGCCGGCGTGCTGAGCATTGTATTTGAAAGCATCATAGAAAGAAGAGTACTGCTTCCGAAAAAAAGTTCCATTGGAAATATTCTGAAGCTGTGTATGATGCAGACGGTCATCCAGTACCTCTTCTTCTATGTCGGACTGGCACACTCAAGCGGGGTGACCGGATCGATCATCACGGGAACAAACAGTCTTCTTACGATTCTGATTGCCTGCTTCATCTTCCGCCAGGAAAAAATGACGCTTCCGACCATGATCGGGTGTGTGATCGGTCTTGCCGGTGTCGTTGTAGCAAATCTTGGAGGGGGTTCCATCGGAACACAGATGCACCTTAATGGAGAGGGATTTGTCTTTATTGCGGCATTATTTTATGCGATCTCATCTATCTATCTGAAGAAATATTCGCAGCAGGATGATCCGGTCATGTTAAGCGGCTATCAGTTCCTTGTGGGAGGACTGATCCTTTCCGTGCTTGGATTTGCAACAGGCGGACGTCTGTCAGGATTTACCTTGCAGTCATCCCTTCTGCTTTTGTATCTCGGATTTTTATCCGCCATGGCTTACGCACTCTGGGGTATTCTTCTGAAATACAATCCGGTGTCCCGCGTAGCGATTTACGGCTTCACCAATCCGGTAATCGGGGTACTCTTATCAGCGCTGCTTCTTGGAGAAGGTGGCCAGGCATTTTCCGCAAAAAATCTGCTGGCACTGTTGCTGGTATGTACGGGAATTATTGTCGTGAACCTGTGGAAAAAGAAGGAAGGGGAACAAAAGGTGCCTCAGGCAGAATAAAATAAAGAAACTTTATTAAATCGGGAATGGTTCATTGGAATCATTCCCGATTTTTATGAGCAGAAGGCGAAGAGGAGAGGGTGCCGCTTGTGCGATACTGGCCTGGAGTGCATCCTTCCCATTTTTTGAAAGTATTACAAAAACTGGTTTCGCTCTGAAATCCTGTACGAAACGCAATTTCTTTTATGGAAGTGCCGGAAGATTTTAAAAGAAATTTTGCTGCGGAAATTCGGGTGGCGATTAGATAATGGTGGGGTGTCATTCCGGTTTCTTTTGCGAAGATCCTTGTGAAATGATATGGACTGACATTCGCCTGTTTTGCAAGTGTAGTCAGCGTGAGGGATTCATGAAAGTGTTCATTTATATAGGTGATGGTATCCGTAATAGAGGAAGTGCGAAGGGCGCTTCTCTTTTTGCTCTGCCCGGAAAAGAGAAGAATGTTTAAAATACGGGTAATATAATCGGAGAGAGCATGTTCTTCCAGCGGAGAAGAAGTACGGAAAATTTCATAAATCCGGGAGAGCAGTCCGCCTGGAACTTCCGGATGCGCAGGGGCAATAACCGGACCGCATTCAGACAGAATTTCATCATGGTAAGCGCGGGCGAGAGGACCGTCAAAATGCAGCCAGACAGCCTCCCAGGAATCCTCACTGCCATAGCTGTGAGGGTGGTAGCAGTCCAGCAGAACAAACTGTCCGGCTGAGGCGGTACAGGATTGTGAGCCGGCCGAAACAGTGCAGGTTCCTTTTGAAATATACATGATCAGAAAATTGTCAAAATGATTTCTTTCTATGAAATAACCCGGCTCATAGATAAAATATCCGGTCAGGAGCGGATAGAGGTAGAGCTTTCGGGCAAGGGCGCTTGGGGTGTAGACATAGTAGTCTGACTGAGGTGAAACTTTGAATTCGGTAGAACGCATATGATACCTCCATTTCTTTTAATGCTATTGTAAAGCAATTATCTGTAAAACGCAAAAGAAACAGCAATTTTTTTAAATAGATGAACAAGAAACAATAATGATTTCGCGGAAAATGCATATTACAATATGGTTAAAATAATAAATGCAGACGAGGAGTATCAATATGGAGGAAGTAAAGATCTGGGAAGAAGAGGTAGTCATTCCTACCTACGAGATTGGGGAACCGGATAAAAACCCGATGTTTCTGGAAAAGAGAGTCTATCAGGGCAGCAGTGGAAAGGTGTATCCTTATCCGACGATAGAAAAGATCAGTCAGGAAAAGACAGATAAAGTTTACAAGGCAGTATTTCTTGAGAATCAGTATATTAAAGTGATGATTCTTCCGGAACTTGGCGGACGGATCCAGAGGGCCTATGATAAGACGAACGAATACGATTTTGTATATTATAACCGTGTCATTAAGCCGGCGCTGGTCGGACTTCTGGGACCATGGATTTCCGGGGGAATTGAATTCAACTGGCCGCAGCATCACCGGCCGACGACATTCATGCCGGTAGATTATCTGATTCAGGAACATGAAGACGGAAGTAAGACACTTCTTGTCAATGATGTGGATCAGATGTATGGGACAAAAGGAATTGCAGGATTTACGCTGTATCCGGATAAGGCGTACATTGAAATCAGAGGACAGCTTTACAATCGGACCGCGCTGCCGCAGACCTTTCTGTGGTGGGCAAATCCGGCCGTTGCGGTTAACGACTACACGCAGTCAATCTTTCCGCCGGATGTCCATTCGGTAATGGATCATGGAAAAAGAGATGTTTCCCGTTTCCCGATTGCCAACGGGGTGTATTATAAACACGATTACAGTGAGGGAGTTGACATTTCACGATATAAAAATATTCCTGTGCCAACTTCTTATATGGCGGAAAAGTCTGACTATGATTTCGTGGGAGGCTATGATTATCAGAAAGAGGCTGGAATTCTGCATGTGGCAGACCACCACATTTCACCGGGCAAGAAGCAGTGGACCTGGGGATGCGGGGAATTCGGAAAAGCATGGGACCGGAATCTGACGGACGAGGATGGACCGTATATTGAACTGATGACGGGAGTATATACGGACAATCAGCCGGATTTTACATGGTTAAAGCCGTTTGAAGAGAAGACCTTCTGCCAGTATTTCATGCCGTACAAAAAGGTCGGACCGGTAAAAAATGCGTCGATTCACGCAGCTTTAAATATGGAAGTACGAAAAGAGGGCCTGTATGTCTGCGTATATGGTACACAGCCATATGATGACGCGGAAGTTGTGGTGACAAAACAAGGAGAAAGAATCTATTCGGAACGTTGTATGATCTCGCCGGTAGATATTTATGAGAAGGTGCTGGACATTACGGTGGAAAAAGAATCGGATCTCAAAGTTCAGGTGTTTTCCGGAGAAGAACTGCTTGTGGAATATCAGCCGGAAGATGCTGGAATTCCGGAGCTTGCAAAGCCGGCGGAGGCGGCAAAAGATCCGGAAGAGATTATGACAAATGAGGAACTGTTCCTCACCGGACAGCACATTGAGCAGTACCGGCATGCGACGTATCTGCCGGATCCATACTATCTGGAAGGATTAAAAAGGGATCCGGGTGATATACGAATCAATAACGCATATGGACTTCTGCTGATGCGAAGAGGATGTTTTGAGGAGGCTGAATCCTGTTTCCGGAAAGCGTTGCAGAGGTTGACCTGGAAAAATCCAAATCCATATGACAGTGAGCCGTACTATAATCTGGGACTGGCATCGTTTTATCAGGGGAAAATGGAAAAAGCTTTTGACGCATTTTATAAGGCAACCTGGTCAAATGAACAGCAGGAAATGTCCTTTTATTATCTGGCGGCGATTGAGTCGGGAAGAGGGCATTATGAGGCTGCGTTGGAGTTCGTCAACAAGGGGCTGGTGAAAAATGTGCACAATATCAAAGCAAGAGGTCTGAAAGCAGTGATATTGCGAAAGCTTGGGAAACAGGAAGAAGCAAAGCGGCAGATCGAAGAAAATCTGAAGGTGGATCCGTTCGACTTTGTGTCTATGTTTGAGAATGCTTTATTGGAAAAGGACAGTCCGGATGCACTCGCTGAGATGAATAAGCGGATGAGAAACTTTGGGGAATCCTATTTGCAGGCAGCCAGAGACTATGCAGAATCCGGAAATTATGAGGAAGCGGTTGCGATTCTGGCACAATGTACGGAAGAAAAGCCGATGCTTTACTATTACAAAGGGTATTATCTGCACTGCATGGGCAGTACCACGGAAGCAAAAGCGGTTTATGAAACAGCTGAAATGTGCAGTCCGCTTTATTGTTTCCCGAACAAGCTGGAAGATATTGCAGTATTGAAGGATGCGATCGCAGCCTGCAGTGATGGAGCAAAAGCATACTATTATCTGGGAAATCTTTATTATGACAAGCTGCAGTTTGATCGGGCTGTTGCTTTATGGGAGGAATCAGAAAAGCGGGATGACAGTTTCCCGACGGTTCATAGAAATCTGGCGATTGCTTATTATAATAAGAAAAAGGATCCGACGAGAGCACAGGAAGAGCTGGAGCGGGCATATGAACTGGACGAGACGGATGCACGGGTGTTCCTGGAACTGGATCAGTTATATAAAAAGCTGGAAGTCCCGTTTGAACAGCGGATCCAGAATTATGAAAAGCATCCGGAAGTCATAGAAGAAAGAGATGACGTACGGATTGAATATATTACATTACAAAATCTGCTCGGAAACTACAAGAAAGCATATGAATCAATTATGTCCCACACATTTCGTCCATGGGAAGGAGCAGAAGGAAAAATTACGACTCAGTATAAGATTGCACTTCTTGAGATGGCAAAAGAATGTATTGATGCAAAAGAATACGGACAGGCAAAGGACTATCTTGAGAAGGCGCTCAGGTATCCTGAAAATCTTGGAGAAGGACGTCTGGAGGGAACGAAAGATAATCATATTTACTATTATCTGGGAATTTGCAATAAGGCGCTTGGAAAAGAGCAGGAGGCGCACGGATACTTTGAACGGGCTTCTCTGGGAGACATCGAACCTGCCGGAGTAATGTATTACTATGATCAGCCGGCGGATATGATTTTGTATCAAGGACTGGCAAAACGGGAGCTGGGTAAGGAAAAGGAAGCCAGATCACGGTTCTTTAAGCTGCTTGATTACGGGGAACAACATCTGAATGATGAAATGCGGATTGAGTATTTTGCGGTTTCCCTTCCGGATTTTCTGATTTTTGAAGATGACCTGAACAGGAAAAACAAAGCTCACTGCTGGTATTTAATGGGGCTTTCTTCTTTGGGACTGGGCGAGCTTCAAAAGGCAGAAGGGTTTTTTGACAAGGCGCTGTCATACGATGCCAATCATCAAAATGCACGGATGTACCGGAAAATGACACAAAAGTAACAGGAGGAAGAAAATGAAAAAATTACAGTCTGTTCAAAGAGAAGCATTTTTACCATATGGAGAGGTCCTGGAATTTCCGGCCGGCATAGAAGAAACATTCTGTATTATTACTACAGAAGAGAAGGAACCATGGAGGCTTGCCGTGTTCCGGTATACAAACAAAGAAATCCAACGGATGGAGTGTCACCCGACATCCCGGGAAAGTTTTGAACCGCTGCATGGGCTGACAGTTCTTGTGGCAGCCACGCATGAAAATCCGGAAGAATACGAAGCATTTATACTGGACAAGCCGGTATGCCTGAAGAAAGGGATCTGGCATCAGGTGCTGGCACTGACAGAGGAAGCATAGGTTAAGATTGTGGAGAATCTGGAAGTAAAGTCCGAATTTTATGATCTGGAAAAAGAGATCCGCGTTTTGGTAGGATAGATACCGCAAAGAAAACAGACACAGTGGAAAAGGCGTTGTAATCATGGACGGGAGTCTGTAATTACAGCGCCTTTTTGATAAATACCATGTATTTGACAGCCCCGAAGAGAAATCGGATTCATGACCGATTGAACAGGAAGCATAAAATTCTTAAATTATTAAGAAAGTATAAACACATGCTTGACAAAGGGAGTTAGTGGTAGTAAACTTGATAACAGTTAGAAGATGCTAACCGTTTTCCGAAAGGAAAAAGATTCTAATAAGCGGAGGGGATTCTATGCAGCCATTGATTTTTTTACAGCAGGGTGATAAGGCCTGGATTAAACGCGTAGGCGGAGCTGAGGAAACAAAACGCTTTCTTGCGGGACTCGGATTTGTTGAAAACGCGGAAGTCAGTGTGATTTCCAAATTGAACGGGAACCTGATTGTAAATATCAAGGATTCCAGAGTCGCGATCAATGAAGATATGGCCAAACGCATAATGGTATAGTCTGACGGAAAACACCGGCTGTTTTTAACCTATAGGAAGGAGAAGAAATATGACATTAAAAGACGCTGAAGTTGGTTCAACAGTAGTAGTAACCAGAATTGAAGGAGACGGGGCGTATAAGCGCCGGATCATGGATATGGGAATTACAAAAGGGAGCGAAATTTATATCAGAAAAGTAGCGCCTCTTGGAGACCCGGTAGAAATTACCGTGAGGGGATACGAACTCTCTGTAAGAAAAAATGATGCAGAGTGTGTACAGGTTAAGTAAAACTAACAATATTTTTTTGAACATGAGTTAACATAAACTAACTTGAGGAGGTAGGATTTATGGCAGTAAAAATTGCGCTCGCCGGAAACCCGAACTGTGGTAAGACGACGATGTTCAATGCCTTGACGGGAGCGAATCAATACGTTGGGAACTGGCCTGGCGTTACCGTTGAGAAAAAAGAAGGAAAGGTGAAAAGCAGAAAAGGGAAGGAGGAAGTGATCGTAACAGACCTTCCTGGAATCTATTCTCTTTCACCATATACACTGGAGGAAGTTGTCAGCCGTGATTATCTTCTGAATGAAGATCCGGATGTCATTATTGATCTGGTAGACGCGACAAACATTGAGAGAAACCTGTATCTGACAACACAGCTCATCGAGACAGGAATTCCGGTTGTAATCGCGTTAAACATGAGCGATCTTCTGGCAAAGAACAATATTAAAATCGACGTAAAAAGACTGAGCATGCTGATTGGCTGCCCGATTATTGAAACATCCGCTTTAAAAGGCACAGGATTGAATGAAGTGATTGACGAAGCCGTGAAAGTTGCGAAAAAGTCCGAACACAAGCTTCCGGGAGAAATCTTTGAAGAAGATATTGAAAAAGCGGTTTCTGACGTGCAGGGAATGCTGCCGGATTCTATCAGTGAAAACAAGAAAAGATGGTATGCGGTGAAACTTCTGGAGCGCGACAGCAAAGTCAAAGAAAACAAGAAGTTTCCACATGCAGTATTAAATCAGGCAGAGACAGAGGCAAAAGAACTGGAAAAAGTACACGATGATGATATGGAAAGTATCATTACCGATGGACGCTATAATTACATACAGAAGCTTGTAGCATCTACTGTGAAAAAGGCAAAAGGACAGCTTACTGTTTCTGACAAGATCGACCGGATTGTGACAAACCGTATTCTCGGTATTCCGATTTTCCTTATAGTTATGGCGGTTGTGTACTACATTTCCGTTACGACAATCGGTACGATTGTAACAGACTGGACGAATGACGTTTTTGTAGTGGCAATTCAGGATGCGGTTTCATCCGGGCTTGGCGCGATCGGCGCAGGGGATCTTGTGACAGGGCTTGTTGTAGACGGCATTATCGGCGGTGTCGGCGCGGTACTCGGATTTGTACCGCAGATGGCAATTCTCTTCCTGTTCCTGTCTCTCCTTGAGGACTGCGGATACATGGTTCGTATCGCATTCGTTATGGACCGTATTTTCCGTCACTTCGGACTTTCGGGAAAGAGCTTTATTCCTCTTCTGATCTCTTCAGGATGCGGTATCCCGGGAATCATGGCCTCCAAGACCATCGAGCAGGATAATGACAGACGACTTACTATTATGACAGCAACCTTCATCCCATGCGGAGCAAAACTTCCGGTTATTGCCCTTATGGGAGGCGTTATGGCAAGCTATGCGACAGGAAGCTATGTGGCAGGCGGATTTGTTGCTCCGCTGATGTACTTCATCGGAATTCTGGCGGTACTTGTATCCGCAATCATTTTAAAGAAGACAAAACCATTTTCCGGAAAGCCGGCTCCGTTCGTAATGGAGCTTCCACAGTACCACATTCCGTCTGCAAAGACAGTACTGATGCATGTATGGGAAAGACTGAAAGGCTTCATTATTAAAGCCGGAACGATTCTCTTCCTCGCATGTGTAGTGATGTGGTTCCTCGGAGGATTCGGATTTGCAGACGGAGGATTCGGAATGGTAGAGGACAGCAACAACAGTCTCCTTGCGGTAATCGGCGGCGTGATCGCTCCGCTTTTTGCACCACTCGGCTTTGGGGAATGGCAGCCGGTGGCAGCATCCCTGTCCGGATTCACAGCAAAAGAAGCGATCGTATCCACGATGGGTGTTCTTGCGAACGTAGCAGGGGATACCGAAGATGCAGTTAACGTTGCACAGGGCGTGGCAGCATGGTTCCCGACAACCATCGCGGCATTCTCTTTCCTGCTGTTCAACCTGCTTGACTCTCCGTGCCTTGCAGCGATTGCCACAATGGCGCAGCAGATGCAGTCCAGAAAATGGTTCTGGTTTGCAATCGCATTCCAGAATATATTCGCATACCTTGTATGCTTAAGCGTATACCAGATCGGAAGCTTTGTAATGGGTGGAGCATTCGGAATCGGAACAGCAGCCGGATTTATCGTAGCAATCATTTTCCTGGTTTTACTGTTCAGACCGGATCCGTACAAAAACCAGAAAGTCTATACCAAAACTTCTGTTCAGGCAGCAAGATAAGAGGTATAATAAAGAAAGCTGGCTATGATTTACCATGGCCGGCTTTCATGAACATTTCAAGAAATTATTATTAAACAATTCAGAAAGAACATACAAACACATATGAATAGAAGGAGGGAACAAAACCATGATAGCAGGTATTGCCGATATCATTATCCTTGCACTGGTACTTGGATATTGCGGATATATTATTTACAGAAAACATCAGGATAAAAAGAGCGGGAAAGGAGGCTGCGCAGGATGCAGCGGCTGCTCCGGTTCATGCGCGGGCTGCAGCGCTTCCCTCTATCAGAAAAAGAAATAAACAGCCGAATGAAAACAGCCCGATTGTTCAGGAAAGAAGGTAGAAAAATGGGCGATACAAACTCCATGCTCTATGCCATCGGCGCATTCATTCTCATCTATCTCATTGCGATGGGAATTTACCAGCTGGTTCTCTGGATCAGAAAAAAACGGAAAAACCGATAGGACAGACAGCAGATTACAGATATTCAGTACGGATATTTAAAGTTATTACAGAGATTTTTTCCCAAAATGTAAAAGAAGAAATAAAGGAGTAAAAATATGGTAGACATCATTATCTTACTCATCGTATTAGTTATCATCATCTTCGCAGTCAAAGGAACCATTAAACACTTCAAAGGCGAAGGAGCCTGCTGCGGAGGAGGAAGCAAAGGACTGATCAAAACCGAAGAAAAGAAACTGCAGCATCCAAAAATCGGAGAAAAAACAGTAAAAATCTCCGGCATGCACTGCGAACACTGCGCAGAAAACGTGACCAGATCCATCAACAGAATCGACGGCGCAGCCGCCAAAGTAAGCTTCAAAAAATCACAGGCCATCGTATCCTACGACCGCCAGATCTCAGACGACGACATCCGGAACGCCGTCAAAAAAGCAGGCTACGAAGTAGTAGAAATTATATAATTTTTCATTAACGGGGACGTGTTCCGATGCATCGGAACACGTCCCCGTTGGCGAAATTGTAGAATGTTTTTGAAAGTGTTGTGTTTTCTGGGATTGGGGTGGTTTTTAATGGATTTTGACCTGTCCCCGATGGTGAATTTTCAGAAGATTCGGAATATATGGAAATGGGAGACGGGATCAGGGGGATGTGATATGATAAGGGAGAATTGAAAGTGAAAGATGGGAGATTGAGATATGAGTTTTGCTGTTGTGACGTTGAAAAAGGGGGAGGGCCGGATGTTGAAGTCCGGTGGTGCCTGGATTTTTGATAATGAGATCGATAGTGTATTGGGTGAGTTTGATGATGGGGATATCGTGCTTGTCCATGATTTTGACGGGTATCCGATGGGCAGGGGATTTATTAACCGGCATTCAAAGATTCGTGTGCGGATGCTGACGAGGAATATTGATCAGGAGATTGATGAGGAGTTTTTCCGTATGCGCCTGAAAGATGCATGGGAGTACCGGAAAAAAACGGTGGATACATCGAGCTGCCGGATTGTGTTTGGCGAGGCGGATTTTCTTCCGGGCATGGTGATTGATAAGTTCTCGGATGTGCTGGTGTTTCAGGCGCTTGCTCTGGGAATTGACCGATATAAGGAACTGTTGATTGAGCTGCTCCGGGAGATTCTTTTGGAGGATGGTATCAGGATCCGCGGTGTGTATGAGCGCAGTGACGCGAAGGAGAGAGAGAAGGAAGGACTGAAAAAGGTGAAAGGATTCCTCGGAGAGGAATTTGATACGAATGTTGAGATCGTGGAGAATGGTGTCCGTTATATTGTGGATGTGAAGGATGGTCAGAAGACCGGATTTTTCCTGGATCAGAAGTATAATCGTCTGGCGATTCAGAAGCTCTGCAAGAATGCAAAGGTGCTGGATTGTTTTACACATACCGGATCGTTTGCACTGAATGCGGGAATTGCGGGCGCGGAGAGTGTGCTTGGTGTGGATGCGTCGGATCTGGCGGTAAATCAGGCCAGGGAGAATGCGGATCTGAACGGGCTTTCCGACCGGGTGAAATTTATCAGCCGGGACGTGTTTGAACTGCTTCCGGAGCTGGAGAAGCAGGGAGAAAAGTATGATGTTGTGATTCTGGATCCGCCGGCGTTTACGAAGTCCAGAAGTTCGATTAAAAATGCGGTGAAAGGCTACCGGGAAATCAACCTGCGTGGCATGAAGCTGGTAAAAGACGGTGGTTTTCTTGCAACCTGTTCCTGTTCTCATTTCATGGACTATGAGCTGTTTACGAAGACAATCGCTCAGGCTGCGAAAAATGTGCATGTAAGGCTCCGTCAGGTGGAATTCAGGACGCAGTCTCCGGATCATCCGATCCTGTGGGCGGCGGATGAATCGTATTATTTGAAGTTTTATATTTTTCAGGTCTGTCGTGACCGGTAAAAGGAGGAACAGTCTATGTTTTGTTTGAAAAATGAAGAACTGACACTGGAAATCGCTTCTCATGGAGCGGAGATGAGGTCTTTAAAGGACAATCAGACCGGACAGGAGTATCTGTGGGATGCGGATCCGGCTTTCTGGAAACGGACGTCCCCGGTGCTTTTCCCTCTGGTTGGAAACTACCGGGATAAGGAGAGTATCTATGAGGGAAAGACGTATTCGATGTCGCAGCATGGCTTTGCCAGGGATATGGATTTTACTGTGACGGAAGAAGCGGAAAATGAAATCTGGTTTGAGCTGCATGAAACGCCGGAAACAAAGGAAAAGTATCCGTTTGATTTCTGCCTGTCCATTGGCTACAGACTGGAAGGCAGAAGCGTGAAAGTGATGTGGAAAGTGGAAAATACAAATGAGAAGACAATGTATTTTTCCATCGGCGGTCACCCGGCGTTTGTCTGTCCGATTTCCGGGAAGGGAAAACAGACAGATTACCGGCTGCGTTTTGACGCGGAAGGTCCGGTGGTCTCCAGCCTCATCGGAGAGGGCGGCCTTCTGACAGAGGAAAAGGCCGAATATCAGCTGGAAAATGGAGAAATGCAGATCGCAGAAGACCTGTTTTCAAGAGACGCGCTGGTTATTGAAAACGACCAGGCACACAACGTAGCTCTTGTAGATCCGGAAGGAAATGCCTATGTGACAGTTGAGTTTGACGCACCGCTCTTTGGAATCTGGGCCCCGAAAGGCGGCAAGGCTCCGTTTGTCTGTATAGAACCGTGGTACGGAAGATGCGACCGGGCGGACTTCAGTAAGAAGCTGGAAGAAAGAGAATGGGGAAATATGCTGGAACCGGGCGGGATCTTTGAGAAATCCTACACGATCACAGTAGGATAAACCGCAAAATAGAACAATAAACTCAGCAAATCAAAAATAGAAAACAGAGGTGCCGGAGCTTTTCTGTACGTAATACCCGTACGAAGAAGTCCGCACCTCTGTTTTTCTATTGTGATGAGAAACTGTCCCGAATTTCAAATCGTTCTAAACTTTCAGAATATTTCAAATTAGAGATATTTTCGATACAGATAAATTCCCCACAGATCGAAGCATCCGTCTGCCAGCAGTGTAAATCCGAGAAAACGGACAAAGAGAATCGTCGTCTCAAACGGATTGGCAATCAGAATAAGTCCGAAAAGTGCCAGCACCAGTGCCAGAATCATGGAAATCCACCATCCGTCATAGTCAAGTCTCCGCAGTCGAAGTGACCGCTGAAGGATTCCGATGGCATCCAGCAGAATAATGATTCCAAGGACAAATGGCAGAATGGAAAGAATAATCCGCGGCTGTACCAGGCAGACGACTCCGACGACAATCAGAATCACGCCAAGAATCAGATCCATCTGAAAGGCGGATTCATATTCTTTTCTGCGCAGATAGGAGAACAGTCTGATTCCGCCGTAAAGCAGAGCTGCAATGCCGAGAAAGATGCAGAACAGACGGGTCAGTTCGGTAGGCTTGATCAAAAGTACAATTCCAAGTACAACATAGAGAAACGCCAGTATGTTGTGGCTGAAATGGAGCGTATACTCGTCTCCGGAATGTTTATATTTCATTTAGATTCTCCTTTCTATTCCTTCCAGATTAAAAGCAGGAGTGTACTCCTCCTTTGCGCTGGATTTTTCCTGCATATATCCATCAGTCATTCCGAGGCGTACTGCCTCATCCAGAACCTTTTCATATTCGTAGGTAGTGATACGTCGATTAATTTCCGGAAAATCGGATGCGTGGTAAAAAGGTGTATACTGGCTCATCAGGCTTAAAAGGAAGCTGCCCTTTTCCAGATGGTCCGCCATCCAGTGCAGAAGACGGATCGAATCAGCTTTTTGTCCCGGAAGAACCATATGCCGCACAATGACGCCTTTCTCCAGAACTCCCTGCTGGTTAAACCGGGGAATGCCGGTCTGGCGGATCATTTCCGGAATGGCCCTGGATGCATAGAAAAAATAATCTCCTGCACGGGAATATTTCTGCGCAATGCCTGTATCATAGTATTTCAGATCCGGAAGAAAAATATCAATATAACCGGAGAGAAGCTGAAGGCTTTCCAACCGTTCATAGCCGCTGCAGTTATAGACAACAGGAACCCGGATCCGGTCTTTAACCAGGTCTAATGCAGAAACGACAGACGGCAGGTACTGGTCTGCAGTGACCAGACTGATATTTTCAGCCCCCTGTTCCTGAAGATCCAGAAAAATCCGGGCAAGTTCTTCCGTGGAAATCTTTTTCCCAAATCCCTCCTGACTGATCTGATAATTCTGGCAAAAGCAGCATTTTAATGTGCAGCCGCTGAAAAATACAGTTCCGCTTCCTCCGGATCCGCTGATACATGGCTCTTCCCAGAAATGAAGGGCGGCTCTGGCCGCCGTGATTTCATCGGTACATCTGCAGAAACCGGTCTTGCTGGTCCGGTCGGCATGGCACATTCGGGGACAGAGCGTGCAGTCCTGATACATGAGCTTCAAATCCATCCCGGAGGATGGATGCGGTACAGTCGTCATAATATATTCCTCTCTTTTTTTGCAAATTCCGGTAACTGTGCAGACAGGTTTATAAAAGGGTTCGGATGACCTCTTCTACCGAAGAAGTCTGATGTGCGGCGTAGCGCTCCGCCCCTTTTGCACAGGTATCCATCGCATAGCTGTTTGGAGTGAATGCAAGCATCTCAATATCATTATACTGATCGCCGAACGTCATACATTCCTCCGGACGGATTTCAAGAGCAGAGGCGATAGCCGCAAGTCCGGTTCCCTTATCTGCATTCGGTGCAATAAAATCAAACCAGATATTTCCGGAGGTGACAATTTTAATACGATCCTGATACTTTTCGCGGAAATATCCGAACGAACGGTCTGCACCGTCAAAGTTACAGATTGCAACTTTCAGGCACAGAGCATCCAGCTGTGTCAGATCATCTGCAAGCTCCACATCATAGTGGACATAATTTTTAATATGGTCGTAAAGACGGTCATTTCCTTTTTCAACGTAGCACTTTTCCGGGCTGGAATAAAGAAGCGAGCAGTCCGGCTGACGGCGTGCTTCCAGAATAATTTCGTTGGCAAGATCCCGGTCAATCTGGCCGGAAGCAACCATTTTTCCCTCATGCATACAAAGAGAACCGTTTTCCGCAACATAGGAAATTTCATCCTGAAGCGGCGCAAAGAGACGGCGGATATTGGCGTACTGGCGGCCGCTTGCAGCGACAAAATGAATGCCTTTTTTCCTGAGGGCAGGAAGCAGTTCAAAAACTTCCGGAGATAGAGCCTGCGCTCCGTTTTTCAAAAGCGTACCGTCAAGGTCGCTGGCGATTAATCGTATCATGACAAATTCCTCCTTATCTGACATTACGGACCACAAGACAGTGTGACTGCTTCAGTTCCCGGAAGTCTTCTCTGGAAAATGTTAAAAGGTCCATTAAATGTTTTCTGTCCGTAAGTTCGCTCCGGGACAGAACCGTTTTAAAAACAACAGGGAGCATAGTATAGTTTGAAAGCCCGGAGACAAGTCCAAGCTGCTGGTTCGAGTTGACCAGATTTTTTACGCAGGAAATCATAACATGCTCAGTAGAAGAAATCTGGTTGTGAAGGATATAGGTTCCGAGGAATCCGTTTTCAGAGTAGTCTCCGGTATAAAAGCCGCTGCAGCTTCCGGGATTTTTAAAATCGCGGACATCATTATAAAGATGAACGCGGTAAGGATCATCAGGAGAAACCGGAGGATACTGTTCAATAAGGCTGCGGACAATATCCTTTTCAGAACCGCTGTATGTATACATATATATAACCTCGGCATTATGATCAGTCTCAGAATGCTCATTAGAAGGAACCGAGGTGCCGGAAAGAAGGGCAGACGGTGAAATACGGAGAATTTTTGCCGTTTCAAGAAACGTTGTCATATCCAGGGAAATCTCGCCTTTTTCATATTTGGAAATCGTTGAGATGCTTTTATGGAGTTTATCGGACATCTCTTTTAAAGTCATATTATAGGCGGTACGATATTTTTTTATATTTTGTCCGATGATTTTATTGACACCCATATCAAAAACCTTTCATAATAATCGATTATTTTATGAAAAATGCACAAAGAGCTTGGCGCCGAAAAAATTAAGCAGGAATCTTTGTGCTTTTTCGACTGAGCCTATAATATCATGAGAAAAATTTTCGTGTCAAGAAAACGAAGAAGATTTGCGGGAAATACGTTCAGCTTATAAAATAGTTCCAGATAAAAACGGAAGGAGAAAAAAGATGCAGGTAGAAGAGAGGCTTATGAGGTACATTACCGTAAAGACGCCGTGTGATGAGAATGTGGAATGTGTACCGACAACAAAATGTCAGTTTGACCTTGCGGAAATTCTGGTCCGGGAACTGAAAGAGCTTGGAATAGAGGACGCAAGACTGGATGCCCATTGTTTTGTATATGGGACCTTAAAAGCGACGGAAGGATACGAGAACCGGAAAAAAATCGGATTTATAGCCCATATGGATACTGTATCCGAATTCTGTGAAGGAGAAATCACTCCGGTTCGCTTGGAGAATTACAACGGGGAAGACATAAAGCTGAAAGAATGCGGCAGGGTAATCAGTACGGAGGATTTCCCTCACCTGAAAGAGTGGAAAGGAAGAACCCTGATCACTTCAGACGGGCGTACCATTCTTGGAGTGGATGATAAGGCCGGAATTGCAGAAATTATGGAGATGCTCCGGATCGTTATTGAGGAGAAAATTCCGCATGGACAGATCAGTGTTGCGTTTACGCCGGATGAAGAATGTGGTTTGGGGGCCGCATACTTTGATCTGGACGCTTTTGATGCGGATGTGGCCTATACTCTGGATGGAGATGGCGAGGGAGAAATTCAGTACCAGAATTTCAATGCCTGTGAAGCAAGATTTTCAGTAGAAGGGAAAAGCGTCCATCCGGGATCAGCCAAGAACGTGATGATCAATGCGGTACTTCTGGCAGCAGAAATCAATCAGATGCTCCCGAAATATGAAACGCCGAGATATACAGAAGGATATGAAGGCTTTTATCATCTTCTGACCATTCACGGAGATGAAAGCCATGCGGTAATGGAGTATATTGTACGTGACCATGATGAGACAAGTTTCCGTGCAAGAAAGGAAACACTCCGGCATATTGAAAAATCCATGAATGAAATCTGGGGTGAAGGAACTGTTTCCCTTGAACTGAAAGATGAATATAAAAACATGGAATGTATTGTAAAAGATCATTTTTATCTGATCGAAAATGCAAAAAAAGCATGTGAGCTGGCAGGAGCCGTGCCTGTCATCTGCCCGATCAGGGGAGGTACGGATGGATGCAAGCTTTCTTTTAAAGGCCTTCCTTGTCCGAATCTTGGAACAGGAGGACATGGATATCATGGACCGCTGGAGCATGTATCGGTAGAAGGAATGGAAAAAGCGGTACAGATTATTGTAGAACTTGTAAAAATATTTGCAGAAAAGTAGAGGAAAACAGGATATGGAAAAGAAAAAGAAAAAGCTGTCGTTCCCGTCAGCATTGACCGTGTTGTTTATTGTTTTGATTTTTGCGGCGATCCTGACAGCGGTTGTGCCTGCGGGTCTGTATTCCAAGCTGGCTTATAACGCACAGACGGAAATGTTTGAAGTTACAAACCCGGAGGGCGAAATCACGGAAATGGATCCTACCCAGGAGACGCTGGATGAACTGGGAGTTACCGGAAATCTGGACAAATTTATGGATGGAACCATCAGCAAACCGGTTGCGATTCCGGGAACTTATGAAACAGTAGAACAAAACCCGCAGGGAGTTTTTGAAATTCTTCTGGCACCAATCAGCGGGGTATATGATTCGATTGATATCATTCTTTTTATCTTTGTTCTTGGTGGATGCATCGGTGTCCTGAATTATATGGGAGCATTCAATTCGGCGATAGCGGTTCTGTCAAAGATTACAAAGGGAAAGGAATACATTCTGATTGTCCTGATTACGATTATTATTGCGGCAGGAGGAACAACGTTCGGACTTGCGGAGGAGACGATCGCTCTGTATCCGATTCTGGTTCCCGTCTTTTTGGCGGCGGGGTATGATGTCATCGTGTGTATCGCAGCGATCTATATGGGATCATCGATCGGAACCATGTTCCCGACGATTAATCCGTTTTCAGTAGGAAACGCATCCAATGCGGCGGGAATCAGCCTGGCGGACGGAATGGGATTCCGTTTCGCGGCATTGATCATCGGTGTGATTATTACACTGGTTTATATTCTGCGCTATGCGAAAAAGGTAAAAGCGGATCCGACAAAATCAATCTGCTATGATCAGTACGAATATCATATGAAAAAGTTCGGGCATCAGGGGGAGGTTCCGGAATTTACAGGACGCATGAAACTTTCTCTGGCCGTGTTTGGAATTACTTTTGGGGTGCTTGTATGGGGACTGGTTGCAAAGCAGTGGTGGTTTGACAGCATGACCGCACTCTTTCTGGCGTGCGCGATCATTCTTGCCTTCACCTCCGGAATCGGAGAAAAGAACTTCATGGATCAGTTCATCGGCGGAGCAGCCGACCTGATGAGCGTTGCACTCGTTGTCGGTGTTGCCCGCGGAATTAATATCATTCTGGAAAATGGGATGGTGTCGGATACAATTCTGGCATTTTTCTCCGGAGCAATCAGCGGAATGAATCCGGTTCTGTTTATCATCCTGATGATGCTTGTATTTATCGTGCTTGGATTTTTCATTTCCTCTTCATCGGGACTGGCAGTGCTTTCTGTGCCGATTATGGCACCGCTTGCGGACACGGTGGGTGTATCCAGAGCGGCGATTGTTTCTGCTTATGCATACGGGCTCGGACTGATTTCCTTTATTACGCCGGCCGGACTGATTCTGGCTTCTCTTGCCATGGTAGATGTAACATACGATAAATGGCTGAAATTTATTATGCCGCTGATGGGAATCATGGCAGGATTCAGTGCGGTAATGCTTGTAATTCAGCTGTTCCTGTAGCGGATGACCAAGTCAGGGGACAGCAAGAGTGTCCCCTGATGGAATAGGGAGGACAAGATGGATTTTGAGAAAAAGATCAAAGATGACAGAGAAAGTCTGAACCGGGATATTATGAAGCTTGTTTCCATAGACAGTGTGGAAAGTAAACCGGCGGAGGGAATGCCGTTTGGAGAAGGTCCTGCAAAGGCACTTCAATGTTATCTCGGCCTGGCGGAGGAAGCAGGTCTTCAGACAGAAAATTTTGATAATTATGCAGGACATGCGGACTATGGAAACGGGGAAGAAACAGTCGGAATTCTGGGACATGTGGATGTTGTCCCGTGCGGGGAAGGATGGATCTGTGATCCCTTCCGGCCTCGGATTATAGATGGAAAACTATATGGAAGAGGTGTGCTGGATAATAAAGGACCAATGGTGGTATGTCTCCATGCAGTAAAAATTCTAAAGGAAATGGGGATTCCTTTGAGCAAAAAGATCCGTCTGATTGTAGGAGCGAACGAAGAGACAGACTGGAAATGCATGGATTATTATTTTGGAGTAAAGAAAATGACTCCTCCGCAGATTTCATTCACGCCGGATGCGGAGTTCCCTTTGAATCATGCGGAAAAAGGGGTGTTCCAGTACCAGCTTGTGACAGACCTGAAGGAAAAGATCGAACTTTCCGGAGGCAATGCATACAACTCGGTAGCGGAATCAGCATCGGCTCTCCTTCCGGCAGGTTTGGAAGAAACGGTGCGGGAGCGGATGCCAAAGTGGGAAGAAGCAACCAGCTGTAAAATCAGCTGTGAGACAGAAAAGCAGGGTGTGAGGCTGTCTGTCCGGGGATTTGCGGCCCATGCGGCCAGCCCGGCTAAAGGGATCAATGCGGTCAGCGGGATGATGTACATGATTGCCGATCTGGGACTGGAAGGGGAACTTTCAGAGATTGCCCGGTGGTATATGAAAAATATTGGATTTGACCTTCAGGGAAAAGGTCTTGGAATCGATCTTTCCGACGAGATCTCAGGGGCTCTAAGCTTTAATGTGGGGAAAGTGGAAGTCATTGATGGAAAACTGATCCTGTCCATTGATAACCGGGTTCCGGTTACATACAAATGTAAAGAAGTGCAGGATCTGCTGGAAAAGAATCTGGAAGAAAGCCGGTTCCGGTTTGAAAATCCTCAGATTACAGAAGCAATCTATGTGCCAAAAGACAGCTTCCTTGTAACCACACTGATGGATGTTTACCGGGAGATAACACAGGATTATGACGCAGAACCACAGGTGGACGGAGCGTGCTCCTATGCGAGAGCACTGGAAAACTGTGTAGCGTTTGGGGCTATTCTTCCTGGACAGCCGGATCTGATGCATCAGAAAAATGAATATCTGGAACTGGACAAACTGGATCTGTGGATGAAAATCTATCTGGAGGCAATCTACAGACTGGCACAATAAAGCTTCATGAAGACAAGAGCTGCACGGAAAAGATACGTGCGGCTCTTGTCGGGTTTCGGGAGAGTTATGAAATTTCGAGTTTTAGGAAGAAAAGATAGGACGGTACAGTTGTCAAAAAAATACAAAACAAGTATAATAAAACCAGAGTGAGGAAAATCACCAGAACAGAAAGGAACGAGTATGAAAATAGGAATTGCAAATGACCACGCATCTGTAGAGATGAAACAGCAGGTTGTGGCATATTTAAAAGAAAAAGGATATGATGTAGTAAATTATGGCACGGACTCCACTGAGAGCTGTGATTATCCGGTCTATGGTGAGAAAATCGGACATGCGGTGGCATCCGGGGAAGTGGATTTTGGAATCGCGATCTGCGGTACCGGACTTGGAATTTCCCTTGCGGCAAACAAGGTCCACGGAATCCGGGCTGCCGTCTGCAGCGAACCGTACACCGCCAGACTGTCAAGACAGCATAACAATGCAAATATTCTTGCGTTTGGTTCCCGTGTAATTGGAATTGAACTTGCTAAGATGATTATCGACGAATTTCTTAGCGCTGAATTCGAAGGAGGCCGCCACCAGAGAAGAGTCGATATGATCATGGATGTAGAAAGAAGAGAGTCCAAACTGGATTAATCAAAAAGGAGGAAAAAAAGATGTATGCAGTATTTGATGAAACTCTTGTAACCGGAAATGAGATGATTGACGCTCAGCACAAGGAGCTGATCGGAAAGATCGCAGACCTGGAAGAAGCCTGCGAGACACACAGAGACAAGGCGACAGCAGTGAAGCTTCTTAATTACCTTGCTGACTACACAGATTTCCACTTTGCAGCGGAAGAAAAGCTTCAGGAAGAGATCGCTTATCCGGGGCTGGAAGAGCACAAGGCAAAACACGAAGAATTCAAGCATGCGGTAGAAGATCTGCATGAAATGCTGGAAGAAGAGGAAGGCCCGACAGATGCGTTTGTCAAAGCGCTCAATGAGACCGTGACAGACTGGCTGTTCCGCCATATCAAGGGATTTGACCGCTCCGTGGCCGAATACAAAAACATGAGACAGAACAGTGAAAATTTATAAAAATAACTATTGTATATTCAGATTTAGCGTGTTAGAATAAACGCGTATGGAAAGCAGATATTCGTAAAGTTCTCCATGCAAATATTTTCTTAGCGGCCGGAGGCTGCATTATTGATTGAGTTAGAAGCTCAAATTTTATAAGTTGGTTACTTTATAACCGGTGTGCAACAGCATACACAACTTGTGAAACGGTCAATAAGAGTAGTAAAAGTAAAAATATTTGCTATATAGACTCTACGCCAATATCTGTCTGAATATGCGATAAAACTGTATATGTATCCGCACAGTTTCTTTGACTGTGTGGAAAGAAGATAGAGAAGACACAAGTAAATGGTATGTATGCCGTCTGCCTGTGTCTTTTTGTTTTGCGGAAAACTTTCTCTCAGAAGGAGTTCCGGCCTGGATCAGGGCAGGCATATCAATACGTAAGGGAGTAAGTGGAAATGGAGATGTTATCACAGAAGAGAGCGCCGATCTACGAGGCGCTGGAACGGTTCCGGAAAATGAGAATTGTGCCGTTTGATGTTCCGGGCCACAAACACGGACGTGGGAACCCGGAACTGGTGGAGCTTTTGGGAAGCAAGTGTGTCGGTATTGACGTCAATTCGATGAAGCCGCTTGACAATCTCTGCCACCCGGTTTCTGTCATCAAGGAGGCGGAAGAGCTGGCAGCGGATGCATTTGGAGCGGCGCATGCCTTTCTGATGGTTGGCGGGACGACATCGGCAGTGCAGAGCATGGTGCTGTCCTGCTGTAAAAAGGGCGACAAGATTATTCTGCCGAGGAATGTCCACCGCAGCGTCATCAATGCGCTTGTGCTCTGCGGAGCAAAGCCGGTATATGTGAATCCGGATGTGGATCATCATCTGGGGATTTCTCTTGGAATGAAGGTATCCCAGGTGGAAAAGGTTATCCGGGAGAATCCGGACGCGGTGGCAGTGTTTGTGAATAATCCGACCTACTACGGTATCTGTTCGGATCTGCGCACGATCGTAAAGCTTGCCCATGAATACAATATGCTCGTACTTGCCGACGAGGCACATGGAACCCATTTTTATTTTGGAGACGGACTTCCGGTTTCTGCCATGGAAGCGGGAGCGGATATGGCGTCGGTCAGTATGCATAAATCCGGCGGAAGCCTGACGCAGAGTTCCTTCCTTTTGACAGGACCGAATGTCAATGCAGGATATGTGCGCCAGATCATCAATCTGACCCAGACGACAAGTGCGTCCTATCTGCTTCTTTCAAGCCTCGATATTTCCAGGAGGAATCTGGCGCTCCGGGGAAAAGAAGCATTCGCAAAGGTGGCGGAGCTTGCCGAGTATGCGAGAAAAGAGATCAACCAGGTCGGAGGATACTATGCGTTTGCAGGAGAGATGAAAAACGGAAGCAGCGTGTTTGATTTCGATACGACGAAACTTTCGGTACATACGCTGGACATCGGCCTTGCGGGGATTGAGGTGTACGATATTCTGCGGGATGAATACGATATTCAGATTGAATTCGGGGATCTTGGAAATATTCTGGCATACCTTTCCATCGGAGACAGGAAGCAGGAAGTGGAGCGGCTTGTCAGTGCCCTTGCGGACATTAAGAGACGGTATCAGAAAGACAAGACAGGAATGCTTTCCCAGGAATATATTCCGCCGAAAGTTGTGATGACTCCGCAGGAATCCTTCTATGCAGAGAAAGAATCCCTCCCTCTGGAAGAGACGAGAGGACGGATCTGCAGCGAGTTTGTGATGTGCTACCCTCCGGGAATCCCGATTCTCGCACCGGGCGAGGAGATCACCGATGAGATTATTGACTATATTGTCTATGCCAAGGAAAAAGGATGTTCCATGACCGGGCCGGAGGATGAGAAGATCGAGCGGCTCAACGTACTGAAGGAGGAATAAAAAATGGAAATGTGGTTTTCAGATGAACATACGGACCATGCCAGACTGTCCCTTCGTGTGGAACGGCAGCTGTTCAGCGCCGAGAGCGAATTCCAGCGGATCGATGTGCTGGAATCGACGGAATTCGGCAAGGTTCTTGTGGTGGACGGAGATCTGATGCTGACGGAAAAGGACGAATTCATCTATCATGAGATGATTACCCATGTACCGATGGCAGTCCACCCGGATGTGAAAAAGGTGCTCGTTATCGGCGGAGGTGACGGAGGCGTTGTCCGGGAGCTGATTAAATACGAGACGATCGAGACCATCGATGTGGTGGAGATTGATCCGCTTCTTGTAGAGGTCTGCCGGAAATATATCCCGGAGATCGCCTGCAGCCTGACGGACCCGAGGGTGGCAATCTACCATGAGGACGGTCTGCGGTTTATCCGCTCCCGAACCGATGAATACGATCTGATTATCATCGATTCCCCGAATCCGTTCGGACCGGGCGAAGGATTGTTTACAAAGGAATTTTACGGAAACTGTTATAATGCCCTTCATGAAGACGGAATCATGATCAATCAGAACGAGAGTCCGTTCTATGCAGAAGAAGCGTACCAGTGCCAGCGGATGCACAAGCGGATTGTGGAAACCTTTCCGATCTGCCGGGTGTACCAGGCACACATTCCATCCTACCCGTCCGGACACTGGCTTTTCGGATTTGCGTCAAAACGGTATCATCCGCTGGATGACTTAAACGGCGTAGCATGGAAACTTCGGGGAATCAGTACGAGATATTATGCACCGAGGCTTCACGCGGGTGTGTTTGCCCTTCCGGTGTATGTGGAGGAACTGTTAAAAGATGTTGAAGAAAAACGTAATTAATTTTATCGGATGTGATGCAGAGTACGAGGAGGCAAAGGTCGTCCTTTACGGCGCGCCGTTTGACTCCACCACATCTTACCGTCCGGGAACAAGATTTGCCGGACAGGCCATCCGGAATGAGTCATACGGACTTGAAACATACAGCCCGTATCAGGACAAAGATCTTCGGGACTGCCATGTCTTTGACAGCGGTGATCTGGAACTTGCCATCGGAGATTCCGAAAAGGTGCTTGCTGCCATTGAGGAACGAGCCGGTGAAATTTTAAAGGACGGAAAACTTCCGTTTCTGATCGGAGGAGAGCATCTTGTGACCCTTGGAAGCATCCGGGCCGTGGCAGGGCAGTACCCGGATCTTCATATCATCCATCTGGATGCCCACACGGATCTTAGAGAGGACTATCTGGGTGTGAAACTTTCCCACGCCTGCGTCATCCGGCGCTGCTGGGAACTTCTGGGAGACGGCAGGATCCATCAGTTCGGAATCCGCTCCGGGGAAAAGGAAGAGTTTTCCTGGGCGGCAGAGGGACATACAAACCTGCATCCCTTTGATCTGGAAGGACTGGAAGAAACGATCGAAAACCTGAAAGGAAAGCCGGTTTATTTTACGGTGGACCTGGATGTCCTGGACCCGTCGGTATTTCCGGGAACAGGAACGCCTGAACCGGGCGGAGTCGATTATATGACGCTGCAGCGGGCAGTGACCGCTGTCTGCAGCAATGTGAATCTTGTAGGGTGTGACGTCAACGAGCTGTGCCCGCCGTATGATGCAAGCGGGGTGTCCACAGCCGTGGCATGTAAAATTATCAGAGAAATGCTGCTGGCAATCGGCAGGTAAAAGTAGAAGGAGGAACTTATCATGGGAAAAGTACTTGTAATCGGATGCGGCGGTGTCGCAGGAGTAGCAATTCAGAAATGTGCGCAGAATGACGCGGTGTTTGACGAGATCTGCATCGCAAGCCGTACAGTATCCAAGTGTGACGCGCTGAAAGAAAAACTGGAAGGAAAGACAAAAGCAAAAATCACAACCGCGCAGGTGGACGCGGACAACGTGCCGGAACTTGTGGAGCTGATCAAGAAGGTACAGCCGGACGTCGTGCTGAACCTGGCGCTTCCGTATCAGGATCTGACAATCATGGATGCCTGCCTGGAAACCGGCGTACACTATGTGGACACAGCAAACTATGAGCCGGAAGATACGGCAAAGTTTGAATATAAATGGCAGTGGGCGTACCGCGAAAAATATGAAAAAGCAGGAATCACGGCCCTTCTTGGAAGTGGATTCGATCCGGGCGTGACAAGTGTATTTTCCGCTTATGCGCTGAAACACTATTTTGACGAAATCAACTACATCGATATTCTGGACTGCAACGGCGGAGATCATGGATACCCGTTCGCAACAAACTTCAACCCGGAGATCAATATCCGGGAAGTGTCCGCAAAAGGCTCCTACTGGGAGGACGGACACTGGGTAGAAACCGAGCCGATGGAAATCAAAAGAGAGTATGATTTCCCGGAAGTAGGAAAGAAGGATATGTACCTTCTGCACCATGAGGAGATCGAGTCTCTGGCACTCAACATCCCGGGCATCAAGAGAATCCGTTTCTTCATGACATTCGGACAGAGCTACCTGACTCACCTGAAATGTCTGGAAAATGTAGGAATGACATCCATTGAGCCGATCATGTACGAAGGAAAAGAGATCGTACCGCTTCAGTTCTTAAAGGCTGTCCTTCCGGACCCATCCACTCTGGGACCGAGAACAAAAGGAAAGACCAATATCGGATGTATCTTTATCGGAAAGAAAGACGGAAAAGAGAAGAAACTCTACATTTACAATACGTGCGATCATCAGGAATGCTACAAGGAAGTAGGTTCCCAGGCGGTTGCCTACACTACAGGTGTTCCGGCCATGATCGGTGCGATGCTTGTGATGAACGGTACCTGGCAGAAACCGGGCGTCTTCAATATGGAAGAGTTTGATCCGGATCCGTTCATGGATGCACTGAACAAATGGGGACTGCCGTGGAAGATCTGTGAGAACCCGGAACTGGTAGATTAGGGCGCGGCCATGAGAAAAGAAGAACTTCGCACGCCGTGCTATATTGTACAGAAAGAAAAGCTGGAAGCGAATCTGCGGGTATTAAAGCAGCTTCGCGAGGAGACCGGGTGCCGGATCCTGCTGGCCCAGAAGGCATTTTCCATGTATTCACTGTACCCGCTCATCGGGGAATACCTGGACGGGACAACGGCCAGCGGGCTTTATGAGGCCAGACTGGGGGCGGAGGAGATGGGGAAGGAAAACCACATCTTCTCCCCTGCTTACCGGGAGGAAGAGTTTGACGAGATTCTTTCCCTCTGCGGACATATTGTTCTGAATTCCCCGGCCCAGATCCGAAAATATAAGGAGCGGGTGAGAAGAGCAGGGAAAAGCCCGGGAATCCGGGTAAATCCGCAGTGCTCCACCCAGGAGGGACATGCCATTTACGATCCATGTGCACCGGGATCACGCCTTGGAACAGTGAAGGAACAGTTGACGGAAGAACTGATGGACGGTATTGAAGGCATCCATTTCCATACGCTCTGCGAGCAGAATTCCGATGATCTGGAAGTGACGCTGCGGGCGGTGGAGGAGCAGTTCGGGGCGTGGCTTCCAAAGATGAAGTGGATCAATTTTGGCGGCGGCCACCATATTACAAGAAGCGATTATGACATTAAACGGTTAAAGCGGTGCATCTGCCATATGCAGGAAACATACGGACTGGAAGTCTATCTGGAACCGGGGGAGGCCGTCGCGCTGAATGCGGGGACGCTTCTGACGGAGGTGCTGGAGACAATGGAAAACGGCATCCGGATCGCCATTCTGGACACTTCCGCAGCATGCCATATGCCGGATGTACTGGAAATGCCGTACCGTCCGCCGCTGAAAGATGCAGGCCTTCCGGATGAGAAGCCTTACACATTCCGTCTTGCCGGCCCGACCTGTCTTGCGGGAGATGTGATCGGTGATTATTCTTTTGACCATCCGATCGCACCAGGGGAATGGCTGGAATTTCAGGATATGGCAATCTATACGATGGTAAAAAACAATACCTTTAACGGGATGAAACTTCCGGATATCGTATTGGAAGATCAGGGAGACTATCAGATCATCCGAAGCTTTGGATACGACGAATTTAAACGTAGACTCTAAAAAATAATAGACACAGTGTTGCATTTCAAGTCTTTTTATATTATAGTGAAAGAAGAAAAAGAGGAGGATGCTGGCATGACAGGACAGAAAGTGGATAAAAGAGTTGCGAGAACCAAGACAAGATTAAAAGAAGGTCTGGCAGATCTGATGACGGAAAAAAGTATTCAGGAGATTACGGTAAAAGAGCTTGTGGCCCATGTCCACATCAACCGTTCTACTTTTTATCTGCACTACTCTGATATTTCCAACATGCTTGAAAATGTGAAGCAGGAGCTGATAGAGGAGATTGCCGAAGTGATGGAAACTTATCCGCCGGAACCATTTTCCGAGCAGAGCGTTCTGTTTATGAAGGACATCTTCTTTTCTCTCGGGAGAAACCGCAAACTGTATCGATCTCTTATGGGAGAAAACGGGGATCCGGCCTTTGTTCAGGAGGTAGAGGATCTTGTCGGAGAGAAGTGCCTGACCGGACTGAAGCGCCAGTTCCCGAATGAGATGAATGTATTGAAATATTCCTACCGGTTTTGTCTGTCAGGCTGTGTCGGGCTCATCCGCTACTGGCTCCAGAAAGATCCGGAGGAATCGGAAACGCCGGAAGAGATGGCAGATATTGCATTCCGCTTTATTATGAGCGTGATCCGCGATACGCACCCAAGAGTCCGGAGATAACAGGGGGGGACGAAGATGCAGATTGAGACGTTGAAACAGGCGGGAGCCATTTATCTGGAACAGATCCAGGAAGGATTTGATCAGTGCGACTGGGTAGAATTCACACTGGATGCCGGGGAAGCTGTGGATAAACTGTCCGCAGAATGGGAGGCATGTGGAAAAGAGAATGCCTGGGCGGACTTTTATTACTTCACTCTTCCCGATGAGGCGAAGGAAAAGATCAGGGAAAGCCTGACGGAAGAGGAAAACAGGTACCTAAAAGAGCTGGAAGCGGAGGAAGACGGCATCATTTTTCCGCTGGAGGAACGGCTTCTGAGGCTGCTTGCGAAGCTGAATGAGACCGAGATGCTCTTTTCCACCTTTTACTTTACTAATCCGGCAAGCACCTGGTGGGGAAATTACCGGAAAAACTATGTGGTGTTCCGGGAAAAGAAATGAAAAAGCAGCGATGAGAGTGAATAGAAAAAACAGATAAGGAAAGGACATGGAGCATTTTCCGGCTCCATGTCCTTTCTGTCTGTGACTCTTTATTCTTCTTCCGGTTCTTTTTCGACCTTTGATACAAGTGCGGACTGGATTCTTCTTCTGGAGATCGCATCTACGTGGATGTGAATATCCCCGACATCCAGATCGACAGTTGTACCATCTTTCGGGATCGTCTTCAGGTTGCTGAACACCATTCCGCCAAGTGTGGTATAGTCGGAAGATTCCGGGAGATCGATGTCCAGTTCTTTTGCGATGTCATCGACATCTGCGGTTCCGGTGACTCTCCAGAGATTTTCTTTGAGCTGTTCGATCTCCGCCGGTTCGTTTTCATCAAATTCATCGTAGATATTTCCAAAGATTTCTTCCACCAGGTCTTCCAGCGTTACAATACCGGAAGTATCGCCGTACTCGTCAACCACGATTGCAATGTGCAGTTTCTGCTTCTGCATATCACGGAAGAGCGTGGATGCATGAACCGTTTCCGGGATAAAGTATGCCGGACGCAGAAGTTTACGGATGTTCGTTTTCTCACCGTTGGCGCGGGAAAGCAGGAATGTACGCGCATTAAGTACACCGATAATGTCGTGGAGATCATTCTGGTATACAGGGTAACGGGAAGTACCGGATTCCGTAATAAGCTGCGTGATTTCTTCATCGGTAGCATCCGCTGAGATGGCGATGATCTCAGATTCATGTGTCATACAGTTCCGGACAATGGTGTCATTAAATTCCAGCACATTCTGGATCCATTCTTTCTCATCGCTGTCAATTGATCCGTTCTCTTCTCCGAGCTCTACCATGAGACGAATCTCATCCTCCGTTACGGTCTCTTCTTCCGCTTCCGTCTTCATACCAAACATCTTCAGTACAAGATTGGTAGAAAGAGAAAGAAAGGCAACTGCCGGCTTCATAATCAGAGCAACAAAAGAAACTACACGATAGACAAATTTTGCTACAGCAAAGGATTTCTGCATGGCAATCCGTTTTGGAACCAGTTCACCGAAAATCAGTGTGAAATAGGAAAGAATAATGGTGATCACGATAACGGAGAGTGTATCCAGTACTGAGACCGGGAGAGAATGAAATCCCAGGTCTTTGTATACCCAGTCTACCAGATAGCCGGAAAAGTTGTCCGCGGCAAACGCACTGCCGAGGAATCCTGCCAATGTAATTCCGATCTGGATGGTTGAGAGAAATCCGGAAGGCTCTTCCACCAGTTTCAGAAGACGGGCACAGGTTTTATCGCCGTCCTCCGCCGATTTCCGAAGTTTGGAGGCATTCAGTGAGATCACTGCGATCTCCGCCGCCGCAAAAAATGCATTTAAAAAGATAAGAATGACCTGCAGCAAAAGCTGGGGTAATATAGAATTCATAAATCAGTTCTCCTTTATTCATCATATTATTTGTAAAAATGTAAAAGCTTCAAATGCCGGTAAAATACAGGCGCTGTCATAGCCGAAGCCGGATAAAAAAACACAAAAAGGCATAGCCTGTTGTTTCATGAAACGACAGACTATACCTCATATCCGGATTTATGTTCATTTTTACAAAATTATGATGCTCAGAATCACCGTCGCTTGAGTCGTCCATAAAAATGTAATACATCCTTTCTGAAAATAATCATCTGTTACTGACAGATGTCGAGATGATTATATAGGATGGCGGTGAAAATGTCAATAGCGCAGTCTGAGAGTTCTCATACGACGCGTATCCGGAACCGGTTCAGGTTCAGGCATCAGGAAACCCGACCGGACATTTCATAGACCTTTTCGGCAGCCGCCATGGTGGACTCGCGGTGGGAGACGATGACGATTGTTTTGTCCCGGCCCAGATCTTTGAGAGATCTCAGAATGATGCTTTCGTTGAGGGAATCCAGGTTGCTGGTAGGCTCGTCCAGAAGGATGAGCGGAGCATCGTGGAGAAAGGCTCTTGCCACCCCGATCCTCTGCTTTTCTCCGCCGGAGAGAGTATCTCCGAGTTCTCCGACCATGGTGTCATATCCATTCGGAAGGCTCATGATAAACTCATGGAGAGATGCCTTTTTCGCGGCTTCCTCGATTTCAGCCCGGGACGCGCCCGGCTTTGCGACCGCGATATTGTTGGCAATGGAATCGTGGAAGAGGCTTGTCTCCTGAGTGACATAACTTTCCATATCCCAGAGGTCTTTCGTGTTGATCGAAGCAAGCTTTCGTCCGCCGATCTGGATGGAACCGCTGTCCGTATCATAAAAGCGCATCAGAAGTTTGAGAAGCGTGGATTTTCCGGAACCGCTCTTTCCATGCAGACCGATCCGGCTTCCCTTTGGTATGGAAATGGAATAATCGGTGAGGATCTGTTCCTCCTCGTACGCAAAGGAAAGATTCTGACATTCGACAGACCCGAATTCAGACGGTTCTTTTCCGGTGACTTCTTCAATTTCCGGTTCTTCTTCCAGAAGAGACAGAACACGTTCGCCGCTTGCAAGTGTCTGCATCAGATTATTGGAAAGTCCGGACAGCGCCACGACCGGGCCAAAGGAGCCCATCATCAGAATCGTACACAGAAAAGCGCCTTCCATATCCATCCGGCCTTCCATGCACATCCATGCGCATAAGAAGAGCATCCCGAAAGAAAAGAACAGGATGAGGAGACTTGTCAGTCCTCTCTGGTTTCCTTCCAGTTCTTTCATCACAGTCTGTTTCCGGTTGAGTTCCCTGCTCCGCGCTTCCAGTTCTTCCATCCGTTCTTTGCCGCAGCCGTACTGGATTGTTTCATCCAGTCCCCGAAGGCTGTCCAGAACAAAACTGTTCAGCTCACCGAATTCATTCCGGAATGCCATTCCGGATCCGGCACCTTTCCGTGAATTCCACACCGGAATGAGAACGCCGACTGCCACATAGCCGCACAGCGCAAAGATTCCTGCCGGGATGCTGTAGTGGAAGAAAAAGGCTTCCATGATCAGACAGGTCAGCACAGCAATGGCAATCGGGGAAATGGTGTGGGCATAAAACACTTCCAGAAGTTCAATGTCCGTCGTCAGGATGGAAATCAGGTTTCCTTTATCCTTCCCGTCCAGCTTTGCCGGACAGAGACGGCGGAGGGCGGCAAAGACCTTATGACGGATCAGCGCCAGCAGCTTGAACGCGATATAGTGGTTGCATGCCTGTTCACCGTAGTGGAGAATGCCTCTGAGAATGGCAGCAGCCCCAAGGCAGAGAAACAGAAATCTCAGTGAAAATCCACCCATCAGGCCGGAAAGCTTCAGAATTCCTGCGCCGGCCATGACCGTAAGGAAAATGGCGCACAGATAGCCGGCCACGCCCAGAAGGATGGCCGCAAGCATGACATGGAGCAGAGGACGTACGAGTCCGATCAGCTGTCCCATGATTTTGATTCCGCTTCGTCGTTTCATGATTCAATCCCCCTTATCCTGCATAAATCCTGCTGTTTTTTGAACATGGCCGCATAACTGCCGTTTTGCAGCATCAGCTCTTCGTGCGTACCGCTCTCGGAGATTTCCCCTTTTTCCATCATGTAGATACAGTCGGATGCCGTCACATTGGCCAGACGGTGGGAAATAAAGAGAATGGTCTTTGTCTTTGCGAGTTCCCGGACCACTTCCATGATCTGGTCTTCACTTTCTACATCAATATTCGACGCCGCTTCGTCGAGAATATACATTGGCGTATCATGGAGAAGGGCTCGTGCAATGGCAAGACGCTGTCTCTGACCGCCGGAGAAATTGCTTCCCTGCTCCCCGAGCACCGTATCCAGTCCGTTCTGGTTTTCCAGAAATTCCAGAAGACGCACTTTCTGAAGCGCATCCTTCATCTCGGAATCGGACGCATCAGGATTTCCCATCCGGAGATTGTCCCGGACCGTTCCTTTAAAGAGATAACTGTTGTGGCGGATCAAGGTGACGGCATGCATCAGATTCTCCTCACGGATTTCGGATACCGGAATTCCGTTGATCCGGATCCGACCGCGGAAGTTCCGGATCTTCCCGGTCAGAAGAGCGGCGGCAGTACTTTTTCCACAGCCGGAAACACCGACAAGGGAGATAAAGCTGCCTGCCGGAATGGTCAGGGAAATATCCTTTAATACCGGTTTCTCTTTTTCATAGGAAAATTCTACGTGGTCAAAGGATGCCTGTACCGGACCGGCCTCCAGATGTTTTGTTCCGCTCTGTCCTTCCTCCAGATCCAGAATCCGGAAAATCTTGTCACTTGCCGACATTCCGTTCATGGCAATGTGGAAGAAGGAACCAAGGAGCCGGAGAGGAATGAAAAATTCCGATGCCAGAAGGATAATGGTAAATGCTCCGGCAAAGCTGACTCTGCCATCCGCGTATTCCAGCACGGTGACGATCATTCCGATGGCTGCGCCGCCGTAGGCGACAAGATCCATCACACTGACAGAATTCAGCTGCATGGTCAGTACCTTCATGGTAATCTTGCGGAAGCGTTCGGCCTCCTCGTCCATCTCACGGGCTTTCATCCCGTCTGCCTGATAGATTTTCAGAGTTGTCAGTCCCTGCAGATTCTCCAGAAAACTGTCGCCGAGCTCCGTGTAGATTCCCCAGTATTTATTCAGCAGTTTTTTGGCAAATTTCTGCACCGCCACAATGGATACCGGAATCAGCGGCACACAGATCAGAAGAATGAGGCTTGCCTTTAGGCTGACAGGAGCCAGCACAAGAAACAGTGTGACCGGAGCCAGAAGGCTGTAAAACAACTGCGGAAGATATTTTCCATAGTAGATCTCCAACTGTTCCACTCCTTCTGTGGTTACCTGTACGACCTCGGAAGTCGGTACCTTTTCTTTATACGATGCACCGATCCGCAGAAGTTTTTCATAAATCTGGCGGCGCAGCACAAGCTTGACATCGGAACTTGCCCTGCCCGAAGCGATGGCGGCCATTTTTTCGCAGCCGAAGCGGACAAGAAGCGAAAGAACCGCAATGACGGTGGTCCGGGTCCAGATTCCCTGATTCAGTGTGCCGTCCATCAGACTTTGCAGAAACGTACCTGCCGCAAAGATGGCCGCGATCTGAAACAAAAGAGCGATCCACTGCCAGAGAATATTCTGGATAATATATTTTTCAGATCCCTTCAAAAGCTTCATGAGCCTTGTCTTGATCATATCATTGTTCTCCTTTTAGTTTTTTCTTTTCTTTTATCGAGCAGATCATGTGATCCACTGCCATAACGGGATGGTGCAGCAGCATCCTTGGACCGGAAAACCGCATGACTTCCCGGATCCGTTCCCGCATTTCCGGGCGGTAGCAATGCACGCGGCAGTTGCTGCAAAAGGTTTTTGATTCCATGAACGGACAATGGTCCGAGCGAAGGTGCGAGTAGGAACGAAGCTCCAGACATTCTGGGCAGAGCTGTTCCTTTGCTGTATGATGCTTTTTACGGCAGTAGAGAGCGATCATCAGATCGACGACCTGCTTTTCACGCTCTCTTTTGTCTGCCGTGCTGAGATTCTTCCTCATGACTGCTCACCCTGCGGGATAGTACGGATTTTTGTAAAAAAGTAGGTGTATTTAAAGAGGATCAGGAAAACGATGAAAAGTCTGCCCGGCAGATTTGACATCATGTACATGGCGATCAGAAGCATGGCAGAAGCCGGAAGCAGAATACAGAGCTTCGTCTTCAACGTCATGGCCCGTTCCTTTACAAAACTGTCCAGATGATTCTGGTACAGACGTGTTCCCATAAACCAGCGGTGGAACCGTTCGGAGCCTTTTGCAAAACAAAAAGAGGCTACCAGAAGAAACGGTGTGGTCGGCAGTACCGGAAGTACGACGCCCACAGCGCCGAGAGCGAGTGACAAAAAGGCTGCGATCAGCCACAAAAAGCGAAAAGGATTTCGTTTCATAAATACCTCCTGATTTACTTGGTGGATAGTCTCGACTAACTTGCGAACCTATCCTAGCATAGGAGGCAAGAGGATTTCAAGCAAAAAAAATGTTCCGGGGACGGAACATTTTGGAAAAGGACCCGGAAAACAGTCTGTTTTCTGCGGGTCCTGATTGTTCCGCCCCTGGAACAAAGGGCTGTTTATTTAAAAATCATGATCATTCGAGCGCGGCTCTTTGGCATATGCATTGGTCCGACAGAGCAGGTAAACTCCATCTCCACACTGGCCTGCAGGATCCGCTCCTCCTCCCGGTAAAAGAAATCCAGAGGCTGGATCGGAAAGACAAATGCATCCTCCCGGCGTCCGCATGGCCGGGAAACGCCGTGGATGAGACAGGAGAGGCTGTCCACCTGCCCACGCATCCGCATACCGCGGACACGGGAATCCTGTTCCACCTCCCGGATTTTCAAAAAGACCTCGCCTTTTCCTTCCTGAATCCGGAGCAGCCCGGGATGGAAAAAACCCTGATCCGCCATGGAAAGCTGTGCTTCTTCTTTCCCTGATTTGTAGATAGAAAAGGCGAATTCGTACTCCCCGTCCGGAAGCTGGAAGCAGAGCCGGTCTCCCGGAATTTCAGTAACAGATTTCAGGGAAGCAAAGAAAATGGAAAGACGGTGCCGGGAATACAGTTTTTTTCGGGTGTCCGTCGAAAGCGCACAGACAGTCCGTCTGGCTTCCGCTTCTAACAGGTCACCCTGCAGAAAAATCTCCGACTGTAACCATTCTTTCATCTGGTCAACTTCCTGCCGGAGAGCACGGGCTGCCTTTTCGCCGTCAGGGGATAACATCGTTTTCCCAGGTTCCGCCACGTAGCCCATCTCAAAAAAGGCACCCAATGTCCGGCTGAACGTGGATTTGGCAACACCGCAGGCTTTTGCAGCCGCAGTTACGGATAAAGGCTGGTCTTTCCTTTCATATAAAAAGAGCAGATATTTGATTTTTTCTTCTGCCAGATCTCTGGTCATGCCGTTTCACCTCATTTTGGTTAGCAATATCTAACCAAAACAGTAGCATTGAAACGACCGGATGTCAATTCTTTTTTGCCCGAAAGCAACATACTGTGGACTATGACATCATTACAAGCCGGGCTACGGCAATTGGATCATCCTCAGAGAAGCCCTGAGCACAGTATAAAATCGTGTGGACATAGTCTGCCTCCAAAGACAGTGCAAGTGCGATCTCTTCTACAGATTTTCCTGCTCCATAGACAGAAAGAACCTGTTGAACATCAGAAATGGTTCTGGCAAGCGCCGGATCTTGAGTCTCATCTGAACTAGCGGATGGAATTTCGTCTTCAGGGAGCATGAAATCTTCCAGTTTCAGCTCTTTATTCTCCTCGTTTTCCTTGTAATATTCTTCGGACAGCTCCCAGTCCGTCATATCAAATGAATTTTCTTTGTCAGCCATGGAAAAACCTCCTTTAAAAATAGGTGACTTTATTGTAATATGAACAACAGAAGAGTGCAAGGAAAAGAGGCGATACGATGAGGTATTACATTGCGGACTGCCACTTTTTCCATCGGGGACTGAATGAAAAGATGGACAAGAGAGGTTTTGCGGATGTGGAAGAGATGAATGAATATATGATCCGGAAATGGAACAAGAAAGTACGTCCGAAGGACGAGGTTGTCATTCTGGGAGATTTCTCCATGGAAAAAGGAGAACGGACTAATGAGATTCTGCGGAGACTTCACGGAAGGCTGTATCTGATCGAAGGAAATCACGATTATTATCTGAAGGATTCCGACTTTGAACGAGAACGTTTCGTATGGATCCGGCCTTACGCGGAGATGAAAGACAACAAACGGAAAGTCATTCTCTGCCATTATCCGGTCTTCTGCTATCACGGACAGTACAGGAAAGACCAGGAAGGAAACGCGCGTACCTACATGATGTACGGCCATGTCCATGACAGCTTTGATGAAGTACTGGTATCCCGATTTGTCCGGGAAACCGGGGAGACAAAAAGGGTCAATATGTACACAAAAGAGGAGGAGACGATTCCGTGCAACATGCTGAACTGCTTCTGCATGTATTCCGACTACGAACCTCTCTCTCTGGACGAATGGATAGAACATAACAGAAACAGGAGGGCAAAACAGGGAGGCAGCGAGGAAACCGCACAAGGGGATGGCGCGCCGGAAAAAAGAATGGTATAGTAAATGAGGAAGACAACGAAAATCAAGCGATCAGAAAGCAGCAGACGGAGGAAAAAAACGATGCGCAAAGAAGCAGCTTTAAAGATGTGGTGGGAACTGTACGAAGCAGCCTGCCGGATAGAAGAATTGAAACCATGGGAGTACCTGACAAAGGATCAGTATGTCGTTATTCAGTTAAAAGATGAGAAAGAACCGATCTTTCTCCGTATCCTTGGAAACGGACAGGGAGAGGAAAAAGAGATCCAGATTTATCCTGGCTTCAAAGGATGGCAGGATCTGACCATGATTGCGGAATTGGGAACCGGACTGGAAGAATATCTTTCCGAAGATTATGCCATGTCGGACCGCCGCACTTTGATCTGCAGATATGGAAAGAAGTCAGACATGATATATTCACAGCAGGAGATTTCAAAAGCACTGAATCTTCCGATGGCAAAAGAAGAGATGTGGCCGAATTTTATTTCCTACCGTTCCAGATACATTCCGTTTTCACCGGATCAGGACGAGGTGCTTCTGATGACAGAAGCCATCCGAAACCTGTTCATGTGCATCCGGGCGCTGGAAGAAAAGAAGCTTCCAATGAAGTGGGAAGAAAATGAACGGCTCTGCCGGATTTTTAATGCCGAGACCGGACTCTGGAACATGTTCCCGGCAAAAATTCCGAAACAGACCCGGCCATACATGGGAATGCAGATTCAGAAAGAAGAATTAAAAGAAGAACTGAAAAACACTCCGGCAAAAGAGCAGAATGTTCAGATTGATTTTTACTATACTCATATCGCAGAAAGCGACGAAGAGGCGGGAAGGCCAAGAAATCCATTTCTGTTTGTTGCGGCGGACGAAAAGACCGGAAAAATCATAACACGGTATTTCCTCAAACCGGAAGAAACCGAATTGTCTGTAGTATCTAATTTCCTCTTAAGCCATCTGAAACAGCAGGGAAGAATGAGAAAGATCACTTCCGGAAATCCGTGGATCATCAAGGCGCTGGAACAGATCTGCCAGGAGCTGGGAATCGAGACGGAACTTGGAAAGACGGAAGTGTTGGAAGAACTGATGAAGAAGATTGGAAATCGGATGTAGGAGATACAGATGAAAACATTTCAGATAAAATTGGCGGAAAAGAAAACAAAACCACCGGTATGGAAGCGGTGTATTGTGCCGGGAGGCATTACCTTTTCACAGCTTGCCGTGATTCTGGAGGCAATAGCGGAGACAGAAGTTTCAGAACAGTATGAATTTGAATTTTACCAGGCCGGAATTCAGTTAAGAGAGTGGAGAGAGGGCGAACAGGCAGTCAGAAGATATAATTTTGATTACTGGTGTTCTTCTGATACTTATATTGACGATCTCATGGGGAGGGAACCATGGTTTACATTCCGGACAGGAAAAGAAAAGGAATATCGTGTTACGATTGAAAAATGTGTCACGGACGAGAAACCATATCCATATATTCTCAAACAAAAAGAAAGTTCGGACAGCAGGACATGGATGGACGTGGAGAAAGCGAATCAGGAGCTTCGCGGACAGTTTCAGGTGACTTATGGAGATCCGGATTACCGGACATTTGACGAGTTGAAACAGGAGATGAAAACGGGTAGTTTCGGTCTCAGGGGAGCAGAAAAACCTGTGAGCCGTACAGAACGCAATGAGAAATCCTCAGAGACAAAGCTGCGGGAGTTTGCGGATCTTTTGCAGAAGCATCTTGCAGAAAACAGGAATGCGCAGGAACGATATACACGAAATCCTGAGATGGCAGAAATTATGTCCTCCTGGACGAAAGAAGAACTTAAAAGTCTGGCAGAAGACCTGGAATTAAAAGGATATCATTCTTTAAAAAAGGATATTCTGGTCGGCAAAATCAAGGAAGAACTTTTGAAGCCGTCTGTGATGGAGAGACAGATGATGATGTTCAGTGATGAGGAAATTACTGCATTTGAAAGCGTACTGAAAACAACGGGATATTACCCGGTCAGAAAAGATCTGGAATTGCTGGAGGGATTTTATAATCTGGCCTATGCGGGAATTTATAATGACAATTTCGCCGCAGTTCCGGATGAGGTAAAGAAAATATACAAAAAGGTTAATACACCAAAATTCCGGAAAAAGAGGAAAAGAGCCTTTTGGATGATACGGTGTCTTACAATGGTAATTTTTCTCTACGTCCTGGCACCTATCTCTGTTATAAAGGAAATGCTGGTGAAATGTCTGGGCGAAGATATCAGTGAAGAGGAATTTCGGGAGATCTTTGCATGGATTCCAGATTATCAGAATCCTTGTGTCATCCGTGGAGAGTGGGTTATATACAAAGAAGTTCTACCGCAGGGGCTTTATAATAAGATCAAAGAAAGCCAGGGAGACCTGGAATATTATATTCCGGAACAGGAAGAGATTCTGGATTATACAGGACATGGATATCCATCCAGAGATACCTGCTGCAGGAAGGTAAAAGAGTTTCTCATAAAACGGATGAAGATCGAGGAAGAACAGACAGAAAATCTGATGCAAGGTATATACAGCAGGATATCTTTAGGTGGCGGGCCATCTGATGTGACAGAGATTTTTGAGGAAGAAGGAATCATATTTCCGAATGAAACTACGGTCAGGGATTTCATAGCTTTGCTGATAGAATTGAATAATAGCACAAGAATGATCCAAAACCGAGGCTGGACTCCGAGCGAGATGACAAAGAAAAGGCCGGTACTTCCCGAAGGGCAGAAACCGACCATTGTCCCGATGAGCAGTCTGGCAGCGGAACAGCTTAAGCAGGCATCGAATGAACTTCAGCAGATGGGATTTACCGTTGATCTGGATTCCGGAGCAGATGAAGTGGAAACTGTTTTTATGCCGGATGGAATTGCGGGACATACCGTGAAAGGGACAAAAAAGATTTATCCGAATGATCCGTGCCCGTGCGGAAGCGGAAAGAAATATAAGAAATGCTGCGGGAAAAGTAAGAAGGGATAAAGAAGAGAAATAGAGGCGTATTGTACAGGTGGCACACCGAAGTCAATACGCCTTTTCTGCTTTATTTGATGACAAATGCGGCTGGAAACATCAGCACTTTTCTCAGGGTCATGCTATATTCTTCTTTCTTATAAGAATAAGACACCGGAAACCAGACAGGTGTAGACATTCTACACAAATTTAGCGAAAAGAATGGAATAAGTCAGAAGGCTATTATATAATTTACCTTTAGGGAAAATGCTTTGGGATTGTGTCAGAAAATAACTCAGAAAAGGGGATTGTCATGAAAGTATTAGTGATACCAGATGTTCACCTGAAACCATATTTGTTTACTCAGGCGTCATCCATTCTGGAGAGCGGTGCTGCCGACCAGGCGGTCTGCCTGATGGATATTCCGGACGACTGGGGACAGGAATATCATATTGAAAGATATGTAGAAACGTATGATGCTGCGATCGCATTTGCCAAGAAGTATCCGGACACACTCTGGGCCTATGGGAATCACGATCTGTGTTATATGTGGAACGAACGGGAAAGTGGATACAGTGTAGCGGCTGCCTGGACAGTAAGAGAAAAGCTGATGGAGCTAAGACGTGCACTGCCGGAAGGAAACGAGATCCGGTACATTCAGAAGATTGACCAGGTGCTGTTCTGCCATGGCGGCGTCCGGGACGAATTTGTA
The DNA here is from genome assembly GCF_016900655.1 of Drancourtella massiliensis. Classification (GTDB taxonomy): domain Bacteria; phylum Bacillota; class Clostridia; order Lachnospirales; family Lachnospiraceae; genus Sellimonas; species Sellimonas catena. The sequence continues at coordinate 132,859 of NZ_JACJKH010000003.1, forward strand.
AAGGGAACGGTAGAAGCGGAAAAGTATGATGACGTGGACGAAGTGGTGCGCACGATCAATGAGTTTCACCACGACCTGATGTGGAATGATATCTCTCCGATCTGGTACCGCCCGCAGTATTCCAGCTGGAAAATGTACGGGGAGGATCAGGCGCTTCAGGTGGTCGGGCACACTCCGGTAGAAGCGATCTACAGAAGAGGAAGTGTGATATCGTGTGATGTCTTTTCCACATACCGGGACGGAAGCCCGATCGGATCCCGGGAATTTCCGATTATCGATACCAAGACATGGGAATTTCAGGGAGTAAAATATTGACTGCACGCAACGTGCAGGACTAGTATATCAGACAGGACAAACCCGTGTTAAATGGTCAAAGGCCCTGAATGTGCCAGATGAGAGGGAAAACAAAGGATAAAGGAGAGAGAAAAAGTGACAAATCTTATGAGAAAGATGAATGTGAAAAAAGTAACGGCAGTCATTGTGCTGCTCGTAGTCATGATTCTGTCTATGACAGTTGTTTCAAAAGTGGCAAGTGATCCGGAAAATCATAAGAAGACGATCGAATCATTGGATGAAAAGAAGGAAGATGTTCTGAAACTCACAGCTACATCTGCAGCGGCATCCACAGCTCTCGCCGCCATTCCTGGCGATGCGACAACACCGGTGGCAAATAAGCTTGCGGATCTGACATCGTATTTCCTGATTATTTTGATGGTGGTCTTTCTGGAAAAATATCTGGTCACTCTGACCGGCTATGCCGCATTTACCATTTTGATTCCGATTGCATGCGTATTGCTTGCTGCCGGAATCTGTGCAAATAAGGCGGTACTGAAAATGCTGGCAGCAAAAATCGCACTGTTTGCTGCCGTGATCTTTCTTGTAATTCCATTTAGCATGAAGGTCTCTTCGATTATAGAAGACACATACGAGATATCTATGGAAGAAACAGTGAAAGGGGCGGAGGATCTCACAGATGAAATCAATGAGAACACGGATTCCGAAGGCAATATCATCGAGAAAGCGCTGTCAAAGATCAAAGACGGAGTAACCGGACTGCTGGACAAGGGAGAACAGCTCCTGAATCAGTTTATTGAGACGATCGCTGTCATGCTGGTAACATCCTGCCTGATTCCGATTCTGGTACTTGTCTTTATGCTCTGGTTCATAAAGATGCTGTTCGGAATCCAGATCAATGTGCCAAAAGATATGCCAAAACGGATCGCGTCAAAAGTCCCGGGACAGAAAAAGGTGGCTGCAAAACTGCAGGATAAAGCCAGTGTTTCAGAAGAGACAGATGGAAGGACGGATGTATAGCTATGATGGGAGAGAAAAAATAGAATAAGGAAAAGCAAACGGACGTGTTGAGTGAAATCAATACGTCCATTTTATTTTGGAAAAAGTTGCCTCACCATAGTCAGTATGGGAGGGTGGTCCTAATTGCCACCTTGCGGAAAATGCATTCGCGAAAAAAACACGGCCTGTTTTGAGGAAGTGTTTTGCTGTCGATTTGCCATGTGAAAAGAAATGTTGACGGCACGCAACGTGCAATTTTAAGCTATAAAGGAGAGGTGGAACGATGAAAGAAATGACATTGAGGGAAGTGTGTGAAAGTGCAAATGTCTCAAGACGCGCTGTTCAGGGATACGAGAAAGCAGGACTGGTTTCCGCGTCAGGCAAGAATACATACGGATATCTTTTATATGATACAGATTCACAGGAACGGATCAAACGCATTAAACTGTACCAGGATTTGGGACTGAAAATTAAGGAGGTCAAGGAAATCATTGATGCCCCGAATCCGGTACTGAAAAAGATTTTGGAAGAACGGATCGTAAAAATGGAGGAAGAAAAAGAGCGGATTGATGATCTGGTCGATAAAGTAAAACAATTGATTGCAACACTTTCGTAAACAAAGCAGTTTTGACAGCAGATCTACTTCCCGTGGTGTTGAAATCTGAAATGATAAGGAGGGAAAAGGAAAAATTTAATGTGTTATCTGATGGCGGGTACAAGGATAATCATGGAAATCCGGATTACGAAACCGTAGAATTTGATGACGATTCACAAATACATTTAGGAGGTTTGGAATATGAAGGAGAAAGTAAAGATATTTACCATTTTTGCTATTATACTTAGCATGACAGGATGCCTTGCCGGATGTGGCAGCGGCGAAACAGCCAATAATCCCGGCAGCAGAGCCATAAAGGAGAAGATTAATATAAAGGATATTGCCTGGAATGTTGATGAAGGTATCGTTGGAGGTGAGCGCTATGTTCTTCTTAGCTACACGAACGATACGCAATGTACAATAACGAACTTTGAAATTACATTTAATGAAAAGGATGGTATCACCGAAGAAGAAAAATCAGACTTCTATTCAGATATTCAAAAGAAGTTTGAACTAAGCGATGAAGATATGGATGATCTCAAAAGCAGATCGATTTCAATGCACGCAGAAACAGACAGGGTTGTGAAACCAGGCGAATCCATTTCAAATGTAAATTGTTATTATTACGGCGGTTCTTTTTATCTGAAAGATATAAACCACTATAACTTGGTTGAGCCTGATATTGCTACCATTAAGTACTTGGAGGAGGATAAAATTTTTACGGTATATTATGATTACGGTTCAAAGAAATATTCTACCGAAGAAAAAACAGAGATAGCATATCAATGGTCACAAACAGATCTTGGCAGCAAAATTCCGAAACCGGATGTGAAAGTGGTAAAAAGCAGCATAGATGATAAAGCGAGCTTTATGTTTGATGCATACGGCTTGACGTTAGAGCAATTTAATGCGTATGTCGACGAATGTAAAGAACTTGGATATACAGATGAGTCGAATAACTATGAAGGATCCTATACTGCTGATAATGCAGAAGGTTATAATGTCCATTTATATTACGATGAAAGGGATCATTCGATGAGTGTCACTATCAGTGCACCCAAAACAGAAAGCGAATAGTCTAAAATAAGTGAATCTATGAAATCGGGGCGGTGATGCGAAGTTATCATCGCCCTGATTAATTAAGTTATTTTATAAATATTATCTTGTTATAATTCTTAGCGGGGAGAGACAGATGATAAATTCTGGAAGCAAATTTTTAGAGAAATATTCAATGAAGGTTTGAAGATGGTTGATGCAAAACATGATATAATGAGTAAAACTGGTATTTGTGTCAAAAATATTCAATGAAATGGGGCGATAAAGGGAAATTAGGAGAGACGGCTATTTAGAGGCTCTAATTAACCGAATGCATAATCATCTGATTGAACTTGTGACAGGAATCAGAAGATCGGGGAAATCTTAGAAGTGTTATATTTTGCCGTATGAGGTTCGCCTTTTAAGTAAATTCGATATAATAAAATGTGAAATCACAAGTAGTTTCCGGAAGAGAAATCTCAGGTGATCATATTATTCGATATGCAAACAAAGAAACACAAAATAAATACATTATGTATTTATTTCGCACATAATCTGTGCTATATTAAACTCGAACAGGAGGAATCTGAGATGAAAGATATATATTTGACCCGTTATTCTGTTAAGGGAATTAAAACACTGGATCAGCTGATTTCATTGTCGTTTTACAAAAAAACGATTTCAAAGAATCCGAATACACAAGAATATAATATTAAGGGAATATATGGTATGAACGGTTCCGGCAAGTCCGGTATTATAACTTCTGTTGAGATATTAAGAAATCTGCTCATTGATCCTGGATATCTGAATAACCCAATTGCACAGAAAAATTTGGATGCAATTATTAATAAGGGAACAGAAGAGCTGTTTATAGAGGCTGAATATATGGTAAATTTGAAAGAGAGCCCCCTGCTTTTCCGATATAGCGTGACACTTACAAGAGATACCTCTGGAAAATATGCAGTCACTCACGAATGTTTATCCGGCAAAAAAGCAACTTCAAGAAATGATTCTATGGATATTGTTTATGAAGTGTCCGGCGGTGAAATTGTGTTTATTTCCGGAATAAATGAGCATAGTAAATTTTCAGCTGATATTCAGAGCAAAACTATGAATTTGCTGGAAACGGCTACTATGTGCGCTTTGTTTTATGAGAAATTTTTACTTTCGGCGATAAAAAATCAAGAGCACCATCAGGGCAATCTTTGGATTGGATTATGCCTGTTGTATTTCTTTGGCAAGGAATTACATGTATATTTAGATCAGTCTGATGATCATAGGAATTATGTTGCTCAGATTTCTTTGGAACATTATGATGACAGTGAAAAATATAAAAATGAAATCGATACAGTGTTGAGCCGTTTCCTTAAAATGAATAATGATTATCTCAATGTGCTTTCGGCTTCGGGCAACATCGTATCCAAACAAATGTATATTAATTTTGAAAAAGATGTCCATAAATTGTATGATTTTCTGCATATATTCAAATCAGACCTGCAGGGAATCGAGATTGACAAAAAGGAAAATCACAATCTCTGGGTTTGTGATTTAATTATGGAGTATTCGTCGTACAGGATTCATGCAGAATACGAAAGCACCGGTATAAAAAAACTGATTCGATTATTTGCTTATATAAAAGAAATGGTGGAAGGAGGAATCGTTTTTATTGACGAATTTGATTCCAACCTTCATGATGTTTATTTATGTGCGCTTCTGGAATATCTGATGGAATACGGGGAAGGGCAGCTATGTTTTACGACTCACAATGTAGGTCCGATGGATATTCTGAAACAGCGGAAAAAATCGATAGACTTTTTGTCTGAGAACCACCAGATTTATTCATGGAAAACAAATGGAAATTATTCGCCATCCAGGCTATATCGAAATGGAATGATCGAAGGTTCTCCATTTAATGTAGATTCCATTGACTTTATAGGTGTATTTGGTTCAGGTGGGGAGGACGAATAATGGGGCTTCAGCTGATTTTTGTTGTTGAAACAAACAAGAAATGTAATTCGGACTGGATATATATTAAGGACACGGTAGAACATTTTTATGAATACGATCGTACACAGGTGAAGTTTAGTCCTGTGTATATGGATGGGAAAGGAAAGTATAAAAGTCCGAAAAATCCAGAGTATGAGTTCATGGTCCAATGGTCGGAAAACACAAGAGCAGATCAACGGACAATTGAGGAGATTAATCGGCAGCTGAACCGGTATTATGGTTACATAGGTTTTAGATAACAGGATAAAAGAGGAGAATGAACAATGATTGCACCGAGAAAAATACGTTTTGAAGCAGGAAAAAGAAGAAATGAAAACTTTGCATTTCATACTTATTTGAAATGCAATGCGGAGGAAGACAAATTGGATGAGCAATTTCAAAAATTGCATCAGGAGTTATTCAGAAATTATGACTGTAGCAGGTGCAGAAATTGCTGTAAGATGTATCGTGGCAGTATACCGAAAGAAGACCTGGAGCAGGACGCAGGAGTACTTGGGCTTACAAAGGAAGAACTCATAGAAAAATATCTGGAGAAAAGCGAAACGGAAGATGGATATGAAACAAAACATGTACCTTGTGATTTTCTGGATCAGAATGGGGACTGCAGATTAGGGAGTTGTAAACCGCAGAGTTGCAAAACTTTTCCCTATACAGATCAGCCGGAACGGCTTTACAGTTTGCTCAGCGTGTTAGACGTGATTGAAGTTTGCCCGGTGGCATTTGAGATTTTTGAAAGGTTGAAAAAAGAATATGGGTGGAAGTATCAGAGGTAGAAGTTTGCAGGAAAAGGGAAGAGTGGAATAGTATATGAGATTGTTTATAGCGATTCAATTATCAGAGGACATGAAAAGGGCTCTGACAGCCTGCATGAATGATTTGAAAAAACAGGGAGTGACCGGCAATTATGTACCGGCGCAGAACCTGCATCTGACATTGGCATTTATTGGAGAATATGATAAGCCGGAGCGGATAAAGGATGCTATAAACAGTATTCCGCTGCCCCGGCTTCGTCTGAAACTTTCCGAGAAAGGAAAGTTTGGGGATCTTCTCTGGGCAGGGATTCAGGAAAATCAGGATTTGCACGCGTATGTGAAGAATTTACGGGCAGCCTTGAAAGAAGTAGGAATTCCTTATGCGCACGACAAGTTTATCCCGCACATCACTCTGATCCGAAGGTTCGTCTCGAAGAAGCCATATCAGGTGCATTTGCGAAAGACGGAGATGAACGTAGATAAGATATCACTTATGAAGTCGGAAAGAAAGAATGGGAAGATGGTTTACCAGGAGATATAGGAGCGGTTTTGATCATAATACAAGAATGAAGTAGATGGCAAAAGAGTTTGTGGGTTGAGTTAATGCTGGCAAGTCCTTATGAATGATTACCTAAAAAATAGCTTATGAATATTATATTGCCTTGCGGCAATGATAAAATATTGATAAAATTAAGATAATAAAAGATAGAAATTGCGATAAGAAAGGAGAGGTTACTATGATACAGATCAGACCTGTTTCGGATTTGCGAAATAAATTTCCTGAGATTGAAATGCTCGTCAATGAGGGGCAGCCGGTATATTTGACAAAAAATGGATATGGGGCAATGGTTGTGCTTAGTTTGGAGGAATATGCAAGTCTTGTAGACAATGTGGAGATGAAACTGGATGAGGCGGACAAAATGGCAGAAACTAAGGAAGAAAGACTAAGCCATGAGGATGTGTTCAGAAACGTTAGAGGTGCAATCCATGGCAAATAAAAAATGCAGACTCCAATATCTTCCTTTATTTGAGCAGGATTTGGTGCAGACGGTGAGTTACATTACAAATGTGCTAAAAAATCCCGATGCAGCGGAAAAACTTGCGAATGATGTAGAAGCGGCAATATTGGAACGTTTGGATCATCCATTGATGTTTGAACCTTATCCCTCTGCAAAAAAGAGAAAATATCCATATTATCGGATTTATGTGCGGAATTATGTGATTTATTATGTGGTTATTGGAGATGTAATGGAAGTTCGGAGATTCCTTTATGGAGCCAGAGATACGGACAGATATTTGTAGAAATAACGAGGAAGTCTCTTTTATCCGAATGTATGAATGATGACGATTTTCTCTGCATACATTGTAAAAATAGTGAGTGTAGAGGAAATCTATGAAGGAATATATCGAGGAGAGGGCGGTAGAGATCGCACATTACATCATTGATCATAATGCAACAGTGAGGCAGACGGCAAAAGAGTTCGGAGTGAGTAAAAGTACCATACATAAAGATGTCACCGAGCGTCTGCGGCAGATCAATCCCCAACTTGCCGGTGAAGCGAGAAAGGTGCTGGATCTGAACAAATCCGAGCGCCATATTCGGGGAGGCATGGCAACGCGCGAAAAATATAAAGGAAAGCATATGTATTAAAAGAGAGCTGATGTTTTTGGCTAAATAGGGTCAAAGGCATTGGCTCTTTTATTTTTGCAAATAGACTTGTGGTGATGGACAAGAAGCCGGATGATAAGAGATGGAAGTTTTAGCGAGGTGAGAAAAAGTTACAATAAAGATAAAAGAATGGAATAGAAATGGTTTCGTAATTATCAATTTTACAATTTACAAGTAAATATATGAGGAAATATCTCATATATTGTTTGCAAAAATGCAAAATGGAATATAATAGATGGTGAAAAGAAATATGAAATGGAGGAGGTAACTGTTATGCTATGCCAATTTACAGTCAAAAATTACAAGAGTATTCGAGATGAAGTAACATTCGACATGCAGGCTGCGGCTATTTCTGAACATGAAGATAGAATAATAAGAGATAAAGATGGAGAAATATTTTTGCCTGTTTTTGCAATATATGGCCCAAATGGCGGAGGAAAATCCAATGTATTGGAAGCGCTGCATACATTAGCAGTAAAAGTGCTTCGTCCTTTATATGCAACTGGAGACAATGAAGAACGTATTTTTCTTCAGAAAAAAATGATAATAGAACCATTTGCCTTTTCAGAGGAAACTAAAAGCGAGCCTACGGAATTTGAAATCTTTTTTCGCACAGAATTAGCAGAATATAGATATATACTGCATGTGAAAAGAGAGGTGGTTGTCTATGAAAGGCTTGATCGGGTAAAAATGGATACAGGTAGGCGGTCGGCTCTTTTTGAACGTGGCGAAGAAATTATATTAAAAGGTGCATTTGCGAAGTTAAAGATCAGTGATGAGCTGTCTGAAACACTTCCGTTATTATCTTATCTTGGAATTACTTATAAAAAGAATGAGGTAGTAAAGGATGTTTTGGAATGGTTTGAATATGGAATCGATTTCTTGAACTATGGGAATTCAATGGAAGAACTTCGTATGGCAGTATCCAGTTCGGAAGCTGTAAAACACCTGATGTTGCAAATGATCCAGGAGATGGATTTAGATATTGTAGATTTTCGTGTAGTCAAGGATGAAAATGATAGAATTGATGTATATACAAAACATATGGTAGAAGGCCGTGAAACGGAATTAAATTTGCTGGAAGAGTCCAGTGGAACAAAGAAATTATTCGGTTTGATGCCTTTTATTGCAGATAGTTTATTGTCAGGAACTACCCTGGTAATTGACGAATTAGATGCCAAGATACATCCGGTATTGTTACGCCATATTATTATGATGTTCAGTAATATGAGCATTAATAAAAAGAAGGCACAATTAATCTTTACATCTCATGATTTATCCACAATGAATAGTGAGGTATTTCGCCGGGATGAAATATGGTTTGTGGCAAAAGGAAATTCTCAGAATTCCCAATTGTACTCCTTGGTAGAGTTTAAAAATGAAAAAGGTGAATCTGTCCGTAAAGACGCAAAATTTGATAAGCAGTATCTGGAAGGTAAATATGGTGCAGATCCGTATCTTAAGCGAATCATAGATTGGGGGAAGGTTAATGCCTAAAAAAGCCAGAACGGAATCTTGGAGAAAAAAGCGTCGCCAGGAGCACTTGGAAATGAAAATTTGTAAAAATACGAAAGGAGAAATGCAAGGTGTATGATATCTCTATTATAGGTGCTGCGATTATCGATATTCTTGCGGCGCCGGTAAATGAAACAGTATTTTCCGCCGGCTCCTGTCCGATGGACACGATTCAGATGTCTTTTGGAGGGGATGCGCTGAATGAGGCAGTGATTCTCAGCAGACTGGGAAAAAGGGTACAGCTGATCACGAAGGTTGGTAAAGACGAGGCAGGAAAGCGGGTTTTGAATTTTATGGAAGAGAACCATCTTCCTGTGGAGAGCGTGAAAATACAGAAGGATCTGGCAACAGGTATCAACATCGTCCTGATCAATGAAAAAGGGGAGCGGAATTTCCTGACGAATCCGCATGGAAGCTTAAGAAAGCTGGCATTTGAAGATATCAACGGCTGTCTCGATGATGCGGCTCCGATTGTAAGTTTTGCGGGGATGTTCGTTTCTCCGCTGCTGAACATCGCAAAAATGAAACAGTTATTTGCCAGAATCAAGGGGAAAGATCGATTTTTGGCGGTGGACATGACAAAGGCGAAAAACGGAGAAACGCTGGAGGATATTGAAGAACTTCTTCCTTATATAGACTGTATCTTTCCGAATGAAGAAGAAATCGCTTTATTGACGGGCGAGCGGGATCCTTTTGAAAACGCAAAGCGTCTGGTATCATGCGGAGTAAAGACAGCGGTTGTCAAATGCGGGGCCGATGGATGTGTTGTAGCAGACAGGCAGTGCGTCCGGGCAATCCCGGCGGTTCCTGTGAAGGTATGTCTGGATACGACCGGAGCGGGCGATTCGTTTGCGGCAGGCTTCCTTTGGGGAATTGCGAACGGATGGCAGATTGACGAGTGTGCGAGGTTTGCCTGCGCGGCCGCTTCCTGTACCGTGGAAGCCTACGGGGCAGCAGGAGGAATTCATTCGCTGGAAGATGTGAGGAGAAGAATGAGATAGAAAGTAACGCTCCGCGAGATGCGCACTCGCGCAAAGCAGAAATTTGTCGCTAAAACGACCGCGCTCGGCGTGAGAGTTCCGCAAACGGAACTCTTTGTTATTTACCGGAACACCCACAGATCTTTGATCTGTCCGCTGATCTGATCGTAATCCCACAGCTTTTTGGAATTTTTCTGGCTGTTTGGATCATTGACTTTGATCTGTCCGTTTTGATACCCGGTCAGAACGATGAAATGTCCGGTCGTTGTGAAGTCTCCAGGGCCTACGACAGCGACAATCGGATTTCCTACTTCCAGGTTATCGATGATCCGTTGCTCATCCAGCGGGATCTCCGTGACATCAAATCCAAGGGAGGCTCCACCCTCAGAGAAAAGAGTCCAGTAGGAGCCGCTTCCATCGGAGGCATATCCATGGGAGGAGGCAAAATCCGCCATCCAGGCAGGATTCATATTCGTATTTCCGGTGAGGTAAATGGCCACCATGGAAAGACAGGTCGGGCCGCAGCCGCTTAAACCGAAAAGATCTCCGGCGTACTGCTTATAACCCCAGCGCTGATCCCACTGCATGAGAAGCGGGACGGAAGACGTATTCAGCGTGCTCAGATCGATGGCAGGTGTTTCATCCTTTTTCGCCGGATATTCAAAGACAAAGTCTTTGGTTTCTTTATTCCGGTCATACAGATCGATCAGTGACTGCGGATAGTCGCTGATGTCGTAGCCGTTGGCAGAAGCATACCGGCTGATTTCTTCCTCGGCGGAGCCGCCAAGGAGGGAAAGGATCCCGGACACCAGTCCGGAGTCTGCGCCGGCAGAACGGTTCAGTATATAGGAGGCGCAGGCACAAAGAGGCAGGATCAGGCAGAGCATGGGAAGGACAAAGTGAAGCAGGTGCCCGCGGCGTTTTTTACGATAATGGATTGGTTTTCTTGTTCTTGTATTCATGAGAGATCATTCCTTTCTGGTAAAGTACCCAAAGTTCACATGGAAAAAGCGTGTCGGAAAACCGGAAGCGGTTTCCCTGGCACGCTTTTACTATATCAGAATGGTCGATTTGATTTTCTCGGATTCATAGACGGAAATCTGTATTTTATCCCACGAAATTCTAACGATTTCCTGACGAATATGGAAGGTCAACCCGAAAGATCACACGGTTATCGTGACTTTCGGCAAAAATCTGGCCGCCGTGCAGTTCTACAATCTCTTTTGCAATGGCAAGACCGAGGCCTGCTCCGCCGCTTCCGGAGCCTCTGGAAGAGTCCAGACGGAAGAACTGTTCAAAAATCCGCTCCAGTTTTTCCGGCGGAATGGTGCGGCCCTCGTTTTCCACGGTGAAAGTCAGAACGCCCATGTCGACAGAAAGCCGGACATCAATGACCGTGTCCGAAAAACTGTAGTTGACCGCATTTCGCAGCAGATTGTCAAAGACACGCTGCAGTTTGTCCGGGTCACAGAGGAACTCCAGATTCTGCGGGGCATGGAAAGAATATTCCAGGTTCTTTTCGGCAAACATCGGGGCAAACTCATAAAGAGTCTGCTCCAGCATCCTTGTCAGATTGATCCGGCTAAGATCCAGCGTCAGATGGGTCAGATTAAACCGGGTAATGTCGAAGAACTCATTGATCAGGTCCTCCAGCCGCTCCGCCTTTTCAAGAGCAACGCCCAGATATTTCTCCTGAAGTGCAGGGGAAATTTCCCTTTCATCATGAAGAAGCGTCAGATATCCGATCACGGAGGTGAGCGGCGTCTTCAGGTCATGAGCCAGATAGACGACCAGGTCGTTTTTTCGCTGTTCAGCCTCGTTGGCGGCCTTCCTGCTTTCGATGATATCAAGCCGTACCTCATTCATATGAAGGGAGGCTTCCCGCAGGTCATCGGACATAACGACAGGTTCCTCCTGATTTTTCCAGAGGCTGTCGGAGGCTGTCAGAAGCTCATCCAGATAGGCACAGGATTTAGAGAGATAACGGTATCCGAAAATAAGAGCGCCGATGAGTAGATATAAAATCATAAAGAGTTCATGGAAACGCTCCAATGTGGATATCACGATATAAAAAGTCTCATACCCGTACCATATTCTCGTGTGATAATACCAGTATATAAGAAGGAACAGAAACCCGCCGATTCCTGCATAGAGCAGGCAGGAAAAAATAAAGCGGTATAAAAGTCTGCGGCGGAGCTGTTCGGAAAGTTGATTCGTTGTCTGTTTATTCAATTTGATACCCCACTCCCCATACAGTTTTAATGTATTTCGGCTTCCGGCCGGAGTCTTTCATCTTCTCACGGAGCCGGCCGATGTGAGCCATGACCGTATTGTTATTATCAAGAAATTTTTCTCCCCAGACCTGCTCGAAGAGTTCCTCAGAGGAAACGACACGACCTTTGTTTTCGCACAGATACCATAGGATGGAAAATTCGATCGGTGTCAGAGACAGCGGGCTGCCGTTTAAGGAACATTTGTGAGAATCCTTATCAATGCTTAATCCCCGGATGTCGATACAGGAATCGGCGGCTGCATCCAAGGAAGAATCCGCCGGCGCGGCTTTTGGATTGTAGCGCTCAAAGCGGCGGAGCTGGGTCTTGACCCTTGCCACCAGTTCCAGAGGATTGAACGGTTTTGTAATATAATCATCGGCTCCAATGGTGAGACCGAGAATCTTGTCAGTATCCTCTGTTCTTGCGGTCAGCATGATGACAGGATAAAAATGCTCCTTCCGGATCTCCTGACAGAGTTTGTAGCCGTCAATGTCGGGAAGCATGACATCCAGAATCGCAAGAGACAGTTCTTCTTTCCGGATACAGTCAAGCGCATCTTTTCCATTGTAACATTTCAGGACTTCCATCCCCTCATTGGAAAGATAGACTTCCACCAGATCGGCAATGGCCTGTTCGTCGTCCACAATCAGTATTTTCCTTTTCATAACATTCCATCTCCTGTTTTTTATACTGATAAAATCCTTACACAGAAATAGAAAACTGTCAAGAAGAGAGAGAAAAAGAGGTGAGGAATATAGAAAAAGTAGACAAAAACCGTGGTACGAAATTGTGAAAAGTTACGTAAATGAACAAAAAGGGACTCGAGTCCTTTTTTATATGTTAAATTCCGGTTAAGATGCAAGTAAAGACGAACGAAATGAGGACAAGCCGGTATTTTTTTTGTGTAAAAATGAGAACGGATGTCCATATTACAGGTAAGGGAAAGCGAGGTATGATTATGAATTATTCAGAAAACCCGAATAAACAATATCACATTCAGGTAGGAAAAGGAGATGTCGGACGTTATGTGATTCTTCCGGGGGATCCAAAACGGTGTGCAAAGATCGCAAAATATTTTGATGCTCCGGTTTTGATGGCAGACAACAGAGAATATGTGACTTATACCGGATATCTGGACGGTGTGAAGGTAAGCGTGACCTCTACAGGAATCGGCGGTCCGTCCGCATCGATCGCCATGGAAGAGCTGGTTATGTCCGGGGCGGATACCTTTATCCGGATCGGAACATGCGGAGGAATGCAGCTGGATGTAAAGAGCGGGGACGTGGTAATCGCAAACGGGGCGATCCGTATGGAAGGGACGACACGGGAATACGCACCGATCGAGTTTCCGGCTGTGGCGGACATCCATCTTACCAACGCACTGATGGAATCAGCAAGGGAAATGGGAGCGCCGTACCATGTCGGCATCGTTCAGTGTAAAGATTCCTTCTATGGACAACACTCTCCGGAGCGGATGCCGGTCAGCTATGAGCTTCTGAATAAATGGGAAGCATGGAAGCGGCTTGGATGCCTGGCTTCCGAGATGGAATCGGCGGCCCTCTTTGTTGTAGCAAGCCACTTAAGAGTGCGGGCAGGATCCTGCTTCCTCGTTGTGGCAAACCAGGAACGGGAAAAGGAAGGACTGGAAAATCCGGTAGTCCATGATACCGATATGGCAGTCCGGGTAGCAGTGGGAGCAATCCGGAAACTGATTGAAGCGGACAAAAAGGCAGGAAAATAAAGGAGGGTGCACAGATGAGTGAAACACAGATTCAGGAACTGATTGAAACAGCCATTGCTCAACTTGCCTTCTCCTACACACCGTATTCCCATTTCAAAGTCGGGGCGGCTCTGCTTGCAAAAAACGGACAGATCTACACAGGATGCAATATAGAGAATGCTGCGTACACGCCGACGAACTGTGCCGAGCGGACAGCCGTTTTCAAGGCAGTCAGCGAAGGGATCCGGGAATTTGAAGCAATCTGTATTGTAGGCGGACCGGACGGAGAACTTTTGGATTATACACCACCTTGCGGAGTGTGCAGGCAGGTCATGATGGAATTCTGTCATCCGGACGAATTTCAGATTATCTTGGCAAAGGGAAAAGATGATTATCGGATTTATAAACTGAAAGATCTGATGCCTCAGGGATTTGGACCGGGCAATCTGGAAGAAAGGTAGGAGGAATATGAAACAGGCAAAACGGGTATTTGTAATTGTGATCGATTCTCTGGGAATCGGCGTCATGCCGGACGGGGAAAAGTTTGGAGATGTAGGAGTCAACACGCTCGGACACATTTCCGAATCAGTGGAGACCTTCCGGATTCCGGCGCTGCAAAAGCTTGGAATCGCAAATCTGACACAGCTTCGCCAGGTGCCGGCAGTAGAAAATCCACTTGGATACCAGGCGGCACTCCGGGAAAGAAGTAACGGAAAGGATACGATGACCGGACACTGGGAGATCATGGGAGTGGAGACGAAAAAGCCGTTCAAGACATTTACAGAACACGGATTTCCGAAGGAACTGATCGACGAACTGGAAAAACGGACCGGACACAAAGTGATTGGAAACAAGAGTGCCAGTGGAACGGAGATTATAGAGGAACTTGGAGAAGAAGAAATCGCAACCGGACATATGATTGTGTATACTTCAGCGGACTCGGTGCTTCAGATCTGTGGAAATGAAGAGACCTTTGATTTACAGGAACTGTACCGTTGCTGCGAAATTGCAAGAGAACTGACGATGAAAGAAGAGTGGAGAGTCGGAAGAGTCATTGCAAGACCGTATGTCGGAAAGAAACGGGGCGAGTTTGAACGGACGAGCAACCGTCATGACTATGCGTTGAAGCCTCCGGTAAAGACGGCGCTGAATGTACTTCAGGACAATGGTTTCGATGTGGTTTCCGTTGGAAAGATCAAGGACATTTTCGACGGAGAAGGCATTACGGAAGCATACAAATCCAAATCCTCCGTACACGGAATGGAGCAGACCATCGAGCTTGCGGACAAAGATTTCCACGGACTCTGCTTTGTCAATCTGGTAGATTTCGACGCAAAGTGGGGACACAGAAGAGACCCGGAAGGGTATGCGAAAGAACTGGAGATGTTTGATGAAAAATTAGCGGTTTTGCTGGAAAAGCTAAGAGAGGACGATCTTTTAATCATCACGGCGGACCATGGAAATGACCCGACTTACACAGGAACCGACCACACTCGGGAGAAAGTACCGTTCCTTGCGTATTCCAGATCCATGGAAGGAAACGGAATGCTGCCGGAACAGGATACCTTTGCGGTGATCGGCGCGACGATCCTGGACAATTTCGGGCTGTCCATGCCGGAGGAGACAATCGGAACTTCCCTGCTTTCCTGTTTAAAATAAACACCATTCTACAAAAAAAGGAGGAAAAGAAGACATGAAAAGAATGAAAAAGCTTGCCGCGTTGTTTCTGGTAATCTGCATGGCGGTTTCCGTGATCGGATGCGGACCTTCCAAGTCCAGCCAGGGTACCGGGAATTCTGATTACCGTGTGGCCATGATCACGGACAGCGGCGACATAACAGACCAGTCTTTTAACCAGACAACTTACGAAGCATGTCTTGAGTACTGTACGGAAAACAACATTGACTTTACCTACAAAAAGCCGGACGGAGATACGGATTATGCCCGGATTGCCATGATTGATGTGGCGGTAGCGGAAGGCTACAACATCATCGTCATGCCGGGATACATTTTTGCTCCGGCGCTGGTAGAAGTTACTTACAAATATCCTGATGTCAAATTTATTGCGCTGGATATGACGGCAGGAGATATCATTGCGGCAGCAGTCGGAAGCAAATACTATGACAATCCGGACGCATATGAAGCAGCCGATTATTACAACACTGAAAACACATACTGCGCGGTGTATCAGGAAGAAATCCCTGGATATATGGCAGGGTACGCGGCTGTGAAGCTTGGTTACCGGAAACTCGGTTTCCTCGGCGGTCAGGCGGTACCGGCAGTTATGAGATACGGATTCGGTTATGTACAGGGAATCAATGATGCGGCAAAAGAACTTGGAATTACCGATCAGATTGAAGTCGAGTATGCGTACGGCGGACAGTTCTATGGTTCCACAGAGGTAACAGCGGCGATGGATACCTGGTACAGCCAGGGAACGGAGATCGTCTTTGCATGCGGCGGCGGTATCTTTACCTCTGCGGCAGAAGCTGCTTCAAAAGTGGGCGGAAAGATGATCGGCGTGGACAGCGACCAGTCCCCGATTATTGACGCGTACGGAGAAGGAATGACGGTAACATCCGCAATGAAAGGGCTGGGAGCAACCGTAAAGGCGATGCTGGATTCCATCATTGTGACAAATACCTGGGAAGAACATGTCGGAAAGATCGAAAATCTTGGACTTGTGTCAGGAACGGATATGGATGTCAATTACGTAGGGCTTCCGGAAGATACGACACAGTGGAACGAAAACTTTACCGTGGACGATTACCATGAACTGGTACGGAAAATCTATGACGGGGAAATTACTATTGATAATTCCACCGAAAAGATGCCGGAAGTATCTGTCAAGGTAAACGAAAGACAAGGATCGATCATGTAAAAGATACCGGAAGGAGGAAGCAAAAATGGGAGAATATGCAGTGGAAATGCTTCACATCACCAAGAGATTTCCTGGGATTGTGGCAAACGATGACATTACGCTTCAGTTGAAAAAAGGCGAGATCCACGCGCTCCTCGGGGAAAACGGAGCGGGGAAATCCACGTTGATGAGCGTGTTATTCGGACTGTATCAGGCGGAAGAAGGAGAAATCCGCAAAGACGGGAAAAAAGTAGAAATCAAAAATCCGAACGACGCCAACGCACTTGGAATCGGAATGGTGCACCAGCACTTCAAACTGGTGGAATGTTTTTCTGTGCTGGATAATATCATTCTCGGCGCAGAGCCGGTACAGGGCGGATTTCTGAAAAAGGATGACGCAAGGAAAAAGGTAATGGAACTGTCAAACCGGTATCATCTGCAGATTGATCCGGACGCCAAAGTGGAGAATATCACGGTCGGAATGCAGCAGAGAACGGAAATTTTAAAAATGCTGTACCGGGACAATGAAATTCTGATTTTTGACGAGCCAACGGCAGTGCTGACCGTGCAGGAAATCGAGGAACTGATGCAGATCATGAAGGGACTTGCAAAGGAAGGAAAGAGTATCCTCTTCATTTCCCACAAGCTCAACGAGATCATGGAAGTTTCTGACCGCTGTACGGTTTTAAGAAAAGGAAAATACGTCGGAACTGTCGAAACAAAAGACACGACTCCGGAGAAGCTTTCCGCCATGATGGTAGGAAGAAATGTCTCCTTTAAAGTAGAGAAAAAACCGGCCGAGCCTGGCGACGTGGTGCTGGATGTGAAGGACATGACCGTTGCCGGACAGAATAAAAAGGATGCGGTGCAGGATGTCAGCTTCCAGGTACGTAAAGGCGAGATCGTCTGCATTACCGGAATCGACGGAAACGGCCAGACAGAACTTGTCTACGGACTTTCCGGTCTGGAGCCGTTAAAGAGCGGAAGTATCCATATGAATGGAAAAGATATTACAAAAGCATCTGTCAGGGAACGCTCCACTTCCGGAATGAGTCACATTCCGGAAGACCGGCATAAGCACGGACTGGTTCTGGATTATTCTCTGGAGGACAATCTGGTGCTGCAGCGCTACTTTGAACCGCAGTTTACAAGCAAGGCCGGACTGATGAAGCGAAAAGAAATCCGGGAATACTCGGACCGCCTGATCGAAGAGTACGATATCCGTTCCGGACAGGGATCCTCTACTATCGTACGTTCCATGTCGGGGGGAAATCAGCAGAAGGCGATCATTGCAAGAGAGATCGACAAGAATCCGGATCTTCTGATTGCAGTGCAGCCGACACGGGGAGTCGACATCGGAGCAATTGAATCGATTCACAGGCAGCTGATCGAGCAGCGGGATGCCGGAAAGGCAGTCCTTCTGGTCAGCCTGGAACTGGATGAAGTCATGGATGTGCCGGACCGGATTCTCGTCATGTATGAAGGAAGACTTGTCGGGGAATTCAAACCGGATGAAGTGACGGTGGAAGAACTTGGTCTTTATATGACCGGCGCCAAGAAACAGGAGGTGTAGCATATGAATACA
Organism: Drancourtella massiliensis; assembly: GCF_016900655.1. Lineage (GTDB taxonomy): Bacteria > Bacillota > Clostridia > Lachnospirales > Lachnospiraceae > Sellimonas > Sellimonas catena. The sequence goes on from NZ_JACJKH010000003.1 coordinate 151,143, forward strand.
AAAAATGAAAAGAAACGGTTCCTGGAGATCGGCGGCGTACAGACGGTCATAGCGTCTCTGATCTGTATTATCCTTGGCCTTCTGGTAGGTTATATTGTGCTGCTGTGCATCAATCCGGCCGGAGCCTGGGATGCGATGACATCTATTTTAAAGAACTTCCTGTATTTCCCGAGACCGGAAGTTGCACTGGAATATTTCGGAAGCACCCTTGCCAAAACGGCGCCGCTTCTGATGTGTACCCTGTCCATCCTTTTTGCCTACAAGGTAGGGCTCTTTAACATTGGATCTTCCGGACAGTACGCGGTAGGAGCAGGACTTGCCCTTTACCTGGCGCTTGCGTATCAGATGCCTTGGTATGTCTGCATGATCGCAGCCATGATCGGCGGAGGACTGCTCGGAGGAATCGCCGGAATCTTAAAGGCATACTTAAATGTAAACGAAGTTATCGCCGGAATCATGCTCAACTGGATCAGCCTTTACAGCGTCAACATGCTTCTGACGAACGTCAAGGAATCCAGTACGACCTATACGATGGCGCTTAAGACAAACAGCCCGGACGCCCTGATTCCGAGTCTTGGCCTGGACAAGCTGTTTTCTGACAACCGGTATGTGACGATTGCCATTCCGCTTGCAGTCATCATCGCCATTCTCGTATGGGTAGTCATGAGCAAGACAAAACTTGGATACGAATTAAAAGCAACCGGACTGAATAAAAATGCCGCAAAATATGCAGGTATGAAAGAAAAGAGAAACATGATCCTTACCATGGTGATCGCAGGATGTCTCGCAGGTCTTGGAGCTGCATTCCTTTACTTAAGCGGAATCGAGCAGTGGTCCTGTGCACAGACAGCAGTCCCGGCCATGGGATTCAACGGAATCGCGGCAGCCTTCCTCGGAGGCCTGAACCCGATCGGAAGTATTTTCTCAGCATTTTTCATCCAGCACATTACAAGCGGCGGATCCTATGTGGACAAGATGGTATACTGTGCGCAGATCTCCGATCTGATCTCGGCAATCATCATTTACTTCTGCGGTTTTGTATTATTCTTTAAATACTGCATGAACAGAAAAGCAAAGAAATAGGGAAGGAGGAAGAACATATGGCACTCTTATTACAATATACATTGATCTATGCATCAGTACTGATGCTTGTGGCCCTTGGCGGATGCTTTTCTGAACGAAGCGGTGTGATCAACCTGGGGCTGGAAGGGACCATGGTCATCGGTGCCCTCGGCGGCGCTCTGGTGATGAAGTATATGGGAGATCTTCCGGCAGCGCTGATGATTCTGGCGGTTGTCCTTGGAAGTGTGATCTTTGGTATGATCTACTCCCTTCTGCTTGCAGTATCGGCCATCAACTTCAAGGCAGACCAGACACTGGTCGGAACAGCCATGAACCTTCTTGGAACAGCGGCGGCCACTGTCATTGTCAAAGCAATCAATATGGGAGAAAATGTAAACAATGTTTCCTCTTCCATTCAGTATATCGATCAGAGGAAAGCATTCTCGGCATTTAAAATCGGAAACTTTGAAGTAAGCTGGTTTATGATCCTGGCTGTCATCCTTCTGATCGTTGCGCACGTGGTTCTTTATAAAACCCGGTTTGGACTGAGACTGCGGGCGTGCGGCGAGCATCCGCAGGCAGCGGATTCCGTTGGAATCAACGTATACAAAATGCGTTATGCGGGCGTACTGATTTCCGGATTCTTCGGAGGTCTGGGAGGAATCGTCTACATCACAGCAGGTGTCAGCGAGTGGAAATTTGAAAACGGTGTGGCAGGATTTGGATTCCTTGCCCTTGCGGTTATGATCTTCGGACAGTGGGAGCCGAAGCTGATCGGACTGGCAGCGCTTCTGTTCGGTCTGTTCCGTGCACTGTCCAACGTGTACTCCGGATTCGACATTCTGGAAGCACTCAATATCCCAAGTGCCGTTTACAACATGCTTCCATATATTATCTCCCTCGTGGTGCTGGCTCTGTTCTCAAGGAACTCCAGAGCACCAAAAGCGGAAGGAATCCCTTACGATAAGGGACAACGATAACAGACGGAAATTCAGAGCAAGGAGAGCACAACATGGAACGATTTGCGATCAGAGGACAGATCTGCTATAGTGAAAATCAAAAGACAATCCGCACCATCGAGCATGGTTACGTTGTGTGCGAAGACGGAAAAAGCATCGGAGTATTTGAAACGCTTCCGGAAAAATGGAGCGGGATTCCCTGCCACGATTACGGCGACCGGCTGATCATTCCGGGACTGATTGACCTGCATGTCCATGCACCCCAGTACCCTTTCCGGGGACTGGGGATGGACCAGGAACTGATCGACTGGCTGAATACCCATACCTTCCCGGAAGAGGAAAAGTATCAGGATCTGGAATACGCAAAAAAGGCGTATACCATCTTTCTGGATGATCTGCTTCACAGTGCGACAACGAGAGCCTGCGTTTTTGGCACCTGCCATCCGGACGCTACACTCTGGCTCATGGAACAGATGGAAGAGGCAGGACTTGCGGGCTATGTAGGAAAGGTCAATATGGACCGGAACAGTCCGGAAGGTCTGTGCGAGGAAAGCGCCAAAGCATCCGCGGAAGCGACCGAGAACTGGATTCTGGCCGCAAAGAATCTTTTCAATGTCAGACCGATTCTGACGCCAAGATTTATTCCGACCTGTTCCGATGAGCTGATGGAACGCCTCTCCGGGCTTCAGAAAAAATACAATCTGCCGATGCAGTCCCATCTCTCGGAAAATTTAAGCGAGATCGACTGGGTCAAAGAACTGCAGCCAAAGGCGACCTGCTACGGGGATTCCTACCGGATCTACGGCCTGTTTGGCGGGGACTGCCCGACCATCATGGCACACTGCGTGTACAGCGGGGAAGAGGAAATCCGGATGATGAAAGAACAGGGGGTCTTCGTCGCCCACTGTCCGGAATCCAATGCAAACCTCGCCTCCGGAATCGCTCCGGCAAGGAAATACATGGAACAGGGGATGCAGATGGGACTTGGCACCGATGTGGCGGCCGGCTCGTCGCTCTCTTTGTTCCGGGCGATGGCCATGGCCATTCAGTGCTCGAAGCTTCGATGGAGACTCGTCGATCAAAGTCAGGCGCCTCTGACAGTAGAAGAAGTCTTTTACCTGGCGACCAAAGGCGGCGGAGCATTCTTCGGAAAGGCGGGAAGTCTGGAAGAAGGGTACGAATTTGACGCCGTCGTGATTGACGATCAGAAGATCCGTCATGCCCGTCCACTTTCCGTTCGGGAACGGCTGGAGCGCCTGATCTATCTGGACGGGGATGCCAGGGTGGAAGCAAAATATATCAAAGGGAAACAGGTAATCTGACAAAGCGGGCTTTTCGTGTGCCGCTGTACCAAAAGAGAACGGTAGGTGAGAAGGAATGGAAAACAAGTATCTGGCGAAGATTCTGCCGTTTTTAGATGAGATTGAAAAAGACAGAAGAAAACAGTTTGAAGAGTATTTCCGGACAGCACCCATGTGGCTGATGGACACTTTTGTGGTGGAAGAGCTGGAAAAAGGGACGGTTTTCGTGCAGGAGGGAGAGCCTGCAGACATGATTTTCTTTATCGGGAAAGGTCTGATCAAAGCCACTGATTATCGGATTTACGGAATCAACTACGATTTTACTATGTTTGACAAGGTCTATGCATTCGGCGGAATGGAAGTCATCATCAATCTGGACAAGTACCAGACAACCCTCCAGACGGTAACAGAGTGTACCGTACTGAAAATCCCGAAAGAAGGATTCAAGAAATGGCTGGATTCGGATATAGTCGCTCTGCAGCAGGAGAGCCGGCTGATGGGCGAATATCTTCTGGAACAGGCCAGAGACAGCCGGATGCTTCTGTTTTTACAGGGAGCGGACCGGGTAGCCTTCCTTCTGATGAAACGGTACCGCAAATATGCCCAGGGCGGCGTCCTGCGGATGAAAGGCGACAGGCAGGAACTGTCGGATTTCACGGGACTCTGTGTGAAGACGATCAGCCGTTCCATCAAGAAATTCAAGGAAAACGGGATGATTACGACACAGGGAAGCAATATCATGATTAACTATGAACAATACCGCAGAATGGAGGAGATGATCTCCGGAATTCTGGCGGAGGACTTATAAAGGAGTGGATCAAAGATGGAAAAGAAATTACAGACCTGTCTTGCAAGTATCCGGGAAAAGACAGATTTCAAATCGGAAGTGGCATTGATTCTCGGAAGCGGGCTGGGAGATTATGCAGACGGAATTCAGATTGAAACGACCGTGGATTACACCGAAATCGAAGGATTTCCGGTATCTACAGTGACAGGACATAAAGGGCGCTTCGTCTTTGGATATGTAGGAGATGTGCCGGTTGTCATCATGCAGGGGAGGGTTCATTATTATGAAGGCTACCCGATGTCCGACGTGGTGCTGCCGACCCGCCTGATGGGACTTTTAGGGGCAAAAAAGCTGCTTCTTACTAATGCAGCGGGGGGAATCAACGAGAATTTCCGTCCGGGCGATTTCATGATGCTGACCGACCACATTGCCACAGGCGTGCCAAGTCCGCTGATTGGACCGAATCTGGACGAACTGGGACCTCGATTCCCGGATATGAGCGAAGTATACAGCCACAGGATCCGGGACGTAATCCGGAATGCCGCATCCGAGTGCGGAATTGACCTGAAAGAGGGCGTGTACGTTCAGCTTACCGGACCAAATTATGAGACGCCGGCCGAAGTACGGATGTGCAAAATCTGGGGCGGCGACGCTGTCGGTATGAGCACTGCCTGCGAGGCAATGGCGGCACGCCATATGGGTATGGAGATCGGAGGAATTTCCTGCATTACAAACCTGGCAGCCGGCATCAGTAAAGAAAAACTGGACCATAAAGAAGTGCAGGAGACCGCAGACCGTGTTTCCAAAGACTTCAAACGGCTGGTAACAAAGATTATCGAAACGATGTAGGACTGATTTCGAGAGACGGAAGAAAGGCGTGAATATATGGATATCAAAACAATTCCGAAACTGGATCTGCACTGTCATCTGGATGGCTCTCTGACAAAAGACATGATCGAGCGGCATCTGGGGAAACCGATACCGGAGGATGCCCTGACGGTGTCGGAGGACTGCCGGAGCCTGACAGAATATCTGGAAAAATTTGATCTGCCGGTACAGTGCCTGCAGGACGAGGCAGGACTGGAAGACGGTGCGTATACCTTTGTAGAAGAGATCGCAAAGGAACATGTAGAATATATTGAAGTCCGGTTTGCTCCGATGCTTTCGGTTCACGAAAACTTAAGCTGCGCAAAGGTAATTGAGTCCGTGCGGAAAGGAATGGAGCGGGCGAAGACAGATTTTCAGGTACAGTACGGGATCATCGTCTGTGCCATGAGAAATCACAGCCCGGAGCAGAACCTGTCCATGCTGAAATGTGCAAGGGAATATCTGGGACACGGTGTCTGTGCCCTGGATCTGGCAGGGGATGAATCCGCATTTCCGACCGCGGAGTTCCGTGACATTTTTGTGGAAGCAAAACGTCTGGGCATGCCGTTTACCATTCATTCCGGGGAAACCGGAAATCTGGAAAATGTCCGGGAAGCCTACGAACTGGGGGCCAGACGGATCGGACATGGCATCGCGCTTCGCAAGGATCCGGAGCTGATGAAAGCCTACGCAAAGGCCGGTATCGGTGTGGAGATGTGTCCGACCAGCAACTTTCAGACGAAGGCAGCAGCAGGATGGGAAGACTATCCGCTTCGCCAGTTTGTAGATGCAGGAATCAAGGTCAGCATCAACACAGACAACCGGACGGTCAGCGGAACAACCATGACAAAAGAGCTGACAAGAGTTTATGAGCAGTACGGTCAGGATGACGAACTGATTCTCACCCTGCTTCGCAATGCCGCAGAGACGGCATTTGACCCGGAAATCAAAGAGACACTGGAAACGAAATGGAAAGGGATTTAAGATGGAAAAGAAAGAAATTTTGAAATATGTAGACCATACCCTGCTGACTCAGGGAGCAACCTGGGAGGAGATCCGCCAGATTCTGGATGACGCCATGAAATATGAGACGGCGTCCGCCTGCATCCCGGCGTCCTATGTAAAACAGGCAGCAGATTATGTGGAAGGGAAACTTCCGATCTGCACCGTGATCGGATTCCCGAACGGGTACAGCACAACGGCAGTCAAAGTATTTGAAACAAAAGACGCTATCGCAAACGGAGCCTCCGAGATTGATATGGTTATCAATATCGGTTGGTTAAAAGATAAGAAATATGAGGCGCTGGAAGACGAAATCCGCCAGATCCACGAGGCATGCGGCGGCCGTATTCTGAAAGTGATCATCGAGACGTGCCTGCTGACCGAAGACGAAAAGATCAAGATGTGCGAGATTGTCACAAAAGCAGGAGCAGAATACATCAAGACATCCACCGGATTTTCCACCGCAGGTGCAACTTTTGCGGACGTGGAACTGATGCGGACTCATGTTGGATCTGACGTCAAAGTGAAAGCGGCAGGAGGCATTTCATCTTTCGATGACGCGGAAGAATTTATCCGCCTCGGAGCGGAGCGTCTTGGAACAAGCAGACTGGTGAAAATCATGAAAAACAGCCCGGACGCAGGAGCCGGATACTAGAAGGAGGAGACCGCGTGGATACCCATATGATTGTGGAGCTCGTCGGGTATTTCGGCTCCGCCCTTGTACTGCTGTCCTTTCTAATGACCTCGGTGGTCAAGCTTAGGATCATCAACATGGCCGGCGGAGTGATCTGTACGATCTACTCTCTCGTGATCCATGCATATCCGACGGCAATCATGAATACCTGTCTCGTTTTGATCAATTTTTACTATTTGATGCGGATCCGGAAAACGGAGAGAGCCTACGATGTGATTGAAGGAAAAGCGGAAGAATCCATGCTGCGTTATTTTGTGAAACGATATGCGACGGACATTCAGAAATACTTTCCGGATTTTAACGCATCGTCCAAGACAATGGAAGGCTGCAACGCCGCCTACATCGTTTGCCATGACGACGCTCCGGCAGGAATTCTGATCGGAAACCGGAGGCCGGACGGAGAGCTGGATGTAATCCTGGACTATTCCACCCCGGCATACCGGGACTGCTCGGTGGGGAAATATCTGTATTCCCGCCTGAAGGAGCAGGGAATCCGGAAACTGAGTTTTGCAGGAACTCCGGGGCCTCACGAATACTACTTGCAGACGATGGGATTTGTAAAAGAAGACGGAACATATGTCAAGGAACTGGATCAGAATGAGAATTAAAAGCAGAGTATAGAAAAGGGAGTTAGAATAAAACAATTTATTTAGCAGGAAAGCAAAAGAACAGGTGCGGAAAGAGCGGCGAGGGAGCTGGACTTTTCGTGCCTGTTTTGGTTCCTGGGAAAGCGGATTTACTTCCGGACAAGGATTGGCTATAATGAAGAGAGGAAAAGAAAAGGAAAAGTAGGTGAGTACCAATGTCTTTTGAACTGGTAAAGCAATATTTTGAAGAGGATGGAATGGGAGAACGGGTCATGGATCTTGCACAGTCCAGCGCTACCGTGGAAGAGGCGGCGCTGGCGATAGGCTGTGAGACGTGTCAGATCGCGAAAACCATGTCCTTTTTCGTGGACGACGCCCCGATTCTCATTGTCCTGGCCGGCGACACCAAAATCGATAATAAGAAGTACAAAGCCCAGTTCCACCAGAAAGCCAAAATGATTCCCTGGGATCAGGTGGAAGAGGCTGTAGGCCATCAGCCGGGCGGCGTCTGCCCGTTTGTAACCAAACCAGGCATCCCGGTTTATCTGGACGAATCTCTGAAACGCTTCGAGCGGGTATATCCGGCGGCAGGAAGCGGACATAGCGCCGTGGATCTGACGGTGGAGGAACTGGAAAAGTATTCGGGGTGTGAAAAATGGATTGATGTGGGGAAAAGGAGCGGGGAGTGAGAGAAAATAGAGTAAACTTCCCATTTCGCCCATTTTCGGAAAATTCACTTGTAAATCAGAGGGTGCTATTCTATAATAGAAGAACCACAAAGGAAAAGAAGGAGGGTAACCCGTGAAAAACGAATTAGTAATTGTGCTTGACTTCGGCGGACAGTACAACCAGCTGGTGGCAAGACGTGTTCGTGAATGTAATGTATATTGCGAGATCTATTCCTACCGTATTGATATTGAAAAGATTAAGGCAATGAATCCAAAGGGAATCATCCTGACCGGCGGCCCGAACAGCTGCTATGAGGCAGATTCTCCGACATATACAAAAGAATTATTTGAACTCGGTATCCCGGTTCTCGGACTCTGCTACGGAGCACAGCTGATGATGCATGTGCTTGGCGGAAAGGTAACAAAAGCAGAAGTCAGAGAGTACGGAAAGACCGAGGTTTTGATTGATAAGAAAGATTCCAAAGTGTTTGAAGGTGTAGAAGATGCTACGACCTGCTGGATGAGTCATTTTGATTATATCGCACAGGTTGCGCCGGGATTTGAGATCACAGCGCACACAGCAGACTGCCCGGTTGCAGCAGCTGAAAATGCAGAGAAAAAGCTGTACGCAATTCAGTTCCATCCGGAAGTACTTCATACAGTTCGTGGAAAAGAGATGCTGTACAATTTCGTACGCGGTGTCTGCGAATGTTCAGGCGACTGGAAGATGGATGCGTTTGTTGAAAATGCAGTTGCAGATATCAGAAATAAAGTGGGAGACGGCAAAGTTCTGCTGGCACTGTCCGGCGGTGTTGACTCTTCCGTAGCAGCAGGACTGCTTTCCAGAGCGATCGGAAAACAGCTGACATGCGTGTTTGTAGACCATGGACTTCTTCGTAAAAACGAAGGAGATGAAGTAGAAGCGGTATTCGGACCGGAAGGAAACTTTGACCTGAACTTCATCCGTGTCAACGCACAGGAAAGATATTACAACAAACTTGCAGGTGTGACAGAACCGGAACAGAAGCGTAAAATTATCGGTGAAGAATTCATCCGTGTATTTGAGGAAGAGGCAAAGAAAATCGGTGCCGTAGATTTCCTCGCACAGGGAACGATTTATCCGGACGTTGTAGAGAGTGGGCTTGGCGGAGAATCCGCAGTGATCAAATCCCACCACAACGTAGGAGGACTTCCGGACTTTGTTGATTTCAAAGAAATTATCGAGCCGCTCCGCGATCTTTTCAAAGACGAAGTTCGTAAAGTAGGACTGGAGCTTGGCATTCCGGAAGATCTGGTATTCCGTCAGCCATTCCCGGGACCGGGACTTGGAATCCGTATCATCGGAGAAGTTACAGCTGAGAAAGTACGGATCGTGCAGGATGCAGACGCAATCTACAGAGAAGAGATTGCAAACGCAGGACTGGCAAGAGAAGTCAATCAGTACTTTGCAGCGCTCACAAATATGCGTTCTGTTGGAGTTATGGGAGATGAAAGAACCTATGACTATGCAGTGGCACTTAGAGCAGTAAAAACGATCGACTTCATGACAGCTGAAGCAGCTGATATCCCGTTTGAGGTGCTGCAGAAAGTCATGAGCAGGATCATCAACGAGGTGAAAGGAGTCAATCGCGTATTCTACGATTTGACAAGCAAACCACCAGGAACGATTGAGTTCGAGTGATGAAATGAGTTGTAAGAATCCAGTGTTTATGCGGGATTCAAGCAAATTTGTTTAAGCGTTGGCAACGATTTGGCAACATTATTGCATTATTCATCAAACAAAAATACTTCAATAACATAAAAAACCTTACTGATTTTCAGGTATGTTGAAGCTGAAAGTCGGTAAGGTTTTTTGCATTTTGGAGGGAAGAAAAGCGGTTTTTAATCGGATTCATGGTCTTTTTTCAGAGATGCTACAAGATAGTCACTTAATTCCTGTGAGGGGACGACTTTATGTTGGTGTTTTACAGTATCATATTCGGGATATTTGTACCGCCACTGGTCGTATTCCTCTTTGGTTATCTCTCCACGTTCCAGACGGGCAGCCTGTTCCTGCCATGCGTGGAACATATCAAACATGGTGGAGTAGGTGGAGCCGGTGGACTTATCCAGCCTCAGGCAAACTTCCCCGTCAATTTCTCCGATTTTCAGTCCGTACATATCTTCCAATGCAAAGAGTGTGTGCATCAGTCCGATGTAGCTGTCTATCTCCGGGACAGTGATTGCACGAGGACTTACATCAAGGATATGTGCCATTTCTTTTACAAGGTCTTGTTTCGGCGTTCTGGCTTCTGATTCGTATTGCGCCATACGGACATCAGAAGTCTTTCCGAGAAAACCGAGGATTTCGCCTAGCTGCTTCTGCGTCATGCCTTTCCGATTGCGGAAAAAGCGGATTCGTTTGCCGATTGCCATAATAAAACCTCCGTTGTAGTTATAGTGATACAACCATTCTTGACTTAAACAAATTTGTTGAATTTAGTATAACACGGCACAGCAGGAATAGCAAGAGAAACTTAAATAAAAAAAGTTAATATTTTTCTGTAAACCACTTGACTTAACGGAATTTATTTAGTATTATAAATATAACTTAAACAAAAAGAGTTAAAAACTGAATGACCGTCCAAACTGAACAAACGCCATGACTTCCAGAAATGGAACGAGCGGCTCTTATATATGAGGGACTGGCACAGCGCCGAACAGGGAGGCAGAACGGCGAAGATTTTAAAGGAAAGGGGGACGATAACGGAATGGCAGAAAAATCATTTATGACTGTGGAGGAAGTGGCAGCGGAATTGCGGGTGTCAAAGTCAAAAGCCTACCAGATTGTGCGGGAACTGAACGCAGAATTACAGAAACAGGGCTATCTGACGGTGGCGGGACGTGTGAACGCTACATTTTTTCACAAAAAAGTCTGTTACAGCGATTAAGCGGAAAGGAGATGATTTGAATGGCTGTATACAAAGACAATGCTACGGGAACGTGGCGGGTAATCTATCGCTTCACGAACTGGAAGGGGGAACGGAAGCAGACACAGAAACGGGGATTTGCTACGAAACGGGAAGCGCAAGCATGGGAGCATGAGGTCATGCTGAAACAGAACTCAAAGTTGGATATGACTTTTGCCAGCTTTTTTGAGGTTTACGAAGCCGACAAGAAACAGCGCGTCAAGGAAAGCACATGGGAATCCAAAAGCCATGTAATCCGCACAAAGATTTTACCGTATTTTGGGAATCGGAAGATAGCGGAGATTGAGGCAAAGGACGTTATCGCATGGCAGAATGAACTTATGGCGTACCGGGATGAGAAAGGAAAGCTTTATTCATCTGACTATCTGAAAACCATACACGCTCAGCTAACGGCGATTTTCAATCATGCTGTGAACTTTTATAACCTGCCGTACAATCCGGCAAGACGGGCAGGAACAATGGGAAATGAGGTTCCGAAAGAAATGAATTTCTGGACGAAAGAGGAATATCTGAAATTCTCCGAAGCCATGATGGATAAGCCACGTTCCTATTATGCCTTTGAAATGCTTTACTGGTGTGGAATCCGCTCCGGCGAACTGCTGGCGCTTACTCCGGCTGATTTTGATTTTCAGAAGCAGACAGTCACAATCAGCAAGACATTTCACCGCTCTAAAGGGCGGGATATTATCACAAGCCCGAAAACGAAAAAGAGTAACCGTACAATCAAAATGCCGCCGTTTCTCTGTGAGGAAATGCAGGAATATATCAAAATGCTGTATGACATTCAGCCGGACGAGCGTCTGTTTACGGTCACGAAATCCTATCTCAATCACGAAATGGAGCGAGGGGCGAAGCAGGCGGGCGTAAAGAAGATTCGCGTGCATGATATTCGTCATAGTGCGGTTTCTTTGTTAATCGACATGGGATTTTCAGTGCTGGCGATTGGGGAGCGCATGGGGCATGAAGCGGAGAAGATCACCTATCGTTATGCTCACTTGTTCCCTACGGTGCAGACAGAAATGGCGGAGAAACTGGAAATGGAGCGAATGACAAAGGAGGGTGCAAATGGAAAGAACACTTGATTACAAAGGACGGTGGCGTAATCATACGGTAGCGTTCCGGGTGTCTGACGAGGAATCAAAGCTGCTCAATGATTTGGTGGCGCTGTCGGGCTTGACAAAGCAGGACTATATCACAAGGCGGCTGCTGTGCCGGGATGTAGTGGTACAGGGCAATCCGAGGGTTTATAAGGCGCTGAAAAACCAAATGGTGGCTATCTACGAGGAATTGAAGCGGCTGGAAGCGTTAAGCCCGGACAATGACGAACTACTTTACACGTTGCAGGTAATAGCAATCACATTAGATGGTCTGAAAGGAGAAGATGAATGACAGAAAAAATGAAAACGACTGCTCCCTTATCATCTGTTGGCGCAGATGGGGCGCAGCCGCAATTAAAAAATCACAGTGAAATTATAGCAAATGAAACAGCACAAATCAATCTGCAAGCCGCACAAAACCCGGAGAAATCCGGGAACGGCGGGCTTCAAACCGTTTCTATGACGGAACTGTATGATACCGTCTACCCGCCGAGAACGCCGATTGTGGACGGTTTTCTCTATGGCGGCACTTATCTCTTTGTGGGTGCGCCGAAAGTTGGAAAATCGTTCTTTATGGGGCAGCTTGCCTATCATGTGGCAATGGGGCTTCCTCTGTGGGATTATCCCATCCGAAAGGGGACGGTATTGTATCTGGCACTGGAAGATGATTATGCGAGGCTTCAGCGGCGGCTCTCCGGTATGTTTGGTGTGGAATGTGCGGATAACCTGTATTTTGCGACACAGGCAAAGACATTGAATGAGGGCTTAGACAGGCAATTAGAGGAATTTCTGAAAGCGCATACGGACGCGAGGCTGATTATCATTGACACGCTCCAGAAAGTGCGAGAGGTCGGCGGGGACAGGTACAGTTATTCCAGCGACTACGAGATTGTAACAAAATTAAAGTCGTTCAGCGATAAATACGGTATCTGCCTGCTGGTGGTTCATCACACACGCAAGCTGGAATCTGAGGACAGCTTTGATATGATTTCCGGCACGAATGGGCTGCTTGGAGCGGCAGACGGGGCATTTATCATGCACAAGAAAAAGCGCACTGACAATGAGGCAGTCATGGATATAGTGGGGCGTGACCAGCCGGATCAGGAACTGACTATAGAGTTCGACCGGGAGCGCTGCGTCTGGAAATTCAAAAAGGCAGAAACGGAACTGTGGAAACAGCCGCCGAATCCCCTGCTGGAAGCAATCAACAATTTTCTGACAGAAGATAAGCCGGAATGGGAGGGGACAGCAACAGAACTTGTGAGCCAGTTGCCGGATATGCAGATACAGGCAAACGTGCTTTCCAGAAAACTGAATGTAGTCAATAGCCAGTTGCTTAATGACTATGGAATTTTTTATGACAATAAGCGGGGGCATGAAAGGAAGATTATTCTGAAACGGCTTGAGCCGAGAGAGTAAAAGCGACGATATGCGTCGGTTGCGACGGTATTTTTTACAGTGGGCTGGTATAGAAAATATCGACGCTATCGACGCAAACCGACGCAGAAAGGATTTTTATGAAAAACGTGCAAATCCCTTATGAATTATTTGTATCTCTGCTCCGCTATCATCTAATGGAAGAAGATGATTGTCTGAATGAAATCCGGCAGGGGTTGGAACAGAAATTGGATTCTCTGGTTCGCCATGAATTATATGCGAAATATAAGACTGCTCCCACACAGGAAGAACGGGAAAAAGCCAGACAGGAATATCTGGAAAAACGTGGAGTGCCGGATAGCTTCCGCTGGTAATTTTTCTTTGATGATAACAGACAGGAGCGTGTCACGCTCCTGTGGATAGCAGACAACGAGAAAGGTGTGATTTGATGATAATTCAGCCGGAATGGGGAACCCGAAATGTGAACAAATATTTTTACGAAAGTGAAGCCCGTAGGATTGCCGCACTCAATGAAATCTTTGGAGATGTGGAACTGACTGCGGCAGAAATGCGGACGCTGGTATGGCTGTGCGGGTGGGAGGAATGTACGGTAGAAAACGTACTTTCCGCTATCCGAAAAGCTATGGCAGCGGAAGCAAAGCGGCGGGAACAGCCGCTCCGTCCGTAGGACGGAAAAGCCCCCGGCAGGGCGCAAAGGCAGCTTTTGATGGACGGAACGGCTGTCAAAAGTGCTTTTGCGTTACTTTCGACGAAAGTAACAAAGCCTATGCGCCGTATCCGGCGCTGATTACCCGGACAGGGAGAAAGGATATTGATTGAAGCGAACTATCAGCTTTATGACAGGGAAAGGCTCTGTCAATCATAACAGCAGAAAATTCCATGCAAAGAACACTGACCCGGAACGAAGTTATCTAAACGTAGAATATTGCAATAAAAATGTTAAGGATGTATATCACGAATTGTTTGATGAAGCACTCGCCCGGTACAATGAGAAGCAGACCAGAAGTGACCGCCGGATTGACGATTATTATGAGAAAATCCGTTCCGGCAAGCAGGAAAAGCCGTTCCATGAGATTATCCTGCAAATTGGGGATAAGGACAATATGGGAGCGAAAACGGAGAACGGACAGCTTGCCGCAAAGGTGTTGGATAAATATATGCAGGACTTCCAGCGGCGAAATCCTACGTTGAGGGTATTCAGCGCCTATCTTCACATGGACGAAGCGACGCCCCACTTGCATATAGATTTTGTACCGTATACGACAGGAAGCAGGCGGGGACTTGATACAAGAGTATCACTGAAACAGGCGTTATCTGCTCTCGGATTTAAAGGCGGCACAAGACGGGAAACGGAATTAAATCAGTGGGTGGCTTATGAGAAAGAACAGCTTGCCGCTGTCATGCTGGAACAGGGGATTGAGTGGGAGAAGAAAGGCACACATGAAAAGCATTTATCCGTTCTGGATTTTGAGAAAAAGGAGCGGGCAAAGGAAGTCGCAGAGTTGGAAGCAAAGAAAGCGGAATTGCAGGAAGAAAATGCTGCTTTTCAAGAAATCAACGAAGATTTGCATGAACAGTTGTTACAGGTTGATGATGAGATTCGCTTCTTGCAGGAAAATTTACAGGAATCCCGGCAGGAAGCAGAGAAAGCGCAGAAACAGGCGGATAAATACCAGAAGCGCATGAATGAACTTGCTCCTATGGTAAAGAACATGGAGAAGCTGGCGGCAGACTTTTCTGCAGATCCGGAGCAGACGCTTCCAGAAGCGGCGGTTATGGAATCTGCAAAGTCGTATCGGGAGAAGAAAGCAAAACCACTGGTAAAGAAAATCGTACAAGTCATGCGCTCTGTTTATTCGGCATATCTGGATATTTCAAATAAGTTTGCAAAGCTACAAGCGGCGTATAATAGGGAACGGAGCGGAAACGAGCGGCTGACAAACAGGCTGGAAGAAGTCTTATAGGAAAATCGGGAACTGCGGATAGTGGCGGCGGATTTTGGACGTATAAAGGCGGTTGTCGGTTCTGAACAGGTGAATGCTGTGATTAACCGGGCGAAGCAACAGGAACGGATGGAAGCTGAGCAGAAACGGGCTACAAAGAGAAAACATAATCGGGAAGCCCGCTGACAGATGGAGGGCTGTTTAAAGCCCTCTTAGCTGCCATGAAGCGAATCCCCGCCAGCCAGTCAAGAGCGGCGTAGCCGTGAAGTTTACTCTTGACTGGCTGGCGGGGATTCGCTGTTTCTCTTTACTCTTTCAAATGAAGAAGCTATAATTAAGTTATGGAAATTAGAGAAAGGGTTAGGGGAGCATGGATATTATAAAGGAATTAAAAAGAGATGGTATGTTACTGAAAAAGATTCCTAAAAAAGAGCAAACGATAGAACTTTGCAAAGCGGCTATTAGACAAAATCCTTTAGCCTTACAGTTTGTGTCCAGAAAATGCTTAGATTCCAAAATGTGTTTGGCAGCAGTAAAAAAGAATGGACAAGCATTTCGATATGTCCCTGGACAGCTTGTTACTAAACGAATGTGTGAATTAGCAGTTGAAGCAGTCCCGGAATTATTGAATAATGTGCCAGAAAATTTTAAAACATCAATGATTTGTATAAATGCAATTAAAAAAGATGTAAATACATTGTCGTTTGTTTCACAGGAAAAAAGATATGAATTATTCGATGATAATACGGAAATTGATTTAATAGAAAAAATTGTTGCACATAATCTTAAGTGGTTAGTGTATATGCCTAATCGCCCAGATGTGAAGGCATTATGTATAAATTATATGGAAGAAGATTTTTCTATTGCACAGTATATGCCAGAACAGGTGAAAATATCTGAAGATATTTTGAGTTATCAAAAATCAAAAGGGAAATTGCAATTTACACACAAATATTATGATTCTGAGGAAAAAAAGTTTAACGTCAAAATTAAAGTGGTATGCGGGCATCATAAATCAATATTCGACGACAAAAAGATAATAGAAGAATCATATTGTGTCCAAGAAAAATTTGAAGATTTTGACAAATTCTATGCTTTTTTAGATGGAAATCTTTTTGATGCTGAGTTGAGAAGTTTTGATTTTCGTGGAATTGATTTAAGAAATTATAATATTGAAGGTGCAATTATCAATAGTGAGATATTGCAATCGCAAGGACTATATGACGGAACATATTTTGCTACTATAAAAAAGACTTTGGGAACTGACGAAATTATGGGAAATAATGAAATTATGATACCTGATGAATTTTGTTATCCCAAGCCCATTGACGATGATGAACATGAACGGTTTGATATTAACCATATTCCATTTTTTTATATTAGCGATATCCATTTGACACATCGAGTTTGTAATAAATTTGAGGATAAGGCAACAAAAGAAGAAATACGTTCATATATAAAATTTTTGGCAAGAAGTATGGTTCGCTCCATTGGAACCAGACCATTTAATAGTTATTTGCTGATTGCGGGGGATACTTCATCTATTTTTGAGTTTACGGTTATCTTTTATAATGAGCTTATACAGTGGTGGAATCCAAATCAGATAGTGGTTGTGTCTGGTAATCACGAATTATGGGATCCTTATGTTGAGATGGAAGATAACGTAGAGATATATAGAAAATTTTTTGCGAAATTAGGTATAGTATTTTTGCAAAATGATTTAATGTGTGTAGAAGATAGAAAAAAATGTGAGATACTCAGTGAAGCAGAAATACTGAAAACGAGCAAAGAAGAGTTACGGAATAAGGTTCAATGTAGTTCGGTTATTATTTTAGGTGGAATAGGATTTA
The DNA here is from genome assembly GCF_016900655.1 of Drancourtella massiliensis. GTDB lineage: Bacteria > Bacillota > Clostridia > Lachnospirales > Lachnospiraceae > Sellimonas > Sellimonas catena. Next base: position 168,327 of record NZ_JACJKH010000003.1, read on the forward strand.
GCGGTTTAAATAAAAAATTTAATGCATCAAATATACGATATGGGAAAAGTTTTGATGAATTATCAAGAGAAGCAGCGTGGAAGAAAGATATACAAGAGGCAAATTGTTTTAACACTATATACACAAAAGTACTGGAATGTTTAGGGAAAAATAGAGTTATAGTCCTTACGCATGTCAAGAAAGGGGACTGGAATACAGAAATACACAATCCACATTGGATATATTTGAACGGACATAATCACCAAAACTTTTATGAAATAAGCGATAGGAGAACTATATATGCTGATAATCAAATTGGATATAGAGCAAAGAATATTGGATTAAAATATTTCTATTGTGATAATGATTATGACATATTTGCTTATTATCAAGATGGAGTACATGAAATAACAAAGGAGCAGTATATTGATTTTAACAGAGGAAAATTGGTTTCTATGTCATTTAAAAGGGAAGACGGAACAATTTATATGTTAAAAAGAGATAGTATGTATTTATTTTTAATATATTGCCAATATTCAAAACGTTCAAGAGGAAAATCTCTTTATCTTATGAACGGTGGCAAATTGGGAAGATTAAGACGAAATAGATTGGAAGATTTATCTTATTATTATGATAACCTTGAAAAATATGCGGAAAATGTAAATCAACTACTATATAGATATGTAGGAGGTCAACAGAAGCTTTCTGAATTTATTAAGCATCTTGGAGGTTCTGGAAAGATACATGGTTGCATTGTTGACGTGGAAAGACCAAACGAACTGGAAGGATTTTCTTATTGTCATTTATTTGTTAATCCGATAGATGGGAAAGTAACGCCATATTTTGCTTATGATGTAAAATCAAGAATTGTTTACAAAGATTTAAAAACCCTGTTGCAAGCGCATGATAGCTGCAAGTTAATGGCTAATAATTATTTGCGGATTGAAAAAGAAGCTGCAAATAATTTGCCGATTGTCCAATATTCGGGGCAGATGGAAGAATGGGAAAATGAAGATGCTATGTATGATGAGGGTAGTTATCTTTATAAGATTTCTCGAATTATAAAAAGTTTGCAATATTGCACAGAGAAAAATATTGTGCGTTTATGGAATGAAGAATTGCTGAATTATGATTTTGTAAATCGGATTAAACAATCGAATCAAATTGATGAAATTGTAGATGATAGATTAATGATTGATGAAAAGAGTGTTTAATGGTAATGTTACGATTTAGATGCTCTGGAAGCCTTATATTTCGAGAGATTCCAGACGCATAGGAGGAGACTAATGATTAAGAGAGGATTGAAAAACTGGAAGGATATTTCTGATTTGCAAGGAATGTTATTTTTTGTACAGCGGATGGATGAATTGCTTTTTCATTATTCAATGGATACATATAAAACACCAACGTTAAATATAAAATTATTATTACGTGAATATTTAGAAACTGTTGATAATATTAAAGAGGGGGTGCTAAAGGATAAAAATGAGCTTCCAATATTTGAAGAAATTGTGTGGTCCTTGAAGGGGGATATTGCAGCGCAGAAAATCATTGGTATTAGTATAACTAAAGAATTTCTAAAAAACCATGGTTCTTATGACGGCAATATGAAAAGGAAGGTCTGTCAACTATTTTTAGATAAATTATCTAATCGTAGATATTTGGAAGAAATTGAGATGGAGTTAAAAGATGCAGTTTTAGAGGATAGAAAAAAGGAAATTGAGTTATGCTCAAAATATTTAGTAAGAGAACTTACAGTTTTAGGATATAACTCAAGGTTTATTTTTTCATGTTTAAATAAAGTGTTTTTTTTAAAAAGTGTGAATGATGTAGCGAGTTTAGATACTTTTTTTAGTTGTTTTGATTCTGAAGTGAAAGGATATTCGGTGTATTTTACAGTTCATAAAGAGCTTGCGAAATTTAGTGGACTATTATCGGAAAAAATGCCTGAAAATTCTATTGTTATTTTGGACAATAATAAAATTCCGAAAGGTATTCAAAAGATTGAAGGATATAGTATTATTGAAATTAAAAATTTAAATGCATATGATGAATATTCAGCTTATGAAATGGGGAAAAGTATAATCGGATTATTAAATCATTTTTACTCGTTTTTTAGGTATGTTGAAAATGGTATTTATAAAAATGGATTTGTGAAAGTAGGAGAAAATAAGATTAAATATATTAAGGAACCTGTATCTGGTATAGAAAAATCAAAAAAAACCAAATCATTTGCGGTATCTTCTACTAGTGCTTTAAATCTATTTGACATGGCGACTACGAATTATGAAAATTTGTATAAACTATCTAGAATTATGGAGATACATAATATGGCATTAGGGATTCGATCGCCATCTAATGCTTTGCTAAGTTTATGGTCCATTCTTGAACTATTGTTGGAAAAAGAAAAAAACGATAATGACCGTAGTAGGATTTTTAATATTATTGATTTGGTAATACCTTACTTAATAAACTCTTATATTGAAAAGATAGTAAAAAATTTACTATCAGATTTGCAACGATGGAGTAAAAGGAAAACAGATACTGTCTTATCAGGGATTACGGTAGGGGGAGATGAAATAGAGAAATTATTTGCATTTATTGCACTTGAGGTATATGATGATAAGAGAAAAGAATTGTACAAGGAATTAGAAGCGTTTCCATTATTGAGATTTAGGATTTTTACTTTAAATGAGCAATTTGGCACGAAGAAAAATCTCAACCGTATGTTAAATGAACATGAAAAAAAAGTAAGATGGCATTTGCAGCGAATTTATCGAGCAAGAAATTGTATAATTCATGATGGAGATGACATAATGAATATTGAGAATTTGGTTGAAAATCTTCTTTCCTATGTAGATATAATATGTGAGAGAATCATCCAAAAGATAGGCGGGAGTGGCTATAAATATACAGTGTCTGATGCAATTGTGGAAGAAAACTTACAGGCAAAAGATTATCAGATGATATCCGAAACGATAAGTGATATTGATGATAAAAATTTTACGATTTTTCTGTATCATAGCGCAGAAGGCATAGTTTTATAGGAGAATTTATGATATAGCGGCAACATAGTGGCAACAGAAAATCAGCAAGCCAGAATAAATGATGTAATTGAAATGAAAAATGGTGTGTATTTGCATAAAACCTAAACGAATATAGTTAACGATAACGAAGAACACGCCGAGTTCGAATAGCGGACGAAAATGCGAAAAAGCCCGTAAATAAAGGCTTTGCGGGACTTCTGAATTGCCCGGTGGAGTGCAAATGGAGTTAAAATTTATTTTTTTCTCTTGCTTTTATTCCGGACAATGACGAGATTTTCGCAAAATCATCCAAATTCAGAAAGATATAATTAGTGGAAATTAAAGAACAGTTTGTTTTAATGGAAGTATTTTCCGTTGGAGCAAACTGTTTTTTTATACTCTTTTTCAATGAGCTCCTGATACCAGATACATTATGGAAGCAACCGTAAAAAAAATAATTTTTGCAAAAATCCGAAATAGGATGTCCTGTTTTGCACCTGTCAGTACAGAGTATATGAAAAGATAAATATTCAAAATACAGGATGTAAATAACGGTGAATTAGTACCATCTGCACGGTCTAACTGTACCACCCTGCCGAAACAAGAGTACCGCCTTGCCGGTTGGCTGTACCGGTCGGCAACTGCACTTTGCCAACGATGCGAACCACTTTTCCGGTGAAGTGAACCATCCTTCCGGATGGTTGATCCACTCGATATTCGATTACTTTGCCTAAAGACGGTATCTGGCGAGAATGGAGCTTGCAATGGCTGTTATCGCCTCGCTGACGCAACTACGACATTGACAAGTGCCATCCTGCCAGATGAATGACAGCTAAACAAAGCAAACGCATTCCGTGCTGATGGAGCGTTGACTCCACAGCCGATGACCTGATGTTTTCAGGACATCTTACATAGAGTCATTCCAGCACATACGCTGATGACTATAGATTATTACCTTGACAACTTAATACCGGTCGTCATCCTGACCCTGGGCAATCCTTATCATGGAATCCACATGCTCCTTAAATGACATTGGATCTCCGCCATCATAGTAGATCCTCATGTACTCCTGGTACGCCAGGTTATCGTAGAGAAGCGTGTCAGCTGCGTCTTGTCCAGCTTACGGTCCGGATGGTATTCGATCTCTTCCATACAAGCATTTGGCGCTGAAAATCCGGCATCACGGATGCATTTGGCGAGCTTATTGGCCTGGCGGCGGTTCCACTCTGCATCGACCAGGAGAGCGATCCGCTCCTCGAAGCCGAGACTGCTGTAGGTATCAGGATCGCTCAACTGGGACTCCAGTTCTTTGGCCATGGCTGAGAACCGCATCTGCTTGAGGGTATCAATCGTTGACTGGTTGATCATATGTTTGCACCCCCTTTCCGGAAAGCATCAGCGTCTCGTGTGATCCCGTGGCGGGTGCCATTTTTCGGCACAGGTGCTTCAGCGGCTTGATTGAGGGGAATCCTATCCTGTCCGTTTTTGAGAATGGTGAGGATGCTCCTCAGCGCAGGTGTCGATGAAAAGTAAAACAGACATCGGCTTATGAAATCATTGGTAACCTGAACAAAGAACTGGAAGAACAGGGATATCTGACACTTAGAGGAAAAGTTCCAACAAAATATTTTGTAAAGCGTTTCTATGGAGTAGAAGACACCTGCGAAATCCCACAGGAAGAAGGAAAGGAATGGTTTCATGCGTAAGTAGCATGTGAAGGTGGAAAGGCAACCTATAAGTTTAGATGCTCAGATACAGGGCGTGGTATGAGTAAAAGTTTTCTTTCTCATGTATTTGAACCGTTCGCACAAGAAGATTCCAGTGCAAGGACCAGTTATATGGGAACTGGGCTTGGAATGCCGATTGCCAAACAACTCACAGAAATGATGGGCGGAAAGATTGCGGTAGAAAGCGAATTAAATGTCGGTACAACCTTCACAGTTACAATTTCATTTGAACTCGATTCAGATTATAAAGAAGAAGACACGCTGGAAGAGGAAAATTTATCGAAAAATCTTTCGGGATTGACAGCACTTTTGGTAGAAGATAATGAGTTGAATATGGAGATTGCTAAGTTTATTCTGGAAAATGCTGGAATCAATGTCGTCACTGCAAAAGATGGAAAAGAGGCAGTCGATATTTTTGCGAAATCAGAGGTGCATTATTTTGATGTGATTCTCATGGATATTATGATGCCGGTGATGGATGGACTGACTGCTACAAAAACAATCAGATCACTGGAACGGCAAGAAGCAAAAACAATTCCTATTTTTGCAATGACTGCAAATGCGTTTCTGGATGATAAAAAACAAAGCAAAGAAGCCGGAATGAATGAACACTTATCGAAGCCGTTGGATGAAAAGAAACTGATGAATACGATTTGGAAATATACAATCGGGAAAAATTCCAATAGCAAAGGATTGTTGGTAGAGGTATATTCGTTTTTGGGTAAATAACAATTCTAAGCGGTTGATCTTTATGGTTGACCGCTTTTTCCGCCTTCAAAAAATCAGAAGATTCTATTCCAGCAATTTCTGGTAATTCAATGAAAATCTGTTGAATACAGCATGATTCTACCATTAAGGGGTGTACTTTTTCTGAGAAAATAGATACTATAATCCCAAAAGGGGGAATGGCTATGGACCTTGTGAAAATCGGAAGCTATATTGCAGAAAAAAGAAAAAAACTTGGTATGACTCAAAAACAGCTCGCTGAGAAACTGGGGAAGAGTGATAAGTCAGTTTCTAAGTGGGAACGAGGGATCTGTTTACCAGATGTGTCTGTGTATTTAGAATTATGTGAAATATTAGGCATCAGTCTAAATGAATTTTTGGCTGGTGAAGATATTGAGGTAACTAATGTAGAAAAAAAATCGGAAGATACACTGATACAGATATCAAAAGATAGTAGTCATAAACAGCGTTATTTAAAGAAGATTATTGCTGTACTTCTTATTGTTGTGGGAGTATGTGTTATTGTTTTTGGAATCATGGTATGTAATAAATTGCGGCAACCACAAAATTATATAGAAGCAGTAGCACCAGATAGTGTAGAAATGAAAACAGCTGAATTGTTATCTGGAATTGATGGAACCATGATGTTTCGATACAATTCAAAAGATACATTTCAAACATTGTATGTTTACTTGTCAGAATACCAGTCTGGAAAACGAATTTCTCATAAGAAGGTTTTGGAACTTTCCTATGAGGATGTGAAATCTGCAAAAAATGGATGGATTGTTATTACGCCGGATTTTGATAATTTTACTGCAAAGCTTATTGCGGCAGATGAATATTCAAAATATATGACAGAAATGCCAATCTTGGAGGGTGTTGCAAACAGAGAATATTATGACAGATCTGCAACGTCTATAGAGAACAAAAGCCCGATAGAATACGGAACAGAGCAAGGATTGGCAGCACTGATCTATGGCGAACAAGGAGTGAGTTCGTTGCCGATACAGGATATTAAAGGTGAATACATAGATACAGATAATGAGTATATGTATTATTATTCGGTTGAGTTCGTAAAATAAGAATAGTAAAAGAGAGAAGAGGATACCACAAATCATTGCTTTGATAATTCTGTGGTATCCTCTTTGTGGATTTCAGAATTTGTTTCTCAGCTTTCGGTATTCTCGCGGTGAATATCCTCTCAGCTTGTGAAAAAGCCGACTGAAATACAGCTGGTTATCATATCCGACGATTTTAGAGATTTCATTGATGGAATAGGTTGTTGTTTCAAGTAACATCTGAGCATTGTTGATCCGGATTCCTACGATGAATTGCATTGGTGTGGAACCGGTGTATTTTTTGAAATTCCGAATAAACCAACTGACACTCATGCCTCGTGAGGCTGCGTAATCCTCTATGTTGATGTCCTGATTATAATTTTCGCTGAAATAGGTAACTGCAGTGTTCATTTCCTGATCCAGGCATTCGTTTTTCAGAATATGTTCTCGTGTCAGTTCTCGGTGGAAAGTGATTAGTAGATGACGAAGCAGAAGAACAAGCATTTCCTCATAGTTGTCCTGACAGCGTTGAAGTTCTATGATAATACGCTTGAAAACCCGTTCATATTCCATAGATGTGCCAACTTGGAAAACCCGTTCTTTATCCGGAAATCCATACTGACGTAAGATATTTTTAACATTGCTGCCTGTAAAATGAATCCAGTATACTTCTGTCTTATCTTCCCCATAATATTCATATTTCTGAAGCTCTTTCGGTCTGTACAGTACAATATTACCGGCGGGAACAATCGTTTCATTATCTACATTGTCAAAATGAAAATGTCCACAACCGGCAGTGATATAGATGATCTGATAATCCAGGCGTCCCCTTGGACGGTAGGTTGGTAATTTTGGATGGCTGGAAAGGCGATAAGTACCACAGCTTCCTACAATCAGTGGGCGACTTTTGTCTTTGAAATCCATATGGGAGTGGTTCAGATAACCAGTATTCATATACATAGGGCAGCACCTCTTTTCCTACTTTTTACCATTGTATCATTTAGTGCATATTTTGTCTAATCCAATTCATAGACATATTTTGCGGATTAGGATAAGCTATGTATAGAAAAACAAAGAAACGTAAACAAAAAAGTAAAGAACAAGACTTGCTGTGGGAGAACAACGTATAAAAAAATGTATATGTATTGAAGGAGAGTTATTTATGATTGTACCACGTTATTATGAGGATTTAAGTGTACTGCATGAAAACACAATGCCAGCCAGAGCCTATTATGTTCCGGCATCCAAAAGAATGGACAACCTGGTGGAACACAGGGAAGAATCAGACCGTATGCAGTTATTAAACGGAACTTGGAAATTTCAGTATTATAACAGCATCTATGATATTCAGGAATCTTTTTTTGAGAAGGATTATGATACAGAAAACTTTGACGAGATTCAGGTTCCGAGTGTATGGCAGATGGCAGGATATGACACACACCAGTATACAAACATCCGGTATCCGTTCCCATTTGATCCACCGTATGTACCACAGGATATCCCGTGTGGAGCATATGCACATACTTTTGACTATCATAAAGATGAAAATGCACCAAAAGCATTTTTAAATTTTGAGGGAGTAGACAGTTGCTTTTATGTATGGGTCAATGGTTCTTATGTGGGATACAGCCAGGTTTCTCATATGACCAGTGAGTTTGATATTACCGACCTTCTTCAGGATGGAAAGAATACCATAGCAGTATTGGTAATGAAGTGGTGTGACGGTTCTTACTTGGAAGATCAGGACAAATTCCGTATGAGTGGAATTTTCCGGGATGTGTACATTTTGAAACGTCCGGAGCAGGCAATCAGCGATTATCATATAAAAACAAAGATTGAGGATATGCTTGCAAAGATAGAACTTGATGTGAAATTCTACTCTCCGGCAAATGTAAAAATTTCGATTGAAGATAAAAATGGAGCAGTTGTCGCAGTAGGAAGTATTACCGAAGAAGGAACAGCGGTGTTAGAGATTGCAAGTCCGGAGCTTTGGAATACAGAAAATCCATACCTGTACAAACTGATCCTTGAAACAGAAAATGAAGTAATTGTAGATCATATCGCACTCAGAAAGATAGAGATCAAAGATCAGATTATTTACTTAAACGGACAGAAGATTAAATTCCGTGGTGTCAATCGACATGATTCCGATCCGGTTACTGGATTTACAATTAGTGTGGAACAGATTACAACAGATCTTACGCTAATGAAGCAGCACAATTTTAACGCTATCCGTTCCAGCCATTATCCGAATGCACCATTTTTCTATGAAATGTGTGACAAGTATGGATTTATGGTGATAGATGAAGCAGATATAGAAGCTCATGGACCATTTATGCTCTACAGAAAAGAAGACACGGATTACAATCGATTCAAGCGGTGGAATGAAAAGATTGCCGATGATCCGGCATGGGAATCAGCTATCGTTGACCGTGTGAAACTCATGGTAGAACGTGATAAAAACCGTTTTTGTATTGTTATGTGGTCAATGGGAAATGAAAGTGCTTATGGTTGCAACTTTGAAAAAGCACTTGCTTGGACAAAGAAATTTGATCCGGACCGTATCACACAGTATGAGAGTGCAAGATACCGTAATTATGATGAAACATATGATTACAGCAACTTGAATGTGTACAGCCGTATGTACCCGGCACTTTCCGAGATTCAGGAATATCTGGACAAGGACGGAAGCAAACCATTCCTTCTGGTAGAATATTGCCACAGCATGGGAAATGGCCCTGGAGATTTTGAAGATTACTTCCAGATGATACAGGATAATGATAAAATGTGCGGCGGCTTTGTCTGGGAATGGTGTGACCATGCGATTGCTCATGGCACTGCTGAGAATGGAAAGACAATCTATGCCTACGGAGGAGATCATGGCGAAGATATCCATGATGGCAATTTCTGCATGGATGGATTAGTATATCCGGACAGAACTGCCCACACAGGACTTTTGGAATACAAGAATGTCTATCGTCCGGCAAGGGTGGTTTCTTATGATAAAGAAAGTGGAGAGCTGGTACTTCACAATTATATGGATTTTGATGACCTGAATGATTATGTAAACATCAGTTATGAACTGACGCAAGATGGTCTTGTAATCGGAAAAGGTAAACTTTCAGAAGTGTCTGTGGCACCACACAGTGAAGGAAAGACAAATCTGAAAGTCAATGTTCCAGAAAGCGGAAAATGCTATTTAAAACTTATTTACCATCTGAAAAAAGAAATGCCACTGTTAGAGGAAGACCACATTCTGGGATTTGATGAAATTGAGGTAAGTCAGAAAGATGCAAAATGTCAGCTCGCAGAGAAATGGATGGAAAAAACAGCAACGAACTCTGAATTACAGGTGAATGAAAATGATACACAGATTCATATCAAAGGTCGTGAATTTTCCTACACCATAGACAGACGTACGGCTCTCTTTACAGAGATGAAATTTGCAGGACGGGAATATCTGAATCATCCGATGGAGTTGAATATTTGGAGAGCTCCAACAGATAACGATATGTACATCAAGTCTGAATGGAAGAAAGCTCACTATGATAAGGCTTACACAAGAGCCTATACGACAGAGGTTGCACAGGGAAAACATGGTGTGAAGATTACAAGCCATGCTTCCGTTGTGGCAGAGACGGTACAGAAGATTCTTGATGTGACGATTACATGGAAAATAGATGCTGCAGGAAAGATTGATGCAGATATAGCAGTAACAAAAGATGGAGAGTTCCCGGATCTTCCGAGATTTGGAGTGAGAATGTTTTTGGATAAGAAACTTTCAGATGCCAGATACTTTGGAATGGGACCACAGGAGAGCTATCGTGATAAACATCAGGCAGCGAGTCACGGCCTGTACCGGGCAAATGTAGGGGATTTACACGAGGACTATATCCGTCCACAGGAAAACGGAAGCCATTATGATTGTGAATATGTAGAGCTTAACAACAGCCGATATGGAATTGTGGCATCCGCAGAAAAGGCATTTTCATTCAATGCTTCTTATTATACACAGGAAGAACTTGAGAAGAAAACGCATAATTATGAATTGACAGAATCAGACAGCGTGATATTTTGTGTTGACTATGCATTAAATGGAATAGGTTCTAACAGTTGTGGTCCGGTTGTATTGGATCAGTATCGATTTAATGATGTATTATTCCGGTTCCAGTTTACTCTGGTTCCGTATATAAAGGGATAATAAAGTTTTAAGTAACCCGTTAACAAGGAAGGAGAGTCTGGGTGTTTTGTAAAGTCCGGATATACAGAACAATCAGACAAAAACAAAGCAAAAAAATTTAGAATTAGGCACCATACTGTTAGGCATCTTGAGATTCTAAGTGCGATGAATATGAGGAGCAAAAGAATTCTATGGAAGAAAAAAAGTATTTAAAATGGTATAACAAAATTGGATATGGTTCAGGTGATATCGCAGGTAATGTAGTCTATGCATTCCTGACATCTTTTATGATGGTCTATCTGACAGACTCAGTAGGACTTGCTGCTGGTGTCGTAGGTACCCTGATTGCCGTATCAAAATTAATTGATGGTTTTACAGATATATTCTTTGGATCAATGATCGACAAAACACACAGCAAAATGGGAAAAGCAAAGCCTTGGATGTTATATGGCTATATTGGATGTGCCATTACATTAGTCTGCTGTTTTGCAGTACCAGTCAGCTGGGGAACAACCGCTAAATATGCATGGTTCTTTATTTCTTATACACTGTTAAATGGTGTGTTTTATACAGCTAATAATATTGCATATTCAGCACTTACATCACTCATCACAAAGAACAGCAAAGAACGTGTGCAGATGGGATCTTACCGTTTCATTTTTGCATTTTTAACAAGCCTTCTGATTCAGGCAATTACAGTTGGATTTGTAGATAAGTGTGGTGGAGATGCAGCTGCATGGAGAACTGTAGCAATTATTTATGCAATTATTGGTCTTATTGTAAATACAATTTCTGCTCTTTCTGTTAAAGAACTTCCAGAAGAGGAACTTAACGAAGGGGAAGTAAAAAATGAGGATGAGAAGTACGGAATGGTACAGGCATTTAAGCTTCTTATCAAAAACAAATATTACATGATGATCTGTGGAACTTACATTTTACAGCAGTTATACAGTGCCATGATTGGAGCCGGTATTTATTACATGACATGGGTACTGAAAAACAAAAACTTGTTCGGACAGTTTGCATGGGCAGTTAATATTCCACTGATCATTGCTTTGATTTTCACACCAACTTTAGTTGGTAAGTGGAAAGGTATGTACAAACTGAACTTAAGAGGTTATATCTTAGCAGTTATCGGTAGAGCACTTGTTGTTGTTGCCGGATATATGGGTAGCGTTCCGCTGATGATGGCATTTACGGCTCTTGCAGCATTAGGACAGGGACCATGGCAGGGAGATATGAATGCGGTTATCGCATCCTGCTCTGAATACACTTATCTTACACAGGGAAAGAGAATTGACGGAACTATGTACTCTTGTACGTCTCTTGGTGTAAAGATCGGTGGAGGTATTGGAACGGCTGTTGTTGGATGGATGCTTGATTTCAGTGGTTACGTTGGAACAAATGCAACTCAGCCACAGTCCGCACTTGATATGATGCAGTTTATGTATCTGTGGCTTCCATTAATCTTTGATGTATTGATTATGTTTGTACTTTCAAGAATGAATGTAGAAGGTGCAAATAAGAAGCTGAAAGCAGAAAAAGGAATCACTGCAGATGAAGTAACAGATGCATCAGACATGGAGTAAAATTTGAAGGGAAAAGCATTGTCTGATTGAATCTTCAATTAGACAATGCTTTTACATATTATGAAACAATGAAACAGGCAAAAGAGCGGGGGACAGTATTTTGAATATAGAAGAAGCAATTGGAATGCTTAACGGGAAAGCTGCATTCAAAAGATTTATTGAAAGTTTATAAAAAAAGGACCACTTCATTTTTGTGAAATGGTCTTAAGAAAAAATATTCAGTTTTCACAAAATAGTCCTTTTAGTATTTATACATGATATGGATGCTCAAAATAGTCAGCGTAGAATACTAAAAGGTCGTTCAGATATTTTTTAAGATTGCTCATTTGCGATTCCTCCTTTCCTTGTTTACAAGTTGATTATAGGATAGATGAAAAAGGATTGCTTGCCAAATCGAAAGAAGATATAGACAAATGTTGCAAAGGGGAGTATTTCATGCAGTTAAAATATGTTGACACAAAAGAGGAGATCATAGCAGTAAATAAAAAGTCAAAACATATTGAACCACATCTTCATAATGCACTGGAGATTGTTTGTGTAACAAGTGGAACATTAGAGCTTGGTGTCGGACAGGAACTTTACCATATGGAAAAAGGAGATATAGGCTTTGTATTTCCGGATATTATTCATCACTATCAGGTACTGACACCCGGTGTAAATAAAGCGACTTATCTGATCGCATCGCCCTTTACGATTGGTAAATTTGCAGATATCATGCAGTCCATGGCTCCTGAATATCCAGTTATCAAAGCGGAAAAGGTTGAGCCGGAGGTATATAGGGTTATCAATGCGATCTTAGAGACAGAACAGTCGGATATTACAGTCGCACAGGCTTATCTTCAAATTGTGTTGGCACGCTGCATAGGAAAACTGAATCTGGTAGAGAAGAGCCATGTGGGGAGCAATGACCTTATTTACCAGACGGTTTCCTATATATCAGCAAATTTCAAAAAGAAGCTTTCACTGGAAGAGATGGCGAAAGACTTTGGAGTAAGCAAATATGTCTTATCCAGACTCTTTTCCAAAACATTTCATAGGAATTTCAACCAGTATCTTAACGATGCAAGGCTCAACTACGCATGTCATCGTTTGGAAAATACGAGTGATTCTATTACAAATATTTGCCTGGATAGTGGCTTTGAAAGTCAGAGAACATTTAACCGGGTATTTAAGGAAAGATATAAAATATCGCCTAGTGACTATCGGAGTACATGTGTAAAAGATATATTGTCATAAAAGGTTCTGCTGATAGAATAATTTACTTTGATTTCACGCCGTTATGTATTTGATTTTATGTGCGTATGATACGATATTACAATGGTCGTAGAAAATAGATTTTTCAGAAGTAAAAGAACAAGGCGTACTCTAAAGAAAAAGAAAGGCAGGGCATATATGAATATGGGAAATTCCATAATTGATTTTAACGAGAAAAAAAGGTTTATCTGCGATATGGATGGTGTGATTTATCATGGCAATCAGATATTGCCAGGTGTTCCAGAATTCATTCAGTGGTTACATGATGAAAAATAGGAACATAGGTGATATTTTATGCCTATCGCCCTGAAAACGGGCTTTTATTGCGTAACATTCAAAAATAGGGTGTCAATCTGCAAGAATTTGCTATAATAAAGGCGTGGCAACATTTTGGCAACAGAAAATCAGTAAACCAAAATAACTGATGTAATAGAAGTAAATATCGGCATGAATCCACACAAAACCTAAACAAATATAGTTAATAACATCGGGAAACACGCCGAGTTTGAGTGAGAAAAAGTCAGGAAGTTAAGAATATACAGAGGTTATAGTCGATATGGGCTAAAGAAGAAATAGTATTAAACTATTCTACAACTCATTATTGACACGTAACGACGAAGACGTTACAATTAAAGCATAAACGGAGGTGACATTATGGAGAAATCAGCAACACTTAATCTACGGATTAATCCCACATTAAAATCAGAGGCAGAGACAGTTCTTTCGCGTCTGGGCATACCAATGTCAACGGCTGTCGATATGTTCCTGAATCAAGTAGTTTTAGTTGGAGGGATTCCGTTTTCCGTTACGCTTCCAAAGGCACCGGCAGATATAGATGCCTCTCAGATGACAGATGCGGCTCTTCATGCGAAGCTTCAGAAAGGTTATGATGATTACAGAGCCGGAAGGACAGAGAACGCTGCAGAAGCATTCAAAAAGTTTAGGGAGACTCATAGGTGATGGGGAAACGGATTGTAGAAATTACCCAGACAGCTCTTGACGATATGGAAGGGATCTATGATTATATAGCAGATGTTCTTTTGGCAGCGGAGAATGCTATGGGTCAATATAATCGTATTGCAGATGCAATTCTCACTTTGGAAAGTAATCCTGAGAGATGTCCGGTTTTCGAGGTAGAGCCGGAACGATCTTGGAGAATGCGCAGAATGGTAATTGATAATTATCTTGTCTGTTACATTGTAGATCCGGATAAAGTGACAGTCACAGATGTGTTATACGGAACTTCAAATGTGCATGCAAGACTGAAAGCAAGACATAAGGCAGACCCAGACATTTAAGTGAGCATGATAACATCATCATGATAACGAATTGATAACACTAGCAGAGACAGACCATAGAAACATGACAGTTGGAAACAAATAAAATCAAATAGAACCAAATATTCTATACAAAACTGTATAGAATTAGATTTGGTTTACGAGTTTGAATAATTAGTAAATCCCAAGAATCCTTGTAAAATGGGTGTTCTTGGGATTTCTTTTTTGCTGTGATGTTAGGGTGATGTTAATGGTGCTTCAGCTAAAGTACAGAATGCGGTCATAAAAATAGTATTTCTTCTGATGATATTTACGAATCAGAAGAAGATTTTAGAAATTATAAGAATTAGTTAAATGGAGGATTTGCTATGCCAATATGCAAATTTTGTGGAGAAGAATTTGAACTTTCTGATGCAAGAAGACGAATCGGTCGTTCTTATGGGGCTGGAATATATAATGAATACTATCCAAACGGTGATGTTTGTGAGAGTTGTGCGGTTGAAGAAATTAGTTGCGATTATGCGACTGGTGCTGAGATAAAAGAGCTGATGGGAACGTCTTGGGATGACGACTAATTGTTTTCAAAAAGGTACGGTAAAGTCCCTATAAATCCTGGCTTATTGGATAGAATTACATGGTGTTAGCACCATGTAGATAGGGCGATTAAGGAGAAATATTCGTGATACCCGTATGATACCTGTTTGGTCGGAAACCATGGATAATGAGTAAAATAAGGATATTACGAATATAAAAACCCATAAAAGTCAACTTGGCATTTAACAATTATGTTATATGTTGGTGGCGAATAGTAAACAGAGAGCCGGGAAGACGCATAAACAGCGGACTTTCCGGCTCTCTGTTTGTCTGAGTTTGTTAAATTTATTTTCCCGACAAATGGAGGATGCAGTCGTTTTATTCAGGCGCGTGCTTCCTCTGTTTGGGGATCCTGAATGTGGCCGATGACCAACATCGCCAGAATGAACAGCGCGATGGTAAATATAAAGGGCAGACGGCGGTCCAGGCTGGAAAGCCATCCGGCCAGGTAGCCGAACGGAGAGGAGAGTGCAATGGTTGAGGCCATGATCAGAGCGTTCAGGCGCGCGCGCTCCTGTGCGTTGATGCTGAGCTGGAGCAGTGCATCCTTGCGCGGATTCACCAATGCGGCGGCAACGGCAGCAGTGAATACGTAGACAAGAACAGGCACCAAACTGTTGACAGGAGAGAGAATCAACACCAGAGCAGCTGCACAGTACAGAACGAGCCCGGTCCACAGCGGAACCTTGAATTTTGCAACGCTCATACGGTGTTGGATACCGACCATAAAGACAAGCATGACGGCAGCGTTTAAAATCGGAAACACGGCCAGGTAGTTTTCAGAAAGCCCGAGCCTTTGGGTTACATACAGCCCGAAAAAGTTGGTGTTTACCATATTGCTGATATACAGCAGGACCGAAACGGCAACGGCCTTCAGAGCGCCCTTGTCCTTCAGAAGGTAAGGAATCAGTTGCCGATATTCGCCGAGCATTTGGAAAACGGAAACACCCTTGGTTTCGGCACGTCGGATTTTCCCCTGCTTTGTTTCCCTGCAGAATTTCAAGGTGATGAGCATTTTGATGATCATCGACACGGTGAAAAGCAGATACAGAACACGCACAACCGGTACTACCGAATAGGCATTGACAAACAAGCCGGAAAGCGGTGCAAAGAAGATGGACACCAGACCGCCGATGCTCACCCAGGTGTAGATATTGACAAGGTCTTTTGAGCGTGCGTCCTCGATCAGCAGACAGTACCACGCGGTCTGGTTGATCTGCTCAAAACAGTTCAGGACGGCAGCGAGTAAAAACAGCCAGAAGTTGTCGGATATAGCCCATACGAGACAAGCCAGTGCCCAACCAAAGAAGTCGCCCATCATGGTGGTGAATTTTCTACCGACTTTATCGGTCAGGATGCCACCGGAAAATGAGAAAAACACTTGAAACACCATGGCGATGGATAGAATCAGACCGATCTGCACGTCTGTGATGCCCTGGGTGTACATGTACAGCGTGGCAAACGGTGCGATCAGATTGTAAGGAATGCCCCATAAGGGCTCGATCAATGCCAGTGTGCGCGGGTTTCCAGGATTATTTTCCAAGACCTGAACCAATGGGTGTTCCCTGAGTTTTTCCAGTTTTGCTTTCAGATTCATATATATTCTCCCCGTATTCTCTCAATTTCCTCCCCATTCTATCATATCGTTCTGAAATCGAAAATAGGATTCAAGTTTTTTTCGGTAAATGAAGGGAGGGAAGATTCGAGAATATGCAATTTGAGAAGGAATAGAACATGAATAAAGAATGGTGTAAACTTAATAAAACAATGTAGTTCTTCAGAGCTTAAGGTGTTGATTGCTGCAAGTTCTGCTTGACTGTAAACCCTGTTTATAGTTTACTAAAACTTCCCACACCAATACGGTGTGTTGAACCTTGAAAATTCAATATTTCAGCCAATAAAAAAGGCATAAACCTGTCCCGTTTGGTATAATGGAATTGACGAAAAACC
>NZ_JACJKH010000021.1 GCF_016900655.1 Drancourtella massiliensis
GCAGGTTTGTCAGTTTCAAATTTTTCCTGGCAATCTGAAAAAATATCTGCCAGAGAAAGCTGTTTATATGGTATCATAGTATCAGAATAACTCCTTTCTTGGATGGTGGTTTATAGTTTTGTGCAACTCTATTATAGCATATCAGGTGAGGAGTTATTTGTTTTTAAAAGCAAAAATGCCGTATTTATGCGGCTTGTGGCGTTTCGCAAACGCCTATTTCACTTACAGTTTGAGAGGAGGTCGAATGCATGGCAATATACAAGAAAATTTTAGGGTTATTCCCCCTGATGATAGTCTTGACAATGATTTGGGGATGTGGGAATCATATGGACAAATCCAGTGAATCTTTTGATATAACAAAATTCCCACGAGATGAGCAGGGCTATCCTAAAAGCGATATTGCAATTATCAATGGAAAAGAATTTTCTTTAAAAGATTTATCGGAATCCTATGTAGAAGACAACCTTGATTGTGTAATTGAACTTCCTGATGTTAAAACAGGGGATCGTATTGAAGTAATTCTTCCTCAATATCTTCCGGTTAATTTATGGAGTATTGAAGAAAAGGAGACCATTGATTTAACAAATTACAATAAGAAGGAATTGTCTGTTCGACAGGATGTAGAGGGAAAATCGGCCTTTGTTCAAAAATTTACCTTTACTACGGATGACACAAGTATTTTGTTTAAGTGGTCTAATGTGCGAGAATGCGGAAAATCATTTAATGAAAAAGAGAAGGATTATTTATTAAAAATAAATCTAACTTAACTCTAATTATATATCGAAAAGATTTTCTCCCGCCAACCGGTAATCGGTCGGCGGGATTGATTTATGTGGCTTTAGCTAGTTAAGCGTGGTGGAGTTTTTCGCGTTCCGAAAAATGTAGGCACGCTTAACAAAAAACCACTATTGACGGGTGGTCATGGTTTTCATGAACTATTGACATACGTAAAATTACGTATTACTATAAAGACATGATAAGGAAAGGAGATACAAAAGATGCCAATGACTCCGAAAGAGATGATAAAATATCTCAAGAAAAAGGGATTGGAGCAGGCAATACTTAAACAAGCAGGGCTCAAATAAGCCCTGCGCCTGAAATGAGAATGGAAATGGAGGTATCATGTATGAATAAATTATTTTATCCGTCAATCTTTCATACGGCAGAGGAAGGTGGATTTTGGGTAACTTTTCCGGATTTTCCAGAGTGTCTCACTGAAGGCGATGATTTGCAGAAAGCTTATGAAATGGCAGTGGAAGCTTTGGGTATAGTATTAGTAGGCAGAAAAGAAGATAGAGAAGTCATTCCAGATCCTACACCGATTAATGAGTTGAATGTAGAGGATGGTGCCATTGTGATCGTAGGATTTGATATGCTGGAATATCAGAGAAAGCACAATTCAAAGGCGGTCAAGAAGACTTTGAGTATTCCGGAATGGTTGAATGAAGAAGCAATAGAAAAGGGAGTGAATTTTTCACAAGTTCTTCAGGAAGCATTGATGAATAAATTGAATATCAGAAAATAAGAAACTGTACATTTAGAGAGTATGAATCCTTAGATACAGGAGTAATTCCTTCTGGATTTGTAAGAAAAGCGCCGCAAATACGGCGCTTTTTCCATTCTGTTTTATAAAATACAGGAAGAGATCAGTCTTCCGATTTCTCTTATATCTCCTCCGGCAGAAAACTCAAATGTGACATTACCAAGGCCGCTGAAGCAGAGGGTCAATTCGGAATCCATATCAAAGGTTCCGGCTGTTTCAATGGAAAATGCCTGAACTTTGGAGTACGGAAGGGAAGTAAAATCCTTTTTGGATCCGGTAATGCCCTGTACATTGCAGGCGATCAGTCGTTTGTTTGTGAATACCACATAGTCCCGCAGAGCACTGTAGTACCCGACGATTTCTTCTCCATAAATCAAAAGATCCAGGATTTCTTTCGGAAGATGCTTTTCTTTTGCTTTACTGAGTTTGAATACTTTTTTGTTCTGAAAATCAATCATAGTCTGTCCTCCGTTTTTCTTTTATCATAGCATATGGAAGATGTCTGTTCAATTATGAGCAGAGGTATCTTTCGTATTGACAACATAGTAAAACGATGTAAAAATTTATATATAAATCAAGCAAAAAAGAAGCTGAAAATCTGAAATGAGGTGAGGAACATGCACTTTGAAAGAAAAGAAACCATGTTTACAGGAACAACAAGCAGGGAACCGGAAGCATATGAGAAACTTCATGGGGAAATTGCGCGCCGGGCAGCAGAAGAGGGGATTGTCCTTTTGAAAAATGAGGAGCATCTGCTTCCGCTCAAAAAGGGAAGTAAACTTGCGCTGTTTGGTTCTGGTGCGTCCAGAACAGTCAAAGGAGGCACCGGTTCCGGAGATGTAAACGAGAGAAGAAGTATCAGCATCTATGAAGGTTTGAAAGATGCCGGATTTGAAATTATGACGGAGAAATGGCTCCATGAATATGAAGAAGAATATAAGGGAAAACGGTTGGAATGGAAAGAAGCGATTCTTGATAAAACAAAAAGCGGAACAGATTTTTTCACCGCATATTCCACTTCTCCATTTCATGTTCCGGCAGGACCGGAAATTTATACTGTCGATGCGGATGCGGCAGTTTTCGTCCTTGCCCGGAATGCAGGGGAAGGGGCGGACAGACGGGCAGAAAAAGGAGATTATTTTCTGAGCGATGAAGAGTATACCCTTCTTTCCGATGTCTGTGACAGATTTGAAAAGGTCATTCTGTTGCTGAATTCCGGCGGAGTTGTGGATTTGTCATTCCTTGAAAAGCTTCCGCAGATTCAGGCAGTACTGGCAGTATCACAGCCGGGCCAGGAGGGCGGCACTGCCGTGGCAGATGTTATCAGCGGGATTATTTCTCCAAGTGGAAAATTGACTGATACATGGGCATTTTCTTATGATGACTATCCGAATGCCGCGACATTTTCGCATAATAACGGAAATGTCGAGAAGGAGAAGTACGAGGAAGGCATCTATGTGGGATACCGTTATTTTGATACCTTCGAGATTCCGGTACGTTACGGATTCGGGTATGGAATGTCCTATGCATCTTTCACCATGAATACTGTCCGTATTAAAACGGCAGAAAACGGAGAGGTAAGAGTTACGGTCAAAGTGAGAAACCACAGCCAGGAGTTTTCCGGAAAAGAAGTGGTTCAGCTTTATGTATCCCTTCCAGTCGGAAAGATTGAAAAAGAGTTCCGTAGATTGTGCGCTTTTGCCAAGACCAGGATACTGGCTCCGGGAGAAGAGGAGACGGTTGAGATGACTTTTGATGCCGGAACGCTAGCCTCCTTTGATGAAAGCCGGGCAGCATGGATTCTGGAAGCGGGATGCTACGGAATCTATGTGGGAAATTCCCTTATGGAAAGCACACTGGAAGGTATCCTTGATGTAAAAGAGGAGAAAGTGCTGGCAGAAACAGAGCATATCTGTCCATTAAGAGAAACTCTGGAGGAGCTGTCTGTTCCGGCTGAAAAAATCCGGAAGCGGTATGAAGCGCTGATCAACAATACGGAGAATGTGCCGCACTTTTCCTATGATCTGGCCGGACTTGATACTATCCGGTATTGTTACGATTATAAAGAGCCGGGGGATGAAGCGGCGGAAATCACCAGTGGGCTGTCCGAGGATCAGCTGATCCTGCTTGCTGTGGGAGATCCGGGAAGCGGACAGGGAAGCAATCTTGGCGCAGCCGGGATTTCGGTGCCTGGATCTGCAGGTGAGACCAGCTCCTGTGCGGCCGGACAGGGAGTAAAAGCGATTGTTCTGGCTGACGGACCGGCAGGTCTGCGCCTGAGTCAGAATTATGTGGTGTACGATGGAAAAGTGCAGACGATTCCGTTTGAAGCGGCGATTGAAAGAGGATTTTTTTACGATGGGCCGGAACAGGAAGGAGATATTTATTATCAATATTGTACGGCGTTCCCTGTCGGAACACTTCTGGCTCAGACGTGGAATGAAGAATTGATCCGGGAAGTCGGTAATGCAGTGGGCGAGGAGATGGAGCGGTTTAAAGTGACGCTCTGGCTCGCGCCGGGAATGAATATCCACCGGAATCCTCTGTGCGGACGGAACTTTGAGTATTATTCGGAAGATCCGTTCCTCAGCGGAAAAATTGCCGCAGCCATGACAAAAGGAGTGCAGAAGCACCCTGGATGCGGAACAACTGTGAAGCATTTTGCCTGCAATAATCAGGAGGATAACCGGAGCGGATCCGACAGTATTCTTTCGGAACGAACCCTTCGGGAAATCTATCTGCGCGGCTTTGAAATTGTTATTCGGGAAGCGCATCCGCTTGCAATCATGACAAGCTATAATCTGATCAATGGTATCCATGCGGCAAACAGTTATGATCTCTGTACGAAAGCGGCCCGCTGTGAATATGGATTTCAGGGATTGATCATGACGGACTGGACAACGACGCAGCTGAGTGAAGACTGTACGGCTGCGGGATGCATTAAGGCAGGAAATGATCTGGTAATGCCGGGAGAACCGGAGGATCAGGAAAGTATCCGGCAGGCGTTGTCTGATGGAACGATATCAGAGAAGGAACTCCGGGACTGCGTCACAAGGATTGTGCGGACGACATTAAAATAATATAAAATCTGTTGTACTTACAACATATTTTGCTTTCTGACTCCTGTATACTGGCCATGGAACGAAAAAGTAAGGAGGACAGAAAATGGAAAAGCAGATGTTTTGTTATCAGTGTGAACAGACGGCAGGGTGCAGCGGATGTACCGGGAAAGCGGGAGTCTGTGGGAAGAAAGCAAGGACAGCAGGCCTTCAGGATGAACTGACCGGGGCGCTGATCGGACTTGCAAGGACGTGTGCGTCCAATCCGAAGACAGAAAATACGGACCGGTTGATTCTGGAAGGTCTGTTTGCTACTGTCACAAATGTCAATTTTGATGATGAAGCCATTGAAAGGCTGATTGATAAAGTAAGAGCAGAAAAAGAGCAGATTGCGCCGGGCTGCGCAGTATGCGAAGTAAAGTGCGGGAACACCGATGAATATGATATGAAATGGATCTGGGAAGCGCAGGAGGATATCCGGTCATTGAAATCTCTGATCTTATTTGGAATCCGGGGAATGGCGGCGTATGCTTATCATGCCATGGTACTGGGCTATGTGGATGAGGAAGTCAACACCTTTTTCTACAAGGCATTATCTATACTTGCAGAGGACTGGGGAATGGAAGAACTTCTTCCGGTGGTTATGGAGACCGGAGCAGTGAACCTGAAATGCATGGAACTGCTCGACCGTGCCAACACGGAAACATTTGGAAATCCGGAGCCGTCAGAAGTATCCTGGAAAGTGGAAAAAGGGCCGTTTATCGTTGTAACCGGTCATGATCTCTATGATCTGAAACTTCTTTTGGAACAGACGAAAGATCTGGGAATCCAGGTTTACACCCACGGAGAGATGCTCCCGGCTCATGCATATCCGATGCTTCGGAAATATCCGCATCTGAAAGGAAACTTTGGAACCGCATGGCAGAATCAACAGAAGGAGTTTGCAGACATTCCGGCACCGGTTCTTTATACGACAAACTGTCTGATGCCGGTAAAGGACAGTTATGCGGACCGGGTATTTACAACGGAAGTAGTAGGATATCCGGGCATGGTCCACATTGGTGAGGACAAAGATTTTACCCCGGTGATCCAAAAAGCACTGGAACTTGGTGGATATGAAAAAGATATGGAATTTACAGGAAGCAACGGCGGCAGCACCACAATGACCGGATTCGGCCATCAGGCAGTTCTGGGTGTGGCGGGTCAGATCATCGCAGGTGTGAAAAGCGGAGCGATCCGGCATTTCTTCCTGGTAGGAGGATGCGATGGAGCCCGCCCTGGAAGAAGCTATTATACAGAGTTTGTAAAACAGGCACCAAAGGATACGGTGATTTTGACACTGGCCTGCGGAAAATACCGGTTTAACGATCTGGATCTGGGAACAATCGGAGGAATCCCGCGGATGCTCGACATGGGACAGTGCAATGATGCCTACAGTGCCATCAAGGTTGCACTGGCACTGGCAGATGCATTCGGATGTGGTGTTAATGAACTGCCGCTGTCTATGATTCTGTCCTGGTATGAACAGAAAGCGGTCTGCATTTTGCTGACGCTTCTTCACCTCGGCATCAAAAATATCCGGCTTGGCCCGACACTGCCGGCATTTCTTTCAAAAGGTGTGGCGGAGTATCTGATAAAAGAATATGGAATTGCTCCGGTTACAACGCCGGAAGAGGATTTAAAGACAATCTTAGGATAAGAAGCTAAGAAGAAGGATGTTTCCACAATCAGGAGACATCCTTTTTCTATGCGCAGGAAGAAACCAGATTAGAATCTACGGCTTAAAATGACAATTTGCAAATTTGAACCGTATTTTTTGCTGACTTGTACTGGAAAATAGAACGAAACGATTAAGATGTTATCTTTTAGTCAGAATCTATTGACAAATGCCTACCTTGCTATATAATATAGTCAAGAGAAGAACCTTATCATACAAGGTAGACTGGAGGGAAATCATGGGAACAGTGTTAGAAGTGCAGGATATTATTAGAAATTATTCTAAAAAAGGTGATGGAGCCCGTCCGGCAGAGGATGATATCAAGGTCATCCGCGGGATCAGCATGAAAGTCGAGAAAGGAGATTTCCTCGGAATCATGGGAAAATCCGGATGCGGAAAGTCAACGCTGCTCCGGGTGCTTGGACTTCTGGACCGGCCGACAGAAGGAAAAATTTATTTTGAAGATTTTGATACGGAAGAGTTGTGGAAGGATGAGCTGGCAGACATCCGCAGAAGGAAGATCGGATTTATCTTCCAGGACTACTACCTGATGGACAGTCTGACAGTGAGGGAAAACATGATTCTGCCGATGATTTTAGACAAGGCGGATTCCGCGGAAATGAAAAAGCGGGCGGAAAAATATGCGGAACAGTTTGAGATTTCGCATCTTCTTGATAAGAAGCCGACGGAGCTTTCCGGCGGAGAGAAGCAAAGAGCCGCGATCTGCCGGGCGCTGATCAATGACCCGGAACTGATTCTGGCGGACGAACCGACGGGAAATCTGGATTCCAAATCCGGAAAAATTGTTCTGGATGCACTCAAAGAGATTAATAGATGGGGAAAGACTATCATCATGGTGACTCATGACCCTCAGATGGCGAGCAATTGTAAGCATGTGATTTTGCTGAAAGATGGCGTGATTTTAAAGACACTGGACCGCAAAGGAGACGATGAAAAAGAGCGGGAACGCTATTATCGGGAGATTCTCGGAGAAATGGAGCAGCTTTAAGTGAAACAACAAGAGACAGGCGGTGAGAAATATGGACAAAGCGCAGCTTATGAAAGGGATTCTGGAAGGATGCATTCTGAAGATCATTGATCAGGAAGAGACATACGGATATGAGATCGTAACAAGGCTCCAGGATTATGGATTTTCTGACGCAAAAGAAGGCACGCTTTATCCGCTTTTACTCCGCCTGGAGAAAAAGAAGCTGATTAAGGGAACCTTTAAAGAAAGTCCTCTGGGGCCGAAGCGGAAGTACTACGCACTGACTCAGGAGGGAAAGGACTATGTCGATCAGTTTTATCAGGCATGGCAGGAAGTGAAAGAGTCTGTTGACCGGATCTTCTGACAGGAGGCGAGAAAAATGTTATGGAAAAATGAATTGACAGAAATAAGAAATGAGAATGCAGAGCAGATCAGTGGAATGAACGGAGCAATGTGGGATCAGTTATCTCCGATGGTAGAATATCTTTCCTCTTTTTCGATCCCGATGTTTGAAGAAGAAGTGATAAAAAAAGATCTGATCGGCATGGCAAAGGAGGCGGAGATCGAACAGATCTCTCTGGAAGAAAAACTGGGCATGCCGCCGAAAGAATTTTGCGACAACCTGATTGAAAACGGGGAAGAAAGAACCGGAAAAAGAAAGGTGGAGGAGCAGATTCTGGAATTGGCTGTGAATTTTGTATGGTATCTGACTGTTTTCTGGCTCATTGGGGCTTTGCTGGATGCAGAACCAAGAATGGTTTATGCATCAGATATGTTATTCGCATTTTTCGCAGCATTGTCAGATGTATGGCTTCCTGGAAAACGTATTATGGCATGGGATAAACGTAAAGAATATCTTAGGCATTTGATTAAGATAGGGTCATTAGTACTTGTAGTATTTACAGATGTCTGGACAGATCTGGCTATTACAGGAAATGGATTTGTCATAGGAGGGTGTCTGATTTTGTTATCTGTTTTGGCAGCTTTTATCAGTGCAAACTACTGGAAAAAGCAGTCGCAGAAATACGACTGGAAATAGAAAGCGGGGAAAAGAAGATGTATGTGCTTGAAGTTGAAAATTTAATTCGTAATTATCAGAAGGCTGTAGGGAAAAAGGGAAAAGAAGATATAAAAGTTTTAAAAGGACTGAACTTTCAGGTGGAAGAAGGAGATTTCACCGGAATTATGGGAAAATCCGGATGTGGAAAGACGACCCTTCTGAAAGTTCTGGGGATGATTGATAAGCAGACAGATGGAACGGTCCGATTCATGGGACAGGACACAAAAGGACTTTCCGGAGATACGCTGGCGGATATCAGAAGAACGAAACTCGGATTTATCTTTCAGGACTATTACCTGATGGACAGTCTGACAGTTGAGGAAAATATCATGTTGCCGATGATCCTCGGGCAGGAGGACGCGCAGAAGATGATGGACGCGGCAAAGGCATATGCGGAAAAGTTTCAGATCGATCATCTGCTAAACAAGAATCCGTATGAGCTTTCCGGCGGGGAAAAACAGAGAGTGGCAATCTGCCGGGCACTGATTAACAATCCGGATCTGATTCTGGCCGATGAGCCGACGGGAAATCTGGACTCCAAGTCCGGCAAAATCGTGATTGAAGCACTTCGAACCATCAATCAGGAAATGAAGAAGACGATTGTCATGGTTACTCACGACCCGCAGATGGCAAGCAACTGCCGGAAGATTATCCTTCTGAAAGACGGAGTGATTTTGGAAACGCTGGAACGGGGAGAAAAGAGCCAGGAAGAATTTTATCAGGAAATCATCGGAAAGATGGAGGAACTGTAAAAAAGTAGAGAAAGGTCAAAGCGGGGAAGAAGGGATCATATGCTGCTGACAAAGTTATGGGAAAATGATCTGATCAAAATCAGACAGGAAAATGTAAACCGGATATCCGTTCTGGATGGGAAAATGTGGGATCAGCTTTATCCGATTGTAGAATATCTGGATTCCTCGTCACTTCCGCTCTTTGAAGAAGAAGTGATCAAAAAGGAACTGATCGGAATGGCAGAAGAAGCCCTGATTGAAGGAATCACTCTGGAAGAGAAGCTTGGCATGCCGGGACAGGAGTTTTGTGATCAGATGCTAAGCTCCAGAGAGAAAAGTGACAGGAGAAAAAAAGGAGAATATTTGGTAGAATTTGCAGTTCACTTCGTCTGGTTTCTGACATTTTTCAGTATAGAAACCATCTGGACAAATCAGATTGAACTGGATATGAGTACTGTGATCCTGGCAGTGATAGGTGCGGCCGCTTCTCTTTGGATTCACGATCAGATATTTATTCATCCTATTACAGATTACAGAGGGAAGATCGCATTCCGGTCTAAAAAATCACAGGCGCTGATCATCCTTTTGGTGATTCTGTGTCTGATCTTTGCAGACTGGCTGCTTTGGAGAATGGATATCCGGATTTCCATTCCATGCGGAGGCAGAATCTTCTTTGCAGGAATGCTGGTATTATCCTACCTGATGCTGCTTGTAAGAAAACAGTACTGGAACCGCCGGTCAAAGGAATATGAATGGGCATGATGAAGAAAAGGCAGGAGGCATAAAGACATGTTCTGGAGGAACGATTTGACAACATTAAGAAAAGAAAATACAGGCCGTATCGCGGACATGGGAGAAGAGATGTGGGAACAGCTGTATCCCGCACTACAGTACCTGTCGACCAGGCAACTTTCACTTTTTGATCGGGAACTGATCAAAAGCGAACTGATCGGCATCGCGGAAGAGGCAGAGATCCAGGGGGCCAGGCTGGACCGGAAGATGGGGATGCCTTATCAGGCATTCTGCGATTTTCTGATTGAAAAACGGGGAATCAGGAAAAAAAGTTCCATTGGAGAACAATTACTGGAAACAGGGACTTGCTTTATATGGTGGCTGACGTTCTTTGCAGTAGTCAATCTGATTCAGAATGATAATGCTGTCCGCTCTAATGAGATTCTGGCGGCGCTGGTAGCAGCCATGGCGGTTGTTCTTCTGGGAGACCACATGTTTGAGTACAGAGGAAGACTTTCCGTGGATCAAAAGAAATGGCGGA
The DNA here is from genome assembly GCF_016900655.1 of Drancourtella massiliensis. Classification (GTDB taxonomy): domain Bacteria; phylum Bacillota; class Clostridia; order Lachnospirales; family Lachnospiraceae; genus Sellimonas; species Sellimonas catena. Next base: position 10,372 of record NZ_JACJKH010000021.1, read on the forward strand.
TACAGATTGGAGTGATGGTGGTCTGCTTTTTCGTTCTGGCGGCTGTGACATCCAGGTATCCGATTGCCATCCCTCTGACAGCAGGTAGATGGATTGTGATCGGGATTCTGCTTGTTGCTTCCGTTCTTCTGCTGCTTATCAGAAACTGGTACTGGAACAGCAGGTCAAAGCAATATAACTGGAAATCTGAATAAAGAGTGGAAAAGAACTCCTGCGATGTTGGGGAATGAAATCGCAGGAGTTCTTTGTTGCACTTAAATGATTGAATTTGACCGATTGTGAAAAATTTACAAAAAATAAGTAAAAATATTGTGAAATAAAATGATTGATTATGACTGATAATGGTGCTATGATAAGCATAGAAAGAACGGAGGTAGAAAAGAATGATTTACACAGTAACATTTAATCCGTCACTGGATTACATTGTGACAGTCAATGATTTCCGGCTTGGAGAGACGAATCGGACGGCATCAGAGCAGATGCTCCCGGGAGGCAAGGGAATCAACGTGTCTACGGTACTGGAAAACCTCGGATTTGATAATACTGCCCTTGGATTTGTGGCAGGATTTACCGGAAGAGAGATTGTAAGCAAAGTGCAGGAGCTGGGATTCCAAAGTGAATTTATTGAGCTTGACGAGGGATGGTCAAGAATCAATATCAAAATGAAGGATTTTGACGGAACCGAGATCAATGGACAGGGACCGGCTATCAGTGAAGCGGCTGTGAAAGCACTTCTGGAAAAGCTGGACGGACTGAAAGAAGGAGATATTCTGGTGCTGGCAGGAAGCATTCCGGCAAGTATTCCGGAAACGATTTATGCGGAGATTATGAAGCGGTTGGATGGAAAAGGAGTGCTCACAGTGGTGGATGCGACCAATGACCTGCTGATGGAAGTACTTCCGTATCATCCATTCCTGATCAAACCGAATCAGCACGAACTGGGAGCGATATTCGGAGTGGAACTTGATACTCAGGAATCTGTTGTGCCGTATGCCCGGAAAATGCAGGAACGGGGTGCGCTGAATGTGCTCGTATCCATGGGCGGCAAGGGAGCCGTGCTTCTGGATGCAGACGGAGAGGTGCATATGCTTCCGGCGCCGGAAGGAACTCTTGTCAATGCAGTGGGCGCAGGAGACTCCATGGTGGCAGGATTTCTGGCAGGATGGCTGGAAAAGAAAGATTACGAACATGCTTTCCGGATGGGAGTGTCCGCAGGAAGTGCCAGTGCCTTCTCGGAGCGTCTGGCAACAAGAGCAGAGGTGGAAACATTGTATCGATCGATAGAGGATGGGAGGAAATAGAGGATGAGAATCACAGAATTACTGGATAAAAGAAGTATTTCTCTTACTGCCGCGCCGGCTTCCAAAAGCGAAGCACTTGATATGGCGGTGGATCTGATGGCGGCAGGCGGAAAGATCCGGGACAAAGAAGCGTACCGGAAAGAAGTGTATTTAAGAGAAGAAGAAAGTACGACCGGAGTCGGAGGCGGCATCGCGATTCCGCACGGAAAATGTGACGCGGTGGCAAAGCCCGGTCTTGCAGCGATGGTAATCAAAGACGGAGTGGATTTTGATTCTTTGGACGGGGAGCCGGTAAATCTGATTTTCCTGATTGCCGCGCCGAATACAAAGGATAATATTCACCTGGATGTGCTGAGCAAACTTTCTATTCTCCTGATGGATGAGCAGTTTTCAGAGAATCTGAAAAAAGCATCCACACCGGAAGAATTCCTTCGGATCATCGATGAGGCAGATGAAGAGAAACCGGATGTCGATGAACAGCTGGCGGCACAGACGGAGTCCGAACCGCAGGAAAAGGCATGCAGGATTCTGGCAGTGACTTCATGTCCGACTGGTATTGCACACACGTATATGGCTGCGGAAGGAATCGAAAAAGCAGCGAAAAAGGCAGGATGCTTTGTAAAGGTAGAGACGAGGGGATCCGGCGGAGCAAAGAACGTACTGACAGAAGAGGAAATCGCAGAGGCAGACTGTATCATCGTTGCAGCAGACGCAGAAGTACCAATGGACCGTTTCCATGGAAAACGTCTGATCGAATGCCCGGTTTCCGATGGAATCGGTAAGGCAGATCAGCTTGTAGAGCGGGCGATGCATGGTGATGTGCCGATTTACAAAAGCGGAAATCCGAATGCAGGCAAGTCACAGAAATCATCCGGAGGCGGAGCCCACAAGGTATATACACAGCTGATGAACGGAGTTTCCCACATGCTTCCGTTCGTAGTTGGAGGCGGTATCCTCATTGCCCTTGCGTTTCTGATTGATGGCCTCAGCATCGATATCAATTCCCTTTCCGATGAGATGCGTGCAAACTTCGGTACGATCACGCCGGTAGCAGCGGCATTGAAAGGAATAGGAGATACGGCATTTGGATTCATGCTCCCGGTACTTGCAGGATTCATTGCCATGAGTATCGGAGACCGTCCGGCACTGGCAGTCGGATTTGTAGGCGGAATGCTTGCATCTCAGGGCAAATCCGGATTTCTTGGAGCTCTTCTTGCGGGATTTGTAGCAGGATACCTGATTCTCCTTCTGAGAAAAGTATTTGCGAAACTGCCGCAGTCCATTGAAAAGATTGCGCCGGTGCTTCTGTATCCATTGTTCGGAATTCTGATTATGGGACTTCTGATGAATTATGTGATTGAGCCTCCGGTGGGAGCATTGAATACCGCGCTTAATACAGGACTGACCAATATGAGCGGAAGCAGCAAGATTCTCCTTGGAATTATCGTTGCAGGCATGATGTCTATCGATATGGGAGGACCGTTCAACAAGGCAGCATATGTATTCGGAACTGCATCCATTGCAGCCGGTAACTATGATATTATGGCAGCCGTTATGATCGGCGGTATGGTACCTCCATGCGCCATCGCTCTGGCGACACTGCTCTTTAAGAAGAAATTTACAAAAGAAGAACGGGAATCCGGTCCGGTAAACTTTATCATGGGACTTGCGTTTATTACAGAAGGAGCGATCCCGTTTGCGGCATCTGATCCGATCCATGTCCTTCCGTCCTGTATCATCGGTGCCGCAGTATCAGGTGCGCTTTCCATGGCATTTGGCTGTACTTTGATGGCTCCGCATGGCGGAATCTTCGTATTCCCGGTTGTGGATCATGCCCTGATGTATCTTGTATCCCTGGTAATCGGTACGATTGTCGGAGCCGTACTCCTTGGAATACTTAAAAAAAGGGTAGAAGAATAAAGAAAAAATCAAACAGCATTACGCCGCGAGAAGATTATCACATCCGCGGCGTATTTTGATCCGGGTGGGAGATTGACGGGAAAGGAGAATTCTACTATAGTTATATGAGAGAAAAAGGTTTAGTCGGAGGGAAGGTTATGCTGACAGAAAAACGACAAAAAGAGATCTTGAAACTTCTGGGAGAGAAGGGAAGCGTGACCGTTCAGGAACTGACAGAAAAGCTGAATGCGTCCGAGTCCACAATTCGGAGAGACCTGACACTTCTCCATCAGAAAGGAGAACTGGTCAAGGTGTTTGGAGGAGCTGTCCAGACAGAATCCAGGATCAATATCCGGGAAGAAAAAGTTGCTCTCAGGAAAGAATTGAAAAAAGAGGAAAAAATCCGGATTGCCAGGTATGCGGCATCGCTTGTGGAGCCGGATGATTTTGTCTACCTGGATGCCGGCACGACAACGGAATACATGATTCCGTTTCTGACAGAGAAGTCAGCCGTCTTTGTGACCAATGCGGTTTCCCACGCTCTGCAGCTCACGGAGAATGGGTTCCGGGTGATCCTGATCGGCGGCGAACTCAAAGCGGCGACCGAGGCGATTGTTGGAAACGAAGCCTACGTCAATCTCCAGAAATATAATTTTACAAAAGGTTTTTTCGGAACGAACGGGGTAAACCGGACGTCCGGGTTTACGACGCCGGATATCAATGAGGCGATGATAAAAGGATGTGCGATGAAACATGCCCAAAAGCCGTATGTACTCTGTGACAGCAGCAAATTTCTGGTATCGAGTCCTGTAAGCTTTGGAGAATTCGGGGATGCAATGATTATTACGGACCGATGCCCGGATGAAAGCATGTATTCGGACAGCAATATTATCATAGTAGAATAGGACAGATACATGTTATGATCCCGGAAAAAACAGCAGGAATTCATCCTGCTGTTTTTTTGTTGACAGAACACTGATCTTTCGATAAGATGGGAAATATTTAGAGGGATGATGAGCCGGAAAGGGGAAATCTGCATTAAGAATTGTTCAGAACTTTTTCAGGAACGGTTAAGATCTGCCGTTGATAATAGAAGTATCAAAGGAAGCAGATATAAAGATACATAACAAAGCAGCCTTTGAAACAGAAAAAGAAAGTGAGGAACAGATTTTATGCAGGAACAGAAAAAAGAAAAAGGAAAAAAAGGATTTGTAAAGAAAGGCCTCATTCTGGCACTGGTTGGAGCAATGGTGTTTGCCATGGCAGCATGTGGAGGAAAAGATGATAAAAAGTCCACAGCAAAAAGCACTGCCGGGAGCAGCTCAAGCTCCGAAAAAAAAGATTCCGATAAGAAAGGCGCTGAATCTGAAAAAAAGGACTCCGATAAGAAAGTCACTGAATCTGAAAAGAAGGACTCCGATAAGAAAGGCGCTGAATCTGAAAAGAAGGACTCCGATAAAAAAGTCACTGAGTCTGAAAAGAAGGATTCCAAAAAGAAAAGCGGGAAAACTTCAAAGAACAACAAAACAAGAGGAAAAGCATCCGGGAATACGAAATCAGGAAAGACGGGTTCAGGAAAGAGTTCAAAATAATAAGAACAGGAATCAAAACAGGTGATACAGGGTGTGCTTCTTTCGGGAGGCGGACCCTGTTGTTTTGTCAGAGTGAGTGTAAGGTGAGTAAATGGAACGGATTTTAATGATTGAAGATGATGAAGACATCAGGGAAGGAGTGAGGATTCTTCTTGAAGGAGAAGGTTATGAAGTGCTTGAGGCAAAGAATGGGGGGGAAGGTCTGCAGCTGCTGGCAGAGGGGCCTGATCTTGTGATTCTGGACATCATGATGCCCGGGATGTCCGGACTGAAGACATGTGAAGAGATCCGGAAAATTTCGTATGTACCGGTACTGTTTCTGACCGCAAAAGCGCAGGAATCGGACAAACTGATCGGATTAATGGCAGGCGGGGATGATTATCTTCCGAAGCCGTTTTCCTATTCGGAACTTCTTGGAAGAGTCAAGGCTTTGATCCGCAGATGGAAAACATACCGCGGAAAGGAACCGGATCGAAAAAAGGACACGTATCTGGAACAGGCCGGAATCCGTTTGAATGAAATGTTTAATGAAGTTTTTGTCCGGGGTGGAAGTACAGAGCTTTCCGAAATTGAATACCAGATTTTAAAACTGATGATGCAGCATCCGGGGAAGATTTTTTCGGCCCAGAATCTTTATGAAAGTGTCTGGGATGAACCATATTTTTACAATTGCAATGGTACGGTAATGGTGCATATCCGGAAACTACGGGTAAAAATAGAGGAAGATCCGAAAAATCCACAGAGAATTCAGACTGTATGGGGGAAGGGGTACCGATTTGGATAATGGGAAGAAAAAAATTCATTCATTATATTTTGAACTGATCCGCCTGCTTCTGGTATCAGCAACAGTTTCTCTTTTGTTTTTTTTCATATTGAACCGGGCGGGGGAAAATCTGCTTACATTTTATTTTTATGAAAGTGATTATGTACAGAAAGCAAGTGACCATTCCATCAAAAATCTCCAGGAATATGTTACAGAAAACCATGTTTCCTCCAATGATTCTGAAAAGCTGACGAAATGGGTGAATGAACAGAAAATCGTTGCAATCAGTGTCTATAAGGAGGAACTTCTGACATATGATTCTCTGTATCCGGATGAAGAAGTGGAGAATGCCGCAATAGAAGGCGGGTATTATGAGTGGGAGTCTTACTATACAGTTGAATTTTCGGACGGAACCGCAGATGTATTTCTGTATGGATTCTTTTCCTACCAGTTTTACAGCTATGCGCTGATTGCCGAGATTCTGCTTGCTGTGGCGTTGTTTATTATGACAGCGGTACTGGGGATCCGTAAACCTGTAAAATATATTGGAAAGCTGAAAGAAGAATGTGAGATTCTGGGAAATGGCGATCTGGAATATCAGATTTCGGTAATAGGAAAGGATGAGCTTGCCGATCTTGCGTCCGGAATGGATCACATGCGCAGGGCTTTGAAAGAAAGTATAGAAAAAGAAGAAGAACTGTCCCGGGCAAATCGGAGAATGATTACGGAAATGTCCCACGATCTGAGAACACCGCTCACTTCTTTGCTTCTCTATACAGATATTCTGGCGAAAAAAGAGATCCATGATATGGAGCAGATCCGGGAATACATCCGCAAAATTGACCGGAAAGCCCACCAGATCAAAGTTATGTCGGACCATATTTTTGAGTATGCCCTCGTAACAGAAGATATGGAAGTCAGGACCGGAGAGCCGGAAAGCCTGGACAGCATCTTTTATGATCCGCTCTCTGAGATGGCGGGGTATCTGGAAGAAAAAGGCTACAGAGTCGATGTCGAATGGAAAGACGAGGATGGGAAAATCTGTGTGGATCCGGAATACATCAACCGGATTCTGGATAATCTCGTCTCTAATATTGTAAAATACGCAGATCCGGAAGAACCTGTCCGGATTCGGACAGTCTGCAGGGATTCCTGTCTGGGGATCTGTTTTTCCAACCGGATCTTGCGGGAAACGGACGAAAGAAAAGAGAGTACGAAAATCGGGCTTCACAACATTCGGAAGATGATGAAAAAAATGCGGGGAGTTTCCGAGGTATGTCAGGAAGACGGCATGTTCTTTCTGACGATACTCTTTCCAAGAACAGAAGAATAGAGCAAATCCTGCCGGGAGATATGATGTTTCCACAGGCAGGATTTTTTCGTGTACCCGGGAAAGCTCTGAACAAAAAAAGGAGGAGCCGTCCTGGCGGCTCCTGAAGGAAGAGAGAAAAATCTATCTAAAAAAATCTAAATGTCTAGGCGAAGGACAACAATCACAAAGAATTAGGAACTCTTTCCAACTGTTGTCTTCTTCTTCTCTGAAGATGTTTATAGTATAGCGCACAAATGTGAGTAATTTATGTCTCCGCGATGAAGGATTTATAAAAGAACTTAAGAAAATATAAACATCATCTGAATGATTTGGAAAGCTTGCAGATACAATAAAAGGAAACAGGTTTTCCGGAGGATGAAGAAGTGAGAAAGAAGAGAAGAATAGTCATATATCTGTTTGTTCTGGCGCTTTTGGCAGGTATGTCTGTTATCTGGATTCTGGGCAGAAAAGCAGAGAATCCGGAACAGAATAATACGGAAACAGTATCCGGAAACATGGAGGTGCACTTTCTGGATGCAGGACAGGGGGACAGCATTCTTGTGCGGTCGGAGAATGAAAATTTACTGATTGATGCAGGGACCAATGAGGATGAAGAAATGGTCGTTTCCTATTTAAAAGAACAGGGGGTAGAAAAGCTTGATTATGTCATTGCCACACATCCTCATATTGATCATATCGGCGGGATGGATGCTGTAATTGAAACCTTTCCGGTGGGAACCTGTTTCCTTCCGGAAGAAACGTATGATACAGAAAGCTTTCAAGAAGTTCTTACCGCGCTGGATGAAGCGGACGTAAAGATCAGACATCCTGAGTTTATGGAAAACTATGAAATAGGAAGCGGCAGATTTGTATTTATCACGCCGGATTCTGAAAAACAGTATGAAGATATCAACGATTCATCACTCGGGATTCGTCTGACAAATGGTGTACACAGCTTCCTTTTATGCGGAGACATCAGTCAGAGAATCGAAAAAGAGATCCTGAAATCCGGGATCTCAATCCGCTCGGATGTCATGAAACTGAATCATCATGGAAGCCGGGACGCCAACTCATGGAAGTTTTTAAAAGCGGCATCTCCTTCTTTTGTCGTGATAACCTGCGGCACCAGAAATGAGTTCGGACATCCACATGAGAAAGTCATGAAACGGGTGGAGAAACTGGGGGCAGGTGTTTTCCGGACCGACCTTCAGGGAACCATCGTGTTTGAAAGTGACGGGGAAGCTCTGAAATGCAGCACCGGTCCGGAGGAAGGAAGCAGAAAATAAGATTGTACACAAAAAGGACATAATTATCTGTTAAAATACAGAAAATAGATAGATTATCGAGAAGAAGGGATGAATTGTTTATGGAGCATATTAAGATACTGGTGGTGGATGACGAAAGCAGAATGCGCAAGCTTGTCAGAGACTTCCTGGAAAGAGCCGGATTCCAGGTGCTTGAAGCAGGAGACGGGATGGATGCGCTGGATGTTTTTTACGATAATCAGGATATCGGACTTATTATTCTGGATGTGATGATGCCGAAGATGGATGGATGGGAAGTATGCAGGGAGATCCGCAAGGAGTCCAAAGTTCCGATCATCATGCTGACGGCAAGAGGAGAAGAGCGGGATGAGCTGAATGGGTTTGAACTTGGCGTCGATGAGTACATTTCCAAGCCGTTCAGTCCGAAAATCCTTGTGGCCCGTGTCAATGCGCTCTTAAGAAGGACGAGCGGACTTGCCATGGATCAGACGGTTTCTGCAGGAGGTATTGAGATTGACAAGGCAGCCCATATCGTGAAAATTGACGGCAATCCGGTCGATTTAAGTTTCAAGGAGTTTGAGCTTCTTACCTATTTTATGGAAAATCAGGGGATTGCCCTGTCCAGAGAGAAGATTTTGAACAATGTATGGAACTACGATTATTTCGGAGATGCCAGAACGATTGATACTCACGTGAAGAAGCTTCGAAACAAGCTGGGGGACAAAGGCGAGTATATCCGGACCATCTGGGGGATGGGCTACAAATTTGAGGTTGCAAAATCATGAAAAAATTTGGAGCAAAGCTCTCTATCCGAAAAAAGATGATGTTCATTTTTGTCGGACTGATTCTTTTTCTTCTGATTCTTCTTGTGTTTGTAAACGGTACATTTGCAGAATGGTACTATATGGCAAATAAACGGTCGGACTTAGTGAGTATTTATAAGGAAATCAGCAAGGTGCAGGAGAAGGATCTTCTGGGAAACGACTCGGAAGTGCTGAAACTGAACCGTATGACCGAGAGAAATAATGTTTCCGTCCTTTTGATTGACAGTTCCATGAGGGTACAGTATGCGAACGTCTATGATGTGAGCATCCTGATAGATCAGGTTCAGGATTATGTGCTCGGCAACAAGCCGCCGCTGCTTGACAGCGGGGACTACCTGATTACAAGGGCGAGAGATGTGATGAGCGGAGCGGAATACCTGGAAATGTGGGCACAGTTTGATAATTCCAATTATCTGCTGATGCGGTGTTCCCTTGACAGTATCCGCTCTAATGTGTCGATTTCCAACCAGTTTATTTTCTATATCGGTATTCTGATTCTTGCGATTGGAATTATTCTTGTTTGGTTTTTCTCAAGAAGAATTTCGGAGCCGCTTCTGGAACTGGCGGAGCTGTCAAAAAAGATGGCAAAGCTTGATTTTGACGCAAAATATACAAGAGGCGGAGCAGACGAGATCGGAATTCTTGGAGAAAGTTTTAATACGATGTCAGATGAGCTGAAAGACAAGATTTCCGAATTAAAGACAGCCAACTATGAACTGCAAAGAGACATCAAAAAGAAGGAACAGGTAGAGACCATGCGTACAGAGTTTATCGGGAATGTATCGCATGAACTGAAAACACCGATTGCACTGATCCAGGGATATGCGGAAGGTTTGAAAGACGGGATCACGGATGATCCGGAAAGTATGGAGTTTTACTGCGATGTCATTATTGATGAGGCCAACAAGATGAACAGGATGGTGAAAAACCTTCTGACGTTGAACCAGCTGGAACAGGGCAGAGACGATACCCAGTTTGAACGGATCGATATCACAAGCCTGATCCGGGGTGTGGTGCAGAGCCTTGAAATCATGGCAAAGCAGAAAGAAGCGGATATCCGTATGAATACCCAGGAGCCGGTTTTTGTATGGGCAGATGAGTTCAAGGTAGAACAGGTTGTGCGAAACTATGTAAGCAATGCCCTGAACCATGTGGATGAAAACCGGATCGTGGATATCCGGATTGAAGAGCGGGATGGTAAGATACGGATCAGCGTCTTCAATACAGGGGAGCCGATACCGGAGGAGGATATCGAACACATCTGGGAGAAATTTTATAAAGTGGACAAGGCAAGAACCAGAGAATATGGAGGAAATGGAATCGGACTTTCGATTGTCAAGGCCATCATGGAATCCTTCCATCAGAATTACGGGGTAAAAAATTATGAAAACGGAGTACAGTTCTGGTTTGAACTTGACAAAAAGTAAAAATGCGGGCGTGTCCCGCATTTTTACATTTTCTTTTTGAAAGGGGTGTGTTAAACTTAGAAAGATAAGGAGTGGATAACAATGATTGCATTGATTGATTATGACGCAGGAAATATGAGAAGTGTGGAGAAGGCGCTTGATTTTCTTGGAGAGAAGCCGGTTGTCACACGAAAACGGGAGGAGATACTGGGAGCAGACCGGATTATCCTTCCGGGAGTCGGGTCTTTTGGAGACGCGATGCACAATCTGGAAGCATTTGGACTGACAGAGGTGATCAAAGAGGCGGTAGAAAAGAAAATTCCGCTGCTTGGAATCTGCCTTGGCATGCAGGTCCTTTTTGAAAAGAGCGAGGAAAGTCCGGGCGTGAAAGGTCTTGGAATTTTAGAAGGTGAGATTGTCAGGTTCCCGAAGACGGAAGGGCTTAAGATTCCGCATATGGGCTGGAATTCTCTTTCCTGTTCGAAGGACGGCAGGCTGTTTGAGGGACTTGAGGAGAATCCTTATGTATATTTTGTCCACTCATACTATCTGAAAGCGAAAGATCCAAAGATCGTAAAAGCAACTGCCGAATATGGAGTGACGATTCATGCCTCGGTGGAGAAGGGCAGCGTCTTCGGATGCCAGTTCCACCCGGAAAAGAGCGGCGGGACAGGGCTTCATATTCTGAAAAATTTCATAGAAAGACAGGGGGAGTAGCAGATGTTTACGAAGAGAATTATTCCATGTCTGGACGTGAACAATGGACGGGTTGTAAAGGGAGTCAACTTTGTAGATTTAAGAGACGCCGGAGATCCGGTGGAAGTCGCAAAGGTTTATGATAAAGAAGGGGCGGACGAACTGGTATTTCTGGATATTACCGCTTCCTCTGATGCAAGAAATACAGTCGTTGACATGGTAGAACAGGTGGCTGAGAATGTCTTTATTCCGTTTACGGTTGGCGGCGGAATCCGTACAGTGGAGGACTTCCGGACGATTTTAAGAGCCGGGGCGGACAAGATTTCCATCAATTCCTCTGCGCTGAATACTCCGGATCTGATCTCGGACGCGGCGTACAAGTTCGGGAGCCAGTGCGTGGTGGTCGCCATCGACGCGAAGAAGCGTGCGGATGGAAGCGGATGGAATGTATACAAAAACGGCGGAAGGATCGACACCGGCCGGGATGCTGTGGAGTGGGCCATGGAGGCCGAGCGGCGCGGCGCAGGGGAAATTCTTCTGACGAGTATGGACGGAGACGGGACGAAGGCAGGATATGACCTGAACGTGACAAGACAGATTGCGGATGCGGTGTCGATTCCGGTGATTGCTTCCGGAGGAGCAGGAGAGCTGTCCCATTTCTATGACGCGTTCAGCGAGGGACATGCGGATGCGGCTCTGGCGGCATCGCTGTTCCACTATAAAGAGCTTACGATCCGGGAAGTCAAGGAGTATCTGAGGGACAAAGGAATCCCGGTCAGACTCTGATGTGAGGAGGCAGCATGGCAGCAATTCAGAATGACTGGCTGGATGCTCTGAAGGAGGAGTTCAGACAGCCTTACTATAAAAAATTATTTCAGACGGTCAACGAGGAGTACCGGACGAGGCAGATTTTCCCGCCGGCGGACGACATTTTCAATGCGTTCCACCTGACGCCGCTTCATGAGGTGAAGGTGGTGATACTGGGACAGGATCCGTATCACGGAGAGGGGCAGGCACACGGGCTCTGCTTTTCCGTAAGGCCGGGAGTGGACATTCCGCCTTCTCTTGTCAATATTTATCAGGAGCTTCACGATGATCTGGGATGCACGATCCCGAATCACGGATGCCTCACCAAATGGGCGAAGCAGGGAGTGCTGCTTTTGAATACGGTACTGACAGTACGGGCGCATCAGGCCAATTCCCACAAGGGAATCGGATGGGAAGAGTTTACGGACGCGGCGATCCGGAAATTAAATGAGCAGGACCGGCCGATCGTCTTTATGCTGTGGGGAAGACCGGCCCAGGCGAAGAAATCCATGCTTCACAATCCTAAGCATCTGATTCTGGAGGCCCCGCATCCGAGTCCGCTTTCCGCATACCGGGGATTTTTCGGAAGCAGGCCGTTCAGTCAGGCCAACCGGTTTCTGGAGGCACAGGGGGTAGAGCCTGTGGACTGGCAGATTGAGCCGATGTAAGAAAAGGGAGTATGATGTATGAGCAGAAAAATTGATTGTATGGAGACAGAGTGCTGTGACTGTATCGAGATCCACGGGGACTGTATCAAGAAGGTCATGGAACGGATGCCTGCGGAAGAGACACTGAATGATCTGGCCGCCCTGTTTAAGGTGTTCGGAGATCCGACGAGAGTGAAGATTCTCTATGTGCTCTTTCAGTCAGAGCTTTGTGTCTGTGATCTGGCGGAGGTACTGCATATGACACAGTCTGCGATTTCGCATCAGCTTCGGATTTTAAAGCAGATGAAACTGGTTAAGAGCAGACGTGAGGGGAAGACGGTGTTTTATTCGCTGGCGGATGACCATATACAGACAATTATGAATCAGGGAATGGAACACATACTGGAATAAGAACAGGGAATCATAAAGAAAGATAAGGGTGACAAGGGAAATGAAAAAGCGAGTTGGAATGATTATGGCGGCATGTCTTTTATCCTTTACGATGACAGGATGTGCCACACAGATTGATAAAGGGAAATCCCTTCTTGAGGAGGGAAACTATGAGCAGGCCGCCGAGGCTTTTGAAAAAGCTTCGAAGGATTCCGATATGGAACAGGAAGCATACCGGGGGCTTGGCATCAGCTATTACGAGCTGGAGCAGTATGACAAGGCGGTTTCCGCCTTTGAGTCGGCACTTGAGAAAGGGGCCGAGGCAACGCCGGAGCTTTATAATCTGCTTGGAATTTCGTATATGCAGAGCGGCCAGTATGAAAAAGCGGCAGACTCTTTTGAGACCGGCAGCCAGATGGAAGGCGCCGGGGATGATCTGAAAAAGGAAATGGCCTACAACCAGATCTTCTCTCTGGAAAAGGCAGGAAAGTATACAGAAGCCAGGGAAAAGGCGGACGCATATCTTCAGACCTGGCCGGATGACGAAGATGTGAAAAAAGAGGCAGAGTTTTTAGAAACACAGGCGGGAAATGAATGATTGAGACAGGAAGGAAAAAGGAAAAGGTAATTCTGGTGGCGGCGGCTCTGGATGATCTGGAAAAGGCAGAGCAGTCGCTGGATGAGCTTGGCGAGCTGGTAAAGACAGCGGGAGCGGAAGTGGCCGGACAGATGATCCAGCTAAGAGACGCGGTTCACCCGGGGACTTATATCGGAAGCGGGAAGCTCGACGAGTTAAAGTGGCTTGTATGGGAAAAGGAAGCGGACGGCATTGTCTGTGATGATGAGCTCAGCCCGTCCCAGATCAACAATCTGGAGGAAGTGCTGGACTGTAAGATTATGGACCGGACGCTTGTGATTCTCGATATTTTTGCGGCCAGAGCATCGACTAAAGAGGGAAAGATTCAGGTAGAACTGGCCCAGTTAAAATACCGGCAGTCGAGACTGACCGGACTTGGAAAGAGTCTTTCCAGGCTCGGTGGAGGAATCGGGACAAGAGGACCGGGAGAGAAGAAGCTGGAGATGGACCGGAGACTGATCAAAAGCCGGATCGCCCAGCTGAACCGGGAACTTGCGGATGTCCGCAGACACCGGGAGGTGACAAGGGAGCAGCGAAGCAGAAACCATATGCCGGTCTGTGCGCTTGTGGGATATACCAATGCCGGAAAGTCTACGCTGTTAAATACACTGACAGGTGCATCGGTGCTGGAAGAGGACAAGCTGTTTGCAACACTGGATCCGACAACCAGAGTGCTGAATCTTCCGGGAGGCCAGAAGATTCTTCTTACCGATACGGTCGGATTTATCAGCAAGCTTCCGCATAACCTGATCGAGGCATTCCGCAGTACGCTGGAAGAGGCAAAGTATGCGGATGTGATTCTCCATGTGGCGGACATGTCCAATCCACAGATGGATGAGCAGATGTATGTAACCTATGAGACACTGGAAGAACTCGGAGTGTTGAACAAGACCGTGATTACGGTGTTTAATAAATGTGACAAAGCAGGAGAAGACCTTTTGATCCGGGATTTCAAGTCGGATGCAAGAGTCGTGGTCTCTGCAAAGACAGGGCAGGGACTGGATACGCTGAAAGAGATTCTGGAAGACTGGATCAGAGAACAGAGAATGGAGATTAAGCGTCTTTATCCGTATGCGGAGGCAGGAAAGATTCAGATGATCCGCGCCTACGGAGAAGTGACGAAAGAAGAGTATCAGGCGGATGGAATCTATATTGAAGGATTCGTTCCGAGAGAACTGTACGGAAAAGTGAATTAGGAGAATGTCATGGCATTACAGTTTATTTTTGGGAGTTCCGGTTCAGGGAAGTCCCATTCTCTATATCAGAAGACAGTAGAAGAAGCGGCTGCAAATCCGGAGAAGACTTATATTGTTCTCGTGCCGGAGCAGTTTTCCATGCAGACTCAGAAAGATCTTGTGGAGGCAAGCCCGAATCATGCGATCATGAATATTGATGTGTTAAGTTTTGGAAGGCTTGCTTATCGTGTCATGGAAGAGACCGGGGGAAACGACCGGATTGTTCTGGATGACGAGGGGAAAAATCTGATTCTCCGGAAGATTGCGGGGGATTATGAGGACGATTTGACTGTCCTTCGTGGAAATCTGAAGCGGCAGGGGTATATCAGCGAAGTGAAATCGGTCATTTCCGAGTTTACCCAGTACGATATTGGAGAAGAAGAGCTTGACCGGATGATGGAGCAGGCGGGGGAAGGAACCTCGCTTTATTATAAGCTTTCTGATTTGAAGAAGGTGTACGAAGGCTTCTATGCCTATCTGGAGGAAAAATATATCACAAGAGAGGAGATTCTGGATCTGCTCTGCGAGAGGGTGCCGCAGTCTGCCATTCTGCGGGACAGCATCATTGCGCTGGACGGCTTTACCGGATTTACCCCGGTTCAGAACCGGCTGCTGGAGCAGCTTCTCAAGGTGTGTCAGGATGTCCGGGTGACAGTGACGATTCCGAAGAATGAGAATCCTTATCTTTATCAGGGACCGTACCAGCTGTTTTCTCTCAGTAAAGAGATGACGACAAAGCTCCTTGCCATCTGCCGGGAGAAGAAGATTACGGTGAACGATCCCGTATGGATGGACGGAGAGATTCCGTACCGGTTCCGCGAAAATACTCCGATGGCCTTTCTGGAACGTCATCTTTTCCGCTACGGCAAGGCCCGTTACGAAGAAGAACAGGACCGGATCCGGATCTGCCATGCGGCAACGCCGGGGCAGGAAGTGGAAGCGGCAGCAAGAAAGATCCGTTCCCTTGTCCGGACAAAGGGATGGAGATACCGGGATTTTGCGGTGATCGTGCCGGATCTGTCCGCTTATTCGGATGATATCCGGACAATTTTTTCCGAATACGGGATTCCGGTATTTGCAGACCAGAAACGAAGTGTGCTGTTAAATCCATTTGTAGAATACGTCCGCAGTGTGACGGCCATGATCCAGAAGGGATTTACCTACGAAAGCGTATTCCGGTTTCTGAGGACGGGCCTTAGCGGATTTACGATGGAGGAAGTTGACACACTGGAAAACTATGTGCTTGCCCTTGGAATCCGGGGATACAAAAAGTGGCAGGGCGCCTGGATCCGGAAAAGCAAAGGGATGAGCGAAGAAGAGCTTGCAAAAGTCAATCATCTTCGTGTCCGGTTTATCGAAAAGGTGGACAGCCTTGTCTTCGTGTTGCGGCAACAGAAAAAGACGGTAAGGGACATTACGGAAGCGCTTTATGATTTTCTCGTGCAGGAAGGAATGTACGGGAAGGTTCGGGAGCAGGAACAGGTTTTTGAGAAGAGCGGCGAGGCCGCCCTTGCAAAGGAGTATTCTCAGGTTTACCGGATTGTCATCGATCTGTTTGATAAATTTGTAGCGCTTCTCGGGGAGGAGAAGGTTTCTCTGGAGGAATACGGGGAGCTTCTGGACGCCGGACTCGAGGAAGCCAAAGTCGGTGTCATTCCGCCGGGAATTGATGAAGTTATGGCCGGGGACATGGAGCGGACGAGGCTTACTGATATCAAAGCCCTGTTTTTCCTTGGCGCAAACGACAGCTTCCTTCCAGGGCAGCTTGGCTCGGGCGGGCTGCTCTCCGAGTATGACCGGGAGAAAATCCGGTCCGGAGGGACGGAACTTTCCGCCGGAGGGAAAGAACAGGCCTATATTCAGAAATTTTATCTGTACACGATGCTGACTAAACCACAGGAACTGCTGTACCTGTCTTATGCTTCGGTGGCGGCGGACGGGACTTCTCTCAGACCGTCTTATCTGATCCGGGATATTCAGAAGCTGTTTCCGCGTCTGACTGTGACGCGGGAGGAGGAACGGACCCTGAAAGAGACGGAACTGACCGGGAAAAACGGTCTGGAACTTCTGATCCGGGGACTTCAGAATGAGGAGACGGAAGATCCGCAGTGGCAGGAGCTTTATGCCTGGTATAAAAAGGATTTGAAACGCAGTCAAAGTCTGGAACAGGTGATGCAGGCACATTTTTACCGGATGCCGGATGACCGTCTCTCAAAGAAGGCGGCAGAGATTCTTTACCGGGAAGGAATCGACAAAGGTGTGACCCGTCTGGAGAAATATGCATCCTGTGCTTTTGCGCATTTTATGGCCTACGGCTTGCGGTTAAGCGAGCGGCAGGAGTATGAATTCAAGCCTCTGGACTGGGGAAATCTCTTCCACAAGGCGATGGAGCATTTTGCGGGGAAGGCAGAAAGACTGGAGATCCCGGTTACGGATATCACCGACGAGATGCGCCGGGAAATGGTGGACGCCTGCGTGGAGGAAAGTATCATTGATTATGAAAATACCGTGCTTTACAGTACGAAGCGCCGGGAATATCTGATTACGAGAATGAAGAGGCTTGTGGACCGGACGGTATGGGCGCTGCTTCGTCAGCAGAAAATGGGGGATTTCCGGCAGACCGGGACAGAAGTCCGGTTTGCGGGAGGCGTCATCGACCGGGTCGATACGTGTGAAGATGAAAATCAGGTCTATGTCAAGGTGACGGATTATAAGACCGGATCCAAGTCCTTTGACATCACGTCCTTTTATTACGGACTTCAGCTTCAGCTTGCGGTCTACATGAATGCGGCCCTGGAGCTGGAGCGGAAGAAGCATCCGAGCAAGGAAGTGATTCCGGCGGGAATCTTTTATTATCAGATGAAGGATCCTATGGTTTCAAAATCTGACAAAGAGCAGGCAGAGGAAGATCTGTTAAAGGAACTCCGTCCCGATGGTCTTGTGAATTCCGATCCGGATGTTCTCGGACATCTGGATCATACGGGGGCGAAAAGTTCTCTTGCGGCGCCGTTTGGAAGGAACAAAGACGGAAGTGTTTCTAAAACCTCCCGGGCCGCGTCAAAGGCGGAATTCGGACTTCTGTCTTCTTATACAAAGAGGAAGACGAAGCAGCTTAAAGAAGAGATTCTGGAAGGAAATGTCAAAAAGGAGCCTTACGAACTGGGGATGAGCACCGGGTGCGATTACTGCCCGTACCACAGTATCTGCGGGTTTGATGAGAGAATTGAGGGGTGCGGATACCGAAGCCTTGTATCGAAGAAACGGGAGGAGATTTTCCGGCTGATTGCGCAGGAACTCTCGGAACAGGAAGGGGAGTGAGAATCATGGGATGGACAAAAGAACAGGAGCAGGTCATAGCGGCCAGAGGATGTAATCTTCTTGTTTCGGCGGCGGCAGGTTCCGGAAAGACCGCTGTCCTTGTGGAGCGGATCATTACCAGGCTGACGGAAGGGGAAGATCCTCTTGACGTGGATCGGCTTCTCGTTGTGACCTTCACAGAGGCAGCGGCAGCCGAGATGAAAGAGAGAATCCGCGGCGCCATTGAAAAAAAGCTGGAGACAGATCCGGACAATGCGCATCTGCAGCGGCAGGCAACGCTCATCCACCATGCAAAGATCACGACGATCCACAGCTTCTGTCTGTCTGTGATCCGGGATTATTTCCACACGATTGATCTGGAACCGGGATTTCGGACGCTGGAAGAAGGAGAACGAAAACTTCTGATGCAGGAAGTGATGGAAAACCTTCTGGAAGAGGAGTATGCAAAAGGGGAAAGCTCATTTACTGACTTTGTAGAGATGGCATCAACGGGAAGAGACGACAAAAAAGTCGAGGAGTTGATTCTGGAGCTCTATGAGTTTTCACGAAGCAATCCGGATCCGGAAGAATGGCTTCTGGACAGCATCGAAGGATATGAATCCGTCAAAAGCGAACCGTGGGGTACGCTTCCGTTTGTTGAGGCGGCAGTGGAGCATACGAAGGCAACGCTGGAGGATATGGAAAGTGAACTGCGTTACGCGGCAGAGCTGTGTGAGGAGCCGGACGGACCGGCCGCATATGCCGATACGATTTCCTCGGATATCGGACTGATCCGCTCTCTGCGGTCAGAGGAGACCTTTGGGGAGCTTCAGGAGCAGATTGCGGGGGCGTCGTTCGCAAGGCTTGCGGCGAATAAAGATAAATCAGTTTCCGAGGAGAAGACGGCATTTGTCAAGTCCTTGCGGGATCAGGTTAAAAAGGAACTGTCCGCTCTGAAAGAACAGTTCTTCTATGAGACCGAGGCGGATTTAAAAGAGGATATGGAACAGGCAGCCCCGTTTGCCGGGGAGCTTGTGCGCCTGACAATTGCGTTTGGACGGGCTTTTGAAGAAAAGAAGAGAAATGCCGGTGTGATTGACTTTGGGGATATGGAGCAGTATGCGCTCCGGATCCTGAAAAAAGAAGAAATCGCCGAGGAATACCGGAAGAAATACGAAGAGATCATGATCGATGAGTATCAGGACAGCAACCTGATTCAGGAGACGCTTCTGATGCAGATTTCACGGATCAGTCATGGGCAGTACAATGTCTTTATGGTAGGGGATGTGAAGCAGAGCATCTACCGGTTCCGGCTTTCCAGGCCGGAGCTTTTCATGGCAAAGTACGCATCCTATGAGACGGCCGGAGAGGGGGACCGGCGCAGAATTGACCTGCACAAAAATTTCCGCAGCCGGGGGGAAGTGCTGGATGCGGTCAATTTCCTGTTTTATCAGATCATGACAGTATCTCTTGGAAGAGTGGAGTACGACGAGCAGGCGGCCCTGTACGTGGGGGCACAGTTCGAGGAAAAGGAAGGATTTGATACGGAGATCCTGCTGATCGAAGAGGGAGAGTCGCTGGAGGCAAAAGAGCTGGAAGCGCGGGCTGTGGCGGCCCGGATCAAGGAGCTTCTGAAAAATACGGAGGTGCTGGACAAGGAGACCGGTGTCTATCGAAAGGCATCCTACAGAGATATCGTGATTCTTCTCCGAAGCCTCAAAGGGTGGACGGATGTCTTTTCGAAGGTGCTGAATGAGGAAGGAATTCCGACATTCTGCGGGACAAAGGAAGGATACTTCCAGACAAGGGAGATCAGTCTTCTTTTGGACTATCTGAAAATTCTGGATAATGAAAAGCAGGATCTTCCGCTTGCGGCAGTGCTTTCCTCCTGTTTTGGCGGACTGACAAATGAGGAGCTTGCAAGGATCCGGTGCGCGTATCCGGAAGAGCCGTTTTACCAGGCGGCGGCAGATTTTGCGAGGGACACGAAAGATGAGAAACTTGGCGTATTTTACGAACAGGTACACAGGTTTCGGGAACAGGTGCCGTACACAGCGATTCATGAACTGCTGGAGCAGGTTGTATCTCAAACCGGATACCGGGACTATGTCCTTGCCATGCCGGGCGGCATACAAAGAAGAGCGAATCTGGATATGCTGATCGAGAAGGCAAAAGCGTATGAAAGCACGAGTTACAAAGGACTATTTCATTTCCTGCGGTACGTGGAGCAGCTGCAGAAATATCAGGTCGATTACGGGGAAGCCAATACAAGCGATGAGATGGCTGACACGGTGCGCCTCATGAGTATTCATAAAAGTAAAGGTCTGGAGTTCCCGATCGTGATTGTCTCCGGAATGGGAAAGAAGTTTAATACCCAGGATATTCAGAGAAAGGTGGTTATCCATCAGGATCTGGGGATCGGTGTGGATGCAGTCTATTTAAAAGAGCGGATGCAGGCACCGTCCTTTTTGAAAAAGATGATCCAGAATGAAACACGGCTGGAAAATCTGGGAGAGGAGCTCCGTGTCTTATATGTGGCACTTACAAGAGCAAAGGAAAAGCTTATTATCACCGGAACTCTGAAACATGCCGGGGAAAAGCAAAAGCAGTATGAGCGGGTGAAAAGCCAGACAGAGAGGCAGCTTTCCTTCGGGCTTTTGCAAAAGGCAGGAAGCTATCTGGACTTCCTGATTCCGGCGCTGGTCCGGCTGGATGATCCGGAATGGTCAGAGAAGGTGCCGATTCGTGTAGAAATTCTGACGGAAGAAGACGTGCTGATGGAATCCGTGATGGAGGAAGAAAGAAAACAGATCCGCAGGGAGGATATCGAAGCCATTGATCCGGAGCAGCTCTATGATGAGGAAATCCGGAATCATCTGATGGAAAGCTATCTCTTCCGGTATCCGTATGAAGAGGAAAGCCGGTGGAAGAGAAAGTTTTCTGTATCGGAACTGAAACGGGCGGCGCATGAGCCGCAGCCGGAAGAAGAGGAAAGTGTCCGTATGTTTGAGAAGCCGGAAGAAGAGATCATCCCAAAATTCCGGAAAGGGGAAACGAAGATCCGGGGAGCGGCAAGAGGAACAGCCTACCACCGGATTCTGGAACTTCTGGATTTTGGAAAATCCTATACCATGGAAACACTGGAAGAGGAAATCCGGCAGTTCGTGGAAGCGGAAAAAATCGATGAGGCATCCGCCGGGGCTGTGGAAAGAGAAGACATTCTGAAGTTCTTACAGTCGGACTGTGCGGCCCGGATGCAGAAAGCGGCACAGAACGGAAAGCTGAAAAAAGAGCAGCCGTTTGTGCTTGGCGTGGAAGCAGACCGGATTTATCCGGAAAACGGCGGAGAAAAAAGTGGAGAACTTCTGATTGTGCAGGGGATTATTGACCTGTTTTTCGAGGAAGACGGGGAAATCGTCCTGCTCGATTATAAGACTGACCGTGTCAGAACGGAAGAAGAACTGACAGGGCGTTACCGTATTCAGCTGGAATACTATCAGGAAGCTCTGGAAAAGAGTCTTGGAAAACATGTAAAAGAAAAACTGATCTATTCCTTTGCACTTGGAAAGGAGATCAGAGTATAGGAGGAAGCGATGATCTGGCAGTACCTGCTTTTGGTGATGGCGGCCTGGAACGTAATCGTACTGATAATGTACGGAATTGATAAATGGAAGGCGAAGCATGACAGATGGCGGATTTCCGAGGCAGCGCTCCTTGGAAGTGCCTTCTGCCTTGGAGGGGCGGGAGCTCTTTTTGGCATGACCGTTTTTCGCCATAAGACAAAAAAATGGAAATTCCGGATTCTGGTACCGCTCTCTGTTGTTTTACAGGCGGCAGTTGTGTACGGAATCCTTCCGCGATAAAGGAGAGCAAAAGAAATGAAAATTGCACTGGTACAAAAAAAGGCAGTGCCGAATGATGTGAAAGCAAATCTGGATCTGGCTGTCCGTTATATGGAGGAAGCCGGGCGGGCAGGCGCGGATCTGGTGCTTTTCCCGGAAATGTGGTCGATTGGATATGCGCCGCCTTTTCCGGAGGCATTTGATGATCCCTTTCAGAAAGAAAGAGAAAAAGAGCGAAAGGCATGGATTTCTCAGGCGGTTGGAGAGGACAGTGCCTATATCCGGACACTCAGGGAGACGGCAAAGCGGCTCTCCGTCGGCGCAGTGATCACCGGTATGTATGAAGGGGAAAAAGGACCGCAGAATGAAGCATTTCTGATAGGAAGAGAAGGAGAAATCCTTCTTCGATATGCCAAGGTACATACGTGTGACTTTTCCCTGGAGGCGCTGTTACAGAGCGGTACGTCCTTTGAAACCGCAGAATTTGACGGCGTCCGGATCGGAATCATGATCTGCTATGACAGAGAATTTCCGGAAAGTGCAAGGGTTCTCATGCTGAAAGGAGCAGAACTGATTCTTGTGCCGAATGCCTGCGACATGAATCCCGCCCGCCTGCACCAGCTGGAGGCACGTGCCTTTGAAAATATGACCGGAATTGCCATGGCCAATTATCCGGGCAGGGGATGGGGACAGTCCTGTGCGTTTTCTCCGGTTGTGTTCGGTGAAGATGGATATCAGGATCCGACAATTCTGATGGCATCGGAGGAGGAGGGGATTCTGATGGCGGAGTTTCCTATAGAAGAGATCCGGGAGTACCGGAAAAACGAAACGTGGGGGAATGCCTACCGGAAAACCGGAGCCTATGAAAAGCTTCTGGATCCGGCTGTAGAAGAGCCGTTTATACGGCCTCCCCTGACAAAGGAAAAGGAGGAAGGTTAAGATGCCGGGAGTTTGTTATGTGGCGCTGGGAGGAGCGCTTGGCGCATCGGCAAGGTACGCACTGAGTCTTCTGCCGGTCAGGGGAGATTTTCCGGTCTGGACCTTCCTGACCAATCTGCTGGGCGCGGTGGTAATCGGTTTTCTGGCAGGAATACTGGCGGGGGAGGATCCTGATGTGTCAAAAAGACACGCATGGTTCTGGAAGACCGGATTCTGCGGAGGCTTTACCACATTTTCCACATTTTCGCTGGAAGCCTGGACGCTTCTGGAACAGGGAAAAATGCTGAGCGGAGGACTTTATATTGCCCTGAGTGTAATCTGCTGTCTGGCAGGTGTATGTCTTGGAAGAATGATTGCAGTTCAGGTGCGGGGATAGAAGACAGGAGAATCCTGGAAACGGGGTTCTCTTTTATTTTGCAGAAAAGTCCTTTGTGGCAGTCTTCAGAAAATCTTTCGCATTTCTTTTATATAAATTCATTGACGTACAATATTATACGACGTATAATATAGAAAACGATATGATATAGGAGTCAATAAGTTTCGGGGAGGATACCCCGGCATATAAAAGGAAGTGAGGCTATGGTTTTTAATACCGGAGCAGCCCTTTTGGATGCAATTGTGCTGGCGGTTGTATCGCGGGAAGAAGAGGGGACATACGGTTATAAGATTACGCAGGATGTCAGAAAGGCGATTGACATTTCCGAATCCACACTCTACCCGGTGCTTCGCAGACTGCAGAAAGATGAGTGCCTGGAGGTCTACGACAGACAGTATGACGGAAGGAACAGACGGTATTATAAAGTAACTGACAAGGGAGCGGTCATGCTGGAGCTGTACAGGTCCGAGTGGCTGAAATATTCAAAAAAGATTACTGATATTTTTGAGGGAGGAATGATTTGATGAATCGTCAGGAGTTTTTGGAAAGATTGAGAATACTTCTCGGCGATCTTTCAGAAGAAGAGCGGGAAGAGGCCGTCCAGTATTATGAAGACTATTTTGCGGATGCAGGACCGGAGATGGAGGAACAGATCATAAAAGAACTGGGAAGTCCGGAGAAAGTTGCCCTGATGATCCGGGAAGGATTAAGAGGGGAAGATGCAGGGGATGCGTACGCTGAGAATGGATTTTTTCAGAGCCGGTACGACGACAGAGAGGTGCCGGCGGACTATACGACAAGCAGCGGTTACACGGGAAAAGAGGAGTCGTACCGCGGATACGGAGACGGGCAGCCGGAGAGGAGGCCCTGGACCAGCAGGACATTAAAAATCATTTTGATCATACTTATTATCTGTGTAGGATTTCCTGTCGTGATTCCAATCGTCGGCGGAGCTGTAGCAGGGCTTTTTGGACTGATTGCAGGAGCCTTCGGAATCTTTTTTGCTTTTGTTATTTTTTCATTCTGCATTGCGGTTTGCGGAGTGGCGATGGCAGTGGCAGGAGTGACAGTAATGTTTTCTTCAATTTCAGCAGGATTCCTCGTCTGCGGAATCGGGCTTCTTTTGCTTTCCGCGGGAATTTTGCTTACCGTGTTCAGCGTCAGACTCTGCTGCGTCATGGTTCCGTCTATTTTCCGGGTGTTGACAGGAGTCACAAGGAGACTGTTTTACAGAGGAAAGGAGCGCGCATAGTATGAGAAAGAGGTGGAAAGGTGTTCTGATTACTTGTGGAATACTGGCTGTTCTGGGAGCGGGGATGTGTGTTTCGGCAGCAGCGATCGGAATAGACCGGTCAGAAATACCATCTGATTTTTTCCCGTATGTCAGATGGCTTCATGAAAATGACACAGAACATCACGAAAAAACAGGAGATACTGTATATTTCAAGAGTTTTTCGGGAATTCAAAGTCTGGATATCCGGGCAGAAGCAATGAAAGTCGAGGTAAAGACCAGTACGGACCAGTCCGGTCAGATAAGGATTGACACAAGAGATGTGGATACGGAGTCCGAGCTGGAAGTGAAAAAAGACGGGACAAAACTTGTGGTTCGCTCAGAAAAAGAAAGAAATAATCATTGGCAGGATGACTCGGATGCTACGGTGATTATTACTGTACCGAAGAAGATTGAATTTGATAAGGTAAAAGGATATGCCGGTGCAGGATCTATATGGTTTGAGGAGATTCGATGCGAGAAGCTGGATCTCGATGTTGGCGCTGGAGCTGTAGAGGCAGATACATTTTCGGCAGGGAAGATAGAGATTGAATGTGATGCAGGAAGTGTAGAACTGAGCAGAGGGAACAGCCCGTCCGATACAGACGTTTCCTGTAATGCAGGAGGCATTACACTCGAACTTTCCGGGGACCGGTCTGAATACGATTATAAGATGAAGGCAAGTGCAGGAGATATCAGTATCGACGGTGAATCCGTTGCTTCGGGACTTCAGGAAAACTATGATCAGGACCACGGAACAGGGAAAAAGATCAAAGCTGACTGTATGGCAGGAAGCATCGAAATTGTATTTAAATAATTCGGGAAGAAACGGAGAACTCAGATAAACGGACAGGAGGAATAGAAGATATGGAACCGGAAAAAAGATTATACCGTTCAAATCATGACAGGCTGCTCTGCGGAGTGTGTGCAGGTGTGGCAGAATATTTCCACATTGATCCGACCATCATACGGCTGGGATACGTTTTGTTTACCTGCGCAAGCTTCGGGACAGGAGTCCTGGGATATTTCATCGCGGCCGTTGTGATGCCGGAGCGTCCGGAAGGCGTATAAAGAAGGAAAAGGATGGAAATACTCTCTCCATGAAAGGAGAGGGTATTTTTATGTCTCAGAAAAAAGAAAAGAAAATCAACTTAAGCGAACTGACAGAAGAGGAAAAGTTAAAATACGAGATTGCGGAAGAACTTGGACTTCTGGACCAGGTGATGAATGACGGATGGAAGTCTCTTTCCTCGAAGGAGACAGGGAGAATCGGAGGAATGGTGAACCGAAGGAGGAGGGAAAAGAAAACCGGGGAGTGAATGGAGATACGCCAGGGGCAAGCTCGGAAATCGGAGGAGGGGAAATGGAAGAGGGAAGCGAAATGACCGATTTCCTCGCTTGATGGCTGTCGCCATACGCCCAGAAACATATGTACGCCGTCCAGCAAACGAGTTTGCTTTCCGTCGTCCAATGTTCCTGGCCCCCTGGCTTGTAGCTTTACAAAAGTGTTAATTTGTGTGAAGAGTTTGTGAGAATTGTTGAAATTCGGCTGGGGGTCTGCTATAATTGCCCGGTTAGGAATGATAGGTGATAGTATGTGTGAAAAGTTTGAGGTTTTAGGCGTACAATTAGACGGATATACAGCAAAAGAGGCAATGCAGGAAGCAATCCGCTATATGGAAACGGAACCGATCAGTACTATAGAGATCCTGGCCGGAACTTCAGTAATCGAACTGACAGAAACAGGTGATCTTCGGGAGAAGATTGCGCAGATGGATCTTCTTGTCGTGGGAGACAGGACACTTCTGGAGTTGTCGGGGGTGGAAGACCGGACGCTTCTTCGGGAGGCTGAAACGAATCTGTTTGTCAAGATGTTTCTCAGATATCTGAAAAAGGATCGTCGGAAAGTATTTCTGCTGGCGCCGGGAGACGACAAACAGGAAATTCTGAGGGAGTATCTGGAGCGGTACTATTCCGGAATTGAGATTTCCGGTGCCGAGATCGTTGAGGACAGGCCCGGAGTGAGTGATATGATTGTCAATAAGATCAATGGAGCTGAGATTGACTGTATCATTTCCGTGCTTCCATCTCCGCTTCAGGAAGATTTTATTGGCGAGAACAAGTCTGTGCTGGATGCCAGAATCTGGGTGGGCCTTGGTGAAGTAATTAAGAATATACAACAGAAAAATAATAAAAAAAGCCGACTGCAGGATTTTTTTGTAAAATTCAAACTGAAATCGGAAATAAAAAGGAAAGAAAAGGAACAGCAGGGGCAGTCGGGAAGCAAACAGTAATTTCGTCACAATGCACAGAGTCATGCAGTGGAAAGACCGGATGCGGGGAGAGGAAATGCATAAAAAAATGCTATTTCCTCTTTCTTTTTTTGTGAATTTATATTAATATATAACATAGGTGAGTTTTAGAAAACGAAAGAAAAGAACAATGCGATTGTGAAAATTGCATACAAAAAATGGAGAAAAGAGGAGTCGGAATGATATCAAACCAGATACTACAGAACACCATTGAAGGATTAAAGGGAATAACGAGAATTGATTTATGTGTCATGGATATCGATGGGAAGGTGCTGGCATCGACATTCCCTGAAAACGGCGATTATGAGAATGCGGTACTTTCTTTTGTAGCATCTCCGGCCGACAGCCAGGTGATCCAGGGATATCAGTTCTTCAAGATTTTTGACGAACATCAGCTGGAGTACATCCTTCTTGCAAACGGAGGAAATGATGACGTATATATGATCGGAAAGATTGCGGCATTCCAGATTCAGAATCTGCTTGTCGCATATAAAGAGCGGTTTGATAAAGATAATTTTATCAAAAATCTTCTGCTGGATAATCTTCTTCTGGTGGATATTTATAACCGTGCCAAAAAATTGCATATTGACACTGACGTCAGACGTGTTATCTTTATTATTGAAACTTCTCACGATAAAGATACGAATGCACTTGACAATGTTCGTACTCTTTTTGGTGGAAAGACAAGAGATTTCATCACGGCCGTAGACGAAAAGAATATTATTGTCGTAAAGGAGCTTTCCGCGGGAGAAGGCTATGCCGAGATGGAAAAGGTTGCCGAAGAGATGCTTTCTATGTTAAAATCAGAAGGCGAAGAGGGGGCTCATATCGCATACGGTACGATCGTAAGTGATATCAAGGAAGTGTCAAAATCATATAAAGAGGCAAAGCTTGCTCTGGATGTCGGGAAGATCTTCTTTGAGGAGAAGGATATCATTGCATACAGCGCGCTTGGCATCGGCCGGCTGATCTACCAGCTTCCGATTCCGCTGTGCAAGATGTTTATCAGGGAGATTTTTGAGGGAAAATCCCCGGATGACTTTGATGAGGAGACGCTGACAACAATCAACAAGTTTTTTGAAAACAGCCTGAATGTATCTGAGACATCGAGACAGCTGTATATCCATAGAAATACACTGGTATACCGTCTTGACAAGCTTCAGAAGAGCACCGGGCTGGATCTTCGTGTGTTCGAGGATGCCATTACTTTCAAGATTGCGCTGATGGTAGTCAAATACATGAAGTATATGGAGACACAGGAATACTAAAAGGCAGCCAGATTACAAGGAGTATCAGTAATTAGCAGGAGGAGACTTATGATTGAATTTAAGGAAGTAACGAAGGAGTATTCCAAAGGGATTGCTGCGCTCAATGGTGTAAACCTGAAGATTGAAAAAGGAGAGTTTGCATTTATTGTCGGTGACAGTGGTTCCGGGAAATCTACACTGATTCGTTTACTGTTAAAGGAACTGGATCCGACCAGCGGCAGTATTATTGTCAACGGCCAGAACCTGAACCGTCTGAAACACAGAAAGATACCTCAGTACCGGAGACATCTGGGGGTTGTATTCCAGGATTTCCGTCTTCTGAAAGACCGGAATATCTATGAGAATATTGCATTTGCTCTCCGCGTGACAGAGACATCACCGCGTATTATCAAGCAGAAAGTGCCGGCAGCATTGTCGCTTGTGGGTCTGGCACAGAAATATAAAGCGTTTCCGAAAGAACTCTCCGGAGGGGAACAGCAGAGGGTGGCCATTGCAAGAGCAATTGTTAATGAGCCTGCGATCCTGCTGGCGGATGAGCCTACGGGAAATCTCGACCCGACCAATTCATGGGAGATCATGAAGCTTCTTGAGGAGGCCAATGACCGTGGAACGACGGTCCTTGTCGTGACACATAACCAGGAAATCGTAAACGAGATGAAA
This sequence comes from Drancourtella massiliensis, assembly GCF_016900655.1. Taxonomy (GTDB): domain Bacteria; phylum Bacillota; class Clostridia; order Lachnospirales; family Lachnospiraceae; genus Sellimonas; species Sellimonas catena. Next base: position 39,110 of record NZ_JACJKH010000021.1, read on the forward strand.
AAACGCGTTATCACAATGAAGAAGGGCGTTATTGTAAGCGACGAACAAAAAGGTGGGTATAATAATGAAAATTAGTACAATAGGATATTCGACAAAGCAGGGGGTTAAGAACATTTTCCGTAACAAGCTGTTCTCACTTGCTTCTGTTGCAACGATGGCAGCATGTATTTTCGTGTTTGGCCTTTTCTTTGCGATCGTCATGAACTTCAATTACATGGTTCAGAAGGCAGAAGAAGGGGTTGCGATTACAGTTTTCTTTAATGAAGGCACCTCCGAAGAGCAGATTCAGGCCATCGGAGATGACCTGAAACAGCAGGACGGTGTCCTGAGAGTAGAGTACGTCTCAGGAGAACAGGCATGGGAAGAGTTCCAGGAAGATTATTTTGCAGGCAATGAAGATGCGGCAGAGGGATTTGCTGATGACAACCCGCTGATCAATTCCAATCACTATGAGGTGTATATGAGCGATGTCTCAAAACAGCAGGATATCGTAGAGCATGCACAGAGTCTGGAGGGAGTCGGCAATGTCAACAAATCTGACGTTGTTGCCAAGACACTGACAAGACTGAACTCCCTGATCTGGTATGTATCCATTGCGATTATCGCGATCCTGCTTGCTGTATCCGTATTCCTGATCAGCAACACAGTTACAATGGGTGTGACGGTACGGCGTGAAGAGATTGCCATTATGAAATATATCGGTGCGAAGGACGGGTTTGTCCGGGCGCCGTTTGTAATCGAAGGTCTTATCATCGGAATCGTGGGAGCGATTATTCCTCTGATTCTTCTCTACTTCATGTATAATAAGGCAGTAGAGTATATTATGGCGAGATTCAGTCTTCTGAACAATATTATTGATTTTATTCCTGTCATGGATGTTTACCGTACGTTGCTTCCGGTAGGGCTTGCTCTGGGTGCCGGTATCGGATTCCTTGGAAGTTTTATCACCATTCGGAAGCACTTGCGCGCGTAGTCATAAGGAGGACAAAAGATCATGTTGAAAAAGAAAGCCAGACATATGGCAGCTGCGTTCATGGCGGGCATCATGATATTTTCACTTACCGCAGTTCCTGTGCAGGCTGATTCTATTTCAGAGGCCGAGCAGAGAGGAAAGGAGCTTCAGCAGCAGAAAGAAGCGGCGGAGAATGAGAAAAATTCACTTGCCGGTCAGCTGAATCAGGTAATCAGCGATATGCAGGAAGCGGAGGAAAAGCTGACAAAGAAGCAGGATGAGATCAAAAAAGCGCAGGATGAACTTGTGCAGGCCCAGATCCAGGAAAATGACCAGTATGAAGCGATGAAGCTTCGCATAAAATATATGTATGAGAACGGAAACACCAGCCTGATTGAGATCCTTTTAAGTGCCAGGAGTATGGGAGACCTGCTGAATAAAGCAGAGTATGTTCAGACAATCTCCGAGTACGACAGAAACATGCTGGAAAAGTATGAACAGCTGACAAAAGAGATTGAAAAGAAAGAACAGGCACTGAAGAAAGAGGAAGAGGAATTAAAGACACTTCAGAATGACCTGATTGCAAAGCGTGACAGTGTCAACCAGCTTCTCGCGGAAAAGGAAGTGCAGATTTCCAGTCTGGAACAGCAGATCGGTGAAAATGCCGCAAAGCTTCAGCAGCTGATTAAGGAGGCCGAAGAGGCCAAGAGACGTCAGGCGGAAGCGGAAGCTGCCAGAAAGGCAGCAGCAGAAGCTGCAAGGAGAGCCGCTCAGGCCGCATCTTCTTCCGGAAGTTCATCAAGTGCGGGAAGTTCCTATGTGTCCGGAAATGGTACACTGGCTTACCCGGTTGCAAGTCCGCGGATCACAAGCGGGTATGGATATCGTACAGCTCCGACGGCAGGTGCGACGAGCAGACATGACGGTATCGATTTTGGCGGAGCGACCGGAACGCCGATCTATGCGTCGGAAGCCGGAACCGTTGTCACGGCATCTTATAACAGCGCACGTGGAAATTATGTAGTAGTCAATCATGGAAATGGAATCCAGACATGGTACCAGCATTGCAGCGCCGTGTATGTCAGTGCAGGACAGAAGGTGTCCAGGGGACAGAATATTGCGGCGATCGGTGCGACGGGAATTGTAACCGGACCGCATCTTCACTATGAAGTACATGTAAACGGAACACCGGTGAATCCATTGAGTTACTTATAATTTCAGACTCAGAAAGGGATCAGATGGAAGATCAAAGGAAAGAAAAACGAATTTTACTTAAGGGGGCGCTTTACGGCGCCCTCACGATGTTTATGGCGGCACTGCTTGTGCTGGCAGGATTAACAGCAACGGGAAGGATCAGTCTTCACACGGATGCAATCAGTGCCGGCACGTCAAGGAAGGCTGCCGAGATACAGAGTATTATCGAAAATCAGTTTCTCTACGAGGATGAGGTAAGAGAGGAAGATCTGCAGGATATGTCACTGAAAGGCTATGTGGCGGGACTTGGAGATCCCTACTCGGTCTATTATGACAAGGAGGAGACAGAAGACCTTCTTGCTTCCACCGAGGGAAAATATGCGGGGATAGGGGCTTTGATGGCACAGGATCAAGAGACACTTGAGATTACCGTGCAGGAAGTCTACGAAGACACCCCGGCTGAGGACGCAGGAATGAAAAACGGAGATGTCCTTCTGTCGGTAGACGGAAAGGACGTGACGGGAATGTCCCTCTCAGATGTTGTAGATCTGGTAAAAGGAGAAGAAAATACGAAGCTCACCGTAACTGTACGCAGAGATGGCAGCAGTATTGATATGGAAATGACAAGAAAGATTGTGGAGAACCGGACTGTAAAGACCGAGATGAAGGAAGGCGGAGTCGGATATCTTAAGATTACCGAGTTTGACAGTGTTACTTATGAACAATTCCAGAACGGACTGGAAACGTTGGAAAAAGAAGGAATGACAGCTCTTGTCGTGGATCTTCGTGACAACCCGGGAGGAAATCTGGATACCGTTTGTCAGATTCTTGATCTGCTTCTCCCTGAGGGGACAATTGTCTATACTGAAGACAAAAACGGGGAGCGTGTGGACACGAAAACATCAGATGATGAGCACCAGTTTACGAAGCCCCTCGCAGTTCTTGTGAACGGCAGAAGTGCAAGTGCCTCTGAAGTTTTTTCCGGCGCGGTTCAGGACTATGGGACAGGAACCATCATCGGGACACAGACTTACGGGAAAGGGATCGTACAGACACTCTACTCCCTGTCTGACGGCTCCTGTTTAAAACTTACGACGGCACAGTATTTTACGCCGGACGGCCGAAATATCCATGGAGAAGGAATTACCCCGGATATTGTTGTGGAAAAGTCAGCGGATGATCAGACGGACAATCAGCTGGAAAAAGCGGTCGAGACAGTACAAAATGCCGTAGATGGAACAGAAAAGGAATGATATTTTCATTCCTTTTTTTTATGTCCTATGGTAAGATAGATATGATATATACTTGAGCATGAGGAATATGCAAAAGCAGAAAGGAAAGAAAACTGAATGAAAACATGGATTCAGAATGGACATGTGCTGGATCCGCTTACCGGAACAGATCAGGTCTGTGATGTTCTGGTAGACGGAGAAAGAATCAAAAAAGTAGGAACCAGAGAAGAAATACAGAGATGCCTTGAAAGTGAGGATGTGCAGATGCTGGATGCTTCCGGCTGCTACGTGATGCCGGGATTTATCGATCTGCATGTACATTTCCGCGATCCGGGGCTGACGTATAAAGAGACTTTGAAAACAGGAGGCGAAGCGGCTGCCCGGGGCGGGGTAACAACAGTATGCGCCATGCCGAATACAAAACCGGTGATTGATACGAAAGAAAAGGTGGAGGAAGTACACCGCCGGGCAAAGGAAGAGTCGCCGGTGAATATCATCCAGCTTGGAGCAATCACGGTAGGAGAAGAGGGAAAAGAACTTGCCGATATCAAAGGAATGGCAGAAGCAGGGTGTATGGCACTTTCCGAGGACGGAAAGTCAGTCATGAATTCCGCACTGTACCGTGAGGGAATGAAACTTGCGAAAAAGTACGGACTTCTGATTTTTGCGCACTGCGAGGAGATCGATCTGCGCCGGGATCCGGATACCGGAGAGGACGGCGTGATGAACAAATGTCAGAGAAGCGAGGAGCTTTCGCTTCCGGGAATCACCAATTCCGTTGAGGACATTATCACCGCTCGTGATATTTTTCTTGCAAAGGATACCGGAGTACACCTGCATCTGTGCCACTGCTCCACAAAGGGCACGGTGGATCTGATGCGGATGGCAAAGGCGGAAGGCATTTCTGTTTCAGCAGAAGTCTGCCCGCACCATTTTACCCTTTCCACCGATGATATTACGGAGGATCATGGACGGTTCAAGATGAATCCTCCGCTTCGGGAGATGGAGGACGTGGAAGCGCTCCGTCAGGGATTGAAGGAAGGCATCATGGAGGCGATCTCCACGGATCACGCCCCGCATTCCACAGAGGAGAAAGACGTACCGATGAGAAAGGCAGCGTTTGGAATTGTAGGACTTGAGACCAGCGCTGCACTGACTTATACAGAACTGGTCGAGGGAGGCGTGCTTACGCCGATGCAGATGGCAGAGCGCATGAGTCTCGCGCCGGCGAAGATTCTGGGATTGACGGACAAAGGTTCTGTATCCGAAGGAAAGATCGCGGATCTGGTTGTCTTCGATCCATCAAGAGAGTATGAGATCGATACAGATACCTTTTTCTCAAAAGGAAAGAACACTCCATTTGACGGATGGAAAGTCAAAGGAGATGTCAAATACACACTGGTAGACGGAAACGTTGTCTATAAAAATCAAGCATATGAGGAACAGGAGTAGAGAGTATGATTAACAAATTAGTGGAAAACATTAAGAAAACAAATGCACCGATCGTAGTAGGACTGGATCCGATGTTGAATTATATACCGGATCAGGTAAAAGCAAAAGCATTTGCAGAATTCGGAGAGACACTGGAAGGAGCTGCGGAAGCAATCTGGCAGTTCAATAAAGAGATCGTGGACAAGACTTACGATCTGATTCCGGCAGTGAAACCGCAGATCGCCATGTATGAGCAGTTCGGTATTCCGGGACTTGCGGCATTTAAAAAGACAGTAGATTACTGCAAGGAGAAAGGGCTTGTTGTTATCGGAGATATCAAGAGAGGAGATATCGGATCTACATCTGCAGCCTATGCGGTAGGACACATTGGAAAGGTACAGGTGGGAAGCAGATCCTACGCCCCGTTTGACGAGGATTTTGTGACAGTCAATCCGTATCTTGGTTCCGACGGAGTCAATCCGTTTATCGATGTCTGCAAAGAAGAAAAGAAAGGTCTCTTTATTCTTGTTAAAACATCCAACCCGTCAAGCGGTGAATTCCAGGATCAGCTGATCGACGGACGTCCGCTCTACGAACTGGTTGGAGAAAAAGTTGCCCAGTGGGGAGAAGGATGCATGGGAGATGAGTACAGCTACATCGGCGCGGTTGTAGGAGCAACGTACCCGGAGATGGGAAAAGTGCTCCGCAAGATTATGCCGAAGTCCTATATTCTGGTACCGGGATACGGCGCACAGGGCGGACAGGGCAAGGATCTCGTACACTTCTTTAACGAGGACGGTCTTGGAGCAATTGTCAACTCATCCAGAGGCATTATCGCGGCCTACAAGCAGGAGAAATACGCACGTTTTGGAGCCGAGAATTTTGGAGATGCTTCCAGAGCGGCTGTAGAAGATATGATTGCGGATATCAGTCAGGCACTGAACAACAGATAATACCGGATAAGGGGAAAAGAAGAGATGGCAGAAAGAGAAAAAGAACTGGCAGTGATTCATTCTCAGGAACAGCTGGCAGATGGAATTTTCAGTATGTGGATTAAGACGAAGGCGGCCGAAAGTGCAGTGCCGGGTCAGTTTATTTCCATGTACACAAACGATGGAAGCAAACTGCTTCCGCGCCCGATCAGTATTTGTGAGATCGACCGGGAGCAGGGAATGCTCCGGGTTGTATACAGGGTAACAGGAGAGAATACCGGAACAGAAGAGTTTTCCGAAATGAAAGCGGGAGATACACTTCCGGTCATCGGACCTCTTGGGAACGGCTTTCCTCTTGAGGCGGCAAAAGGAAAGAAAGCGTTTCTGATGGGAGGCGGAATCGGGGTACCTCCGATTCTCGAACTTGCCCGTCAGATTGACTGCGAAAAGCAGATTATTGTGGGATACCGGGATGCGCAGACATTCCTGAAAAAAGAGTTTGAGCAAAATGGAACGGTATATATTTCCACAGAGGACGGAAGTGTAGGAACAAAAGGAAACGTGATGGATGCGATCCGTGAAAATCAGCTGGATGCGGACATTATCTATGCATGCGGACCGACACCGATGCTCCGTGCAATCAAAGACTATGCGGAGGGAAAAGGCATTCCGTGCTACATTTCTCTGGAAGAGAGAATGGCATGCGGAATCGGCGCCTGCCTTGCCTGCGTGTGCAAATCAAAGGAAGTCGATCATCACAGCCATGTGCACAACAAGCGCATCTGTAAAGACGGTCCGGTATTTCTTTCGACGGAGGTGGAATTATAATGGCAGATACAAGAGTAACGATTGCGGGAGTAGAGTGGAAAAACCCGGTTACAACAGCCTCCGGAACCTTCGGATCCGGTGCGGAATTCTGTGAATTCGTAGATCTGAACAAGCTTGGCGCCGTGACGACAAAAGGTGTTGCCAATGTTCCTTGGGAAGGTAATCCGACACCAAGAGTGGCGGAAGTATACGGTGGCATGATGAATGCAGTAGGCCTTCAGAATCCGGGAATTGATGTCTTCTGTGAGAGGGATATCCCGTTCCTCCGTCAGTATGACACCAATATCATTGTGAATGTCTGCGGACGTTCCGAGGAAGATTACTGTGAAGTCGTGGAACGGCTTGCGTCCGAAGATGTGGATATGCTGGAGATCAACATTTCCTGTCCGAACGTCAAAGAGGGCGGAATCGCTTTCGGACAGAATCCAAAGGCGGCAGAAGCAATTACAAAGGCGGTAAAGAAATATGCAAAACAGCCGGTCATCATGAAGTTAAGCCCGAACGTGACGGACATCACGGAGATGGCAAAAGCGGTAGAGGCGGGTGGAGCCGATGCGGTTTCCCTGATCAATACGCTGACCGGCATGAAGATCGATATTAACCGGAAACAGTTCGTACTGGCAAATAAAACCGGAGGAGTATCCGGACCGATTGTAAAACCGGTGGCAGTGCGGATGGTATATCAGGTGGCAAACGCCGTGAAGATTCCGGTGATCGGTATGGGAGGAATCAGTACCTGGGAAGATGCTGTGGAATTTATTCTTGCGGGAGCAAGTGCCGTATCAGTCGGAACAGCGAATTTCTTCAATCCAAAGGCGACAGAAGAAATCGCAGAAGGCATTGCGGCGTACATGGACAAGAATGGATTCCAGACCGTGGCCGACATGACAGGCATTGTCAAATAACATTTGATTTTGGAAAAACGAAAGAAGATCGAAATACCAAAAAGAAAGAGTCTGGCGTATCGTAAAGGTACGCCTTTTCTTTTTCAACTTCTCTGTAAAAAGAAAGGAAGAAGGAGGAAAGCGGTATGATTCGCATGATGGAAGAAAAGGATCTTGACCAGGTGGCAGCAGTCTGGTTAAGTGGAAATAAAGAGGCACACCCGTTTGTGCCGAAGCAATACTGGGAGGAAAACCTTCCGGAGGTCAAAAAGCAGTTTTTGCAGGCGGAGATCTTCGTGTATGAGGAAGAGCAGGCTGTAAGAGGATTTGCCGGACTTCAGGGAGACTACCTTGCAGGAATCTTCGTGGAACAGAAATTCCGTTCCCGCGGGATCGGAAAGAGGCTTCTCGATGAGGTCAAAAAAACGCATCCGAAACTGACGCTGCATGTCTATCGGAAAAACAAGGGTGCAGCAGCGTTTTATGAAAGAGAAGGATTCCGGATTGCCGGAGAAGGTGTGGATGAAGCAACCGGGGAAGTAGAATACACGATGAGTTATACGAGAAAATAACCGGATATCAAATCTGATATGGAGGCCCCTGGGAATTGAAAAACTTCAGGGAGTATGTTAGAATTGAAAAGAATTTAACCGTTGCTGCCTGATGATGACGGGCAGAAGGATAAAAATAAAGAGTCTGGATGAAAAGTCCACAAACACGGAGGTTTGAAAAGAGATGGAAGCATACAAGAAAGAGTTTATCGAATTTATGGTGGAGAGCGATGTGCTCAAATTTGGAGAATTTACATTAAAGAGCGGACGGAAATCTCCGTTCTTCATGAACGCAGGAGCTTATGTGACAGGATCTCAGTTAAAGAAGCTTGGAGAATACTACGCAAAAGCCATCCACGACACATACGGTGATGATTTTGACGTGCTGTTCGGACCGGCTTACAAGGGGATTCCGCTCAGCGTTGTAACAGCGATTGCATACAGTGAGCTTTACGGAAAAGAAGTACGTTACTGCTCTGACAGAAAAGAGGAAAAAGACCACGGCGCAGACAAGGGAAGCTTCCTTGGGAGCCAGTTAAAAGACGGTGACCGTGTGATCATGATCGAAGATGTAACGACATCCGGAAAATCCATGGAAGAGACCGTGCCGAAGGTCAAAGGTGCTGCAGATGTAACAATCAAAGGACTGATGGTATCTCTGAACCGTATGGAAGTAGGGAAAGGCGGCGAGAAATGTGCGCTGGACGAAGTAAAAGACCTGTATGGATTTGATACGGCGGCGATTGTTACAATGGAGGAAGTTGTAGAGCATCTTTATAATCAGCCTTGCCAGGGAAAGATTGTGATAGATGATGCATTAAAAGCAGCAATTGACGCATATTATGAACAGTATGGAGTAAAATAAGGAGGCCTGTAAGATGGAAGAAAAAGTATACCGCAGCATGGGAGTCATCGGTGCATGCAATCTTGCAGTCGGAATCATTCTGATGGTTGTCGGAGTGACCTGCGGGATTTTGTCAATCATCGGAGGAGCGCACTTATTTAAAAATCAGAAAAAGCTTACATTTTAAGGCGGTGCCGATTTGAGAACACAGGAAAGAAACTGGCTGAGGAGACTTGGCAAATTGTTGTTTGTTCTTTACATTGTGTTTCTGTTCTGGTTTTTGTTATTTTCAGACTGGTATGGCCGAAGCGGTGAGATGAGGGAGTATCATTACAATCTGGAATTGTTCAGAGAAATCCGGAGATTCTGGACGTACCGGGAACAGCTCGGCCTGCTGACATTTACCAATCTGATTGGAAATGTACTGATTTTTGTGCCGTTTGGTTTCTTTATGCCGATGGCAAGCAGATACTGGAACCGGAGTTTTTTCCTTACCGTGTTTTATAGTTTTGGAATCAGCTTTTTTGTGGAAGTATTTCAGCTCCTTACGAAAGTAGGGAGCTTTGATGTAGATGATCTGCTTTTGAATACAGCCGGGGGACTGTGCGGATATATACTGTTTGCGCTATGTAATGTAATAAGGAGAAACTATGTGGAAAAACGACAAAGAAAACGACAGAGGCAGAAGAAGAATAAGAGGTAGAAAAAGACGGGAGAGGGAAAGAGAAAGACGAAAAAAAAGGATCCAAAAGAGAGATGAAAATAGAACACCTCATGCATCCAGAGGAATCACATCCTGCATCTATGCGGGAGGTTTTTTTGTGGCGCTGATTGTTATGATTATTATTTCCATTGTCACAGGAGGAAATGCTCCGGCGTTCGTCGGCGGGCTTGCGCTTGTGATCTTTTTTGGCTCATGGATGGGTGTTATCACCGGTTTCCGGGGATTCAAAGAACGAGACAAAAATTATATTACCTGTAAGATCGGAGTTGCATGTAATCTGGCAATTCTGATTGGTTTCGCGGGAATTTTTATCAGGGGGCTTTTGTAAGATGGATGATGTGATGGTAAGAGAACGATATGAGCTTTCCAAAGAGCGTCTCGGCGTTATCATGTTAGAGGAGACGGTCAAAGAGCCGTACCGGGATTATTTCAGAAAGACAGCAGAATTTCTTCTGATGCTGGACGAGGTACAGGAACTGGTACGAAACAGAGACTGGGAGAGCGCGGATATTTTGATGCTGGCGGAGGAGAACCGGAAGCTTTATGAGGATATTCTCCCGGAACAGTATGAGACAAGCTATGGAAATCCGGCTTATGCACAGAAAATGCTGGGAGAGACGTTTGGCAGTTTTTTAAGTGCGCTTTACAGTGAGATGCGTTCCGGCATTGTGTATGCATATGAAGGACAGATGGAATATCTCTCCATTCTGAACGAATTATTTATTGAGATTTATAACTGCTTTGAAGAGGAACCGGAGTATCAGGCAGTCAGAGATATTTTTTACTGGTACGCGAATGATTACTGTGAAGTATTTGCGGCAGACCGGATTATGGATCAGATCGATCCGGACCGTACCTTTGCGGTGGATATTATCTGCAGGAGTGATTTGAGCGATCTGAAGTATCTGTACCGCTATGGCGAATATATTTCCGACAATGAGATCGAGACGGCAAAATATATTGCCGATCTTCCGGAGGAGACGATTCAGAAGATGGCGGATGTTTATACAGAGGGATTCCGCAAAGGATTTGTTCTTGGAAATAAAGATCTGTCAAAGAAGACAACGGTAAACATCCGGTTTAAGCTTGGATTTGAGCGGGTCGTAAAGCAGGCAGTCGCAAACTTTGAAGCTATGGGGCTGCGCCCAACGATCTACCGTGCAGGGGCAAGTGTGCTGACAAGACGCGGTGTTTCCAGAAACGGGTATTTCGGAAGAATTCCAAATCAGCAGTATGATTACGACCATAAGGACGATCAGGCGCTGTTTATGGACAAGCACTATGTGGAGCGCAGGCTGGAAGTGATGAAGACTGTATACGAGCAGAATAAAGAGCTGGCAGCAGGATTTGCCGGCCCGGCAGTGATGGAAGTCTTCGGTGAGATTCCGTTTGCTCCGCAGAAGAAAGAAGAGGCGCTTACTCTTACGAAAAAGCAGGAAGAAATGCTGCTTTCCTTTGACGGCAAGGCAGGCCAGATCACAAATACCTATATTCCGGGCGATGAGAGAAGCTTTACGATCATCTCATGGCCGGTGCCGGAGATCGGAGAGAAGTTTGAGGAGATCTTTGGAGAAGTGATCCGGATCAATACGCTGGATTCAGACCTGTATTCCAAAGTACAGCAGACCATGATTGATGCTCTGGATGAAGGGGAGTCCGTACACATTCTTGGATCAGGCAAAAACCGTACTGATCTGACGGTACAGCTTTACCGCCTTCAGGATCCGCAGAAAGAAACGATTTTTGAAAACTGCGTTGCGGATGTCAATATTCCGGTGGGAGAAGTATTCACCTCTCCGGTGCTCAGAGGCACGAGCGGAGTGCTGCATGTAAGCCGGGTATATTTAAACGGTCTTCAGTACCGGGATCTGGAAATCCGTTTCCAGGACGGCATGATTTCCGGGTATGGATGCGGAAATTTTGAGGATGAAAAAGCGTGCAGGGACTGTGTGAAGGAAAACATTCTGTTTAACCATGAGACCCTTCCGCTGGGGGAATTTGCCATCGGAACCAATACGACTGCCTATGTGGCAGGACGCAGATTCGGAATCGAGGACAAGTATCCGATTCTCATTGCGGAAAAGACCGGACCGCATTTTGCGGTAGGCGATACGTGCTACAGCTACAGTGAGGATACGAAGGTCTACAATCCGGACGGAAAAGAGATTGTGGCAAGAGATAACGAAGTCTCCATTCTGCGAAAAGAGAATCCGGAACAGGCCTACATGCACTGCCATACAGATATCACCATCCCGTACGATGAACTGGGAGCGATCACGGTGATCCGGAAAGACGGAAGTGAAATTCCGCTTCTGAAAGACGGACGTTTTGTCCTGCCGGGAACAGAGATTTTGAACGAACCTTTGGACTGCCGCTAAATCATAAGCAGGGCAGGTTCCCAGTTATAAGAAAATATAATCACTACACAGGCGGGCATCGGTTGACAGAGCCCGCCTGTATTAGTAAAATAACTTATAAATAGGAATCTATTTATTTAGAAAACTTATAAATCATAGACCTGAGAAAAGAAAGGAAGGACACTATGCCAAAAGTGGGAATTGTTATGGGCAGCGACTCAGATATGAAAGTAATGAGCCAGGCTGCTGATATGCTGGAAAAATTAGGAGTAGAATACGAGATGACAATCATCTCCGCACACCGTGAGCCGGATGTTTTCTACGAATACGCGAAATCTGCGGAAGAGAAGGATTTCAAAGTAATCATCGCAGGAGCCGGAATGGCTGCGCATCTTCCTGGCATGTGCGCTGCAATCTTCCCGATGCCGGTCATCGGTATTCCAATGACAGGAAAGGTACTGGACGGTCAGGACGCACTTTATTCCATCGTACAGATGCCGCCTGGAATCCCGGTTGCAACAGTAGCAATCGACGGCGGAAAGAATGCTGCCATCCTTGCAGCGAAAATTCTTGCAACCTCTGATCCGGAGCTGCTTCAGAGATTGAAAGACTACTCAAAAGAAATGAAGGAAGAAGTCGAGGCAAAGGCAGAGAAGCTTGCAAAGCTTGGACATAAAGAATACATGGCTCAGAAAGCCGCAAAATAAATTCAGAAAACACGATCTTATGGAGGAACGATCATGGATTATAAGAATGCAGGTGTGGATATCGAAGCAGGTTACAAGTCAGTGGAACTGATGAAAGAGCACATCAAAAAGACGATGCGCCCGGAAGTGATCGGAGGACTGGGAGGATTTTCCGGTGCCTTTTCACTGGAGAAAATCAAAAACATGGAGGAGCCTGTATTGTTATCCGGTACAGACGGATGCGGAACAAAGGTAAAGCTTGCCATGGTACTGGACAAGCATGACACCATCGGAATCGATGCAGTGGCAATGTGTGTCAATGACATTGCCTGTGCAGGCGGTGAGCCGCTGTTTTTCCTTGACTATATTGCCTGCGGGAAAAATGAACCGGAAAAGATCGCTACGATCGTAAGCGGAGTTGCGGAAGGATGCGTACAGTCCGGCGCGGCTCTGATCGGCGGTGAGACAGCAGAGCATCCTGGACTGATGGCAGAGGATGAATACGATCTGGCCGGATTTGCCGTAGGTGTCTGCGACAAGAAGGATATGATTACAGGAGAGACATTAAAAGAAGGAGATGTCCTGATCGGCATCGCTTCCTCCGGTGTACACAGCAACGGATTTTCTCTTGTAAGAAAAGTATTTGACATGAGCAGAGAGTCTCTGGAGACGTATCATGAGTGTCTGGGATGTACGCTCGGAGAGGCACTTCTTGCACCGACAAGAATTTATGTAAAGGCTCTCAAGAGTATCCGCGAGGCAGGCGTGACTGTAAAAGCATGCAGCCACATCACAGGAGGCGGATTCTATGAGAATGTACCGCGTATGCTCAAAGACGGCACACATGCAGTAATCAGAAAAGACAGCTATGAAGTTCCGGCGATCTTCCGCATGCTTGCGAAAGAAGGGGATATCGAGGAACATATGATGTACAATACCTTCAACATGGGAATCGGAATGGTGATTGCCGTGGATGAAAGCGATGTGGAAGCAACACTTTCCGCAATCGAAGCAGCAGGAGACAAAGCCTGCGTGATCGGAAACATTGAGGCAGGAGAAAAAGGAGTCACATTATGCTAAGAGTGGTAGTCCTGGTATCCGGCGGCGGTACGAATCTTCAGGCCGTTCTGGATGCAGTGCGGGATGGAAAGATCACAAACACCGAAGTGGCCGGTGTGATCAGCAACAATAAAAAGGCATATGCCCTGACGAGGGCCGAGCAGGCAGGGATTCCGGCAAAATGCGTTTCCCCGAAAGACTTTGAGGACCGTGCCCGGTTTAACCATGCCCTCATGGAGGCGGTGGATGCGTTCCAGCCGGATCTGATCGTGCTTGCCGGATTCCTTGTGGTGATTCCGGCGGAGCTGATCCGTAAATATGAAAACCGGATTATCAATATCCACCCGTCTCTGATCCCGTCTTTCTGCGGAACGGGATATTACGGGCTGAAAGTACATGAGGCTGCCCTGGCGCGTGGAGTGAAGATTACAGGAGCGACCGTGCATTTTGTAGATGAAGGGACAGATACCGGACCGATTATTCTTCAGAAAGCAGTGGAAGTGTTCCCGGACGATACGCCGGAAGTGCTTCAGAGACGTGTGATGGAGCAGGCAGAGTGGCAGATCATGCCGGAAGCGGTCAATCTGATCGCCAACGGGAAAGTGTCTGTAAAAGACGGACATGTCGTGATTCAGAAATAGAGACAAAAAGGGGTATTGTAGGAAAGAAAGACAATACCCTTTTTCTGGTTGATACAGTAAGGAGGATGTCAGATGAAAGTAATGATTGTCGGCGGAGGCGGGAGAGAACACGCTATCGCCATGAGTGTCGCAAAGAGCAGCAAGGTGGAGAAGATTTACTGCCTTCCGGGAAATGCAGGGATCGAGGAGGTTGCAGAGTGTGCGCCGATCGGACCGATGGAGTTTGAGAAGATCCGGGACTTTGCAAAGGAAAAGAAGATCGATCTTGCTGTGATCGGAATGGATGATCCGCTGGTAGGAGGACTGACGGATGTCCTGGAGGAAGCCGGAATCCGTACCTTCGGACCACGGAAAAATGCGGCGATCCTCGAGGGAAGCAAGGCGTTTTCCAAAGATCTGATGAAGAAATACAATATTCCGACGGCTGCTTACGAAAATTTCGACAATGCAGAGGAAGCGGTTTCCTATCTGGAGACAGCCAAATATCCGATTGTCTTAAAGGCAGACGGACTTGCGCTTGGAAAGGGCGTTCTGATCTGCAACAGTTTTGAGGAAGCAAAAGAAGGCGTCAAAGAGATCATGCTGGATAAGAAATTCGGAGCATCCGGAAATACAATGGTAGTGGAAGAGTTCATGACAGGAAGAGAAGTATCGGTTCTCTCTTTTGTGGACGGCAAAACCGTAAAAACGATGACTTCCGCACAGGACCACAAGCGTGCCAAAGACGGAGATGAAGGATTAAATACCGGAGGAATGGGTACATTTTCACCGAGCCCGTTCTATACAGAAGAGATTGCGGCATACTGTGAGCAGCACATTTTCCAGCCGACCGTGGACGCTATGCGTGCGGAGGGAAGAGAGTTCAAGGGAATTATCTTCTTTGGACTGATGCTTACAGAAGACGGACCGAAGGTACTGGAATATAATACCAGATTTGGAGATCCGGAGGCGCAGGTCGTGCTTCCGAGAATGAAGACAGACATTGTAGATGTCATGGAAGCATGCATTGACGGAACGCTGGATCAGGTCAATCTGGAATTCGAAGACAATGCGGCAGTCTGCGTTGTGCTGGCGTCTGACGGCTATCCGGTTGCCTACGAGAAAGGCATCCCGATTACCGGGTTTGAAAACTTCAAAGACAAAGAAGGATATTACTGTTTCCATGCGGGAACGAAGAAAAATGAGAAAGGCGAGATCGTAACAAACGGCGGCCGTGTTCTTGGCATTACCGCAAAGGGAGCAGACTTAAAAGAAGCAAGAAAGAACGCTTACGAGGCAACGGAGTGGATTTCCTTTGCCAACAAATATATGCGCCATGATATCGGAAAGGCCATTGACGAGGCATAAAGGTGCGGGAAAACCGGAAGAACGGGTACAGAAAGAGGCTCTGTATCCGTTTTTTCATTTAACAGGAAACTTCGTTCCCTGTTAAACAAAAACGCTCCGCGGGATGCGCACTCGCGGAACTCTTTGTTCTTTCCAGCCTTGATTGCAAAAGGAGAAAGAAGGGCATATAATAAGAAGAACGAGAAGAAAAGGAGTAAGGTCAGATGATTTATGAAAATATACTTGAGGCGGCAGGGAATACCCCTCTGATCCGTCTGCAGCACATGACAGGGAAGGATGACGCGCAGATTCTTGTGAAATTTGAGGCGGTCAATGTGGGTGCTTCCATCAAGACGCGGACGGCACTTGGAATGATCGAGGCGGCTGAAAAGGAAGGAAAAATTACAAAAGATACCGTGATTGTGGAGCCGACAAGCGGAAACCAGGGAATCGGTCTTGCATTGATCGGTGCAGTAAAAGGATATCGTACAATCATCATCATGCCGGATTCTGTCAGTGAGGAGAGAAGAAAACTGGTCCGTCAGTACGGAGCGGAAGTCCGACTGATCCACGATGCGGGGAATATTGGCGACTGCATTCAGGAATGCCTGAACACTGCCCTTCGGATGGCCGAAGAAAACCCGAATGTTTTCGTGCCGCAACAGTTCGAAAATGAGAATAATGTCCGGGTGCACTATGAATGGACCGGACGGGAGATTCTTTCACAGGCAGACTGCACCATCGACGGATTTTGTTCCGGAATCGGTACCGGGGGTACCATCACGGGAATCGGGAAGGCACTGAAAGAGGCAAATCCGGACACCGTCATCTGGGCAGTCGAACCGGAACATGCGGCGATTCTTTCCGGAAAGGAAGTGGGAACCCACGTGCAGATGGGAATCGGGGACGGGCTGATTCCGGGCATCCTCGATCAGGAGATTTATGATGATATTACAATTGTGACAGACGAGGAAGCCCTTCAGACAGCCAGAGAACTTGCGGCGAAAGAAGGACTGATGTGCGGGATCTCCAGTGGAACGAATGTGGCAGCAGCCCGCAGAATGGCAGCACAGCTTGGAAAAGGAAAAACTGTGGTAACGATCCTCCCTGACACGGCAGAACGGTACTTCTCCACGCCGCTGTTTGAAGCATAGGAAAGCCGGATAAAGTATCTTTTTCTTGCAAAATCATGCCATCTGTTATATGATGTGTGTAACAAACGAAAGAAAAGGGTGGAGCGTTTATGAAAGAAATCATGATAGAGATTGATTTTAACAGTGATGAAGCGATCTACATGCAGCTGCGCAACCAGATCATTATGGGGATCGCACTTTCCGCGATTCAGGATGGAGACACGCTCCCATCGGTGCGAAAACTCTCCGAGCAGATCGGCGTGAACATGCACACGGTCAATAAGGCTTATACCGTACTGAAGCAGGAGGGATTCATACAGCTTGACAGAAGGAGGGGAGCTGTGATTGCGGTCAGTGAGGATAAACTTCACGCGCTGGAAGATATGAAGAGGCAGCTCCGTATGGTCCTTGCAAGAGGATACTGTAAAAATATTACGCGGGAAGAAGTACACGAGCTGGTGGACGAGATTTTCCACGAATACGAGACAGAGTAAATCAGATCAGGAGGATAGGCATGGAGAACAGATATACAAGGCAGGCACAGGAAGCACTGGATGCGGCCGGAAACTACGCGAAGGATTTCAAGCATCCGTACATCGGGACAGAGCATCTGCTTCTGGGGCTGAAATCTGTCTATTCCGGAGTGGCAGGGCAGGTACTGGATATGAACGGCCTGAAAGAGGATGAAGTGGTGAAAGTCGTGGGAGAACTGGTGTCCACGGTAGGGGAAGAGACCTTTTCGGGGACACCGGAAGAAAGCCCGAGACTGAAATTCATACTGGAGGAAAGCCGGAAGATCGCGGAGCGTTTCCGTATGGAAGAAATTGGAACGGAGCATATGCTTCTGGCAATTATTCAGGATACTGACTGCGTGGCGGCAAGGATTCTCATCACTTTGAATTTAAATCTTCAGAAGGTGATGCAGGACTGCCTCACTGCTATCGGAGAAAATCCAAAAGCATTTGCCGAAAAAAATGAAGGCGCTGCAAAAGGCGCAGTTCTGGAACAGTACTGCACCGACCTGACAGCCCTTGCGGAAGATGGAAGGCTGGATCCGGTGGTCGGCCGTGAGGAAGAGATGCAGAGACTGATGCAGATCTTAAGCCGCAGAACAAAGAACAATCCGTGCATGGTCGGTGAGCCGGGTGTAGGAAAGACGGCAATTATCGAAGGCATTGCACAGCGGATCGCCAAAGAGGCGGTCCCGGAAAAAATGAGAGAAAAAAGAGTACTGTCACTGGATCTGGCGGCTCTGATTGCCGGCTCCAAATACCGGGGTGAGTTTGAAGAGCGGATGAAACGACTGGTCAATGAAGTGAAGGCGGACGGAAACATTATCCTGTTCCTGGATGAGATTCATACGGTAGTCGGCGCAGGCGGCGCGGAAGGCGCCATGGATGCGTCCAATATTTTAAAACCGTCTCTGGCAAGAGGGGAGATCCAGCTGATCGGGGCAACAACGATCACGGAATACCGGAAATACATTGAAAAAGATGCCGCGCTTGAGAGACGATTCCAGCCGGTCATGGTAGAAGAACCGTCCAAAGAAGAGACTGTTCGGATTCTGGAGGGAATCCGTGAGAAATATGAAGCGCATCATAAGATTGCAATCAGCCAGGAGGCGCTTGAGGAGGCAGTGGTACTCTCTGACCGTTATATCAGCGACCGATTCCTGCCGGATAAGGCGATTGACGTTCTGGATGAAGCCTGCTCCAAAGCAGCGCTTCGCGGCTTCAAAGTACCGGAGAACATTGAGCAGATGGAACAGCTGGTAAGGAATCTGGATCAGGATCTGGAAGCATCCATCAAAGAAGGGCGTATGGAAGAGGCATCACTTCTTGTGAAGGAGAAAAAGGCAACCAGTGAGAAACTTCGTCAGGCCAAAGGAAGACTGAACCGGAAACAGAAGAATTCCCGGATTGTCCTGACAGAAGGGGATATCGCGGAAGTTGTGGCAGAATGGACAAAGATTCCGGTGCAGAAGCTTGCCCAGTCAGAGACAGAGCGTCTCAGAAAACTGGAGAAGACATTGCACAAACGAGTGATCGGACAGGAGGATGCGGTGAGTGCGGTAGCAAGAGCAGTAAAAAGAGGCCGGGTCGGCCTCAAAGATCCGACCAGACCGGTAGGCTCATTCCTCTTCCTTGGACCGACAGGAGTCGGAAAGACCGAGCTTTCCAAGGCACTGGCTGAGGCACTGTTCGGGGACGAAGAGTCCATGATCCGGATCGACATGTCCGAATACATGGAAAAACACAGCGTATCCAAGCTGATCGGCTCCCCTCCAGGATATGTAGGACATGAGGACGGCGGACAGCTCAGCGAAAAAGTCAGACGGCATCCATATTCTGTGGTACTCTTTGATGAGATCGAGAAAGCGCATCCGGATGTATTCAATATCCTGCTTCAGGTGCTGGATGACGGACATATCACAGATTCTCAGGGAAGAAAAGTAGACTTCAGAAACACGGTGATCATTATGACCTCCAATGCGGGCGCACAGTCCATCGTGGATGCAAAACGTCTCGGATTCAATGCCGTGCAGGACGAAAAAGAAGACTATAAAAAGATGCAGAGCAATGTAATGGATGAAGTGAAACGGATCTTCCGGCCGGAGTTTTTAAACCGGATCGATGAGATCATTGTGTTCCATGCCCTGACAGAAAAAGAACTGGAAAAGATTGTAGGACTGTTATGCCAGGATCTTGTCAGAAGGGCAAAGGAACAGCTGGATATTACACTGAAAATCCGAAGCTCTGTGAAAAAGAAGATTGCCGAAGCCGGAAATG
This sequence comes from Drancourtella massiliensis, assembly GCF_016900655.1. Taxonomy (GTDB): domain Bacteria; phylum Bacillota; class Clostridia; order Lachnospirales; family Lachnospiraceae; genus Sellimonas; species Sellimonas catena. The sequence continues at coordinate 58,673 of NZ_JACJKH010000021.1, forward strand.
ACCGGAAATACGGAGCAAGACCGTTGAAACGTGCTCTGCAGACACAACTGGAAGATCCGCTGACAGAAGCGATACTGAATGGAGAGATCAAGCGGGGCGATCTGGTAGAAGCAGGAGTTTCTAAAAAAGAGATAAAATTTACAGTGAAAGAGACAAAGAACTAGAAAAAAAGAGCCGTTTATTATATAATGAGACTACGGTAAATATAAGATACGACCAGGAGGAAAAAGACATGACAGCAGTCAAAGAGTTACTGAGGGCGAATGAGGATGGAACGATCAGCTTCGGCGATTATACCTTACCTTCCAAGACGAAGAAAGAAGGATTCGAGTTTGAGGGAGATATCTATAAGGTGAAGACCTTTTCAGAGATCACAAAGCTTGAGAAAAATGGCATGTTCGTTTACGAATCGGTCCCAGGAACTGCAGTAGAAGGATTCCGCGCGGAGGAAAGCGGAGTATCTTTTCAGGTGAGCGGTAAAGAGGATGCTCAGTTTACACTGGAACTGGAGGCGGACAGCGAATACACTGTATATCTGGATGATGTGAACGCAGGGAAGATGAAGACAAACCTGAGTGGAAAATTAAGTGTCAGTGCAGAGCTGCAGCCGGATCAGACTGTTTGTGTGAGAATCATAAAAGCATAACTGGACAGGCAAAATGCTGCAAAGACCGGAAGATGGCTTTGCAGCATTTTTTTATTCTATCAGGAAAGTATATTGGACTTACTTCAGGTATTATCAGAGAGAAATTCAGTCAGGAAAGAGGAAAATCAGAATGGCAAAGACAAAAAAGACGGTATTTTTCTGTCAGAATTGCGGGCACGAGGAGGCAAAATGGCTTGGGCAGTGTCCCGCATGCAAGGAATGGAATACATTTGTAGAAGAAAAGAAAATCCCGGAAAAGGGCAGTATGACCAGAGACCGGGAAAAAGCAGAGCCGGTTTCCCTCTCACAGATAGAAACAAAAGGGGAGGACAGAATCCGGACAGAGATGGAAGAACTGGACCGTGTACTTGGTGGAGGGATTGTCAAAGGCTCTCTCGTTTTGGTGGGCGGGGATCCGGGAATCGGAAAGTCCACGCTGCTTTTGCAGATGTGCCGGATTCTGGGAGATAAGAAAGAAGATATCATTTATATTTCCGGAGAAGAATCTGCAAGGCAGATCAAACTTCGGGCAGACCGGATGGGGGACTTTAGTGACCGGATTACCCTTTTGTGTGAAACAAATCTGGAAACAATCGAGGAAGTGATTCAGAGGAAAAAACCGGATGTGGCAGTGATCGATTCTATCCAGACGATGTACAGCGAGGAGATTGGTTCTGCGCCGGGAAGTGTTTCGCAGGTACGGGAGGCAACCAACACATTGATGCATCTGGCAAAAGGTATGGGAATTACGATCTTTATTGTCGGCCATGTGACAAAGGAAGGAACAGTGGCCGGTCCGAGAGTGCTGGAACATATGGTGGATACGGTTCTGTATTTTGAAGGAGACAGACATGCGTCCTACAGGATTCTGCGGGGAGTCAAAAACAGATTTGGTTCCACCAATGAGATCGGCGTCTTTGAAATGAGAGAGGACGGGCTTCACGAAGTCAAAAATCCGTCTGAATTTATGCTGAACGGCAGGCCGGAACAGGCGTCAGGTTCCATTGTAGCATGCTCCATGGAAGGAACAAGGCCGATTCTTCTGGAAATTCAGGCGCTGGTCTGCCGGACAAACTTTGGTATGCCGAGAAGAACGGCAGCGGGCACAGATTATAATCGTGTAAATCTGCTGATGGCAGTACTGGAAAAACGGCTTGGCATGGCTCTGGGAGACTGCGATGCTTATGTGAATATTGCAGGTGGAATCCGGATGAATGAACCTGCCATTGATCTTGGTATTGTTCTGGCGCTTGTATCCAGTTATCAGAATAAAGTCACAGATCCGCATATGATTGTGTTTGGAGAAGTCGGATTAAGCGGGGAAGTCCGTGCGGTCAGCATGCCAAAGCAAAGAGTTCTGGAAGCGAAAAAACTTGGATTTCAGACCTGTATGCTGCCGGCTGTTTCCATGGACAGCGTTGGCAAGGTTGAAGGGATGAGGTTGATCGGGGTAAAAAATGTCGGCGAAGCAATTCAATATCTATAAAAGGGTTGACAAACATACCGACAGTATGATAAATTCTATACATACTAAAAGTATGTATAGAGGAGAGGATTGAAATGGCACGAAACAAGCATCCGGAAGAGACTGTGGAAAAGATCCTGGATGTAGCAAGCCGCCTGTTTCTGGAAAAAGGTTATGAGCATACATCTATCCAGGACATCATCAACAACCTGGGGGGCTTGAGTAAGGGGGCAATTTATCATCATTTCAAATCAAAAGAAGACATCCTGATCGCAGTAACAGACCGTATGACAATGGAATCAAACCAAGGACTTGCAAAGATACGGGATGCATCCGCCATGAACGGGAAGGAGAAGCTGCAGGAGATTTTCAAGGCTTCAATCAACCGTCCGGTACAGAAAGATATTTTTACGGTGGCTCCGGATTTTCAGAATAATCCCCGGCTGCTTGACAGTCTTCTCCGGGAGACGGTCGAAGTAGTGGCACCGTACTATATTCTTCCGATTATCAAAGAGGGAATTGAAGATGGATCGATCCAGACAGAGTTTCCGGAACAGCTTGCTGAGCTGATTATACTGGCGGCTAATATCTGGATGAATCCGATGGTGTTTGACAGTAGTCCGGAAGAGTCCTATGCAAAATTTATGGTATTCAGACAGATGATGCAGGGATTCGGACTGGACATTGTGGATGAAGAAATGGTGCAGAGACTGCAGGAACTGGCAGTGATTTACAACAAAAAGAAATAGTAAAGGGATTCTGCCCTGAAAAACGGGCAGTTCTTTTATAAAATTTTACATACCGACGCCCGGTATTAAAAGGAGGAAAGAATATGGTCATAGCAGAAGCAAAAGGAATCGGGAAATGGTATGAGGACAAGTGTGTACTTTTGCAGTGCAGTATGGAGATCCGGGCAGGGGAAAGTTATGGACTTGTAGGAATCAATGGAGCCGGTAAGACAACATTGATGAAAATTCTGCTGGGACTTCAGAGGGCAGAGGAAGGAAGTGTTCTTCTATGTGGCGAAAAGCCGCAGACAGACAGAAGATATCTGACCCGGATCGGCAGTATGATAGAAAGGCCCGTATTTTATGAACATCTGAATGCGGTGGAAAATTTAAAAATGCATCTTGCGTATATGCAGACATCTGGAAATATTTCAGAGATCCTGCATCAGACCGGATTGTTTTCAGTCAGGAATAAGCCGGTATCTACATATTCGCTTGGTATGAAACAGAGGCTTGGACTGGCGCGTGCTATGATTCATCATCCTGATCTGTTTGTACTGGATGAACCTTTTAACGGGAATGACACTTTTGTTTTTGGCGGTCTCGCAGACGGAAGGAGAGGAAGATACGATTTTTCTTATTTGGGAAGGACAGGCGGCACTAGTGAGTGCGCTAAACTTTGCGTGCTGCACTATCTTTGCGACAACGGCAACAGGAAATGTGATCATCAGGGATTATGGAAAAGAGAAAGCATCCCTTCTTTTTTCTTACCCTGTTCCAAGAAAAAAGATCTATCAGGTCAAATGTCTGTTGGTAGGTGCGTTGACTTTGCCAGTCGCAATTACAGGAATTGGAGTACCGCTTGGAGTGTTGTATGCAGTGTCATGGGTAACAGGGATTCAGCTTCAGATGATTTCAGACAGATTCTGGATGGAGGTACCTGTAGCAGGAATGAGCGTGGTATTTGTGGCGGGAGCCATGTTTACCTGCAACAGAACAACAAATAAAATAGAAAAAATGAAGGTATAATCATGATGAAAAAAGCACGATTTTCGAGAGACTTTATCCTTGTTGTAATCGGGCAGATCATTTCCCTGTTTGGAAATGCAGCACTGCGCTTTGCGATCCCGCTTTATCTACTGAACCAGACCGGCTCTTCTGTGCTTTATGGTACGGTGACGGCCTGCGCATTCCTGCCATCAATAGTTATGTCGCCGATTGGAGGAATTGTGGCAGACCGTGTAAACAAAAGGACGATTATGGTTGTTCTTGATTTTTTTACAGCTGCATTAACTATTTTCGTTTCGATTTTTTTGGAGCAGGACGGTCAGATTCTCCTTTTGGCAGGTGCTCTGATGCTGCTGTACGGAATTGCGGGAGCGTATCAGCCATCTGTTCAGTCCGCAATTCCCGTATTGGTAACACAGCAGCATGTCATGAAAGCAAATTCGGTGATTAATACGGTGAATTCATTGTCTTCTCTGACCGGACCTGTACTTGGAGGAGTCCTTTACAGTACTTATGGACTGCGTACTGTTCTGATTGTCTGTTCAGCCTGCTTTTTTGCATCGGCAGTAATGGAAATCTTTATTCATATTCCATATAAGAAGCCGGAGAAAAAAGAGGGAATCTGGAAAATCGTCCGTGCAGATTTTGAGCAAAGTTTTCAATTTATAAGAAGAGAGCGCCCGGAGATCGGAAAAGTTGTGCTGGTAATCTGCGGAATCAACCTGTTTTTGTCAGCAATGATTATAGTAGGAATGCCATACATCATTACAGAAGTATTGGAGATTCAGACCAATCTGGCAAACAGACTTTGTGGATTTGCAGAAGGAGCACTTGGAGCAGGAGGGCTTGCCGGTGGCATATGTGCGGGAATCTTTTCAGAAAAGCTACAGATAGAAGATGCAGGAAAAGCAATACTGATCTGCGCGTTGTGTTTGTTTCCAATGGGGATTTCGATGCTTCTTCCTGTTTCTGCGCTGACAGTTTATGGAGTAATGGCAGTATGTTGTTTTATAGTCATGCTGTTTTCCACGATTTTTACAGTACAGATGATATCGTACATTCAAATTGCGACACCTCGGAATCTGATAGGAAAAGTAATTGCAATGACACTGACGGTGTCGACATGTTCACAGCCTTTAGGTAATGCACTGTATGGAATCTTGTTTGATGCATGTCGGGATAAAGAAGCATTTGTTATATTGTTTGCCGGAATCACGTCTCTTCTTCTGGCAGCAGGAACCGGGAAATATTTTGGAAGCCTGAGATCACAGCCGCGCTGAAAAGCGCGGCGAAACAGGTAAAAAAAGCAGAAAAAACCAAAGAGCGAAAAAAGATAGAAAAAGTCAAAAAAAGTTGTTGACATTTATAAGCCTGGATGATAATATATAACACGTTCCGCTGATAACTGTCAGCACAAAACATCTCAGAGTGACAATCCTGAGGACGGCTTTTCCGCATTG
>NZ_JACJKH010000022.1 GCF_016900655.1 Drancourtella massiliensis
CAATGCGGAAAAGCCGTCCTCAGGATTGTCACTCTGAGATGTTTTGTGCTGACAGTTATCAGCGGAACGTGTTATATATTATCATCCAGGCTTATAAATGTCAACAACTTTTTTATCTTTTTTTCTTTTTTATTTCATCACATGTTTTCTACTGTTTTTATGAGAAAAATTTCTGTTTGAATTTTAAATATAAATTTGCTATAATCATCAGCGTACGGATCGACGTACAAATAAATCTTATAGTTACCTAAACAAGGAAAGGGCTTTAATCAGCCAAAATAGAAATAAGTCTTCCAGGCGTAGTCTATTGTGCATTCAGTGGATTAACGCCTTTTTCATTGAAATGAATTAAGGAGGACTGATTATGCCAAAAACAAAATTTCAAGAAGTAATCTATGGACTGCTGATGACCTTTTTCATGGTTGCAGCAATGGAACTCTATAATACCGGCCTGCGTACGCGCGGACTGACAAATGCCGGTATTCTCTATGCCTTTCGTGAGATGGTCATTATTTACCCGATCTGCTTTGTGACGGGCTTCTTCTTTATCGACCGGATTGCGCCAAAGATTGCGTTCCGTCTTGTAACCCCGGGCGAAGATAAACCGATTTTCGTCACGCTTGCCAGAGCGAGCGTCACCGTCGCTTTCATGTGCCCGATCATGAGCTTCTGGGCCACTGTGATTTTTAAACATCCCGGTGTTGAATTTATTCCGGTATGGCTTCAGACATTTGTCTGCAATTTCCCGATGGCCTTTTTCTGGCAGATTTTCTTCTGCGGCCCGCTTGTGCGCTTTATTTTCCGCATGATTTTCGAAAGAAAGAGTCGTACCGAAGTCTGTACAGCCGAGTAATACGGTCAGCAGTCTTTCGCTTTCACACAAAAAGCGCCCGCACTTTTATTCGTACGGACGCCTTTTTTTACTTATTATCTGATCTGAAGGAGCTTGTCCTTTAATTCCTGCTCCATCTTTCGCAGTTCTACTTCTGCCTCCTGACGCTTTCTACGCCCGTCTTCCTGAATCTGCATTACTTCATCCAGAGTAGAAATGAGTGATTCATTGGTCGCTTTGAGCGTTTCCATATCTACAATGCCTCTTTCGGATTCCTTTGCGGTTTCTACCGTTGCCATCTTCAGAGTCTCTGCATTTTTCCTTAACAGCTCATTCGTCATATCTGTCACTTCACGCTGTGCTTCTGCTGCCTGTCTGGAATGTGCAACACCAAGGGCAAGTACCATCTGACTCTTCCAGAGCGGAATGGTATTGACAATCGTGGACTGGATTTTTTCTGCCATAATTGTATCATTATTCTGTACCAGACGAATCTGCGGCGCAGTCTGGATGGATACCATCCTTGTCAGCTCCAGATCGTGAATCTTTTTCTCAAATCTCAGACACATGGATTCCAGATCTCTGGCCGACTGCGCATCTTCAGCAAGACCGCTTCTCTGCGCTTTCAGTTTCATTTCTGCAAGATCTTTCTCCCTTACGTCTTTGAGTTTCTTTTTTCCGGCCATGATATACATGGTCAATTCTTTAAAATAGGTCAGATTTAATTCATACATCTTGTCCAGCAGGGCAATATCTTTCATAAGCTGAACCTGATGCCCTTCCAGTACTTTGCAGATCTGATTGACATTCGTCTCTGCACTTGCATATTTTGATTTCAGATTCTGCAGTTTGTTTGCCTGCTTTTTGAAAATGCCGAAAAATCCCTTTTCTTCCTCTTCATCAAAATTTTTCAGTTCCTGTACAACGCCGCTCAAAAGATCTCCCACTTCGCCAAGATCTTTCGTCCGCACATTATCAAGCGCCGTCTCCGAAAAATCGGCCATCTTTTTCTGTGTTCCGGCTCCATACTGGAGAATCATGGTCGAATTCGTCAGATCGATCTGGTTTGCAAACTGCTCTGCCATTTTCCGCTCTTCGTCTGTCAATACGTTTTCATCCATAACCGGCTCTTCTTTTTCCTCCGGTTTGATCTCCTGTTTCGTATCCTGAAACGGATCCAGGGTCAATACCGGACCTGTCTGTAAATCTTTTAAATCCTGACTCATGATTTCCCTCCTGTTTTAAAATCGTCTTCTGTAAGTCCTTCCTGTGCCAGCATCATTTTCAGCACAGTAATATCTGATGAAACATCCCAGGCTGTTTCCTGAAACAGGTCATCCAGAAGCTTCTCAAATGCGATATTCAGCGTATCAAGTGTATCTTCGATTTCTTTTTTAGAGTTCAGAATATTTTCACCCTGTACCGGCTGGTGATCCAGCTCCTCATATGCTTCCAGCAGTTTCACCGCCGTCGGGAGATAATATTCCATCAGCTTTTCAATGTCATCCACCGCATCCGGGTCCTGCTCCACTCTTTCAAAGATCCGCTTTGTCAGCTCTTCCATCCTTGAAATCTTTTCGGATACAACTTCTCCCGGTATCGCATCATTACACTCTTTCAGCTTCCGGATATAGTTCTGCCCGGTCTCGATTACGGTACGGATCTGAGGATCCATCTGCTGCCTCTTTCTGGCACGCTCCTCCTCCCTTGTTTTCGCTTCCCATGCCTTTTTCTTTTTCTCTTCTTCTTCGTTCTTTCGGGCTTCCTGCTGCTTTTGCATCAGCTCCCGATACGCGTCATAAGCATCGTTGCTTGTAATCAGGCATGTATTTGTATCATCCAGGTGTCCCTGTAAAAACCAGCGCTTTTCGATCATCCATTCCAGATCTTTTAAAACGGTTTTCTCCTTTTTCCTTGTCCGTCTGGCCAGTTCGCTTACATTACAGTATTCTTTTCCCTGCAGTTCAGAGAGATAACTCTGAAAACGCCTTACACGCCCAAGCTTCTTCAGCCCGGCCGCCCCGATTCCTCCAAAAATCACTGTAAATATCAGAAGCGTAACAAACCCAAACGTAAGGCCTGCATTTTGCTCCAGCAAAAGCATAGTCAGACCGGTGAAAATGAACCCAAGCAAAAACACTGCTCCAATTCCAAGTCCTGTAATGGAAAGTGCCATGCCGGCTGCTTTCTTACCTCCGGTTCCGGCGTACAGTACCGGCCGCTTCAGCTTGCTTAAGTCTACTTTTGCCCAGTCTTTTTTTGTGCTTTGCTCTCCGCCTGCACTCTGTCTGGCGCTCCCTGAATTTTTCCTGAAGCTTCCCGCCGCACTGTTAATCGTATCGGTAATCGTCTGATTCAGACTTCTGAAATCCATCGAATCTACGGCATCCTGAACAGTTCTCCTGATGTCTTCTCCGAATCTTTCCCAATCCCAGTAATTTCTCATTTCTGCATCCTTTCTTCCGTTTTTAAAACGGATCCATGCAATTATTATACTTTATCACTTTTAACACTTCAAGAGATTCCACCATGCCTGAGTAAATTTTCATACCTTCTCTGTCATCCATTCACCCCCACCGGACAGGCACAAATTTCCAACAAAAAAAGAAGCGGTTTGACGCTTCCACTCCTCTGATACCACGTGTAAAGACGGATACCAATACTTTAAATATCAGCACCCGTCTTTACTTTGATTCTTCAATCATTCGTTTACCTCTTTCTTCCGGATTTCATTTTGGTAAATAAGTTTACGTTTTTGGTGGTCTGTACCTCTCTTTCATAAACTTGATGTCCCGATACTCAGCGCCTGTATTTTTCTCGGAACGTCCAACACCTGTGTTGAAAGGAAATAACAACTGAATGTTTACGGCTCGCGTCCGTCTTACAATTCTGGTCTGTTATTTTATGGTTATATAATAGCACCATAATTTCGTTTTGTCAATATATTTATCTATATTTTCTTCATTAATTTATTATTTCCTTTTGCAATATTTATTTTCAGAATATTTTGTCTTTTTCGGATTGTCCTTTCACAATCTCAGAGATTCAGAAAAGACAGGGCATAAAACCCTGTCTCATTCATCCTTATCGCATCCGTTCTCCCATACCATTCATAAAGTCTTCAATGACCGGAAGCCGCTTCACCCGTCTCAACTTGATATCAGTAATCTCACAAAGCTCTTCGAGCGCCGCCTCTACAATGATATTGCTGACACGGATCTCTCTCGGTGCGCCAAACTGTCCGATAAACTCGATCAGGCTGTTTGCCAGTGATTCCAGCTGATCCTCCTCCGGCCCGAGAATCTGCGCTTTCATAATCAGCTCTGTCCTGGCCTCCGCTATCACAACCATTCTCATACTTCCCGGACGGTCGTAGCTTTTGTCATTGATTTTTGCGGCCTGATATGCCACATCCATTTCAAGAACGTAACGATTATTTGGTACATTTTTTAACGTCTCTATGATTTCTGCATCATTCAGTTTCAGACTCCGGTAATTAAAGGAGACAAACGGAAGCTCTTCCGCACCCCAGTAATGATTATCCGTATCCGGATCTATGGAATACACATACATTTCTCCACCCCGGAAGTTTACATTTACCTCCTCGCTGCGGTATGTAAGAACCGCCTCTTCCAGAAGCTCCAGATAATAGCACATCCGATGCACTTCGTCCTGATTCAGCTGATATGGATAATAGCCTTCTTTATAGGAACGGAAATAGAGCCACTGATTTTTCCCACGATATTTATATCCTGTATCTTTGATGATTTCTCTCTCTTTTTCCGTCAGCTCTTCTCTGTTTCCCCAATAGCAGGCCAGACTGCTCTGATTTCCCATTACAAACTCCGTTGACAAATTGAGTGCTTCCTGATTCAGCATCATCATAAACGTATTGAGATCCCTGTACCCCTCATATACAACAATCCCATAATATTCTCCGCCTTTTCCAAGAATGCTGACAAAGGCTGCATCCTCCTTTTCTCCTTCTCTCAGGCAAATCAGATCCAGATCCCAAAAGTCCTCCCACGGCTTCAATTCCCTGATTCTGGTCGCCACATCATATAGTTTTTTCCATTCTTCCCTGCCGGCTTCCTTCCTCATGCTTTTCACCTCAATTTCCTTTAGTTTTATACAAAACATTAAATGATAAGTTAATGTTAATCCCTTTTTCCTGTATCGTCAATATCCAGTTTGTCTGCCTGCTTAACTCGTCTCGTTATTCAAATCCCCGGATTCGTTCTATCAGGGAATGTTGTTTCATCATTTTCTTCCATGCAATAAAAGGTGCTGTCATACAGATCAGAAATACGACTGCAATTCCGCATACGAGCGGTAAAACCGGTACGGCGAATGGAGCGCCGCGGTAATTCATGGACTGGAAGATTCCATAGGTTACTGCAAGTCCGGCAGTCATGGTAATCAGAAGGGATCCTGCTGCGTAAAGCAATCCTTCCAGAAGCAGCATCCATTTCATCTGCCGGTCAGTCATTCCGATGCTTTCCATCACTGACAGTTCCACCAGCCTGTTCTGCACACTGCTGATCGAGGTATTGATATAATTCATAATACCGATCAGTGCCAGAATAAACACAAGCCCGGTTCCTACCAGCATCATATTTCCCTGTGCCTCCCGGATCGTTTCCATCAGATCAATTTTGGATTCCATCGATAAATCTCTGTATCCGGAAAGCTCTTCCAGTTCACCAAGAATCCTGTCTTCTGTCTCCTGATCATATGTTTCCTCATAATAGATCCCCATCTTAAAAAGCATTGGTTCTGCCGCAAATTCTTTGAGCGCCTGTTCTGAGACAATGATGGTCGGCGGATATCCAACCAGCGCCGTATAGTAATTGTCATCCGTCAGGCCTGCAATGGAAAATGTCTTCGTATGTTCCGGATTGGAATACTCTGCGCAGGTCACCTCTTTTCCCTCGACATCCGAACTTGTAAAATCCAGACCGTCCCGATACAGAATGCAGGTATCGCCCCGCATAAATGCTTCTTCATCCACCGGCTCTGCCAACGCCTGATTCAGATTTTCAAATGCTGCCTGATCGATCCCGATCATGGAAGTGCCAAAATTTTCAGGATGTTCCTGATATTCTTTCTTCTCATCCTCATAAGGAATCGTCATCCACATTTCATAAAATTCTTTCATCCACATGTCGGAAAACTCCGGTTCCCATGGCACAATGATCTCCGCAAAAAAGACCGGATGTACATTTTTTACACCTTGTGTCTGCTTCATGTTCTCCAAAGCGGAATCATCCAGAACCGCTTTCCTTTCCTCCTGTGTTTCTTTCCGAATCGTGTCATTTTGTACAACCAGATCCAGATCCATGGAGTTGGATGTATATTCTCTTGCTCCCTGACTGGAAAAAAGAGTTGCCAGACACAGAAATATCGAAAGCCCGGAGGCAAGAGAAACCATCACAACCCCTGTCTTCTTTTTCTCTTTCGTGATTTGTTTCTTTGCCAGTCTCCACAGCACCTTTCCTCTTCCGGTCTTGCCGGAATAGCTTCTGTTCTTCTGCGGCCGGTAGCCAATCGCTTCCAGCGCCGAACATCCTGCCGCGATCTTTGCCGGTTTCCTTCCCGCCGCCATTACCGTTATTCCTACAATCAGAATGGTAAGCGCAAAGATCAGCGGATGAAAGGAAATCTGCACCTGCCCTGCCTGCCCGGTCCGGATTCCAAGTGACTCTACCACAAAGGGGATCAGGAAAAAGGATACTGCACACGCGAGAAGGATTCCGCATGCAGCGCCGCCCCCTCCGATTACCGCCATCTGCCGGTAAATCATGCTGTAAATCTGCCGTTCCGTCATTCCAATCGTCTGAAGAAGTCCGTAATACCTTGTATTTCCTGCCACTGACAGATACATGATATTATAAATCAGAAGATAGGCACACAGACAGATCATGGCGGCCAGCCCGATCATACCCGTCACAATGGAGATCGAAAAGCTCATATCCTCTGAAAAGAACATTCTCTGCTGCTTTCCAAGATTCATATCCTCAATCAGAGCATTCTGCTCTTTTTCCGTCATCAGCTTCTGCCGGATATCCATATAAAACCGGCCGGAGGCAACATCCGAAACCTGGTAGCCGGACGCTTCATAAAAACTTTGGGAGACATAAAATATCTTTTTCTCACCGTAGCCGCTCCATTTTCCGGAAATCCGGAACTCTTTTTCAAACGATCCTTTTGGCGTTCCGACCGTCATTCGAAATGTATCACCGATATCGAGATTGCCATAGCCACATTCTTCCAGTGCCTTCTCCGTCACCATGATTTCATTTTCCTGTTTCGGATACTCTCCCTCTACAGACGTCCGGGCCGGTTCCATCATGGTGTCCCAGAACGTCGGATCCGCCCACATCAGTCCGACGTTTGGGGTATTGTCCTTGTCTGTCGCCTCTACATATCCCGACACCGCGCAGATTCCGGTCCGTAGAATATCTTTGTTTTCGTCGCAGAATTCTTGCTGCTCTTCCGTCACTCCATACATAATCGCATCAAACTCAGCTCCGTTCATTCGGATATTCTGGATCCTCTGCATTTTAAAATAAGTCACTCCGACTGTCAGCACGCTGAAAAGAAGAAAGGCGGACAATAAAACAGCGAAAAACATTGTAAGCGTTTTTCTTTTGTTTTTTACGAGCGCACTTTTTGCCAGTCTGGAAATGATCTGCCCATTATTATTTTTCATCGTGAAGGCCCCTTTCTTTCACGATTTTTCCATCTTCGATATGGACAATCCGGTCCGCCATCTGGGCAATGTCCATATCGTGGGTAATCAGGATCACCGTCTGCCGGAACTGTTTTGCAGCCACTTTCAGAAGCCCCAGCACGTCATGGCCGGATGCGCTGTCCAGATTTCCGGTCGGTTCATCGGCAAGAAGAATCCGTGGTTTTGATGCAAGCGCCCGCGCAATGGCGACTCTTTGCTGCTGGCCGCCGGACAGATTGCTCGGAAGTGCTTCTTTCTTTTCCTGAAGCTTGAGAAGATCCAACATCTCTTCCATAAATCTTTTGTCCACCGGGCGCCCGTCCAGTTCAATTGGCAGTACGATATTTTCGTATACATTCAAATCCTGCACCAGATTATAATTCTGGAAAACAAATCCAACCTTTCTGCGGCGGAATACCGTCAGCTGCTCTTTATTCATTCCGGCCAGATTTCTCCCGTCTATGCAGACGCTTCCTTCCGTGGGAGTGTCCAATCCGCCCAGCATGTGAAGAAGTGTGCTTTTCCCACTGCCCGATTTCCCGACAATCGCCACAAATTCCTGCTCTTTTACTGTAAAATCCACGCCGTCCAGCGCCTTAACAATGTGTTCCCCCAGCCTGTAATACTTTTTCAAACCTTTTGCTTCTACCATCCATTGACTCATAGATACCCTCCTCACTTTCTGCTGTCATTTTTATCTACACTTAAAGGATATCTGTCAAAAATCACAAACCTGTCTCATTACGCAATATTCTCGGTTTTGTGATTTTCCACATTCTGCTCCGGACTTTCCGGAAGATAGAGGCAGAAAACAGATCCCTCGCCTTCTTGGGATCGGACTTCGATGTATCCGTTCTGAAGTTCCAGAATCTTTCTTGTGAGATAGAGGCCGATTCCGATTCCAGGCTCTTCGTGCACCTCCGGTTCCCGGTAAAAGCGTTTAAAAATCTCCGCCTGTCGTTCCAGTGCAATGCCTTTTCCATTATCCTGAATACTGATTTTTGTAAAAATCTCCTGTCTGGTCACACTGATATGAATCTCCCCGCCTCGCTGCGTATATTTCACAGCATTATCCAGGACATTAAATATCGCTTCTTCCGTCCATTTACTATCATGAAGAAGCCACAGTCTGTCCGGGCACTCTACATAAAGCGCGATCTGTTTTCCCGCAGCCGCCGGCACAATCTCTTCAATCGCCTTCCGGATTGTAGTGCACAAATCAGAAGTTTTCATCTGCACCTGAATCAGCCCCGTCTCCAGCCGGGACATTTTCACCATGCTTTGGAGAAGAAATTCCAGCTTATCCGCCTGCTTGTCCAGGCTGTTCAGGAATTCTTCCTGACGGTCCGGCTGCGTCTCTTCCCGCAGAAGCGAAAGGTATGCCTTCATATTAGAAAGCGGGGTTCGCGTCTGATGGGAAATATCGGAAATCAGGCTTTTCAGTTCTTCCCTGCTTGCCCGGTTTTCTTCCTCTTTCTGCTTCCAGATCCGTCCAATCTGGTTCATTCTGACACTGCATTTTCCAAACAAGGTATCTTCCACTTCTTCTGTCGTATCCGGTCCTCTCCCCGACAGAAGCGCATCCATATTTCGTTCCAGCTTTCCTTCAAAAGTCAGTACGTCCTTCTTTAATTTGACATATTTAAGTCCAAGAACAAGCAAAGCCGCTGTCATCAGACCCGCCAGTATTATGCTCCAATCCATTGATATCCCATCCCGTATACATTTGAAATATATTTGTGCTCTTCATCCTCGATTTTCCCGCGCAGCCTGTTGATGTTGACTGCCAGCGCATGCTTGTCGACAAACTGATTTCCACCGTCCCACAATCGTTCCAGCAGCACATCATAGGTGAGCAGCTGCTTTCGGTTCATCAAAAACTGGCGCAAAAGCCGGAATTCTGTCGGTGTAAGAAGACATTCTTCCTCTCCCGCAAAGACTTTTGCACCATCGATATCCACTTTCAGCCATCCATCATCGTACTCTTTCGAATCATCCGGGATCATATGTTTCAGTATAATACTGATTTTTTTTAACAGAATTTTCATGGAAAACGGCTTCGTCACATAATCCACGGCTCCCATGTCATATCCGGCCAGAGCGTCCTCCTCCAGATCTCTGGCAGTCAGAAACATCACCGGAGTTTTTTTCTCGTGGTTTACCCAGTCGCAGAAAGAAAATCCGTTCCCGTCCGGCAGATTGACATCCAGAATGATCAGCTGGAGTTCTTCCTTCCGGCAGATCTCTTTGGCACTTTCCACGGATGACGCTGAAAAAACGCGATATCCCTCTTTTTCCAACACCAGGCAGATGGCATGATTCAAATCAAAATCATCTTCTACAATCAATAATGTCTGCATCCTTTTCCCTCCCATCTTTCTTGTTCCATCGTATCATATTTTGGTAGTTTTGGCTTTCTTCAAGGGAAAAATCACAGGATTGTGATTGTTTTGTAGTTTAGATGAGATATCTGGCGACGAGCTCTTCGATTCGTTTTGTATTCAGGATTGTTTTCCCCGTCTCAAATGTGAGGATCAGTCTTTCGCCCGGGAAAATGTCATTTTCTTCGTATGCGTTGATTTTTCTGACCGCATTTTCAGCGTATTCCGGACTGTCCATTTTCCCATCATGCTCCCAGTAAATTTCCTTTCCGGTCTTTTTAGACAGGAATGTAAAATCGGGATAAACAGTGCCAAAACCATTGAGATAGAGCGGACACTCATATTTATACGGAATTCCTTTTCTGTAGAAATAATCGGCCAGAATCTTCTCTGATTTCGACCGCACCCTCTCCCCTTTGTCAGTCATGATTACAGGTGTACCCTCACGGAATTCTTTCCGTTTATATTCTCCGGATTCCCATTCTTGTATCTGCTGATCCCATGATGGCTCCACCGGACAAATCAATTTTCTTCTTTCAGGATGTTCCTTCATGAATAGGTTTTCTATTTCATCATCCTCATAATCTTTTGCGATCCTTTTTAGCTGGCCAGTCTCTTCTCGGCAAGTTTCAACACTTTTTCATCATATGCTTTCTGAGCAAGTTTTTGCGGCAGTTCCTCATCGGCTTTCGGAATATATGCTCCATTTCTCTTTTCTCCCGGCATGCAGTGATAATATTGAATCCACCCCCTGCTTTTAGACAGGCGTAAGGATCCCGGCGGAGCATCTTTTACCTGTTTCCTCGTTTTGGAAAGAATCTTTTCTAATCTGTCCTGTTCCTTCAGCAGCATTTCTTTGATACCTGTCATATCATTTCCCCTTCCATTTCTGCATAGTATCGTTTGAATCACGACAATGCTGTCTTATTTTAGAAACCGTACGGTTAATACAAACTTTTTTGCTGAACTAGCTGTAGTCCAAATCGCGCCATACGGTTGTAATTTCATTTTTGTCAAATACAACTGTAGCTTTTTGTTATGTCATACGGTTGAAAACTAGTTTCCTAAAATTGTAACCGTAGTTTTTCATGATACTGTACGGATGTAACTTATTTTCCTGGAAATATAACCGTACTTTTTCTCTGCTTACTACGGTTGCAATTTCATTTTTCTTTAAAATAACCGATGCATGCTCTAAATCATACGGTTAAAAATAGATATTTATCTCATGGAGCCGAATTCGTTTCCGATTGCCACGGACAAGATAAAAAATTTCATATATATAACCGTACAAGCAGTTTCATTTGGAATTGTTTTGGCTGATTTTTGCCTTTGAATATGTTCGAATACTAAGATTTGCTTTGTGATTTGTTTTAGAAAAATCCCGGAAGCCGAGACTTCCGGGATAAAAATTCTTCTGATATTCTTCGTAAACGTGAGATTAACGTTTGGAGAACTGTGGTGCTCTACGAGCTGCTTTGAGGCCGTATTTCTTACGTTCTTTCATACGTGGATCACGTGTAAGGAATCCGTTTGCTTTTAATACTGGTCTGTATTCAGCGTCTGCCTCAAGTAATGCTCTTGAGATACCATGACGGATTGCACCAGCCTGTCCTGTATATCCGCCTCCGTGTACGTTTACTAAAACGTCAAATTTATCTGCTGTTTCTGTAGCAACGAGCGGCTGACGAACTACTACTTTTAATGTTTCAAGTCCGAAATACTCGTCGATATCTCTTTTATTGATTGTGATTTTACCTGTTCCCGGTACTAAATATACTCTTGCGATGGATTTTTTTCTTCTTCCTGTTCCATAGAATTTTGCACTAGCCACTGTAATTTCCTCCTCTCAACCTTTCCTTAAAATGTCAGCACTTCTGGTTTCTGAGCTGCATGAGCATGTTCTGGTCCAGCGTACACGTGAAGTTTCTTGATCATTGCTCTTCCTAAAGGTCCCTTCGGAAGCATTCCCTTAACAGCAAGCTCAATTACCTTTTCCGGTTTCTTTGCCATCATTTCTTTCAGAGTTGTCTCTTTCATTCCGCCAACATATTCGGAGTGGTTGTAGTAGATCTTCTGATCCATCTTCTTACCTGTTACTTTAACTTTGTCAGCGTTGATTACGATTACGTAATCTCCTGTATCTACGTGCGGTGTATAAACCGGTTTGTTTTTTCCTCTTAAAACATTTGCAATTCCAGAGCAAAGACGACCTAATGTCTGTCCTTCTGCATCAACTACATACCATTTTCTTTCAATCTTATCTGGATTAGCCATATAAGTCTTCATTGGTTGACCTCCTGTTTACAATCTCTATTTTCTTCTATAAACTCATGTATCTATTGGGAAATCAGTCCGCTCCGGGGCTTTGGTGCAAACTGTTTTCTTCTCACGCCATACTGCTTTATTATATTATGCTGCCTCTTCTGTGTCAACCTTTTTTTCACTTTTTTCTTGATTTTTCGGCAGTTTCAGGTCCCGTTTTCTTTTCTGCGCAGGGACCCGTTGAATCTTATTTTTTGTCGTGCTAAACTGATACTATTCTTTTTCAAATAGAATAGCACAAACTAACAGAAATGAGGAGGCTTTTTATGTGGGCTTATCATAGTATTTTTTATCAGATCTATCCAATCGGGTTCTGCGGTGCACCGGTGCACAACGATGGCCAGACCGTTCCCCGTATCCGCAAACTGCTCGACTGGACAGATTATCTTTCGGATCTTGGAGTGGACTCCATTCTTCTGAATCCGATTTTTGAGTCCGATAATCATGGATATGATACAAGAGATTTCCGTAAACTTGACTGCCGGCTTGGCACCAATGATGATTTTGTCGAAGTCTGCCAGGCGCTCCACAGCCACGGAATCCGTGTGGTACTGGACGGAGTATTCAACCATGTCGGCCGCGGTTTCTGGGCATTTCGCGATGTTCAGGAAAAGAAATGGGATTCTCCTTATAAAGACTGGTTCTATATTAATTTTGACGGGGACAGCGGATATCATGACGGCTTCTGGTACGAAGGCTGGGAAGGGCACTACGAACTGGTCAAACTGAATCTTCAAAATCCTGCCGTTGTGGACTATCTTCTGGACTGCGTCAAATACTGGATTGACACCTTCGACATCGATGGGCTGCGCCTGGACGTGGCTTACAGCCTGGATCACAATTTTATGCGGCGGCTCCGGAGCTTTGTTTCCGGCATCAAACCGGATTTTGCCTTGATCGGCGAAGTTTTATTCGGAGACTACAATCAGATCGTCAACGATGACATGCTGCACAGCTGCACCAATTATGAATGTTACAAAGGACTTTTTTCCAGTTTCAATGATATGAATCTGTTTGAGATTGCCCATTCTCTGAATCGGCAGTTCGGCCCGGAACAATGGTGTATTTACCGAGGCAAGCATCTCATGACCTTTGTGGACAACCACGATGTCACACGAATTGCCAGCATCTTAAAACAGAAAGAACATCTGTATCCGGTCTACGGTACTTTGATGACGATGCCGGGAATTCCATGCATTTATTATGGAAGCGAATGGGGAGAAGAAGGCATGAAAGCACCGGACAACGATTACGCGCTCCGTCCTTGCTTTGACGCTCCAAAACCAAACGAACTGACTTCCTATATTAAAAAGCTGATTTCGTTCCGCCAGAAAAGCGATGCACTCTGCAACGGTTCCTATCGAAATGTAATGATTACCAACCGCCAGCTTATTTTCGAGCGCAGGACTGACCGGGAACAGATTTTTGTTGCCATCAATGCTGAAGGAACCGAATTTACGGCAAATCACGGCGAACTGCAGGGCGAGGTCCGCGATCTTGCAGCAGACACACGCTTTACAATGAACGGACAGCTGACCATGAAGCCATACAGCGTACAGATTCTCGTATTTGATCCGGATTCCCACCCGGAATACGATACAGTAACTCAGAAAGAAGCGGAACAAAAAGGGGAAGAAAGAAACATCGAATGTAAAACCGCTGAATCTTATGCTTCTTCCGATTGCACAGCGCAAAACACAACGCTGTCCCTTGCCGACCTTACCGTCGTCCTCGGATCCGCATCCCCAAGACGCACCGAGCTTCTGACCCAGGCCGGAATCCCGCATGTGGTCTGTCCTTCCTCCTGCGAAGAGTACATCACCAGCTCCCG
Organism: Drancourtella massiliensis; assembly: GCF_016900655.1. GTDB lineage: Bacteria > Bacillota > Clostridia > Lachnospirales > Lachnospiraceae > Sellimonas > Sellimonas catena. The sequence continues at coordinate 14,103 of NZ_JACJKH010000022.1, forward strand.
CCCGGAAGACGTTGTGCAGGAACTTGCAGAACAAAAAGCCCAGAACGTCTACACAGACCGGCTTGCCTCCCATCCAGGAGAACCATTTCTTGTGATCGGCTCCGATACGGTCGTATCAAACAACGGAAAGATTCTCGGAAAACCATCCGGCGAAGAAGAAGCACGACACATGATCCAGTCTCTGCAGGATCATACCCATCAAGTCTACACCGGCGTCAGCCTTATCTTCCATGACGGTGCAGACACAAAGACAAATACCTTCTTTGAAAAAAGCGATGTGGACGTCTATCCAATGACAAACACTGAAATTGATTCCTATCTCGCCACCGGCGAACCATACGATAAAGCCGGCGCATACGGAATCCAGGGCGCATTCGCCATCTACGTCCGCGGCATACACGGAGACTACAACGCCATCGTCGGCCTCCCGATCGCACGGATCTATCAAGAACTCAAAAAATGGATACGGTTTTAAATTTTGACTATTATCGGGGACGTGTTCCGGTGCACCGGAACACGTCCCCGATGAACGTAAAACCTCCGCCAGCCCAGTAATTCCAAAGGCTGGCGGAGGTTTGTTGATTTTTTCACAGGTACACGACGTGGGCTATTTTTTGTACCAGATCATGCTTTCGTACGGGCGTAGTGTCCATTTTCCTGTTTCCGGCATGGCTGCATCTTTGTAGTTTCCGAGGATGCACTGGTATCCTGTGAGATCCATATCTGTCTTCCATTCGGTTTCTTTTCCGTAGAAGTTATTAACGACGATCATATTTTCGTTCTGATAGTGTCGTTTATAGGCGAATACTGACGGATGTTCCTGGGCGAGTGGTGTAATGTCGCCATAAGCTACTACGTCCAGTTCTTTCCGAATCCGGATCAGTTTCTGGTAGTAGTGGAAGATGGAGTCTTCATCTTCCAGCTGCTGTTTTGCATTAATTTCTGTGTAATTTGGTGTGACGCCGATCCATGGTTCTGTGGTTCCGTCAGTGAATCCGGCGTTTGGTGTATCATCCCACTGCATCGGTGTGCGTCCGTTATCCCTGGAATGAACCTGTATGATGCGGAATGCATCGGATGCCGAAAGGCCTTTATCCTGCAGGATGCGGTAGTGGTTGATGCTTTCTACGTCCCGGTATTGGGTGATATCGGTGAATTTGGCGTTGGTCATTCCGATTTCTTCTCCCTGGTACACGTATGGGGTTCCGCGGAGCATGTGGATGATAGTTCCGAGCATTTTGGCGGATTCTTTCCAGTATCGGCCTTCGTCTCCGAAGCGGGATACGACTCTTGGCTGATCGTGATTACACCAGAAGACCGCATTCCATGCGTTATGCTGTTCCATTCCGGTCTGCCAGTCGAAGAGGATCTGTTTTAACTTTCCGAAATCGGCCGGTACGAGAACCCATTTTTCATTTCCCATAAAATCAACTTTTAGATGGTGGAAGCTGAATACCATGGAGAGTTCTCCGGTATCGGCCCCTGCGTACCGGAAGCAGTTTTCCATGGAAGTGCTGGACATTTCCCCAACAGTGATGATCTCCGTATCGGTTCCGAAAGTCATGTCATGGAGTTCTTTCAGGTATTTATGGATGTTTGGTCCATCTGTGTAAAATCTTCTTCCATCTCCTTCGTAATCATCCTCAAAACGGTCTTTGCTGATCAGATTGACCACGTCAAAGCGGAATCCTTTGACTCCTTTTCCCATCCAGAAGAGGACTACCTTCTGGACTTCTTTTCGTACATTTTCGTTGTCCCAGTTGAGATCCGGCTGTGTTACATCGAACAGATGCAGGTAGTATTCATCAAACTTTTCTACATATTCCCATGCGCTTCCGCCGAATTTACTTTCCCAGTTGGTCGGTGGTTCCCCGTTTTCTTTCCCTTTTTTGAAGAAGAAGAAGTCTTTGTAATACGGATCTCCCTCCATTGCTTTTTGGAACCATTCATGGCGGCTGGATACGTGGTTGAATACCATATCAAACATCAGACGGATCCCTCGCTTGTCCGCTTCGCGGATCAGTTCTTCTACATCTTCCATCGTGCCGTAACGTGGATCGATATTGTAGTAATCTTCCACATCGTATCCATTATCGTTCTGCGGTGATACGAAGAACGGTGTCATCCAGATGTAATCGACTCCAAGTTCCTGAATGTAGTCCAGCTTCCGGATGACTCCTCTTAAATCCCCGAGGCCGTCTCCGTTGCTGTCATAAAATGATTTCGGATAAATCTGATATACCGTACTTTTCCTGAAATCTGTCGTTTTCATCATACTTTCCCTTCCTTTTTATTCAAACGAGATCACTGTTGTCTTTCCTGCCTCTGCCGTCTGTCCCGGCTTCATCTGAATATTCTTTGCACTTCCTTCTCCTGTCACAATCAGCATGGTGGTTGTTGGATGTCCTGCCGCCTTGATCTTCTCCGGATCAAACTGGATCAGCGGTGTGCCGCATTTGACATGATCTCCCTGAGCTGCAAGAAGTTTGAATCCGTCTCCTCCCATGTCTACCGTATCGATGCCTACATGGATCAGAATCTCCATACCATTTGCAAGTGTCAGGCCGCATGCGTGTCCAGTCTCGGCCATTACGATGCTGACTTCTGCATCTGCCGGAGCTACCACTGTCGTGTCGGTCGGTTCAATAGCAACACCGTCTCCCATGATTTTCTGTGAAAACACATTGTCATCTACTTCTTCAATCTGAATCACGTTTCCGCTTAAAATTGCTTTGATTTCTGTAACCGGTTCTGACGGTGTTTCTTCTTTTGCTTCTGTTTCCAGAACCGCTTCTGCTTCCGGGGCTTCTGCCAAAACTTTTTCCCGAGCTTCTTTTTCCACGAGACCTCTGTCTTCTGCTGAAAGTTTCTTCATTCCTACGAAGAATGTCAGCAGGAATGGTACAACGATCGCTTCTGCCATGGCAAGCAGGAAGATCAGATAAAATTCCGGCTTGATGGAAATGATGCCCGGAAGTCCGCCGACACCGATACTCAGTGCCTGAACACCGCATCCTACGGAAATCATGGCCGCGATGGCGGAACCGATCATACCGCAGATCAGCGGGAATCCGTATTTTAAGTTGACACCGAAAAGGGCCGGTTCTGTAACTCCGAGATAACAGGAGATACATGCAGGAACATTCACCTGCTGTGCCCTTTCATTTTTCTTCTGAAGAATGGACATGGCCAGTACACTGGATCCCTGCGCGATGTTGGAAAGTGCGATCATCGGCCAGAGAATCGTGCCGTCATACGTGTTGACAAGCTGTGTATCGATAGCGTTTGTCATGTGGTGAAGGCCCGTCATGACAATCGGTGCGTACAGCAGTCCGAACAGCCCTGCAAACAGCCATCCGAAATTGGACATCAGGCCGCCGTAAACGACATCTGCGATGGCATTCCCGATTGTCCAGCCGATCGGTCCTACTACAGTGTGGGCAATAATTACTGCCGGAACGAGAGAACAGAACGGTACAACAATCATACTGATGACTTCCGGACAATGTTTCTTAAAAAACTTTTCCAGATAAACAAGTACAAAGCCTGCCATCATAGCCGCAATGACCTGTCCCTGGTAACCAATCATCTCTACCTTTGCGAATCCGAAATCCCATACCGGAATCTCACTTGCCGGAGTGTCCGCTACGCTGAATCCATTTAACAGCTGGGAAGATACCAGAGTAAGTCCAAGGATAATACCAAGGATCTGTGTCGTACCCATCTTCTTTGTGATGGACCACACAATACCAACCGGCAGCAGATGGAAAACGGCTTCGCCGATCAGCCACAGAAAGTTGTAAGTTCCTTCCCAGAACTGATACATATCCGCAAGACTCTTTGTTCCATTTTCAAAAAAATTGATCTCTCCGATAATATTCCGGAATCCGAGAATCAAACCTCCGCAGATCAGGGCCGGGATCAGCGGGGCAAAGATCTCGCCAAGCGCTCCCATAATCTTCTGCACCACATTCTGATTTGTCTTGGCCGCCGCCTTTGCCGCTTCCTTGCTGACTCCTTCGATGCCTGCGTAGGAAGTGAACTCGTTGTAAAATACGGACACATCATTTCCTATAATTACCTGATACTGCCCTGCCTGTGTGAATGTTCCTTTTACTGCCGGAATCTCTTCAATGGCCTTCTCATCCGCTTTCTTCGGATCCACGAGTACGAAACGCATTCTCGTCATACAATGGGAAACAGCCTGGATGTTTTCTTTGCCGCCGATCAGCTTTAAGAGCTGCTTCACGTCATTTTCGTATTTCGCCATGGTTCTCTCTCCTTTTCTTTTTATTGCGAACTTGTTTGAACAACTCGAATATAGCATACTTGTTTAAACATGTCAATCGTTTTTTTATAACTTTCTCTTGATTTCTGCATCTCTTCTCTTTATACTGTAACTAAGATGTTTAAACAAGAAAGGAAGTGCTCCATTTGCCAAAAGCGAAATACGATATGATTTACCATGACCTGAAACAGAAAATTGAAGACGAGACCTATCCTTATCAGGAGCTTCTCCCTTCTGAGCACATTCTTGTCAAAACATACGGCTGTTCCCGCAACACTGTCCGCCGTGCCCTGGCCGAACTGACTTCTGACGGATATGTTCAACCCATGCACGGGAAAGGTGTCCGCAACATTTTTCAGCCTGTCGAACAGGCTGCCTTTACAGTGGGCGGGATTGAATCCTTTCAGGAATCCGCTCTCCGGAACAACAAAGTTCCTTTCACACGGATTCTTCAGTTTTCCGAGCTTTCCGCCGATAAAAAAATCGCCAAAAAAACAGGATTTGCTTTCGGGACACCGCTTTACTACATACAGAGGCTGCGTTATCTGGATGGAATTCCTCTGATCCTTGACCACAATTATTTCAATGCCGAACAAATAAAAGGTCTGACCCCGGAGATTGCCCGTCATTCCGTCTATGCTTATCTGGAAAATGAACTTGGAATGACCATCGCAACAAGCAAGCGTACCATGACTGTGGAACATATGACTCAGGTGGATGAAACCTATCTGGATCTGAAAGACTATAACTGTCTTGCCGTTATTACCAATCAGACCTATGATGACAACGGTATTCAGTTTGAATACACGCAGTCGCGGCACCGCCCGGATTATTTCCAGTTCCAGGATGTTGCGGCAAGAAAGAAAAAATAAAGCCATCCGGATCTCCTTGTTTCCGGATGGCTTTGTCCTCTGGCTTTGCTTTTGATACATTTCTTACTTTTATTCAGTTATTCACATGATGATGCGGAGCATAGGAATCTATCGTCAGACCCTTGAACGCATATCCAAGTTTACGGTAATGTTCAATAATTTTCGGGAGCGCTTTTACTGTCGTATCCTTTGCATCAGTATCATGCATCAGGATATTGATATGCTTTGCGCAGGATGATGTTGCTTCCGCGACAAGCTTTTCTTCCGGGACATTATTTCCGCTGGCATCCGTAGAATCACAGTTCCAGTCAAAATACTGATATCCTTTTTCCTGAACCGCTTTTGTCAGTCTCGTCATCAGCCCCGGTACATACTTTTTACTGATGGTATTACTTGAACCTCCCGGGAACCGGATCAGGCAGGACTTCTCTCCGGTGACATTTTCCACCATATCGGATATTTCCTGAAGATCTTTAAAATAATTTTCTTCCGATGCGTAGACTGAAGCATAGTCATGCGTATATGTATGAAGACCGATGGAATGTCCCTTCTCATAAGCAAGACGGATCAGATCATTCTTTTTCTGATTATTTCCGGTAACAAAGAAAGTTCCTTTTACTTTATACTGATCAAGAATATCAAGAATTTTCTTCGTATTATCCGATGGTCCGTCATCAAATGTAAGATAAACGATCTTCTCATCCCACTCCGGATTTGCTTCCACCGTAATATTCTGCACGATTTCCTCCTGATTTCCGGAACGGTCTTTTGCAGTATAAACCGCCTGATAAGATCCAGGCACGGCAAGATCTACATTTTCAGAATGAATCTCCAGGGATGGTGACGGATCCATATCATCTGTCACAGTTACCCCCTGAGAGAAATCCAGTACCTTTCCCTGCTTCACCGTCAAATCCTGTACTCCCTGGATTTCCGGCTTTTGCGTATCTTTTTTTCTTGTCAGCACCGCGTCTTTGACCGTCTGATTGCCGCTCGCATCTTCTGCCAGGATCTCCACCGTGTAATTTCCTTCTTCATCCCAGCTTCCTTCCTCCGCAAAACGGACCGTTACATCAGAAAGGTCTTCCGTCTTTTCCACAAACATCTCCGGTTTGATTTCTTCTGTCATGTCAGTGGTATAATCCTTTACTTCCAGATCCGGCGGAGTCGTATCTCTCACCTTTACTACCGCTTTTTCACTGTGGTTTCGCCAGGTATAAACAATCGGATAATCTCCTTCTTTCGATATATCAACACTGGATTTTACAGAAACCTCCTCCGGTTTTCCAAACCATACCTTTTTTATCTGGTCCATCGGATCAAATGCCTCTCCCATCTCATGTTCGATCACACCGCCTTTCAGCTTCAGTGGATGTGTGAAGGTATATAAAAATCCTCCTGCGCCGGCTAACACAAGCAGTATCAGAACCGTCAGGCCTATTCTTATAAATAACTGCCGTTTTCTTTCTTCTTTTACGTTGCTTCTCTTTCTGTGTTCTTTCATAACTTTTCTCATGCTTTTTGTATCCTTATCTTATGTTGTCGCTTTTTGTAGTCATCAGAATAGCACCCCCTCCCACCATAGTCAATGAATCATTTTTTAAGATTTCTTAAAATTTATTTATTATATTCATATTTGTATTTAATTTAATAAACTTTCTCTCTATATTACTTGTTTGTTACGTAATTATTAATATTTATCTTCAATTTAAGAACATAAAAGGCTGTATCTGACTGACAGACACAGCCTTTCTGCTCCTCATGATTCTAATGCCTTTATCCTTTGATATGGAATGCGTCAAATCCCGGATATACCGCATAACGGGACGGATCCTTGTCACGAAGTTCCAGAGCTTCAAATTCACCAGTGGAAGCCCCGCCTTGGTCACTGTATGAAATTCTTCGTTTACTTATCTTTTTCTGTCCCATACAAAAAAAGAACCAGAGGAACTACTCCTCTGATTCTTCAATCTTTTCCAGTATTCGTTTTTTATAGGAAAGAAACTCTTCTGTCAGCTGGAAATCGTTTCTTCTTGGTTTTGGCTCTTCAATGCGGATCTCATCGATGATATGTCCCGGTTTCCCGCCGAGGATATAAATCTGGTCCGACAGAAGCACCGCCTCATCAATATCATGGGTGATAAATACGGTAGACAGATGAATCTGCTCCATCACATCCAGATACCACCGGTGCATGGACCGTTTTGTCAGCGTATCCAGCGCGGAAAACGGTTCATCCAAAAGAGCCAGTCTGTCTGAAAACAGATAAGTCCGAAGAAGCGCCGCCCGCTGCCTCATTCCTCCGGAAAGCTGTGCTGGATATTTTTTCTCAGTCCCAGCAAGTCCGAATTCTTCAAAATACGGGGCCGCTTTCTTTCTTGCTTCTTTCTTCTTCATGCCGCCAATCACAAGGGGAAGGGCAACATTATCCTCCACCGTGCGGTACGGCAGAAGCAGATCTTTCTGAAGCATGTAGCTGACATTGCCCGGCTTTCCCGTGATCTCCTCCCCGTCCAGAAACACCTGTCCCCGGTCCGGCTTCAGCAGTCCGGAAATCACATTAAACAGCGTCGTTTTTCCGCCTCCGCTGACACCAAGAAGGCTCACCAGCTCCCTGTCATGGATCTCGATGGAGATATCCTCAATAATTGTCCTTCCATCAAAGGATTTTGTCACACCTGACACTACTAAATCTGCCATCTTTCCTCCTTGCTACTCCGGAAGATATTCGTTGGAAAATCCGGTATTTTCCGGAATTTCGTTCTCGGTAAGTCCATTCTCATTCAGCCAGTTGTAAAACAGATTCCAGCGATCCGGATCGATATAGCCCCATCTGTCCGCATCTGCGATATACTGATCTTTCAGATATTCCTGGCTTGCCTTTACAAGCTCCTGATCAAGTTCCGGTGCTGCCTCGCACAGAATCTCCGCCGCTCCATCCGGATCTTCGATCGCATCTTCATATCCTTTCTTCACCGCACTCAGGAATTTCTTCGCGGTCTCCGGCTCTTTTTCCAGAAACTCGTTATTTCCAATAATTACCGGCGTATAATAGTCAAATGCCGGGTTGATATCCTTAAAAGCGAAATAATCGGTTTCCAGTCCTGCAACTTCCGTTGCCACACCTGCCCAGGCATAGAAAATCCAGATGGCATCCACGGATTTGGATTCCAGAGCGGACACTTCGTCCGTCACGGTACTTGGAATCAGCTCAACTTTACTGAAATCACCGCCGTCTGCCTCCACAACATTTTCCATCATTGCTTTCTCGATCGGAGCGTCCCAGGTGGCATATTTCTTTCCCTCCAGGCCTTTCGGAGTATCCATCCCTTCGCCCTTTCTGGAAATAATGCCTGATGTATTGTGCTGGACAACCGCTGCCACCGCTGTCGTCGGAAGTTCATCTTCCCCTACAACACCCGGCGCCATCGTATCCTGGAAGGAAATCCCGAACTGAGCCTTTCCCGAAGCAACCAGCGCATCCGCGCCATCCTCCGGCGGCTGTACAATTTCCACTTCCAGACCTTCATCCTCAAAATATCCTTTTTCCTGCGCCACATAAAGGCCGGTATGGTTGGTATTCGGCGTCCAGTCGAGCACGAACGTAATCTTTTCTTTCTCATTTTCCCCCTGCGAGGTTTCACCAGAACCACAGGCAGCCAGGGAGAGCGCCATACATCCTGCGGTTAATACTGCAACAATTTTCTTTTTCATCTAATGTTTCTCCTCCGTCTGTTCCCAGGCCATGCACTTTTTCTGCAGCAAATCTACCAGCTTCATCAAAACAAGGCTGATTACCGAGATCAGCAGGATAACCGCAAACATTTTATCAAATGCAAATGCCTTTTTTACCCTTGTCATATACACGCCAAGACCGTTAAATCCTCCGAGCCACTCGGAAATCACTGCTCCTACCACTGAATAGGACGCCGAAATCCTTAGGCTTGAAAAAAACTGGCCCATGGCTCCCGGAAGCTTGATATACCGGAAAATCTGAACTCTTCCCGCTCCCATGGAACGCAGAAGATTGATCATGTCCCGGTCCGCCGACCGGAATCCGTTCAGAAGTCCCACCGTCACCGGGAAAAAGGTCACAATGACAATCAGAATCACCTTTGGAAGCATCTCATATCCAAACCACAGCACAAGAAGCGGGGCAATAGCTACCGTTGGAATCGTCTGGGTAACGACAATCAGCGGGTAGAGAGCCTGATACAGTCGGTCAAACCGATCCATGATGACTGCCATCACAAAGCCCAGAACCACCCCGCAGAACAGACCGAGAAACGCCTCTGCAAGCGTCACTTTCGCATGTTCCATCAAAAGTGGGAAGTCACTGATTAAAGCCTGTACCACCTCCACCGGCGACGGCAGCATATATCCCGGCACCAGGCCGGCCGAAGCTGCCACCTGCCATATGACGATGATGACCACAAGGGCCGCAGCGGACCAGAGCCTACTCGTGATGCTTTGAAACTTTCTTTTCAATGGACAGCACGTCTCCTTCCGGTCTGTAGCTGACTTTGATATACGCTGCTACATGCGGCGCGCCTGCACGCACAGCAATGTGCTGACATTCTTTTACAATGTCCATCAGCTCATCATAATCACCCTCTATTGTTGTCTCGAAAGGTCCCACGTAACAGTTCAGGCCTGTACTTTTGATATAGGCAATTACCTCGTCTACAATACGAATCAGTTCCTCATCGTTTGCCGCGTCCGGTAAGGACTGGATTGCTACACTTGCATTCATTTTCTCTTTCCTCCTGTAAATTTATCATAATGAAACAAAGTGGGTAAATCACAAAAAAACTCTGCCGGAACGCCTCCGGCAGAGATATCTTATCGTCCATGGGTACGAGACTGGTTTTTTCGTCCATGCAGTACTCCACTTCTGCAATATGCTCCCTACGCCGGTATGATCCGGATCAGGTATGAGGGTAAAAGACGCATGCCGGTCCTACTCTCAGCCGGACTGTCTCCGGCTCCCCTTTGTCCTGTATTAGTCTACGACACCTTTCTGCCTGTTGTCAAGAATTTCCTTTATTGGGGACGTGTTCCGATGCATCGGAACACGTCCCCAATGATATGATTAATAAACACTCTTTATTCTTTTATATAAATCTTTTCTATTGATCCGATGTACATGGTATGGTAATCGCGGTCGGAGTACCATTTTGCATCGTTTTCTTTGACATCGAATCCTTCCGGACTCATGAACTGATGGTACTGTTTTTTGCAGAGGATGATAAGTTTTGCCTCTTCGAATGCTGCGGTTCCTTCTACGTTCACTGGTGTGAGTCCGGCTTCTTTGATTTTGTCCCGCTCTCTTCCGGATACGGTTCCGCATAAATTCAGTGCTTTCCGATATGCTTCTTCAAAAAATGTGATGGTGAAGTATTCTCCCTGATCGACAAATTCTTTTGTGTACCGGGTCTGGCGGATGTAGGCTGTAACTGATGGTTTTCCCCAGATTACACCCATGCCTCCCCAGCTTGCTGTCATTGTATTGCAGTGTGTTTCATCTCCTGCTGTAATCAGCATCCATTCTTTTCCGATGGCGGTAAATGGATTCACATTCAGTTCTTCCGGTTTGATTTCTTTCCATCCCATGGCAGTGTTCCCCTTTCTTTTCTTTCAATATTTCTATGATACGCTATCATACCATTTCTTCTTTTCGTCCGTCTACAGTCTCCTGCTCATCCAGGAAATGTTTCTTTCTCAGTTCTTCTTCGATGGCATCGAGGATTTCTTCGCTTTCGGCGCTGATGGTGTGAAAATGACTTCCGCTTGTAATGTTTTTCAGCGGACTGGACTGCCCGGCTTTGATGTCTTCTACAAAATCCATCACCTGTTTTCTTGTCCGGATGCCAAGTTCGGCCCGCAGGATTCCGTACACGTTATGGCTGATAAATACATCTTCCGCAGTCCCGCCGAAATCCACAATCGTATTCAGTTCTTCCATGATCTCATCGTCTGTATGTTTCACCCGGATGACTCTGCTGGCTCTGTGGCTTCCCTGGCAGATGTATCCCCGGCAGGTGGAAACGATCTCATTTCCGGCAGCCCGAAGTACCGCGATATCCTGCACAATCACCTGACGGCTTACTTCAAAGTTTCTGGCAAGCTGAGTTCCGGATACCGGGCTTTCACTTCCCTGAATCTCTTTTAAAATCTTCTGTCTGCGAACTTCTCCGTCCATGGCTTTTCATCCTTTCTCATCATCCTTCGCCTAGTCAACCGGATGCAGGTTTTTCAGCGAAATGTCCAGAATCGGAGCGGAATGGGTCAATGCTCCGCTGGAAATATAGTCTACACCTGCTGCCGCAAGCTGTGCAGCATTTTCTTTTGTCACGTTACCGGAACATTCTGTGCTTGCTCTGCCGTCAATATAATCAACTGCCTCTTTCATCATTTCCAGAGACATGTTGTCAAGCATGATAATATCAGCACCTGCTTCCACCGCTTCTTTTACCATCTCCAGAGTTTCCGTCTCCACCTCGATCTTCCGTACAAACGGTGCGTACTCCCTGGCCATTTCCACTGCCTTTTTAACGCTGCCTGCCGCCCCGATATGATTATCTTTTAACAGTACGCCGTCGGAAAGATTGTACCGGTGATTATAGCCGCCTCCTGTGCGGACGGCGTATTTTTCAAAAATCCGCATGTTCGGCGTTGTCTTTCTTGTGTCAAGCAGTTTAGTCTTCGTTCCTTCCAGAAGTTTTGCCACACTTCTTGTATAGGTGGCGATTCCGCTCATTCTCTGAAGATAGTTTAAGGCCGTGCGCTCCCCGGAGAGCAGTACACGAATGTCTCCTGTCACAACTCCCATCTTCTGACCTTTTTTGACTTCATCTCCATCTTTTACAAACAGGGTGACCCTCGTAGATGGATCCAGCAGAGTAAACACTCTTTCAAACACCCAGAGCCCTGCAATGATACCGTCTTCTTTGCAGATCAGCTCTACTTCTCCTTCACGCCGTTCTCTCATCACCGCATTGGTAGTGATGTCCTCGCTTGTAATATCTTCCTCCAGTGCCTGCATGATCAGTTTATCTGCCACCAGTTTCATCGTAATCTCATTCATCTTGCTTTCCTTACCCTTTCTATCTCATCCAGCACTTCCTCCCGGTATATCTGTGGAAGTCTGTCTTTTTCCTTTTGAATCTGCGCCTCTGCCGCTTCTGCAAGTCCTGCCGTCTCTTCCCGGCTTGCATCGTTCTCCTCCCAGGTCTCCGTCAGATGTCTGGCTGCTCTCGCCCCGAACACCAGACTTTCCAGAAGGGAATTGCTTGCAAGACGGTTTGCTCCGTGCACACCGTTACAGCTTGTCTCCCCTACTGCGTACAGATGCTCCATTGATGTCTTACTGTGTTTGTCGACATGAATTCCTCCCATGAAATAATGCTGTGCCGGGACAACCGGAATCCAGTCTTTTGTCACATCGTATCCTTCTTCCAGACAGCGCTCATATATATGCGGGAAATGGCCTTTGATGACTTCTTCTCCCAGAACGGTCATATCCAGCCATACATACGGCGTCTGGTCTTTTTCCATCTGCTTTCTGATTTCCGCCGTAAGCAGATCCCTTGGAAGCACCTCATTTGCAAACCGTTTTCCATCCGCACCATAGAGCTTTGCTCCCTCTCCCCGCACGGATTCGGAAATCAAAAACCGCCGTCCCGGCTTTTTGGAATAAAGCGTCGTCGGATGAATCTGGATATAATCAATGTGCTCCAGCTCGATATGATGACGCAGGGCAAGCGCCAGCGCGTCCCCGGTCAAATGCGGATAATTGGTCGAATGCTTATAAAGCCCTCCGATTCCGCCTGTTGCCAGAATCGTATACTCCGCCTCCAGGAAACAGTCTTCCCCGTCTTCCTGCGAAGCCACGACACCATAACACCGATTGTCCTTTTCCACCAGATCCAGCATCGTCACATGTTCCAGAATAGTCACATTACTTCTTGTCCGGACTGCTTTCAGAAGTTTGCTCGTAATCTCCTCCCCGGTAATATCCTCGTGAAACAGAATTCTCGGTTTGGAGTGGCATCCTTCCCTTGTATAATCGAATTCTCCGTCTTTTTTCGCAAAATCCACGCCGTAATCAACCAGTTCCCGGATCACGTCTCTGGAAGACCGGATCATAATATCCACGGATTCTACCCGGTTCTCATAATGCCCTGCTTTCAGTGTATCTTCCATGAAACTGTCGTAGTCCGTATCGTCTCTTAACACACAGATTCCGCCCTGTGCAAGAAAGGAATCGCTGTGCTCCACCTCATCCTTCGTAATCATCAGGACCTGTCTGTCTTCCGGCACATGGAGGGCGGCAAACAGTCCGCTCGCTCCGGTTCCTACGATCAAAATATCTGTCTGTATCGTTTTCATTTTACACACCCCTCTGTTATTTCGCAAGCTTCAGCATCTGCTCCATGGCATGTTTTGCCTTTTCACTGACTTCGGCATCCACCTGCACCTCATTACTCTCATCCCGCAGACAATCCCGGATTTTCTCCAGTGTCACCTTTTTCATATCATGACAGCACTGTTCCTTCTGAATCGGGTAAAACTTCTTGTCCGGATTCTGTTTCTTCAGTTCGTACATCACTCCGGTCTCCGTTCCAATCAGAAATTCTCCGGCATCGCTTTCTGCCGCCGCCTTGATAATGCCGGAGGTACTTCCTGCATAATCTGCAAGATCCACCACTTCTTTCGGACATTCCGGATGAACAAACACCAGGGCATCCGGATGTGCTTCTTTTGCGCTTAACACTTCTTCAGCAGTCATCTGATGATGTACCGGGCAGTACCCGTCTCCGAGAATAATCTCCTTTTCCGGTACCTGAGCTGCCACAAAACTTCCCAGATGCTGGTCCGGTATAAAATAAATCCTCTGGTTTGGCAGTGCCTTTACCACCTTCACCGCATTCGCCGATGTCACGCAGACATCGGAATACCGCTTAAGCTCCGCAGTCGAATTAATGTAACATACCACCGCCAGTTCCGGATCACTCTCCTTCATCGCTTTGATTTTTTCCACATCGGCCATATGCGCCATGGCACAGTCTGCCGTCGGATCCGGAAGCAGCACTTTTTTCTCCGGATTTAAAATCTTGGCACTTTCTCCCATAAAAGAAACTCCTGCAAAAACAAGAATCTTTGCATCCGTCTCCTTTGCCACCTTGCTCAGATAAAACGAATCCCCGGTATAATCTGCAATCTCCTGTACCTCACCCGGTACATAATAGTGTGCCAGTATCACGGCCTGTTTCTCTTTTTTCAGTATCTCAATCTCTTCTCTCAAAGAACTCATTGCGGTTTCCTCCCGTATCTTTACTCATTTACACCGCATTATACACCTGATTTTTACAGGTGACAAGACACCTGTTTCAGAATTGTAAATTCTGCTGGCAGAACAAAGAAAAATAAGGACGATTTCAATCGAAATGACAATACAGGAAAGAGAATCTGTGGTACAATAAATTTTCAGGAAATGCGAAAACCTTACGGACAGAAAGTACAATATCTGCGAAGTAAAAGAGACATAAATAATCTACTATAACCAGGAGGTGCAACGAATGGAAGGTGTAAAGCGCTATTGCGTTCGTCTTCTCACTCATAACGAACAGTGGAAGGAAGAATTTCAAAAAGTAAAGCAGTCTATTCAGGAGCAGTGGGCTGATAATGTTCTCGATATCCAGCACGTTGGAAGTACCGCCGTTCCTCTCATCTGTGCCAAACCGATTCTCGATGTGGCTGTCCGGCTCCGGTCGGTCCGGCAGTTGGATCCGTCTTTTCTCGAAGCACTCGGTTATGACTACTGTGGAATCCAGCACGGAAATCCTCTTCACCACTTATTTGTCCTGCGTGGTCCCGGTGAGATTTCTCTTCAGCATATCCACTGTTACGATCAGACCGCCCCGGAATTTGATCAGATTGTCGGTTTCCGGGACTATTTAAACGCCCACCCGGATGCTGCAAGGCAGTATGAAGCATTAAAAAAGGATCTTGCCGAAAAATATCCGGACAACCGTCTGGCCTACACAAAAGGGAAAGAGGATTTCATCCAAAATATCTGTGAAAAATTTTGAGTATAAAAACAGCCGGCACGTTTTCGTACCGGCTGCTTTTTTACGCGCTTATTTTGTTTATCGTTAATGTGCATGCATAAACATCATGCCGAGAAGGATCCCAAGAACCGTGAAAAATGCAGGCATTTTCCCTCTGTAGAGAGCGTTTGCCTCCGGCAGGATCTCGCCAAAATTGACGTAGAGCATGGCTCCGGAAGCAAAGCTTAAGCTGATGGCAAGTCCCATCTGCCCCATGTCGCCGATCCAGTACCCAAGGACGCCTCCGACAATGATCGCCGCCCCGCTCAATGCGGTCAGCAGGACTGCTCTGCCTTTGGACATTCCCGCTGCCAGAAGAGGTGCGCAGATCGCCATTCCTTCCGGCACATTGTGGATCCCGATAAAGATGGCGAGAGTCAGGGCCGGGCTTCCGATCAGGCTTCCGTGGCTTACCAAAGATGCACCGATCGTCATACCCACCGGAATATTGTGACACGCCACTGCAACCATCATTGCGACTCCGGCAGTCATCATCTTCCGGCTCATACGGCTTTTTGCCTGCTCTGCCTTCTGATCCATCACCCGTTCCAGAAGATAGACGGTCAGGAAACCAATGATCACAAAGACGGCAATCCCACCTTTGGACATTCCGGTTTCCAGTGCGTCGTGAAACAGATCCAGACAGACAATGCTGATCATGGTTCCGGACGCAAAGCTCAACAAAAGACTCATCGCCTTATCCGAGCCCTTCCTTACCGTCGTGCTGAGCGCCGCTCCGATTCCGGTTCCTCCGATTCCCGACAATGCTGTCAATACAATAATCGTAATAAGCATTTTCATATTATTTCACCACTATTTTACGGAAATTTTTCTTTCCTCTCCTTAAAACAAAGTCTTCTTCAAAATCTTCCTTCGTGTATGCGGTGTAGGTATCCGTTACCTTTTCGCCGTTGACTGCGGCTCCTCCCTGCTGTACTGCACGTCTTGCCTCAGACCTGGACGGTACCAGACCGCTCTTATGGAGCAGAGTCAGGATATCGATTTTTCCCTCTGTAAAGTCTTCGTCAGTAAGCTCACAGGTCGGCATCTCAGCTGCGCTTCCGCTGGAGAACAGTGCACGGGCGCTGTCCTGTGCCTTCTTCGCCTCTTCCTCACCGTGAACCAGCTTGGTCAGCTCGTATGCAAGAATCTCTTTTGCCTGATTTAACTGGCTGCCTTCCCAGGAATCCATCTTGTCAATTTCTTCCAGCGGAAGGAAGGTCAGCATACGGATGCATTTTAATACATCGGCATCTGCCACATTTCTCCAGTACTGGTAGAATTCAAACGGAGATGTCTTGTTCGGATCCAGCCATACCGCTCCGGACTGTGTCTTGCCCATCTTCTTTCCTTCAGAATTCAGAAGCAGTGTGATTGTCATGGCACACGCATTCTTTCCTAATTTCCGGCGGATCAACTCGGTACCGCCAAGCATGTTGGACCACTGATCATCCCCGCCGAACTGCATATTGCAGCCATATTTCTGGTACAGCATGTAGAAGTCGTAGCTCTGCATGATCATGTAGTTAAATTCCAGGAAACTAAGTCCCTTTTCCATTCTCTGCTTGTAGCACTCCGCACGCAGCATGTTGTTGACACTGAAATGCGGTCCCACTTCACGGAGAAAATCAATGTAGTTCAGATCAAGAAGCCAGTCAGCATTATTGACCATGAGTGCTTTCCCGTCTGAGAAATCAATAAATTTACTCATCTGCTTTTTAAAGCATTCACAGTTGTGCTGAATCTGCTCCGGCGTCATCATGGAACGCATATCTGTTCTTCCGGACGGATCCCCGATATATCCGGTTCCGCCTCCTACCAGGGCGATCGGCTTGTTCCCTGCCATCTGAAGACGTTTCATCAGGCAGAGCGCCATGAAATGCCCTACATGAAGGCTGTCCGCTGTCGGGTCAAACCCAATGTAAAAAGTCGCCTTTCCGTTGTTGATCAGCTCTCTGATCTCTTCTTCGTCTGTAACCTGAGCAATCAGGCCTCTTGCTTGTAATTCCTCGTAAATCTGCATCTTCCTTACCTCTTCTTTCCTTATATTATGTGAACATGATCTGTGAAATTCGTCCGCTTTCGCGTCTATTTCGGCCCTGCCGGGAAATTTCCCCGGACAAAGCGCCCCTCTTTTTCCACCTGTTTCACAAAACGGTTCACTTCTTTTCTTGTCTTTAAGACAATCAGCTTGGTGCCGGAAAGTTTCTTCATATATCCATAGTAATGCGCCTTGCTTCTCCGGTCAAAATTCCAGATCCGTTTTAGAAATCCCGGATCAAACTTCTCCGGACATCCCGGATTCATGCTCGGCCTTGGCTTCCCGTAATTTGTGATCACCCTTCTTAGCACGCTCAGAATGCAAAACCACCGTTTAAAATCCAGATAAATCACGGTGTCGCACACATCCATCCGATGCTCCACTGTCCGTGGAAAATTTCCGTCCATGATCCATTCCGGCTTGCGGATCTCGCTTTGGGTGAGCCGGTCAAACTCATCGAAAGGCTTCCGCTTCCACCCGTTGTCCCATGACAGCGCATCCAGGTAGACAACCGGGAGATCCATGATCTTCCCAAGTTGCCCGGCCAGCGTAGACTTTCCGCTTCCGCTGCACCCGAGAATAACGATCTTCTTTGATTCCTGTCTGTTCTTTCCCCGGCAAACCGGGTATCGCTCTTTTCTCCGGTCTTCCCTCAAAAAAACTTCCATCTTTTCCCTGAGTCGGCAAAACCGCTGATAGATCGGAGGGGCAATCTTTCCTTCTTCTCCCATCCGGACAAACTCCGAAAGACTCACCCACCTGGCATCTGCGGTCTCTCCTTTCTGAAGACGGATTTCTTCAACAGGAACAGTTTTTCTGACAATGTAGAAATCGATAAACGCATACTCTTCCATCTGGGAATCCAGAAGATGAAGCTCGTTTTCCCTCACCCGGATCCCGGTCTCCTCAAACAGCTCCCTTACCGCTGCCGCCCTGCTTTCCTCGCCGGCCTCCAGAGCTCCGCCTGTATTCTCCCATGTTCCCGGATACTTCTCCTTATCCGGAGAACGCAGCGTCAGCAGGATCTCATTTTGGTCATTGACGACACACGCAACCACAACAATATGAAATTCTCCCTTTACCATCAGATCTTTCCTGCCCGCCTGCTTCCCAAGCGGCTGCCGGTTTTCATCAAATAAATCCCATACCTCCATGGCCTGTAACCTCTCAGAACAAAGTTTCCTGGAACAAAGTTTCCTGTTAAATAAAAATCCCCCGTCCTTAGAAAGGACGAGGGTTATGCTCGTGGTACCACCTTTTTTCCCGGAATCAATCCGGCTCAGTAAGACATCTCCTTCCTCCACTCACCATGGAATCCCGGAAATATCCCGGCACTATAACGTGTGCCCTGACGTCACAGCCTACTTACTTTCGGTGTGAAGCTCCAAGATGTATTCACAACAAACTTTTCCTGCACCTCTCATCAACCGGTAACTTTCTGTCTGAACCTGATCTGCTGCTACTTCTTCTTTTCTTCGCCTGTTTTCCTATACGCTTATGTCAAATACTAACCGATTCCCGTGCGCTTGTCAAGCCTCTTTTTCGTGTTTACGCTTTCCATTTCCGTATTTCCATAAGCCCTGGAACCAGAACTTTCGCACTCGTCTCCAGAATAATCCGGCCTTTTTCGGCCGTAGCTCCGCCCGGATCGCCTCCGATACCGATCGGTTTCCCTTCCGCTGTCTTCCAGTCTTCTGAAACCCATCCGATTGTAACATTTCCTCCGGTCTTCAGCGTCTGATTGCCTACAAACGCACTTGGTATTCCCGCCTCGGAAGTCTCCAGCTTCACCAGTGTCTCGTCGACCGCCATCACCATGGATGTCTCCATTTCTCCTCCATGAAAATCGTAATGATTGCCTTCTGATATTGTTGCCTGTACATCCGGATGTCCAAATGCTCCCGATGACAGAATAAACGGCGACATTCCAAGTTCACTCCGAAGCTCACGGCTTAAGATCTGAATCACCGGCAAATTTCCTCCGTGACATACAAGAAATGCGATCTTCCGAAAACCATGGCGGTAAAGGCTCTCACTGATATCATAGAGCAGATGATAGTACGTATCCGGCTTTAAAGTAATGGATCCGCAGAAATTCTTGTGCTCTGTGCTCAGGCCAACCGGAATAACCGGAAACGCAAGAATCGGGAAGTCTGCTTCTCCGGCTTCCTCCAGCGCTTTTCCGAGGTATTCCACCATTGCTTCCGCAATGATGTCATCTGTCCCAAGCGGCGCCTGATTTCCATGCTGCTCCAGTGCTCCCACCGGAATCAGGACGATCGTCTCCTCCTTATCCACCTGTTCCATTTCCAGACGCGTCAGTTCTCTGTACTTACGAATCATACCGTTCCCTCCATCCTTTGACAACTCCCACTTCTTTCAGCCTGTCATACAGAAGATATCCCACAATATAATTCAGCAAAAGCTTGATCAGATTGAACGGGATTGTCGCCAGTATGAGAAACAGCGGAAGATTTCGAATCAGAGGATTGACTGCTCCCACGGTGCGGACCACTTCATCCAGAGAAAGGCCCATCGCCGATGCATAAAGCGGAAGTGTAATGCACGCATTCAGGACACAGGAAAACGCAATCCGGACCGGAAGATTGATCCCAAGCGAAATCACTGCCGCCTTTCTCGTCTGTCCCATCTTTTTGAACACGATCCACAGCGGGAGCACAAACAGCAGCGTCCCTAGAAGATTGGCGAATTCACCGACAAACATTGTCGTTGTCCCAACCGTGATCAGCTTGATCAGAATTTTGATGACCTCCACACAGATTCCGGACACCGGCCCCAGCAGAAATGTCGCGATCACAGAAGGGACGTCGCTGAAATCCACCTTATAAAACGGCGGCATCAAAGGAATCGGAAATTCCAGCGACATCAGGATACCGGCAACAGCCGAAAGCATGGCCGTAATGATGAAGTAGTAGGTTTTGTTTTTTGTTCTCATATACTTTTCTCCTTTCGAATGATGTTACAAATTTCGTAAATCCTTCGAAAGAAAAAAATCCCAGCACCAGGGGCACTGAGATTCTATGTTCACTGTTTCTTCTCCCATCCAGACTGTCACTGTCGGTTTTGGAATTTCACCAAATCAGCCACATACGTGGGTCACGGACTATACCGTCGGTAGGGAATTACACCCCGCCCCGAAGAATTTATTCATTTGCAGTATTATCGTAGCACACTCATATCCATTGTGCAATACATCTGATGCAATTTATGGATTTGTAAGTGCGCGGGCCGTATCCTGCAAAAACGCATCGATCCGCTCCTGATCCTGTTCGAGGCAGCAGGCATACAGCAGGTCCATCATAACCAGAATCGGAAACTGAGGAGAAATCGCATCTCCATACTCCAGATTGTCCAGTGCCGGGACGAGAATCACCTCGTCACAATACTCCATGAAATCCGGGTTGTTCCGCGCTGTCACAAGGACACATCCGGCTCCTCTCCGCTTCGCCTCCTGAAGCATATACTGAACCTCTTCCGTCTGCCCTTTCATGCTGAATCCGATGACCAGAGAGGTTTCATTTTGAAAGACCGCCCGCATCCGGATCATGTCCCGGTCCACGAGAGAATTGATATTCAGCCCGATCCGCATAAACCGAAGCTCGGTCTCTCTGGCGGCAATCCCGGAGCTTCCAACGCCGCAGACAAAAATTCTCTCCGCCTGAAACAGCATCCCGGCAATCTTTTTGAATTTCTTTTCATCAGCCAGATTATACGCCTTATTCAAAAGCTCCTGATAAGTATCCAGCACCCGTCTTGTATTATCTGCAAAGGGTCTGCTTTTCTTCTCCCGAAATGTATCCTCGTACTGATAGATAAACTCCCTGTATCCCCGGAATCCGCATTTTTTTGCAAACCGGGAGAGAGATGCCTCGGAAACATAAAGCCGTTCAGAAACCGCCTTTGCGGAAAAATCCCGCTTCTTTTTATTCTGGATAAAGAAATCCGCGATGGTCCGCTCCAAAGCTGTAAAATTCTCATAGTTGTACTCAATCACCGGTATGATCGACCTTGCGTAGTGCTCCATGTTCTTTTCCTTTCTTCTGTCTGTATTTTACATAACACTACCGAGAGTATAACACAGGTTTCACAAAAATAATACTAACTCTCCCATAGTTTTTGTGTTATAATAAGATTGTTTGAAAATGGCATGTTTGCCGGAAAAATAGGAGGTTTTTATTATGAACGTACCTGAAAGAATCGCAAAATTGCGTACTCTTATGGAAGAAAAGGGAATTGACATCTATGTTGTTCCGACAGCTGACTTCCATCAGAGCGAGTATGTTGGGGAACATTTTAAAGCGAGAAAATTTATTACCGGATTCTCCGGATCTGCAGGAACAGCTGTCATCACAAAAACAGGCGCTTACCTCTGGACAGACGGAAGATATTTCATCCAGGCTGCAAAGCAGCTCGAGGGCTCTACAGTTGAACTGATGAAAATGGGCGAGCCGGGTGTCCCGACTATCCATGAGTTCCTTGCTGATACATTACCGGAAAACGGCACACTCGGATTTGACGGACGTGTAGTTTCCATGGGTGAGGGACAGGATTACGAGTCCATCGCAACCGAGAAACACGGAAAAATCGTTTACGAATATGACCTCATCGACCAGATCTGGGAAGACCGCCCGGCACTTTCTGAGGAACCGGTTTTCGCACTGAATCTGAAATATACAGGTGAGACAGTTGCATCCAAGCTGTCCCGTATCCGTGAAGACATGAAAAATGCCGGAGCAACTGCTCATGTCCTCACAACACTGGATGATATCTGCTGGACACTCAACATCCGCGGAAATGACATCGAGTTCTTCCCGCTTGTGCTGTCCTACGCAGTGATCACCATGGATAAAGTAGACCTCTACATCAACGAGGCAAAATTAAGCAGCGAAATCAAGGCGGATCTGGAAAAAGACGGTGTTGTCTTCCATCCGTACAATGACATTTACGAAGACATCAAGAAAGTCGGATCTGACGAAGTGCTTCTGATCGACCCTGCGAGACTGAACTACGCACTTTACAACAACATCCCGGAAGGTGTTGCAAAAGTGGAAGAGCGTAACCCGGAGATCCTCTTCAAGGCAATCAAAAATGAAGTAGAGATCGAAAACATCCGTCAGGCTCAGATCAAGGACAGCGTTGCACATGTGAAATTCATGAAATGGCTCAAGGAAAATGTGGGCAAGATGACGATCACAGAGATGAGCGCATCTGACAAACTGGACGAGTTCCGTGCAGAACAGGGCAACTTCATCCGTCCAAGCTTCGAGCCGATCAGCTCCTATGGTGAGCACGGTGCCATCGTACACTACACATCCTCACCGGAAACAGATGTTGAGCTGAAAGAAGGCGGACTGTTCCTGACTGATACCGGTGCCGGATTCTACGAAGGTTCCACAGACGTTACACGTACCTACGCCCTCGGAGAGATCCCGCAGATCATGAAAGATCACTTTACACTGGTCGCAATCAGTAACCTCTCCCTTGCAAACGCACGCTTCTTAAAAGGCTGCACCGGAATGACTCTGGACATGCTTGCAAGAAAGCCGTTCTGGGACAGAAACTTAAACTTCAACCATGGAACAGGACACGGCGTTGGATACCTTCTGAACATTCACGAAGGCCCGGCAGGATTCAGATGGCAGTTCCGCGCAGGCGAGATTCAGCCGTTTGAGAAAGGTATGATCATCACAGACGAACCTGGTATCTACATCGAAGGAAGCCACGGTATCCGTCTGGAGAACGAGCTTCTCACATGCGAAGGTGAGAAAAACGAATACGGACAGTTCATGTACTTTGAACCGATCACTTACATCCCGATGGACCTTGACGCCATCAATCCGGAAATCATGACAGCAGAAGAAAAGAAAATGCTCAATGATTACCACAAGACTGTTTATGAGAAAATTTCTCCATACCTTGACAATGAGGAGAAAGAATGGCTCAGAACATACACAAGAGAGATCTAAACCGAAAACTGATTTCAGATGCAGCGATACGGCTCCGGTGCCTTCAGGTGCCGGAGCCGTATCTGTTACTACCATGAACAGGAGATGATATTATGCCATCCATCTATGCACACTACACCTTCGGAGAAATGATGAAAAAAGCATTTCCGGCCGATATCCGCAAGCTGATTTCCCTCCATGAGGATCTGTTTGAAATCGGACTGCACGGCCCGGATCTGTTCTTTTATTACCATGCACTTCTCAAAAACCGTGTCAACCGGACCGGCTACCACATGCACGATGTAAGCGCTGCACCATTCTTCCGGCGCTCCAGAGATGTGATTTTATCCGCAGCCTCCATATCCGAGAAACATGCCCGGTTAGCCTACATTCTTGGCTTTCTCTGTCACTTCACACTGGACAGCGTCTGCCACAGCTATATTGAGAAAAAACTCACGGAAGATCCGGTTACCCACTCCGATATTGAAACCGAGTTTGACCGCTATCTTCTGTTGAAACAGAATAAACGCCCGCTTCACGCAAAGGTGACTTCACACCTCCACGCTTCAACGGCAGGAGCAAAAGCAATCCAGGCGTTTTTCCCGACACTGAGCGTCCGGCAGGTAGAGTCCTCCATTTCTTCCATGATCTGGTACAATGACCTGTTTACAACCTCTGACCGGCTCACACGCAGTCTCGTAACATTCTTTATGCACGCCACCTTTACCTACAAAAGTCTCGGCGGACTGCTGATGAAGGAAAAAGCCAATCCGCACTGCGCGGACAGCAACCTCAGGCTTCACAAACTGATGGAGGCATGCGTGCCGCTTGGCCTCTCACTTACGAAAAATTATGTTGCATTTTTCAATCACGGAGAACCGCTCTCGCCTTATTTCCGCCATACTTTCGGACCAAAACCAGGCTGGGAACATATCCCGGTCTTATCCTTAAAAGAAGAGCGCTGTTACAAACCTGACACGGAGGAACTTTCACAATGAAATGGAAGACAACATCACTGGAAAAGAAATGGATTTTTTACGACGTAGGAAACTCAGCTTTTACTCTCCTGGTTTCCACCATTATGCCGATTTATTTTAACTACCTTGCATCGAGCGCCAACGTCTCGGAAGTCGATTACCTCGCTTTCTGGGGATATGCCACTTCGGCTGCAACGATTATCACCGCCATCCTCGGACCGGTTCTCGGAACAGTCTCGGATTTCAGAGGATGGAAAAAGCGGCTTTTTCTCTTCTCTCTTCTGGTAGGGGCCTGCGGCTGCGTGGTGCTTGGGTTCTTAAGCTCCTGGATCTGGTTTCTGCTGATTTTTGTACTTGCAAAGGCAGCGTACTCTCTGAGCCTGATCTTCTATGACTCCATGCTCACTGACGTCACTACCGAAGAGCGGATGGACGAAGTTTCCTCCCGCGGCTACGCCTGGGGATATATCGGAAGCTGTATCCCGTTTCTGATCAGCCTTGCCCTCGTTCTCTTTTACGAAACGCTGGGAATTACCATGAACATGGCCATGAGCATTGCTTTTCTTCTGATCGCCGTGTGGTGGGTCTGCTTTGCGGTACCGCTTCTTCGAAGCTACAAACAACTGCACTGTATCGAAAACCACGATCATGCAGTCTCCTCCGGACTTCGCCGTCTCGGCCATGTGTTCGGAGAACTGAAGAAAAACAAGAAGGTGCTCTTCTTCCTGATTGCCTTCTTCTTCTACATCGACGGCGTGTACACCATCATTGACATGGCAACCGCCTACGGAACTGCTCTGGGTCTGGATACGACCGGACTGCTTCTGGCACTTCTTGTGACACAGATCGTTGCCTTCCCGTCCGCACTGATTTTCGGGCGTCTGAGTGGCAAATACAAAAACGCAAGCCTGATCAAGATTTGTATCGCAGCATATTTTCTGATCGCCCTTTACGGCATCACTTTAAAAGAACAGTATCAGTTCTGGATTCTGGCTGTCTGTGTCGGAATCTTCCAGGGCGCGATCCAGTCCCTCTCCCGGTCCTATTTCGCCCGGATCATTCCGGCTGAACGCTCCGGAGAATACTTTGGAATCTACGACATCTGCGGAAAGGGCGCATCCTTCCTCGGAACCACTCTGGTCTCCGCAATGAGCCAGCTCACAGGAAACATGAATCTTGGCGTCGGTTCTCTCGCCGTCATGTTCCTGATCGGATTTTTCTTCTTTCTTCGTACCGAAAAATTATCCTAAAACAAAAAAGGATCTCTTCCGGCACGCCTCATTTAAAGGCTGTCCAGAAAAGATCCTTTTTTATTTCTGTATGCTATTATTTATGCGTATTTCCGAACGATCTCCTGCATCTTATCAAAGCACTGCTCCATCTCGTCCACCAGGCGAAACTGCGTCCGCGCACGCACCAGATTGTGCTCCGGATACTCTGTCTTAAAGTAGGTATCTCCCTGAAGATAGTCTGTCAGGAAACGGATACCGCACTCCAGTGTCATCAGTCTGGCCCCCCACGGAAGGCTTTCGATCTCTTCCTTTGTAAGCACATCCTTCGTCTCCTCCAGATATCCTTTTACATAAAGCTCGTACAGAGAAATATCAAAATGGACCAGATCCAGGTTTTTCTCATCCTCTGCCGCTGTCGCCGCGCCAAACCGGATGGAATCACCAAAATCATTCGCTGCAAGGCCCGGCATGATCGTATCCAGATCGATAATGCACAGTCCTTTTCCAGTCCTGGAATCAAAAAGAATATTATTTAACTTCGTATCATTGTGAGTCACACGAAGCGGAAGCGTTCCGTCATCCTGCTGTTTCACAAGCACTGCACAGTCATCCTTGCGTTTCAGGACGAAATCAATCTCCGGACGGCAACTGCCTTTCCGGTTTTTCAGATCCCGTTTCAGGGCAACCTCAAACGCTTCAAATCTCTTAACCGTATTGTGGAAGTCCGGAATCGTCTCATGCAGTCTGGATGCCGGATAATCGCCAAGCTGTTTCAGGAAATGGCCAAAACTGCTGCCGGACTGATAGAACTGCTCCGGCTTCTCCACCAGCTGGTAGCACTCAGAATCCGGGATAAAGTTGTAGCATCTCCACGGCTCCCCTTCACTGTCCTCAAAATAGTTGGCTCCGCTCTTTGTCTTGATATAGGCAAGCGTCTCCCTGTCCGGATCTCCGCCTTCCTCGCGGATCACATTTCTCAGGTATTCGGTTACACCGAAAATATTTTCCATGACACCAGCCGGATCCTTGAATACATTGCTGTTGACTCTCTGAAGAACATAGGAAAGCTCATCTCCATTTTCACCCGGTGTATAAACCGCATACGTCTCGTTGATATGGCCTGCGCCAAACGGCTTCACATAGCTGCATCTCGGTCCAAAACCAAACGCATAGATCGCATCCTCCAGATCACGATTGTCCACACCGTCAATCTTCCGGTGGGTAGAAAAGATCACATCTCCAGCCTCTACCTTCTGTTTGATTCCGATATTACAGTTTGCCTTTACCACACTGTTCAGGCTGATATGAGCACCCTTTGCCACATGGGAATCATGATCGACTACCGCACCACTGTTGATCAGAACTCCGTGTTCGATCACCGTATGCGTATTAATCACTGCCTTCTGCATGACAAATGTACCATTTCCAATGACAGCGCTCTGGCTTACAAAGGCTGTCGGATGAATGATCGCCGGCACCTTGTATCCTGCTTCCATCAGCTTTTCCGTCCAGAAAAGCCGCATATTATTATCACCAAGAGCTGCTACCGCTGTGTCATACTTTTCAAGAAAACTCTTATAATCGCAGCACTTTCCGACAACGTCCTTGTCCTTTACCGCATCATCCAAAAATACAACGTCCTCATAGCCTAAAAGCCATGCTGTCTCCTGAATCATGTGCCCGAATCCGCCGGCACCTAAAATCAATAAACTCTTCATTGCATTTCTCTGTAAGAGATATTCTATTCTCTTATCTTCCCTTTCTCCATATTTTACTCATATCCTCTGCCACCGGGCTAACTCCCTTTCCCGGCTCCTTCGGCGGCAAAAGGCCAGGGCCTTCATCTGGCACCCCGGCCTTAAGTATATCTATTATATCAGATTTCCAGTAAAAAGTCTTATTTTGCCGAAAATTTCTTTACGACTTTTTCCAGAATCTCTGCAATTTTATTACAAGGTTCTTTACAAATCAAAGAAGTTTTTCCGGTATTACTCCCAGATTTTCAAAGAATACTGCCATGTTGGAATACCGTTTGAGTGAATTCCCGTTTTCCATAATAAACTTCCACCAGAAGCAGAATGATCTTCTTAGTCATGCACTCCCACCTTTCCTGCCCGGCGCATGGCCATTTCTATCTCATAAATATTTGTCTCGTTATACAACTTCTCCTTCTGACCTCCCAGCTTGATGCTCCGCAGATAGGACAGCCTGGTATTCTGAGTATTTTTGATATAAATCGATCTGATATATCGATTTTCCGGATTCACTGTTGTATAGATCAGGAATTCATTTTTCAGCACCTCCAGCGGGCGTAAATTGTGTGAAGTAAAGATGAGCTGGCCTTTCGCCTTTTCCTGCATAACTTCCAAACACTCACCTAATAAATACTCATATATTCCGGAATCCAGTTCGTCCACCACTAAGCAGTAGGATGGCCGGTTGTAGCAAGCCACCAGATTACTACAGATGGAAATCAGTTTCTTAATCCCTGCAGACTCATATAGAAGCGGGATACGCGCTCCTCCCCGCATGGTAATCACTTCAAATTGGATACCATCCTTCCCTTGTTCCGTTAACTTATCAAAAGCATTATAAATCTGGATCCGAATATCCGGTACCAGTGCTTTCATCACAATGTTGATCTGCTCAATAGTCTTTTCTACATAAGGGAATATATCTCTAGGTACAATATTTATATCTGTCAACTTCAGCAAGATACCCGTGATCTTCGGCTTCATGGTATCCGGCCAGTCCACATTAAGGGGAATGGCATCCAGATTTAATGCCAGGAGTCCGTAATGTGTATTCTCAATAACTGCCAGATCATACATCCCGTAGTTCTGCAGAAGATGGGACAGAGCATAGATTCTTTCTGTATCTCCGTCTGCTTTTTCAAAGACTTCTTTTGCTTTCCGTGAAAAGAGGAAAGATCCAACTTTAGGGATTTGCTTCTCTTCATCAAATTCTTCTGTTGTCTGACGGGCAATCCCTAACGCCACCATACTTTCCATGTCCTTTTGAAAACGGGCATAATATTTTAAAGGCCGGAAAAGCTCTTTATCCCCTTTTTGATATTCAAAAATAGGGGTAAGACGGGTACGTTTCCCTTCCTCTATTTCCCGTACACTTAGTCTTTCTGCACTGATGCAGAAACTATTTTCCCCGTTTTTCGTAATCTCAACTTCATATACCGCATACATCGTTTTCGCATCCGTCCAGATCTCAAATCCATACTGCACACGGGCAGTCTCTGCAAGAGCATTGATATAATGATAAAAACGAGCCGGCATCCGTCTTCCGGAAAGCAGGCACTTTAACATCACCATGCAATCTACCACAACTGTTTTTCCTGAACCATTCTGACCATAAATTCCAAGGATACTCCCTTTTTTACCCCTTGCAAATTCAATTTTTCCATACTGGACATTTTTAATATTCTCGATCTCCAGCGTAGATAAACGAATGATATGCCGCATAAACATCCTCTCCCTTTTCGTTTTTTTCATTATAGGTTAGGATTTCCAAAAAGTCAATTCTTAATCTGACTTTGTTAATTTTATTAACAAATGACATTTTTAAATTTTAATCAAGGCGTAACAAATATAGCTTGAATAAGATCCTAGACAAATGTCTCTGCCGTATTTCATTTGATACTTAATTGGGATTATTTCGGTGAACACCGTTGAATGTCGAAAGACAGAGCGTCTTTTGGATAATATTAACACGACGTAAAACCTGACTGATAATTCTGATACATATCAGGCAGATTTCGTTTCAGCTTCTTCTTCCATTGCTTGAACAATCTGCTCTACATCTTCGATAAACCCTGCGGCTATCTCTTCTCCTGATTTTAAGGCTTCTTCTATATCCTTCATTCTAAGCTGGATATTTTCATATTTTTCTGTACGATTCCATCTCTCTTCATAAATTTCGCACAAACCATATTTGGTCAACTCATGCATATAGAAATCAAAAGCGCTGGCTAAAAATATGATTTGTGCACGCCAGATATTTTCTGCTTCTTCTTTTTTCCCAGAATGCCAGAGATCATCAGCAACGGTAAACTGCGCATGAATTGCGCATAGTGATTCTTCACAATGCTGTCTAATCTGCCGGATTTCAAACCGTACCACTTTTCTTTGTACTTTTTCTCGTGTATTTCGTTTCTTGACATCAGGTCAAAATTTCTTTTTCCCATGTATCCCCTCCTATTCTTCACCATCTTTCCCTGCTTTTCGGAAAAATACGTGATTCAGCATAGGAATTGCTCCATATTTACCAGACACATAACCCTTGGCAAGATTTTCTGATTTCCGTACATCCTTGATCTCTACGAGGGAATATAAATCCGTCGCCCGATCTTTGTTTAATTGCGTAAACCAAACCTGATCTCTACGAAACAGTTCCCTGTTCAACAGACTGGTATCATGAGTTGAAAAAATCAACTGGGCAAATATATCTTTTTTATAATTCTGAAACAGCTGCACAATTTTATAGATAACAGCCTCATGCAGACTCGCTTCCAACTCATCGCAAATCAATACTTTACCCGTATTCAATATGTCAATCATCGGGCAAATAATTTCAAAAAGCCGCTTGATTCCGGATGATTCCTCACTTAATAAATCTATCTCGAATTGGTCATATACGACTTTCGCTTCTATACGGTTGCCCTCCTGTTCTGGAATCAGGCCCATCAAATTATCAGGAAGTTGTAAATCCCTCTTTAAGTCAGTAAATTTTACCTTTTCTACCTTTAACTTCACATCCTGGATTCCGGTATCCAAAGCGTTCAGCATCTGCAAAAATTCTTCTTTGATAGAAGGATTATCCTGCATAAGACGAATCGAATATTCCGTCCAATTATTCATGGAAGGATTGTAAATCACAATGTCTGTAGTATAAAAGAGAAATGCTTCTTCCAGTTCTCTCACATTACTATAATTGGCAGCACACGAAAGAAATAAACGGTTTTCTTTTAACACATCTTTAATACTGACATCAAAGGATGATTTATAACGGTTTCCCGGCTGAATGTTCATTCTGTCCCGCTCAAATATTTTTACCTGTCTGCCATTTGGAAAATAATACAAATATTCTTCAGTAATGACTCCTCCCTCTATGCTGAAACCATACGCATACCTGACATTATTACGTATAAACTGAATGTCAAACGTGCTTGGATTCTCTTTTTCAGATAATTTATGTGCAGCCTGAGGGATCTTCTGCCCCGGCTGATATGAAATACTGATCTGAACCAGATTGCACATAAACAGCAGGGCGTTGATAAAATTACTTTTGCCAGATCCATTTGCTCCATATATGACAGCCGATCGTAAAACCCGAAAATTGTTATAAACTTTCAAAAGCTCTTCTGATGTGTCGTCTTTTCCCGCGATCATAGAAAATCTGATCTCTTCTTTAATAGACTTAAAGTTCGAACATCTGAATTCTAATAACATTGCGCCACCTCCTTTATATCCTTATGATACCCCTTTTTCTTTATTTTTGCCAACGGATTTGCATTTTTTATGCAAATCACGCATTTTAAATATTTCATTTTAAGTTTTATTTTCTCCATAAGGATTCCATTTATTCAGGTGATGCAACTAATATGAATATTCCAAAATAATTTCCTGCATACTCTCCCCTGACAAATGTCTCTGCCGTATTCTGTTTGTAAATAAGTTGAATCGTTCGGCGAACACCGTTGAAACTCGAAAGGCAGACTGCCGTTCGGATAATGATAAAGTAACATAAAGAATCGGCAGAGACAAGATGCCGGGAAATGAAAATTTTCTAATGTCTGCTGAATGGTCTAGAGGTTAAAATTTTCTCCAGACCATTTTGTTTACAACACCGGTATAGCTTTGAATGATCTTGACTACTTTGGTGCTGACATTTTCTTCGATGTAATCCGGAACCGGAATTCCATAATCCCCGTTCTGGTTCATTTCAACTGCTGTATCCACAGCCTGAAGAAGCGAATTCTCATCGATTCCAGCCAGAATAAAGCAGGCCTTATCAAGAGCCTCCGGCCGTTCTGTAGATGTACGGATGCAGACTGCCGGGAACGGATTTCCAATGGAGGTAAAGAAAGAACTCTCCTCCGGCAGAGTTCCTGAATCCGATACAACCGCAAAGGCATTCATCTGAAGGTGGTTATAATCGTGGAATCCAAGCGGCTCATGCTGTACTACCCGCGGATCCAGTTCAAATCCTGATTCTTCCAGACGCTTTCTGGAGCGCGGATGACAGGAATACAGAATCGGCATGTCGTACTTTTCTGCCAGTTTGTTAATTGCTGTAAATAATGAACGGAAGTTTTTCTCCGTATCGATATTTTCCTCTCTGTGGGCGGAAAGCAGCATATATTTGCCCGGTTCCAGTCCAAGCCTGTCCAGAATATCCGAACTCTGAATTGCTTCCAGATTCTGATGCAGCACCTCTGCCATCGGACTTCCCGTTACATAAACACGCTCTTTTGGCAGTCCACATTCATGCAGATACTTTCTTGCATGCTCACTGTAGGCCAGATTGACATCGGAAATAATATCCACGATCCGGCGGTTTGTCTCTTCTGGCAGACACTCGTCCTTGCAGCGGTTTCCTGCTTCCATATGGAAAATCGGGATATGCAGCCGTTTCGCCGCAATCGCAGACAGACAGGAATTGGTATCTCCAAGGATCAGAAGCGCATCCGGCTTGATCTGGTTCATCAGCTTGTATGAGCAGTTGATGATATTTCCAACTGTCGCTCCCAAATCATCACCCACTGCGTCCATATAAACTTCCGGATCATCAAGTTTCAGATCCCGGAAAAAGACGCCGTTCAAGTTGTAATCATAATTCTGTCCCGTATGGGCCAGAACACAGTCAAAATAGCTCCTGCACTTGTTGATCACCGCGCCAAGCCTGATAATCTCCGGGCGGGTTCCAACGATAATTAATAATTTTAATTTTCCATTTTCTTTAAAATGAATATCTGAATAATCTGTTCTCATATTTTCTCCTATTCTACATCAATCGCATAATACATGGGAATACAGCCTTCTTCCGCTTCTTCCAGAGAAAAACTGATATCATCATCCAGTTTTTCAAATCCGTTTCGCAAATATAAATGATACCCTTCCTCAGTAGAACTCAAAGTAACAAACGTAAATCCAAGATGCTTAACTCTGATTTCTTTAATCTTTTCCATACAGTCAAGAAGCAGAAAATCCGAGGTGTGTATCACCGTTCCGTCTTCTAAATATTCCTGAACAGTCCCTTGATATTCTCTGTCCAATGCAAAACAATTAATATGTACAGCTCCACCTATTTTCCGCCTTATCCCATATTCAGTCTGCTCAATGTAGCCAACACCTAAATTATAGTATCCAACAATTTTTTTATTATCATCTGTTAAAAGTACATAAGTTTTTCCAAAATTATTATCTAATGAAATGGAATCTTTTAAGAATTGATCGAGATATTCATTACCAGAATGGAAAGATGATGCCAGCTTCTGATAGCTGGCATCGTAAAGAACAACATTGATCTGATTATATGCCATACTACTCCTTTGTAATAATTGCTTCCGGCCTCTGAGTCAAAGGATTAACACCAAAAGAGATTTTATGAGTCTTAAAATATTCTCTTCTCGCTTTTGCCTCTTTTGACAATGGCTTTCTGACAGTTAAATCCTTTGATGTAACAAAAGGCTGGTCTGAAATGCGAGCATAATTCATGATAATCCCCCTTTCTGTTTTTCCAAGTATAACACCCGTAAAACAGATTGTAAAGATTCCAGATGCTGTTCTTTTTTATTCTTTCCGAGTGATAATGATTTTATTATACCGTCTCGCCAAAGGTGTCCGGATGCTCCGGATCAAACGGCTCATTTGCCCACATAACCGTCACCAGATTCTCTGTTTCTGACAGGTTGATGATATTGTGGGTATACCCTGGAATCATATCCACTACCGTAATATCATCGCCGTTTACTTCATAATTGACAACCGGATACGGATTTCCATTTTCATCTTCACCGATCTTGCTTCACTGTATCTACATCCATGCTAATTACATCAGAATCTTTTTTCACCGCTGTGATCAGATATCTCGATAATAATAATTCTCTATTATCCTGACGCTCTCTATTGCTTTCAGGTCTATACTTGCAACCCAAACCGTCATATAATGCAACCATTTATCAAAATTTGAACATCTAATCTTTAATTACTATTTTCTAACATAATAGTTAGGCTCATTAGAAATAATACGAGCAGGATTTCCTGCTATCCTACAATTTCCTTCTGGAAATGATTTGCATACTACAGTATTTGCACCTATCATTGTATTGTTGCCAATTTCAATTTTACCAAATATTTTAACTCCAGGTCCTATCCACACATTATCGCCAATCATAGGAACCGAATTTTTCTCAATATTCTGCCCGATATTAACACCCTGATGAATATCACACCACTCCCCGATTTTGGCGTTTTCATTGATAACTATTAATCCAAAATGATTAATTCGCAATCCTGCTCCCACAACATTACATGGTATGGAAAACCCTAATTTTAATCCGTACTTTTTATGCAAAAAACTATACAGTTTTCGTAAAAAAAAATTTGAATTTGTATTAACATAATATTCATGTTTTCGCAAAATTATTTCAAATTTCCAAATATCATCTCCAAAGAAATGTGGTCGTTTATATTCTTTTCCCAGAGCACTTTTATCCATTTTTAAATATTGTTTTAAATCTTCTTTATTTTTTATCATTGTTAAATATATCTCCTATTATTGTAGGATTTCTATAAATTCACACTAAATTGCACCATTTACTTCGCTATTAAATAACTTTTTGTATCTTTCATACAGGCGAGAGTTAGTTAACCGAGAAGTGCATATCTATTTTCTCTCTAATATATCAGCTATCCTCTTGCATGCAAAACCATCCCCATACGGATTCACCGCCTGGCTCATTCTTTGATATTCGTTTTCATCATCTAGTAGTAATTTAAAATTATTATAAATTATTTCTTCATCCGTACCAACAAGTTTTAATGTACCTGCGGCAATGCCTTCTGGTCGTTCAGTTGTATCTCTCATAACAAGCACCGGCTTTCCCAATGAAGGCGCCTCTTCTTGTATTCCACCTGAATCTGTCAGTATCAAATAGCTTCTTGATAAAAAATTGTGAAAATCCACAACATCCAATGGTTCAATAATATGTATCCTGTCATCTCCACCTAAAATCTGATCAGCTGTTTCTCTAACTACCGGATTCATATGAATCGGATAAATTGCCTTTACATCCGGATGCTCATCGCAAACCCGTCTAATCGCACGAAACATATGTTGCATAGGTTTCCCAAGATTTTCTCTTCGATGTGCTGTAATCATAATCAATCGACTATCTTTCGCCCACTCTAATTCAGGATGAGTATAATCTTTTCGAACAGTAGTCTTCAAAGCATCAATAGCAGTATTACCAGTCACATAAATACTTTCCTTATTTTTCCCCTCTTTTAAAAGATTCTTTTTTGAAATCTCAGTTGGAGCGAAATTATAAGTAGCAAGAATGCCAACTGCCTGACGATTAAATTCTTCCGGATATGGAGAATAAATATTATATGTTCTTAATCCAGCTTCTACATGTCCAACGGGAATCTGCAAATAAAAACAAGCCAATGCGGTTGCAAATGTTGTGGAGGTATCTCCATGAACAAGAACCACATCTGGCTTGGCTTCTTCTAAAACTTCTTTTATTTTATTGAGTATATTGGTTGTTACATCAAACAATGTCTGCCGTTCTTTCATAATTGATAAATCATAGTCTGGTTCAACCGAAAATATTTTTAAAACCTGATCTAACATTTGTCTATGCTGACCTGTTACACATACTATCGTTTTCAATGTTTTTCTTTTCTTTAGCTCGTTTACTAATGGGCACATCTTAATAGCCTCAGGCCGAGTGCCAAATACTAACATTATTCTTTTCATTTTTTAACCCTTCTTTATTTTTTTATTAAAATAAATAAATATTTTTTTCCGAAATACATAACTATTACTGCTTCTATTATCAATAAAATTATAATACCTGATGTTTTAAAACAATAGTAGGCTATCATTGAACAAC
Organism: Drancourtella massiliensis; assembly: GCF_016900655.1. Lineage (GTDB taxonomy): Bacteria > Bacillota > Clostridia > Lachnospirales > Lachnospiraceae > Sellimonas > Sellimonas catena. The sequence continues at coordinate 49,723 of NZ_JACJKH010000022.1, forward strand.
TTAGCAAAATTAAAGGCAAAACTATTCTAGAAAAATATATGGTAATATTAACAAATTTTTTTACGGATTTTAATCTGACAAGCAAAAAAATACCATATGAAATAATGTTTGCTAGTGGATATCCATATATTCCTATAATCGGAATTAAAATAAAAGAAGAAACAATATTAGCTATTGCAGCATAAATTGTTGTTGAAAATGCATCTTTCGTTTTCATCGATGCAGTATAAACTGTTCCCAAAAATGTTGCCGCTGCATTTAAAAGCATTGATATAAATAATAATGGTATAATTCTATTTGCTTCTTCATATTGATCTGACACCATAAACTCCATATATAATCTAACAATTAAAATTAATCCGGAAATTCCCACTATAAGAAACAAAAGCAGTCCATTGAAGTTTTCAGAAAAATATTCATCTTTATCTTCACTGTCTATTTCATAAATAGAATTTTCTGTCCAGGCTAGGAAATAAATTTGCATTACCACTGAAACAAGATTTGGGAATCTCGTTGCTAATGCAATAATTCCATTTGCCGAAATGCCGACAAAATGATTAACAATATATTTCCCAACAATACCATTAAACCACCAACAAATTTGATTAGGTACTAACGGAAGACTATATTTTAACTGTTTCTTTATTTCATTTTTGGTTAAACATTTAAAATCGATGTATTCCCACAGTTTTGTTTGCCAAATACCATAAACTGATATGACTATAGAAGCTACAAGAGGAGCAATTAATAATGAAGTTTCTTTTAAACTATGAATGAGTGCAATATTTACAATAGCTTGTACAAAAGTTGATAATACGCCCGTTATTGCATATTGCACATTTTTTTGTATTCCTCTCAACACTTGTTGATTGAAAATCCCTAGATATAGCGCAATAAAATACATACAAAAAATTGTTGTATATGCAAAATCAGTCACTATGGCATATGGGATAAAACATATCAAGAAAGCCCCAATTCCTACTAAATATATGAAAAAAGCACTTGTGGTAGCCTTCTTTCTTTCTTGTTCATTTTTACAATTAAACAGAAACCGAAATATACTTTCTGTAGTTTGCAAAGTAAAAACAGGACCAATTAAAGGAACCACACTTAAAATCAAATCCACACTACCAAAACGTTCTGGTTCCAAAACACTAGTGTAGAGCGGCAGTAAGAAAAAGGATAATAATTTTGATCCAAAATTTCCAATGAAATAGATCATTGTTGTTTTAATCATTCTTTTATTCCTATTCATTATCTTTTCCTCATTCTATTTAATATTCTGTAAATTTTTACTTTCGCAAGCTGTTTGCAGTTAATTTTTTTATCTAAAGCTCTCAATGAGTCTTGTCCTCGTAACATTTCGAAAATCTCATTATAATTTAAAGGACGCCTTAAATTTTTCATTTGTTGATATTTCAAACAGTCCTGAATATCCCCCTCTTCAACATGAAATTCTTCTGATCTCAAAAGATCGTTGATAATTATATTGCCCTTTTGAGACATAGGAATAATCATACTTCTTCCTTCCTTATTATTTAAAAATCTTGGCCCCCAATAATCGGCTACTCGAATATCTGAACATCCTTGATCTCTAAAGCTACATTCATAACAACATGAATTATATGTTTTTCCTACATTGAAAAAATGAAAAAAGAGATCTTTTTCTTCAGTCTCACAATATTCCATGCTATCATAGTGATATGACATTGTTTTACTTCTCCAACCGTTACGCTTATCTCTAAACTTAAGAGAATTTATTGTTTCTCCATTCAAATATTTTTTCCATACAAGATATGAAGGGACTCCGTGGCAAATAATATCTATCAAAAGAAAATTTTCCCTTTTTTTCTTTTGTATTAAGTAACGATCCACAGATGCTATCTGACAAGGCGTACCAATAATAATTCCTTTTTCTAATTCTGATAAATATTTAAAACCTTCCAAAGAATAACTTTGTAAATACTTTGATCCCGCTGCATTCCATAATTCTTTATCATTAGTAATTAAAATATGCTCAGCACGATTATTTATATAACTATAGTGTACTCCAACAACAGGTATTTGTTTTTCCAAAGCTTTTTCAGAAATAAAAGTGCAAAATCCTCCTGAACTTACATTTTTTAATTTTTCTCTATTTAACCAATATCCAGAATATATCTTTTGATTTTCTACTTGAGGTATGCTTAATCTTTTTATATTTTGTCCACATACTCTAACGCATTGTTTACAAGATATACATAGGTTATAGTCAATTTTGGCCTCATAAAATCCATTTCTATTCAATGCTACCGTAATACAATTTTGTGGACACGCTACTGCACACACTCCACATCCACAGCAATTCGAAGTAATAGTAACTTTTTTATTTAATTCATGTTTTAGTGATTCATTAAGTGCTTCTGACAAATATCTAATAGATCTCTTTTTTTCACGTTCTAAAATTTCATTGCTCTTTTTAAAATTAATATCCAATAAATTGTTTTCAAAATACTTTTGATTATGATCATATAATCTTTCCTGTAATTCAAACATTCTTAGTGCATTGTATACTCTTGAGTTTTGAGACAATTTATTATCTTTAAATCGCTTAAATGTAACAAATGGAACTTTAAAATTAATAGAAAAAATTGTTCCATGAAATGAATCAGTAAAAACACATTTTGCATTTTTTATTAGTCTTAGAAAGTCTTCCGGACCTTGTGATTTTTCTACCACTTCTTTATATTGCATATCTTTAGGCTTTGTCGGCAAGAGAACCAAATTCAATCCATATTTATTGGCCAATTTTCTACATATGGTTATATATTTATCATTATCTCCTAAAAAATAAGCCAAAGCATACGATGAATCTGTATTATTCTGGTGATCTATTATTTTTTCCCATCCCTGTTCATCTATAAGTAAAGTTGGATCTAGTACGACCTCAGGCTTTTTCCCACATATCTTTTGAATTAATGACTGTCCTTCCTTTTCCCTTATAGACAAATAAGAAAATCTAGAGATTAAACGCTTCATTTCTGCCTCTACATATTTATTTTCAATTACTGGGAGACCAATACTTGGCGCATATGCAATTTTTTTATATTCTTCTGCTACAAAATCTAAAAAATAGTTTTTATCAAATACAGTTGGTGCCCATATTTGATCACTTCCACAAACAAATACATCATATCTATCATTTAGCTGATAAAGTTCATTATCAGTCCAAGCTGTTGTTCCTATATTTAAATATTTATTTCGGAACTCGTTGTATTTATCATTCTTTGGTAATTTATATTTTCGCCCCTGTGTTTTATTTCGAATTTTTTTTAATACTTTTAATCCGTAATTTTCTTTAATTCTATAAGCACTCTTTGGCTGATAATTAATTATTTCAACATCCAAATTTAACGTCTTTATAGTTTCCTGCAATGCATATGCCTGTAACAAACTTCCATAATTATCATAAGTAAACCATGTCATAATACCGGCTTTTTTCATTATTTTACTTCCTTTTTTTATGTACTAATCGCTTTATGTTCACTAAAATATTTGTTATATTAGGTCCTAAAAAATTTGTAACTCTATTTTTAAATTTACTTTTTTTACTCAACCATGACCCATCAAAATGATGAATTGTATATGTTTGACTTGTAATCTTTAATTTGTGTGTCTTTACATCTTTTGGACAAAAATATTCTGCTGGGTATAATGTAAACCCTTCAACTGTCTGCTTTTTTCCATTTAGACTTAATCCCGCTTTTATGCAGGCATTAGTTATAAGTGTAACATTTGTTGTTAAATCCATTGTTCCATCTTCTCTAAAAAAATGTTTATCCGTATATTCCGAAAGCAATTTTCCAAAAAAAGGTTGTTTCTTTTCACTAGCCATTATACCAGTTGGAACAGATGTCTTTGTTTCAAATCCTGAAAACGCTTCTTCTGATAAAAAAGGGTCCAGTGGCTTTAGTACCTCCACGTCCGTATCCATATATATTCCCCCATAATTAAATAGTGCATATAATCGAACGTAGTCCGTTACAAAAGCCCATTTTTTTGCCTTATACGCTTCTTCACAATATGAATTAGAAGAAATGTCAAAGTTCGTTTCATTCCATTCTACTATTTTATAATCAGGTAAATATCTTTTCCAACTTTCAATACATCTTTTTGCTAATTGCGGTTTTTCGTTCCCACCAAACCAACAATAATGAATAATTTTAGGTATCATAACATCCTCCTTTTCTGATAATTAGCATAACAATAAAGTAGCATTCCTAAGAAAAACACCCCTAAGTACCCTACCGCTTCAAAAATATATACGAATAATATTCCTATCAATGCAATCAATATATATACAACACATTCATCTTTTACTTTTGTAATTCCTCTTATATAAAGCACAAACAAAACTAACGGAATCAGTGAAATAAACCCGCCATAATATAGTTCCTGAAGATACGTATTATGAGAACTAAAAAATCCCGTCATGGAATATGCTGAATTGATTATTTTATTCATAAAAATAATATTGGCTGATTCTGTCATTCCATTACCCAATAATAAATTTTCTTTTATTATCGGAATAACATTTTCCCAAATATATGTTCTTCCGCTAAAAGTAACATTTTTACCGAAGAAATTGTAAATAAAATCTCTAAAATATACCTGTATGTTTTGGAAAATAATTAGATATACGAAAATTGCATATCCTACAATAATAGAGAAAAAATCAAATTTTTTTACAACATTTTTAAATCCTTTCACGATATATAAGATCAAACAAATTATCCAGGCCATTTTGGCATTTGAAGAATAAAAAAGGAAAATATTAGCCAATGAAAATAACAGCAAATAAAAACTGAAAATCAGGTGTGAATGTTTAGCCTTATTAATTTTAGAATCCAGATAAATGCAGCATATTCCTACTATATATATAACTCCCATCTGATTAGCAACACCAAGAAAATACTGATATTCCCCATATCTGCTAGGATCAACAAGATAGATTATTATATTCAGCGTAAGTAAAACTTTAAATATTAATGCTATTGAAGAAATAAGAATCTTAAAATCTTTCTTTGTATAATATTCCATTAGCATAGCTAATCCTATAGTTGGATATGCAGTCATAATCAATGTTCTTAGGCTATGCCCATTTAAAAGCGTACTTATGGAAATCATAAGATAGTATAAAAAAATTAGTACTATAGGAATTGATATTTTTTTGTACTTAAACAGATACAAAAGTAAAACGACTAAAAAGGCCATTCTTGAAGCATTTGTATAGAAGAAGTTTCCACTAAGCTCCTCAATCACATAAAATCGCATCAATAAAAACAATCCTAGTATAAGTAAACATTTTTGACATAGACTTTTCGGACTCTCGATACGCATTTACCTTCTCCTTGCTATTTTTTTAATAATTTATGAAAAATCAAATACAAATCCGGGCTAATCATAAATAATCCAACTTTAATTTTATTTTTTGTCCCAATTGCTTTATGATATAGTAGCCCTTTATCAACAAATCTCTTCCTTTTAGACTTAGGAATTCTTGCTTCATAAAACATATATAGATACTTTTCTACCAAAGAATTATTCAACAACTTTTTTAGATCATTATCTTCTAACTCGGAATAAATTTTTTCTAATTCTCTAAGAGATGCAAATAAATCTTCCGCGTTTTTCAACTTATTTTTTTTCGTTGTAATAGTATTGGAATTTATAAAATAGTTGTAAAAGCAAAAACGAAGAGGTAATACCCTTGAAGCCGCTAATAATGCTCTAGGAGTAAACTCTTCATCTTCATGCAGTATTCCTTTTTTGAATCTTAATTTTTCATTATCCAGGAATTCCTTTTTATAAATATAAGACCATGATGCCATAAACATTGTTTTATTCTGTAATTCTGTTTTTAAAAAATCATTTCCATTCTTAGCTATTTTCTCTTTTGAGCTATGTTTATAATATTTCTTTCTACCCTCTTCTATTCTTACAAAATCACATGCAATAATGTCATAGTCATGCTTCATTAAAATTTCTGATAAAATTTCACATGTATTATTCCTTATTGCATCATCGCTATCTACAAACAATATGTATTTTCCCTTTGCAGCATCGATTCCTACATTTCTAGCATCAGATAATCCACCATTTTCTTTATCTATAATACGGATTATAGGATATTTTCTAGTATAATCTTCTGCAATTTCCCTACTTGAATCCTGGCTCCCATCATTAATCAATAATATTTCAACATCATCGAGTTTACTTTGATTAATAAGACTCTCCATGCATCTTCTGATATATTTTTCGACATTGTACATCGGTACGACTATAGATATTAACATTTTTTCCCCTTTCTATATTCGTGCTTTCATTCCTTCTAACATAGTTTTATAAATCTGGATCATTGACAAATTCGATTTATACAACTTTCTATGCCTGATTATGTCCAGAACACAAAAGGCATAACAACCATATTTACTAATCTGTTTATACAGTACTCCCTTATCATAAAAATATTTTTTGTCATAGCCGTTAAACCAAGAAGATTCCTCTTGCTTTATATCTGCTATCAAAATTGGTACTGCATATATTTTCAATCCTTTATTGAGACATTCTATCAGAAACAGTGAATCTTCTCCGGCTGAATATTTTGCTCCTCCACCAAATAATGTTGAAAAATGCACATTAGCATATTTCAATCTATCAAGTCTCACAGCGATTCTAGCCGCCCCATATTTCAAACAATTCCATTTGTAAACCCTATGTGTTTTTCTAATCATCTTACGTGCACGTGTTTCATGTCCGATAGTTTCTATATTGAAAATAATGATATCTGCCTTTGGTATTTTGTTAAAATATTTTACTATTTTTTTTGCATAACTATCTTGGTAATGCATATCATCATCAGCTAATATACATATTTGTCTATCCGCATATGCTAATGCCATGTTTCTATTTTTTCCAACTCCTTTATGAGAATTTGAAACAAATTGAATTTTTTTTCCATTTAGTATATTTTCTTTGTAACTCACTTCATTACCTTGGTTTGAAATTACTGCATCTGTTTGAAGATTCATTCTCCTGTAGAGTTCCAGTCCATCGTTTTTCTGTGTTGTTACAACTAAAACCTGCACATCATTTTCACTAAACACTTTTCATTATTCCTCTCACTCTTGATTGAATTATAATCGGGCATTTCTTTATCATATTTTTGGCACTTTTTAATGTTTTTACTTTCACAGATAGACCATTATAATAGACTTTATATGCTTCCTTGATTTTATTTTTTTTAAGATAATCAAGTATTTGTTCACGCTTTCTTGCATCATATTCTCTTGGTTTACCATAAGATTGTGCTGAAATTATTTCTTCAAACTCGACCTTCTTCGTTTTTAAGTATGGAGAAATTTCTTTGAAAATTTCATATCCCTTTTTTGTATTAACAATAACTGCTGATACACCTTCCATATTAGATGCGTATCTTTTTCCCCAAAAATCCCCTATTCTCAAATCAGAATACTCTACCGTACTTCGAGCTTTGCACTTATAACACGAATTGTTGAAACATAGTTCGGAAAAAAACAAATCATAAAACTGATCATTAGTTCTTTTTGATAAAATTTCTTTTTTATCCGCATCAATAAAGCGTGTTGCAAAATTATGCCATCCATAATCTTTAGTTCTAAAGTCTACTTTCAAAAAGGGACTTTGAAATTCTTTTATATAACTTTTCCACAAAGAAACTGGTGCAATACCATGACAGAAAAAATCAATCAATAGTAAATTATCTTTTTTATGTTCTTCAGCCCATTTTCGTAATGCATAAATTTGGCATGGCGTCCCTATAACTGCATATTTATCCTCTTTGTTCTTAGTAATCTCCTTAAATGCTTCTACTGTATAACTTTGAAAATACTTTGATCCTCTATATTTCGTTATACTATTTACATCCGAAGTAGTTGTTGTCTTTATGATATCCTTTTCATAATCGTACTCTACTCCAACCACTTTATAACCGTGCTTTATACATGCTTTCATTATTTCCTCGGATATTGCTCCTGACGAACATTCTCTTACTAGTTCCTTATCTTTATTAACAGCACTATATGCATGTACATTCTTTTTAGCCGTTAATGAAATATTTTGATCAAAACGATAACATATCTTCTTACACTTTCCGCATGCTATACATTTTTCTTCATTTATTTCTGGACGATAAAATCCATTTTCGTCTAATTTAATTTGAATTGCCTCTACTGGACATATCGCACTGCACATCCCGCAACTTGTACATTGATCATAATTAGAAATATCGGCTATATTATTCATCTTTTTTCTCCACTGATAATAAGTATTTTTTTGCCTTTTGCCGCTCATATTGAAGTATTTTCTTTGACTGAACAAATGTATTTTCTTCAATTGAAACTAACTCATTAATATCAGAAGTCACTAACCTCCCATTAAGCTGAAATTTGCTTAATACATTTTCTACACGTGTAGATTGGTTCGCAGCAACACCATACATTCTATTGAATACATAGAAGTCTTTCTGGAATAGAATAGAGAATACTGTTCCATGAAAAGAATCAGTCAGAACAAATCTACATTTCGCAATCTCTTCAAGAAATTCTTTTGGTCCTGCCTGCATAAGCTTTGTATTCAACTTTGGAAAATTTGTATAAGTGTAATTTAATACTTTAAATCTATGTCCTTCCAATTCTAATTTTCGAATTAGTTTCTCTGCTATTGGATTCGGCTTATCTAAGAAATAAAGTAGTATATAATCCGACTTTTTTTTGTCTGAAATGAAATCTTTCCACACCTGCTCATTTACCAATAATGTTGGATCCAAAAGCAGGGTTGCTTTTCGGTGTGTCATCTCATTAATTAGATCAATTCCCTTTTCTTCTCGACAAGACAGCCTTCTAAAAGTAGAAATTCTTTTACTAATCTCCTTTTGATTATATTTGGGGATTTCTTCTTTGCCAAAACTAGGGGCAAATGCAACTCTTTTCGCTGCTGGTACAAATCGCAAATAATACAAAGGATCTAAGTACAGATTTGTTGCATTCCAAATTTGATCGCTACCACAAATAAAAAAAGCAAACTCCTCTTTGTTTGCTATCTTTTTCAATTCAGTATAAGAATGTTTATGTACTGAAAGGTTCTTATTAAATTCTATAAATTTCTTTTTGCTCTCTTCTGATAATGTACTACTAAAATTTTTCTCATAAGAAATCAAACTTTTTTTTAGTACATTTGGTCGAATAAGCCCTCTTCTAAAAATAGTGAAGCATTTCCTTAAGGTAATATCTCTCCCTTTGCTAAAGCTACTAGTTTTTTCTATTACATAAGGTTCATATCCCAAATCTTCCACAAACTTCTTTACAGCATATGCCTGTAAACTAGTCCCAAAATTATATCCTTTATACGGAGTAACAATTCCTATCTTTTTCATTCTAACTTTAGTACTCCTTCCTATTTATGCAAAATTTTAAGAAATTTTTAGGATTACTAGAAAAGGCCATTAGAAAATAGTACAGACTATTTCCTATTTTTCTATTTTTTAATTCACATGATAGCAAAACGAGATAATGCCGCATTTTAATATAAGAAATATCCTCTTTAGAAAGCTGAGAAAAAAACTTACGTTTAACTGCATAAAGCTGTTTTTCCCCTTTAATCTTATTATCACCAGCCGTCAATCCGATTCCTTTTCCATGTACATATGCCTTAACACAACATATTGGTTCGTATACAAGTTTTCCTTTATTTTGAATTGCTTTTAGCATTAAATAGAACTCGTCTCCAATATCTATTGAATCAAACAATCCTATTTTAAATAGATATTCACGCCGGAACATAAAAGTATCTGTTCCTGTCAAATGATACTTCAAATGCAATACTAGTGGTTTATCCCCATTTTTCAAATAGGAATGTCTACGCTTTCTTACTAATTTCCCATTATCATTAAATAAATTCAAATCAGTAAGCGAAAAATCTCCTCCTTCTTTTTCCATTAGTTTAAGCTGAGATTCTATTTTTAATGGTAAATATTCATCATCATCGTCTAAAAAGGTAATAAATTGCCCTTTGGATTTTTTTATTCCTTCATTTCGGGCCTTTGCTGATCCGAGATTCTTAATATTTTTAATATAAACAATTCTTGGATCATTAAACTTTTCTATTACCTTTCTTACCAATTTTGAATACTTTTCTTCTTGATTATCATCTATAATTATCAATTCCCAACACTGATATGTCTGGGAAATCACTGATTGAATAGAGCGTTCTAAATTTTCTTTTTTCCCTTTATATGTGGGCATAATTACAGAAACTAAAGTCATTTTTCTTCCTCTCTCCTCTTCATCTCTCCGGTTCCGCCTTCTACCACGCCGTCTGACCGCAGCACAGACAGGATCGTGCCAAAGAAGCATTTCACATCCAGACCGAAGCTTAAATTCTCCACATAATAGCCGTCCAGTTTTGCTTTCTCCGGAATTTCCAGCTCGTCTCTTCCGTGGATCTGTGCCCATCCGGTCAGTCCCGGAAGAATATCATTTGCTCCATACTTGTCACGTTCTTCGATCAGATCATACTGATTCCAGAGTGCCGGTCTCGGCCCGATAATCGCCATGTCACCTTTCAGAATATTGATGATCTGCGGCAGCTCATCCAGAGATGTTTTTCTCAGGAACTTTCCGACTTTTGTAATATACTGATCCGGATCTTTTAAAAGATGGGTCGGCATATCTTTCGGTGTATCTGTCCGCATGGTCCGAAACTTCAAAATATAAAAATGTTTTTTGTGAATTCCTACGCGCTTCTGTTTAAAAAAGACCGGTCCTGGTGAATCCAGTTTGATTGCGATCATCAGCGCAAGAAAGAATGGCGACAGGAACACCAGCGCCATCAAAGATAAATAGATGTCCAGATATTGCTTTTTCTTCAGATAGTTT
>NZ_JACJKH010000023.1 GCF_016900655.1 Drancourtella massiliensis
GTAACACATGGAGCTGACTGTTACTAATAGGTCGAGGGCATAACCAAGGAATGGTGGATAGGAAAAAGCAGGATGACAGAAACGTGGACTTATATGTGGTTTTGAAGGTACATGGAAGTATCAAATGGCCCGGTGGCTCAGTTGGTTAGAGCGCCGCCCTGTCACGGCGGAGGTCGTGGGTTCGAGTCCCATCCGGGTCGTTTTGGGATCTTAGCTCAGCTGGGAGAGCATCTGCCTTACAAGCAGAGGGTCATAGGTTCGAGCCCTATAGGTCCCATTGCCAATCTGGCATTTTGCCAACGTGGCATTTAAATTAAAAACGCCAACGTGGCTCAATTGGCAGAGCAGCTGATTTGTAATCAGCAGGTTATCGGTTCGAGTCCGATCGTTGGCTCTACCAGGTTAATTGGTATTCTGGATGGATTCCCGAGTGGCCAAAGGGGGCAGACTGTAAATCTGTTAGCAACGCTTTCGGTGGTTCGAATCCACCTCCATCCACTTGCATATTTCATAGGAAATGTGCTATAATATATAATAACTTCATAATAACGCGGGGTGGAGCAGTCTGGAAGCTCGTCGGGCTCATAACCCGAAGGTCGTAGGTTCAAATCCTGCCCCCGCAATTTTTTTTGTCCTTTTTTATTGAGGATAGGCCCAGATAGCTCAGTTGGTAGAGCAGAGGACTGAAAATCCTCGTGTCGCTGGTTCGATTCCGGCTTTGGGCATTGAAATTATATTTATGGAGCATTAGCTCAGTCGGTAGAGCACTTGACTTTTAATCAAGTTGTCCGGGGTTCGAATCCCCGATGCTTCACTGAAACAGACCTCATATGAGTAATAACTCATATGGGGTTTTTGTATTGCAGAATTTTCTGAAAGCCAGGATATGAAAGTGGGTTCTATTATAAAATATGTAAGATTTTAGTGAAAAAACTGAAATAAGTTTGACATGGAGGTCTTCTGACGATAAACTGAAATTAGGAAAAGAAGGAGAGAGAATATGAGGAGAATCTACGGTAAGATAAGGGATGCGCTGATGATTGCCTGTTTCTTTGCCATAATTGCTGCAGGTGGATGTTCAGGCGGCGAAGAGACGGATCAGAGTATCATATCAGAAAATGTTTATAAGTTGGGGACTCAGGAAGTACAGATAGATTTGCCTGGAGATTTTGAGTGTACAGATCAGAGTGACGATAGTGTTGTACTGTCCGGAGATGTTGGAGAAGTCAGAATTGAATATAAAGAAGAAGGTGTATCCTCGGAGCAGTTTCCAAAAACAGAGCAGGAGTGTGCAGCCTTGTATGAAGAGATTATCGGAAATATGTCTTACCAGATTGAAGAGTTTCGCTCCTATGAAAGTGAAGGACTTTATTATGCTACGATTAGATATGATCTTGAAAATGAAATAAAATATCTGATTGCATCCGGAAACTTTGGAATGGAGTATGGATGTCAGATTTCAGCGGTTTTGAATACGGGAAACAGGGAAACTGCAGAGGAAATTCAAAATGCAGTTTATAATGTGAAGGTATTCGCAGAGTAAAAACAGGACCATGAATATGGAATGAAATCAGCTGCCCTTTAAGGAAGGGCAGCATTTTTTACAGGAGGGAATTATGACGTTGTATGAAAAGCTGGATGCATATGGAAAGTCGGATTATTACGCATTTCATATGCCGGGGCATAAGAGAAATGTAAACTTTATGGAGGAAAATCTTCCTTTTGGGATCGATATTACGGAGATAGAAGGATTTGATGATCTGCATCACTGTGAAGGAATTCTAAAGGATGCGCAGACGCGGGCGGCCTCTGTCTACGGGGCAGAAGAGACCCATTTTCTTGTAAATGGAAGTACGGTCGGCATTTTGAGTGCGCTGGCGGGGTGTACAAGAAGAGGAGATGAGGTGCTGATCGCGAGAAACTGCCACAAATCGGTTTATCATGCGGTGGAAATCTTCGGGATGAAGCCGGTCTATATTTATCCGAAAAAGCAGGAGAATGAGGAAGCAGTACTAAGCGGCTGTGTTGATGCGGCAGATGTGGAGCAGATTTTGGAACAGAGGAGAGAGATCCGCGCGGTAATGATTGTTTCTCCCTCTTACGATGGTGTAGTTTCTGATATAAAAAAAATTGCCGGAATCGTACACAAATACGGGATTCCGCTGATTGTGGATGAAGCACACGGCGCACATTTTGGATTTCATGACTATTTTCCGGAAAATGCGAATAGACTAGGAGCAGATATTGTAATACACAGTGTACATAAGACGCTGCCTTCCCTGACACAGACGGCGTTGCTTCATATGAACGGATCAATAGTGGATCGTAAAAGAGTGGAGCGGTATCTTCACATACTGCAGTCAAGCAGTCCATCGTACGTTCTGATGGCCGGGATTGATGCATGCATCCATATGCTGGAGACAAGGAAGGACGAGGTTTTCGGTAATTATGCAGAAAATCTGGACAGCCTGCGGGAAAAGCTCCGGAAAATGACACATTTGAAATTGTGTGAATCCACATCGTATGACAGATCCAAAATTGTTATCTCTACAGAGGGGACGGACTGGTCAAGCAGAGAGCTTTCCGAAAAGCTTTTCCATACCTTCCATCTTCAGATGGAGATGACAGCAGGAAATTATATTCTTGCAATGACGTCTGTGGCGGATACAAAAGAAGGATTTGATCGTCTGGAGAAAGCGCTTCTTGAGATTGACAAACAGGTTAAAACCTGTCAGGATAGTAAAAAGATACGGACGGAAATTCCGAAAGCTGAGCAGGCCAGAATCCCGTGCTGGCGGGATGAGGTCAGCGAAGAAGAGAAAGAAAAAGTACGCTTTGAAGAGTGCGCAGGCAGGATTTCGCTTGACTTCGCATACCTGTATCCGCCGGGATGTCCGATCGTTGTTCCGGGAGAAAGAATTTCTGCCCGGGCGGCAGAGCTGCTCTGCCAGTACCGGGATATGGGATTTACTATTGAAGGAACAGAAGAGGAAAACAGAATAGGAGTGTGGATAAATGGGTAAGATTTTCTATCTGATGGGGAAAAGTTCCTCCGGAAAAGACACGATTTTTAAGGAACTGAAAAAGAGAATGCCATTTCTTCATACCGTGACGATTTATACGACAAGACCGATGCGTGAAAACGAACGGGACGGGGAGGAGTACTTTTTTGTAGATGATAAAGTTCTGGATGCGTTTCAGAAAGAAAACAGGGTGATTGAACTGCGGGAATACCATACTGTTCACGGCATCTGGAAGTATTTCACGGCTGATGACGGAAAAATCCGGCTGGAGGATCAGGATTATCTGATGATCGGAACGCTGGAATCCTTTGAAAAGATGTGCGGTTATTTCGGGAAAGGGCAGATTGTACCCGTCTACGTGGAAGTGGAAGACGGAGAACGTCTTTTCAGGGCACTTTCAAGAGAGCGGATGCAGGAGAAGCCGAAATATGCGGAAATGTGCAGGAGATTTCTGGCAGATACAGAAGATTTCTCCGAGGAAAACCTCAGCAGATGCGGCATACAGAGGCGGTTTCAAAATATAGTACTGGAAGACTGCCTCAATGAAATAATGCTATATATTCAGAAATGTTTGTGATATAATTATATTGGATTAAATTTACCAGAATCGGGGATTGACATAGAAAAAGAAGGTGAAAATAATGACGGGATTTAAAGATGTTGTCGGGCGTAAGGATTTAGTATCTTATATTCAGAAAGCTATTACGCAGAACCAGATTTCCCACGCCTATATTTTAAATGGAGAGCGCGGATCAGGAAAAAAGATGTTTGCACAGCTGTTTGCGATGACGCTTCAATGTGAACGGGGCGGAGCAGAGCCGTGTAATGAGTGTCATTCCTGCCGTCAGGCTCTATCTGGAAATCATCCGGATATTATCAGGGTGGTTCACGAAAAGCCGAATACGATCAGCGTGGATGAGGTACGTGTACAGATTAATAATGATATTATGATCCGGCCTTACAATGGAAAATATAAGATCTATATTGTGCCGGATGCGGACATGATGACGCCTCAGGCACAGAATGCGTTGTTGAAAACCATAGAGGAGCCGCCGGAGTATGCGGTGATTTTCCTTCTTACAGAAAATGCGGACAGCCTTCTGCCTACGATCTTATCACGGTGTGTCATTTTAAAGATCAAGAATGTAAAGGATGCGCTGATTAAAAAATATCTGATGGAGCAGATGGAGATACCGGATTATAAGGCGGACGTCTGCACTGCTTTTGCCCAGGGAAATATGGGAAGAGCGATCATGCTCGCGACCTCAGAGCATTTTAATGAGATCAAAGAAGAGACGCTCCAGATGATGAAATACATCAAGGACATGGAGCTTCCGGAGCTTTTGAAGGCGCTGAAAAGCCTCTCCTCGTACAAGATAGAGGTAGATGATATCCTGGATCTGATCAGTGTATGGTATCGGGACGTGCTGCTTTACAAGGCGACGAAAGATATCAACGGAGTGATATTCTCAGATCAGATGAAGTACATCAAAGAGAGGGCAAATACAAGCTCCTATGAAGGGATCGAGACGATTCTCAAGGCACTTGAGACAGCCAAGGTAAGACTGAAAGCAAATGTAAATTTCGATCTGGTGATGGAGCTTCTGCTACTGACTATAAAGGAGAACTAAGATATGACAAGAATTATAGGAGTTCGATTCCGTCCGGCAGGGAAGGTTTATTACTTTGCTCCTGGAAAATTCCATATAAAAAAAGGTCAGCAGGTAATCGTTGAAACGGCTAGAGGAATCGAATTTGGAAATGTAGTGATCGGACCGAAAGAGGTGGAAGACGATCAGATTACACAGCCTTTAAAGTCTGTCATCCGCCTTGCGACGAATGAGGACCGGAGAATAGAAGAGCGAAACAGGGAAAAAGAAAAAGAAGCATTTCAGATCTGTCTGGAAAAAATCAGAAAGCATAAGCTTGAGATGAAGCTGATTGATGCAGAGTATACGTTTGATAATAATAAAGTGCTTTTCTACTTTACAGCAGATGGAAGAATTGACTTCAGAGAACTTGTAAAGGATCTGGCAGCGGTTTTCAGGACAAGGATTGAGCTGAGACAGATCGGAGTGCGTGATGAGACGAAGATCCGTGGAGGAATCGGAATCTGCGGAAGAGAGCTTTGCTGCCATACATATCTGTCGGAATTTGCTCCGGTATCGATCAAGATGGCAAAGGAGCAGAATCTTTCCCTTAATCCGACAAAGATTTCCGGAGTATGCGGAAGACTGATGTGCTGCCTTACAAACGAGCAGGAGACTTACGAAAAGCTGAACAGCAGACTTCCGTCTACAGGAGATACGGTAACGACTCCGGAAGGATTAAAAGGAGAAGTACAGAGCTTAAGCGTTCTGCGCCAGCTTGTCAAAGTCATTGTAACACTGGAGAATGATGAAAAGGAAATCCGGGAATACAAGGCTTCGGATCTGAGATTCAGACCAAGAAGAAAGAAGAGCGACATGAAATTGTCCAAAGAAGAAATGAAGGAACTTGCGGCACTTGAGAAAAATGAAGGAGCGTCGAAACTGGACAATGTGTAAATTAAAAGAAGGCGAGAGACTGGACGATCTTCAGACACGTGGATATGAGATCATCCAACATCCGGGGAAATTCTGTTTTGGAATGGACGCGGTCCTTTTAGCCAGTTTTGCAAAAGTCAAGAAAGGTGAACGTGCTCTTGATATCGGAACCGGAACAGGCATTATTCCGATTCTGATGACAGTCAAGACTGACGGAGAAGACTTTACAGGGCTGGAGATCCAGGAGGAGAGTGCTGACATGGCAAGAAGAAGCGTAAAGCACAATCATCTGGAAGATAAAATCACTATAAAGACAGGCGATATCAAAGAAGCGGCAGACTATTTCAAAGCTGCTTCTTTTGACGTCATTACCACCAATCCGCCGTATATGATCGGGCAGCACGGGATTACAAACATAAACAGCGCGAAGACGATTGCCCGGCATGAGGTGCTCTGCACTCTGGATGACATTCTGCGCGAAAGCGCAAGACTTCTGAAATTCCACGGCAGATTTTATATGGTGCACCGGCCATTCCGGCTGGTGGAGATTTTCACCAAAATGGTGGCTTACGGCATTGAACCGAAGCGGATGCGCCTGGTTCATCCTTATGTGGACAAGGAGCCGAATATGGTTCTGATAGAGGGGAGCAATAAAGGAAAATCCAGAATTCAGATAGAGCCGCCTTTGATTGTCTACGAAAAAGATGGAAGCTATACAAGGGATCTTCTTCTCAACTACGGGATGGGAAGAGCAGGAGAAGAATAAAGGAGAAACCATGTCAGGAATATTATATTTGTGCGCTACTCCAATCGGAAATCTGGAGGATATGACGTTCCGGGTGATACGGACATTAAAAGAAGTGGATCTGATTGCAGCGGAAGATACGAGAAACAGTATTAAGCTCCTGAATCATTTTGAGATCCATACCCCTATGACGAGTTATCATGAATATAACAAGATCGAAAAGGGTCGAAAACTGGTGGAAAAGCTGCAGGAAGGAATGAATATCGCCCTGATTACAGATGCAGGGACACCGGGAATTTCGGATCCGGGAGAAGAGCTTGTAAAAATGTGCCGGGAGGAAGGAATTACTGTGACGTCTCTTCCGGGAGCGTGCGCGTGTATCACGGCTCTTACGATATCCGGCATGCCGACCAGAAGATTTGCATTTGAGGCGTTCCTGCCGCAGGATAAGAAGGAGCGGCAGCAGATTCTTTCGGAGATGAAGGAGGAGACAAGGACGATCATCCTCTATGAAGCGCCTCACAGGCTTGTAAAGACAATCAAAGAACTTGCGGAAACTCTCGGAGGGGACAGGAAAATCACGATATGCAGGGAACTCACGAAAAAACATGAAACTGCTTATATGGATACGCTCGACGGGGCATGCCGTTTTTATGAGGAGAATCCTCCGAAAGGCGAATGTGTGCTTGTTCTGGAAGGAAAAAGCCGCGAAGAGATGGAGGAAGCAAAAAAGGCCAGATGGCTTGCGCTTTCCGTAGAGGAGCATCTTCAGATCTATCTGGATCAGGGAATCGAAAAGAAGGAAGCGATGAAGCGGACGGCAAAAGACAGAGGAGTCAGTAAGCGTGATATTTATCAGAAACTTATCCGGAAAAACTGACAAAATATGTCAAAAAAGTGTTGGTCACCTTGTACAGAATCCTAAAAAATGTTTGTGCAATCATGCACTAGCGTTTTTTGGGATTTTTTTTTATACTAAATACATCGAAAAAAACGGTTTAAGATTTAGGAGGAAGCACCAATGGCAAGTTTATCATTGAGACATATCAATAAAGTTTATCCAAACGGCTTTGAAGCTGTAAAAGATTTCAACCTTGAAATCGAAGATAAAGAATTCATCATTTTCGTAGGACCTTCAGGATGTGGTAAATCTACTACACTTCGTATGGTTGCAGGTCTGGAAGAAATTTCTTCAGGAGAATTAAGAATCGGCGATAAAGTTGTAAACGATGTTGAGCCGAAAGACAGAGATATCGCGATGGTATTCCAGAACTACGCTCTGTATCCGCATATGACAGTTTACGATAACATGGCATTCGGACTGAAATTAAGAAAAGTTCCGAAACCGGAAATCGACAAAATGGTTCGTGAAGCAGCTAAGATCCTTGACCTTGAAAAACTGCTTGATCGTAAACCGAAGGCTCTTTCCGGTGGACAGAGACAGCGTGTTGCTATGGGACGTGCGATCGTTCGTAATCCTAAGGTATTCCTTATGGACGAACCTCTTTCCAACCTGGATGCAAAATTAAGAGGACAGATGCGTATCGAGATCTCCAAACTTCATCAGAGACTTGGTACTACAATCATCTATGTAACACATGACCAGACAGAGGCTATGACACTTGGTACAAGAATCGTAGTTATGAACGCTGGTGTTGTTCAGCAGGTAGATACTCCAAGAAAACTGTATGATGAACCATGCAACCTGTTTGTAGCTGGATTCATCGGATCTCCTCAGATGAACTTCCTTGATGCACAGTGTGAAGTTTCAGGAGACAAGGTTCTGTTAAATGTAGGACCTGCAAAGATCGAACTTCCGCCTGCAAAAGCTAAAAAACTCATCGATGGAGGATACGCAGGAAAGACAGTTGTACTTGGTATTCGTCCGGAAGACGTACATGATGAGCCAATGTTCATCGCATCTTCTCCGAATACAGTAATCGAAGCTACAATCCGTGTATACGAAATGCTTGGTGCAGAAGTTTACTTACACTTCGATTACGAAGGAGCAAACATGACAGCTCGTGTTGATCCAAGAACAACAGCAAGAAACGGAGATACAGTTAAATTCGCATTCGATGCTGAAAAGATCCACGTATTCGACAAAGAAACAGAAATGACAATTACAAACTAATCTGTTTTGAAAATAAGATTTCAGAGCGGCTGCCGTACAGATTTTGTGCGGCTGCCGTTTTTTCAAATTTGAAAAGAATAGTGGTTGACATTTCAAACAAAAATAGGTATATTATTAATTAATAAAAGGGAGTAACTGGCGCTTGGAAAGAGCGTTACAGGTTCGTCAGTACGGCAGATTATCTGCCCGGATCGAGTATGAAACAGTGAGACTTTTATTGCATGAGCGAAATGCAGTAAAAGCCTCTTTTTTTATACTTTATTTTTCTGCATGAATCGCGAAAGAAAAAATGGTACACCCTATAAGAAAGTAAGGAGGAAGAAAATGAAACAGTATTATCAGATGGGGTCTGATGAAACCAGGATGGACATCAACGGCTCACTGGAATCACTCTCCAGTGAGAAAGCCCGGGAAAATCAGAAAAAATATGGCCCAAATGAGCTACAGGAAGAGAAAAAGAAAAGTGTTGGAATGATCTTTCTGGAACAGTACAAGGATTTCCTTGTAATTATTCTGATTATCTCTGCAATTATTTCGGGATTTCTGGGTGACGCGGAGAGTGCGATCGTTATTCTGATCGTTATCACGATTAATGCAATCCTTGGAACGGTACAGACTGTCAAAGCAGAAAAGTCTCTGAACAGTCTGAAAAAGCTTTCCGGACCGGAAGCAAAGGTAGAGCGTGACGGGATTGTGACACAGATTCCGTCCAGAGAAGTAACAGTAGGAGATATCGTCATTCTGGAAGCAGGTGATCAGGTTCCGGCAGACGGAAGAATTATTGAGCAGGCAAGTCTGAAGATTGATGAAAGTGCACTGACAGGAGAAAGTATTCCTGTTGAGAAAAGTGAGGATACGATAGAAAAGGAAGTACCTCTTGGAGACAGAGTTAACATGGCATTCTCAGGAAGCTTTGTCACATACGGAAGAGGAAAATATGTTGTGACCGGAATCGGTATGGAAACGGAAGTCGGTAAGATTGCATCTTTGTTAAAGACGACATCAGAAAAGAAAACTCCTCTTCAGGTAAACCTGGATCAGTTCGGACAGAAGCTGTCCATCCTCATTCTGATTCTCTGTGCGATTTTGATGGGAATCAATGTATGGAGAGGAGAATCTTTTGGTGACGCATTTATGTTTGCGGTAGCACTTGCGGTAGCAGCAATCCCGGAGGCATTAAGCTCTATCGTGACGATCGTACTTTCTTTCGGTACTCAGAAAATGGCAAGGGAACATGCGATTATCAGAAAGCTGCAGGCTGTAGAAGGTCTGGGAAGCGTATCGGTTATCTGTTCTGATAAGACAGGAACACTGACACAGAACAAGATGACAGTAGAGGATTATTACGTTGCAGGCCGAAGGATGGCAAAAAGTGAAGTATCCCGGGAAGATGCAGACACGAAAAAGCTGATGTTTGCAAGTATTCTCTGTAATGACGCAAAGAATGTCAATGGTGAGGAGATTGGGGATCCTACAGAGACAGCGCTTGTCACATTCGCGGGAAACTGCGGCATGGACGTGGAAAAAACCCGTGAAATATATGCAAGAATCTCTGAAGTTCCTTTTGACAGTGACAGAAAGCTCATGTCCACAGTACATGAAACAGAAGAAGGAACCATCATGCTTGTCAAAGGTGCGGTAGATGTCCTTTCACAGAGAATGGAACAGATCCGCAAAAACGGCGAGGAAAAGCCGATGACGGATAAAGACCGGGAAGACATCGCTGAAATGAACCAGGAATTTTCCAGACAGGGACTTCGTGTTCTTGGATTTGCATATAAGAAACTGGAAGGCAAGAAGGGAATTACAGCCGAAGATGAAGATCATCTGACATTCCTTGGACTGATCTCGATGATGGACCCGCCGCGTGAAGAGTCAAAAGATGCAGTAGCAGAATGTATCCGCGCAGGAATTAAACCTGTTATGATTACAGGTGACCATAAAGTAACGGCAGCAGCTATTGCAAAGAGAATCGGAATTCTCAAAGAAGAGTCCGAGGCATGTGAGGGTGCGGATATAGAAAATATGTCCGATGAAGAACTGAAAAACTTTGTAGAACATATTTCTGTTTATGCCCGTGTTTCACCGGAACACAAGATCCGGATCGTAAAAGCATGGCAGGAAAAAGGAAACATTGTTTCCATGACCGGTGACGGTGTCAATGATGCACCTGCTCTGAAACAGGCAGATGTCGGAGTGGCAATGGGAATCACAGGAACCGAGGTGGCAAAAGATGCAGCCTCCATGGTACTGACAGATGATAACTTTGCAACAATTGTCAAGGCAGTAGAAAACGGAAGAAATGTATACCGGAACATCAAGAGTTCCATTCAGTTCCTGTTGTCAGGAAACTTCGGAGCAATCCTTGCCGTTCTGTATGCGTCTATCGCAGGACTTCCGGTTCCGTTTGCACCGGTACATCTGTTGTTCATCAACCTGTTGACAGACAGTCTTCCGGCGATCGCTCTTGGACTGGAGCCTCACAGAAAAGATGTTATGGATGAGAAACCGAGAAAGAAAGACGAGTCGATTCTTACAAAAGACTTCCTTCTTAAGATTGTGACAGAAGGTCTTTCCATCGGTGTCATGACCATGATCGCGTTTATGATTGGATATACAAGCGAAGGCGCTCTTCTCGGAAGCACTATGGCATTCGGAACACTCTGTCTGTCCAGGCTGTTCCACGGATACAACTGTAAAGCCGACAAACCGGTTCTGTTTAAGAGAGGTTTCTTCAATAATATCTACCTTCAGGGAGCATTCCTGATCGGGTTTGTCCTGATTACAGCCGTATTGACAATACCGGCACTGGAAGGTATATTTAGTGTAACTTCATTAAGCATAACACAGCTTTTGACGGTTTATGGACTTGCAATTTTAAATATTCCGGTTATTCAGTGTATCAAAGCAATCCGTTTCGGAATAAAATAAAGGGGACGTTATATGGAATTAAACAACGAGAATATGAAAAAAATAAGACACCTGATCGTTTTTACAGCACTCATTATTCTGTGCTTCTGGAAATATGAGATGGTGATTCAGGCAGTAAAATTTGTGATCAGTGTGCTGTTTCCTTTCATTCTCGGCGGTGCGATTGCATTTGTGTTTAATGTACCGATGCATTTTATTGAGAACCGGCTGATTCAGGAAAAGTGGAAAAAGAAATATAAAGCCGTGCGGAAGCTTGCAAGACCTGCCAGCCTGATTCTTACGATTATCTTTGTGATCGGCATTGTGGGAGGCGTTCTCTTTGGAGTCCTCCCGCAGCTGACCGGAACGATCGCAAAACTTGGCGCCAGCATCCAGGCGTTCATTCCGAAAGTGCAGGAATGGGCGGATAACTGGTTCCACAACAATAAAGAAGTGATGGCCTATTTCAATCAGCTGGAGTTTAACTGGCAGAAGGTGATCGAGGTTGCTGTAGACTGGGTATCAAACGGCGCGGGAAACATCGTGGAATCCGGTGTGACGGCGGCAATGAGTATTGTAAGTGGATTTACTACGTTTTTTATCGCGTTTGTATTTGCATGCTATATCCTTCTACAGAAGGAGAAGCTTTCTGTTCAGGCTAAGAAAGTGCTGTTTGCATTCGTGGAGAAAGGAAAGGCAGAAGCGGTCATTGAGGTCTGCTCGCTGACATACCGCACTTTTTCCAACTTCCTGACTGGACAGTGTGTGGAAGCAGTGATTCTTGGAACCATGTTTGTCATTGCAATGAGTATTTTCAAGATGCCGTACGCATGGCTGATCGGTATCCTGATTGCCTTTACGGCACTGATTCCGATTTTCGGAGCATTTATCGGATGCGCAATCGGAGCATTTCTGATCTTTATGATCGACCCGATTCAGGCATTCTGGTTTATTGTTCTCTTCCTTGTATTGCAGCAGATTGAAGGAAACCTGATCTATCCTCATGTAGTAGGAAATTCCGTGGGCCTGCCTTCGATCTGGGTACTGGCAGCAGTCAGTATCGGCGGAAGCCTGATGGGAATTGTCGGAATGTTGATTTTTATTCCGATTGTTTCTGTCCTTTATGCCCTGTTCAGGGAGGTTGTTTACCTGAAACTGAAGAAAAACAATATTAAAATGAAAGATATTCAGCAGAGCGGAAAATAATCTGCCGGATTCCCACATATACTGTGAAAAAAGAAGTGTGGGAATCGATGCTGAATTATTTATGGGCGGGGATGATTCTGATCGGAATCATCTTCGCTGCGTTTACAGGGAAAATACCGGACATTACAGATGCGGCGCTTGACTCTGCCGGGGAAGCTGTGACACTTTGCATTACCATGATGGGCGTGATGGCCTTCTGGATGGGGCTGATGGAGATTGCCACAAAGGCCGGCATGATCGAAAAAGGCGCAAAGATTCTGAAACCCTTTGTCCGGTTCCTGTTTCCGGAAGTACCGGGAGGACACAAGGCAGGAGAATACATTACGACGAATATCATCGCCAACTTTCTCGGCCTCGGATGGGCCGCGACACCCGCAGGTCTAAAAGCCATGGAGGAGCTTGGAAAACTGAATCACGGAAGTACATCGGCCAGCAACGCCATGTGTAACTTCCTCATCCTGAATATCTCGTCCCTTCAGCTGATCCCGGTCAACGTGATCGCCTTCCGCAGCCAGTACGGAAGCGTGGAGCCCACGGCGATCGTTGGGGCGGGAATTGTGGCGACGACGATCAGCACGGCAGCAGGAATTGTGTTTTGTAAAGTGATGGATCGGAAAAAGACCCGGAGAGCGTGAGGCTCTCCGGGATTTTTAATTTTCTTCCTTTGAATTCGTTAGTGTAATAACAGTAGAGAAAACATGACTCTGCTCATCGTAGGAAAATTCGTAGTTTCCTTCATATTTTTTCACTACACGGAGAACACTTTTCAGTCCAGTACCGTGAATGCCATTTGGAGATTTTTGCGTTTTTAAACGGCCTTTTGTATCTATGGCCGGTTTCTGAATACACGAATTTTTCACGGAAAGCAGAAGCAGATTATGAGACTTTGAAAAACCAGCATATACTTCGATAAAAGAATCCGGGCAACCGGTGGCAGCTTCTACTGCATTATCAAGCAGGTTACAGAAAAGGGAAATCATGTCGTATTCATCCATAAACGACAAGGCCTGCTTTCGGATATCGATATCCAATGTAATATGGAGATGCTCACATCTTTGCAGATAACGGTTGAAAATTGCGTTCAGGAAGTCATTCTCGCAAACACGCATAGAAACCTTGAGTTGAGAAGAATGAGTAAGTCTTTCTATGTAGTCGCTGATTTTTTGATTTTCATGTTCATTATTCAATAAAGAAATCGCATAAAGGTGTTTCTTGATATCGTGAATCACAAGTTTCTGGGCATCTGTTTGTTCGGCCAGCATCTGATAAAAATGGACCAGATCGGATTCCTTTTGCATTTGTAGATGCATTTGTGTAAACTCCTCGTTTTTCCGCTGGGTGTAGGAGAAGAGGAAGTAGATGAAGATATTGACTATCAAAAGCAAAAGGCTGCTAAAAGCCATTAAGTATCCAAAATGAGAAGGTAATTCAACATAATATCCGATAACCAATAGTGTAGAAGTAACTCCAAAGCATAAAAAAGAAATCAAAATAAATGCGATAGAAATATTAGGTGGGATATTAGAAGACTTTGATTTATATATATGGGACAGGCCATATAATATAAAGAAATATAGTTGTTTGCTTACAACACCTAAAAGTATGACATTTTGCAGGCTGTTATTGGAAGTATATAGGTGCAGTGCAAGCTGATGGAAGGCATTTGAGACTATGAATTCACTTAATCCCATAATGGTAGTTACCATAACTGCATGAAAAAGGGCATAGTACCATCGTAGATTATAAGAAAATAAAATATAAATCCAGTTCATTAAGCAAAAGGCAAAAACATTAAGAAGAACATTTTTTGCAAAGGAGAGTAGGAATAAAATCATATAAAGTAAGAAAAGAACACTCCATTGCTTTGCCGCCGAGCGCCTTGGCACAAATAATGAGTTACAATATTGCTTCAAAATGCAGGCTTCTATACAGTAAATGAGAAAATAGAATAGAGAAATCAACATAGTAGTTTAAATCCTTTATTTAGTGCTATCTAGATATAATAAATAAGTGTTTTTAAATAATGTATATTTTCTTCGGGTTAAGTAAGCTTGAAAGCGGTTATCGTATAAATAAACTGTGTCGTGAGTAAAGTGACATACATATTTAAGATTGATGAGAAAACTTTTATGTGTTTGGAAAAAAGATAATCCATTTAATTTATTCACCCAATAATTCATAGAATGAATAGAACTATAAGAGCCATTAGTTGTATAAACAGTTATCTTGCGGTCACGAGCTTCAATAAAAATAATATCATTGGTATAAACAGTATAAACTTCCGATTTTGTTTCAATTGCTATCTGGAGAGATTGAGCATTATAAATGCGAAGCGCATCTTTTAAGTTGCGAAAAAGACGTAACTTGTCTATGGGCTTATTTAAGTATCGAAACACATGAATTTCCATTGCACTATCAAGATATTCCATAAAAGAAGTAACGATAAAAATAATAACACGCGGATTTAATTCTTTTAATTTGGCAGCGGTGGTAATTCCACTCATCCCCGGCATTTCAATATCGAGAAACACAATGTCAGGATGCTGCTGACTTGAAAGAAGAGTTTCACCTGAGCAGCAGGGAATAAGGGCAGGACACTTTAATTTGTTTTTTTTGAAATATTCCTGAATATAAGTAGAAAGCTGGTTAATGATATTTTCGTCATCGTCACATATAAAAATATTCATAATATCCTCAACCTTTCTGTGGTATCTGGATTTATTTTACATTAGTTTTTTTAAAATAGCAATTAAAAAGCGCAGACATAATGAAATGTTATTTTGTCTACGCTTTCTTTGAGTTTATAAAAGATTTCGATTGTTCCAGTCTTTATGGTTTCTCTTAATTAAAAGTTCTATCATATTACGAATTAAGAGGACGTCTTCCTCGGCACAGAGTCTTAAGCCGGTAAGAATGTCTTGAGAAATATCATTCGTATGCATATTTCCTAACAATAGATAATCAGGGGTTACATTTAATAATTCGCATATATTTAAGAGAAGTTCCAGACTTGGCTTTTCTCTTCCGTTCTCGACAGAAGACAAATGATTATTGGAAATATTCAGTTTTTCTGCAAGTTCATTTTGCTTGATATTTAGTTCTTTCCTTCTCAGCTTGATTCTTTTTCCAATAGATTTATATTGTACATCCATAATATCACATCCTTTGACTTATTCTAACAAGTTTTAAGAGAATTTGAAAGAATAAACTACAGAACTGATCAGGAATTATAGATAAATGAAAAGAGATAACCAATAAAATACATAGAAAATTCTGCATAATATTATTTTTTTGCACGATTTAGTGTGATTTTGCCAAAAAAGTAAAAGATTATACCTTAGAGCCTAAAGGTAAGATTTTAAGAATAAAATTTGATAGAATAAAATCAGAATTTAAAATGAGGAGTTGATAATTGTGAGACAAAATAATTTGAATGAAAGAATTTCACGGAGGATAAAAAGAAGAGGGGATTACAAATTTGTAATCTCCTCTTCTACACAAGGAGTAAAGGCATAGTATTTATGAATACATTAAAAATTGATTTAAAAAGAATTATTTTTATGTGCAAGAAGTACCTCTTGTTACTTTTGGCATGCATAATTATAGAAAGCATCATAACCTATATTCAACCGTTTTTAGTAACAAAAATTACAGATGATGGAATTATTAAAGGTAATTTTACAGTACTATTGTATTCTGTTATTTTATTTTTATTAGCTAAAGTCATAGGTGCCGGAAGTGGGGTACTGCGGTCATATGGATTTATGAAAATACATAACAAGATGTTTGCTTTATTAAATGAAAAAATGTTTCAAAAATTATATCGGTGCCCTATGAGTTTCTATAAAGACAAAAATGGAATGGAGATTATCAATGCGCTACAGACAGATATACAATATCTGTCTGCGATTTTTGATGAAATAGCAGCAGTTTCTGTAGGGGCAGTATTTCAAGTACTGGCAGGTGCGTTGGGTTTATCAGTTGTTAATAAAAATATGACAGTGCTTTTATTTGTAATGATTGGGGTCAAATATGGAATCGTCACTTTGTTTTCAAAAAGAAAAAGAGATATCCTAAGAGAAAACTTAATTGTAAATAATCAATTTATGTCTTGGTTAGAAGAACAAGTAAACGGAATGAGGGAAATGAAGTTATGGACGTTATATAACTTTAAAAATAAAGAGCTAAGGAAGGTACGGAAGATTCTGCTTGATTCTTATCAAAAAAATGTTATGTGGGATCAAAAATATTCTTTCTGTGGAAATATTCTAGACGCACTTGTAATAGGAATAATTTACCTAGTGGGAGGATATTTCGTAATACAAAGACAAATGACAGCTGGGAGTCTGTTAGCATTTGTTACATATTGTGGAACTATCAATTCGTCTATTACATTATTGATTGATGTTAAGTATTATTTTGCGAAGATAAGACCTTCTGCGGATAGATTTTATACTTTTTTAAATAGAGAAGAAGAACCTGCGCTCTTTACAAAAAGCGTAAATAACTATATGGATGAACAAGGAAAAACACCAATAATTGAATTTAAAGATGTGAAATTTTCATATGATAGACAAAAAAAAGTTATAGATGGTATATCATTTCAGATTTATGAAGGCGAAAAAGTCGCAATTATTGGAAAAAACGGAGCGGGTAAAACAACAATTTTTAATTTGATTACAGGTATATGCCATCCGGATTCAGGAGTAATTAAAATAGAAGGTCAAGAAATCCAGAAAATTGGAGTAGAAACCATTAGAAATAATATTGCTGTAGTAAGCCAGAATCCTTTCTTTTATAATGCATCAGTTTGGGATAATATAGACTTAGGTAGAAAATATAGCAAAGAAGAGATTGTAAGGAGTTGCCGGAAAAGTGGTGCAGATGATTTTGTTTCTCAAATGAAGGAAGGATATGAAACCATCCTTGGAAACGGTGGACAGAAGTTGTCGGGAGGAGAAAGGCAGAAAATTGCTGTTTCAAGAGCATTATTAAAAAAAGCTAAGATTGTGCTTCTGGATGAGGCGACAACAGGATATGATATGGAGTCACGTAAAGTATCAATGAAAGAACTATTCCCAAATCAGACTGTAATTGTTGTAACACATCATCAAGAAGAATTGGAAGGTATGGACACGATATATAGACTGCATCAAGGAGAAATAGAAAAATTGAACAGAGGTGGGGGGAAATGACGTTTCAGAAAAAAGAGAAACTGATTAAGCATATACAGATCGCCAGTGGGATTCTTACAATTCCGCCATTGTTTTTCATGAAATTTCGTGCCCCTGGGGAATCGCTTTACTGGTCGGGAATGATTATCAGGATGTTTAATGAAGAAGAGTTTCATCCGGAATATATAATTTTCATATTGGTTTCTCTTTATGTGTTCGCATCGGTCATTCGAACAACTTTTATTTTGCGTGGGAAAAAACAAGAGTGGTTAGAATATCTTCCTGCGATCAGTATGGTTTTGTATGGAGGGCTTCTTGCAGTACTTACTAATACTATGGATCTTACACTTTATGTCAATTTTCCATTATATTATATGGCAATTTCGGCAGTGGAATTTGTGAGTGTGAAATATCTGGAACAGCAGGAAGAAATCAATGAACGGTATGAGACGCTTAAGGAGGATGAACGAAAAGAAAGAGCCCATCGAAAGAAGGCAAATTATTTTCCGGGTAAATATCCAAAAGAATTTTATCAGGTTATTCGAAAGAATTTTCGTTATCGAGGAAAAAATCAGGTTATTTTTGTTATGGCAGCGATGCTGCTTGCAGCAATCTGTTACATTGTTTTTTCCATGTACCAAATGACAGATAAACTTTACGGAGGAAAGGAAGAGTCCGATTCTGCGTTGGCAAGTGTCATGTTTGGAGAGGGAATTCATGGACTTTTTCAGAGTCTGGCGTTGATCTTAGGAATTTTAAGCGTTTTGATGATGGTCATGGTCATTTCCTGGTACATAAAGGAACAGAAGAAAGAATACCGGTTGATGGTTATTCTTGGTATCCGGAAAAATACAGCGTATCTTATTTTCCTTGTGGAATTTTTTATCAACATTCTAATTGCGGCAATGATTGGAATTCCTGCCGGAGCTGTGGGAGCGGTTCTCATGAGAAGGGCATTTACAAAGAACTTTCATGGAAACGTAGATCTGCCGGGAGTGGTAAGTGCTCCGCAGATTTTCTTTGGCTTTTTGGTTTACCTTGTACTGATGCTTTTGGCGCTGGGATTTAATCAGGAGAATTTCATTGCACTTGGAAATTCGACTAATCTGACAGAAGAAAAGGCGAAGGAAAGAAGACCGAAAAGAAATCTGTTTTTACGTATCATGATTGGAATATTTCTCTATGTGCTTGGAATGGCATGGTTTTCCATTCGGGGATGGGCGGAAATGAAAGTGGTTTACTGTCTTCCGGTACTGGGAATCCTCTGCTTATTGATGGGAGGACTGGCGCTTTGGCTGCAAAAGCGAGAGCACAAGGCAGGATATTATCAGGGAATTTTCCGGTGGAATACATTTTATTACCGGTTCTGGAAAAATGTATGGCTGCTGTTCTATCTCTCTGTTGCTCAATTTTTGCTTCTGGCAGTATTTTCCCCAGCGTTTATCAGTTCTATGATGAAGCAAAATGTAGAAGGTATGTATCCATATGACATTGTATGCATGGCGTATGAGGCGGATATCCCTGATCTGGAAAAGATTGCAGGGGAAGCAGGGGCAGATATTATCGAGTACCCGATGGTAAGAATGACCTCTATTTATGGAAGTGATAAAATTCCTTCGTGGGCGGGAGGAATTCGACCGGTTCAATGGCCGCAGGGACAGCATATTGCAATTTCTGAAACATCTTATAATCAGATGAGAGAGGTCATGGGAAAAGAGAGAAGAAATCTGGAGCTTTCAGGAGAGAAGATGCATGTGGTCTATCAGCAGGATCTTTCAGTCAAGACCAATACGATTGACTGGGATACTACACGGATTGAAAAACATCTGCGTTTTGGACAGCCGCTTCAATATTATAATACAGCTGATTATCGGAATATCTTTCCGGAGAGAAATATTGTTAGTGAAGAGAGGGATAGCCTGATTGGGATTTTTCAGCAGGGGAAGCAGGAAAACCTGATTGTCCTGTCTGATGAATATTTTGAAAAGGCATGGAATGAAATTTCTGCCTATAATCGAGAAAATTGGAATGTACGGGAATCTATTACAGATGAAGAGTGGAAGCTTTATACAGTATCTCATGCAGGAAATCTGACAGAAGGTCCGACAGTACTGCTTTGCATGAATATTCCGGATGGAAAAACAAAGCAGGTTACAGATCAGCTTGAGTATTTGAAAGAAAAGAATCGATTTGATCAACTTTGGGATCGTTCTATCCAACCATTTTATGAGAAGTCGCAAATGATTCAGAATACAGAGTCTGAAATCCTTCTTACCCGGACAGCGAATGGATTTATCCTGCTGATTCTGATGATCATGGCAGTTTTTCAGTATTTTCTGTTTGTCAAGGAGGAGGAAAACAACTGGAAATGGGATAATGATTTTTTGGAAAAACTGGGTATGAAGGAAAAGGACAGAATGAAGAAAGTTGTATTTCAACTCCGTTTCTTTATACTTTTTCCTGCAATTCAAGCACTAATCGGAGGCATTCTATTTACCGCCCTGACATTAAAGACAAGATTGTTTACTGGAACAGAAATTATGCAGTTCAGTGGCATCATGGGAACCGTCTATAGTTTGTATGTATTGATCTGGTTTGTGATGTATGAAATTATGAAATGTGACGTCAAAAAACGGTTGATGAAGAAAAGATAAAAAATGTCTTTTGACAATAAAATGGTTGAAAAGATTGTTCTTATTTGTAAAAATATTTTAGTCCTAGCTTGACACCAGCCAACTTTCTCGGCCTCGGATGGGCCGCGACCCCCGCAGGCCTGAAAGCCATGGAGGAGCTTGGAAAACTGAATCATGGAAGTACATCGGCCAGCAACGCCATGTGCAACTTCCTCATTCTGAATATCTCGTCCCTTCAGCTGATCCCGGTCAATGTTATTGCCTTCCGCAGCCAGTACGGCAGTGTGGAGCCTACGGCGATTGTGGGAGCAGGGATTGTAGCGACGACGATCAGCACAGTAACGGCGATTATATTCTGTAAGATGATGGATCGTAAAAAGACCCGGAGAGCGTGAAGCTCTCCGGGATTTTTTTGTGGACTGGTTAGAAATGAGGATTTGTGGTATAATAAATTGAGTTATAAGTCAAATAATTGAGAAGAACAATGGAGAAAAATATGTTAAAGAACAATATCGAAATGGATATAAAGATGAGATGTATCGAGAAATCTACTACGCAGGCAAAGATTGCAGAGAATATCGGAACATCACCGTCATATGTGAATAAGATTATCCGCAGTAAAGAGCAGATCATGAATAAGACGTTTCTTGCTATGATGGAGGATCTTGGCTTTGACGTTGAACTGAATTATGTGGAGAGAAAGGAATCGTGATTTATGTCAACAGTGTTGTCACAAATTTGAAAGGCGGGAAAATATGAGTAATGAGATTACAGTCGCAGGCAGCCTTATTCAGATTATCAGCCAGTCAAGACAAAATGCATTGAAAAAGGTTAATGAAGAATTGATTAATATGTATTGGAAGATTGGAGAACATCTGAGCACAGAATCCGAGAAGGCTTCGTTTGGCGATGCCTATATCGATACTGTGGCGGAAGAAATACAGAATGCTTTTCCTGGCATAAAGGGGTTCAACAGACGTGGCTTATATCGGATGAAGAAATTTTATGAAACCTATAAGGACGATGAATTTGTGACAACACTGTTGACACAAATAAGCTGGTCAAATCATTTGGCTATTATTTCAAAAGCGAAAACAGTGGAAGAACGCCATTTTTATTTAGCCTTGTGTGTAAAAGAGAATTATTCAGCAAGAGAACTTTCACGTCAGATTGATAGCGGATACTATGAGAGATACATGCTGTCTCAGGAAAAGCTGTTGCCTGAACCGATAAAAGAGTTGAAGGAAAATCCGTTCCTGGATTCTTATGTAATAGAGTTTCTGGATCTTCCATCAAATTTTAAGGAAGCTGATCTGAGAAAGGGTCTTATCAGCAATATGAGGGACTTCATTTTGGAGGTTGGCAGAGACTTTACTTTTATAGATGATGAGGTCAGGGTGCAAGTGGGAGGAGAGGATTACAAAATTGATCTTTTATTCTTTCATCGCGGCTTACAGTGCTTAGTGGCTTTTGAACTAAAGATTGGCAGATTTAAGCCAGAATATATTTCCAAGATGGATTTCTATTTGGAGGCGCTTGATCGGCAGAAAAAAAAGAAACATGAGAATCCAAGTGTGGGGATGATCCTTTGTGCATCAAAGGATGATGAAGTAGTTGAGTATGCAATGAGCAGAACATTATCTCCGATGATGGTCGCAGAATACCAGCTACAGTTGCCTGATAAGAGTGTGTTACAGAAGAAATTACAGGAATTGATCAATATGCCTTTGATGGAGGGTGAAGATTAGCGACGACGATCAGTACAGTAACGGCGATTATATTCTGTAAGATGATGGATCGGAAAAAGACCCGGAGAGTGTGAAGCTCTCCGGGATTTTTTTGCTGTAAGTAACATTTGCGCAAAGAATCGTGACGTTTACGCAAGTGATATTGAGTTTGTCAGGTTAATAGAGTATAATTTGAAATGACAGAAAACAATAAAGAAAAATATAAAATAAATGAGAATTAAGAAATAAATACATAATAGATTGATAAAAATGATATGGCAGAGAAAAAAGGATTTGTTAGTTGAAGGCGCAACCCTGTATCGAAATGCAGATTATGAGGTTTATATAAGACAACCAGAAGAAACTCTAGTCTATGCAGATGTTTTAGGCGGCATATACTTATCTGCTGGATGATACATTTTGCTATAAGCTTTCAGAACTAGACAATAAAAATTTTTGAGCTTACTATCGAAAACAATGAAATTAACAAGAGGAGGTGCATCATTATGAAAAATATGGCGAGAAGAATCATTGCTTTGGGATGTGTTGGAATACTTTTTACAGGAATGAGCGGATGTGAGAAGCAAAATGGAAAAGAAAATGAAACTGTACTGACAGTGATCACGGACCCATCAATTCAGAAAGAAGTAAGCAGTGTAGCTGATTTTATGATGAAAACAGAAGACATTGAGATAAATGTAAAGGTACTTCCTACTGAGGAAAATGGACGGGATGCAGAGATTCAGAAGCTTCAGACACAAATTATGGCGGGAAAAGGAGCAGATGTATATTTGCTGGATACGAATCCAGATGCTGCAGAGGTGAAAACGGAGTTATTTGCAAATCCATATCAAACGATGCAAAGCGGAGCATTAGCATCATTAGATGAATATATGAAAACAGATTCTTATTGGAATGATACGACCTATAATAAGAAGATTTTAAATGCAGGACAATATGACGGAAAGCAATATATTATTCCGCTCTCCTGTTATTACTATGTACTATCAGGATCTAATGACATTGAGAAGGTGACAGAGGAGACTCTGGGGGAATGGTTGGAACAGGCGGAAAAAGAGGATGGCTCTGGATTGAAAGAGGCAATCGATGGGAGTTTATATTTGACAGCTGGAAGATGGTATCAGCCGGCAGCAGATTATGAAACACAACAAGTTTTGTTTGATAAAGAGAAATGGACAGCATTTGCAGAATCTTTCTTGTCACTTCAACAGGAATGGTTGGTAGATATGGTAGATAACATAGAAGAACAGTATCAAATACAGCCTATCGGTTCGTTGACAGGGGGAGAAGAGGTTTACGTTAAGACCATTCCGGAATTGGAAGGAAGAAAAATGGCATCCGTTATGACTTATGGGGCAGTTGGAATGTCCAGCGATCATAAAGAAAAAGCATATGAATTTTTAATGCTGTTTTTAAATGATAAGATGCAGGAAAAAGAGGATGGTATTGAGAACATAGGGCAGGTTTTTAGCACCACCGATGGAATCGCGGTAGAGAAAAGTGAGATCAGGAATTGGTTATACGACTGTTCAGATGTAACAATTTCAGCAGTAGAAGAAAGTTTTGAGGAATTGGATGGAGCATATTTTATAACGGATGTTGAAAAGACTCTGACATCGGACATCCAGAAGGTTGTAGAATGGGGAGTAGAACCGGAAAATGGATGGGAAAAATTCGTGTCAGATTTGGCAGACAGAGTGTGGAAACAATACGAGATGCAGGTGAAAGAGTAGCTGCGAGGTTCCGAATATTCTGGTAAAAACAGGAGTTGGAGAAGGACATATTATTTTGTTTTTTAGAAGTAAATTTATTTTTTACCGCAAATCCGCATTCAGCCTTCTGCGGGACCGCTGATACAAAATCAAATATACGGCGGCATAGCCGATACCTAAAAGGACATACAGTAGCAATAAGTTTTTTACCAGTACGCCGCACAGGCACAGTATGATCATATTGATAGTAAATGTGACATACAGTGTGTATCGGGACTCATTGATAGACTGCAGAGCTGACTTTTCGATATTGAGTCCATAGTTAAAAATCTGGGCAAGTAAAGCGGCAGGAAGACAGAATTGTGCCAGGGACACGACTTCTGCTTCATCTGAGATAAAAGTAATAATATAAGAATCACAGTTTATCAGAACAAGAAACATTAAGGCGAAACAGCTTAAAGACAGTATCGTTGCTGTATTTTTGATCTGTTTTGCCTTTTTATGGCTGCCATTTCCGAAAGCCTCACTTACTAAAGAAACCGTGGCTGTGGAATAGCCAAACATGGGCATTTGTATAATCGAAATGATTTGCAGAATCAGATTGTATGCTGACAATTCTACTGTGCCGATCCGGGCCACAATCATATTCAATCCCACTACAAATAAGATATCTTCCATGAATTCCTGAGCTAAAAATGGAATGGAAAAGCGGATCTTGTCTTTTATTTTCTTTAATATCTGAGGAATCCGCAGATCAATCTGAACAAGATGGCGTGCTGTATAACTATAGATGCCTAGATACACAATCAGAGACAGTATACTTCCTAATGCGGCACCTTTTGCTCCAAACGCAGGAAGGCCCAGTTTTCCATAAATCAAAATATAGTCTAAACACACACCCAGTATATTTATAAACAAGGTTGTGGCAAAGATATGGTTCGTTTTTTTAAATATTTTGAATACGCTTGAATACAGAAAGATGACTAAATTCAGTGGAATGGAAAAACTGAAAATCCTAAGATATTCTGACGCTTCCTGCAGAGTTTTACCAGTTAATCCGAAGCCTTTATGTAAAATCGGATTGCAGAATATATTAAACAGAATAAAAAGCCCGAATCCGATGCCTCCGCACAGAATCAGGAGAAGGGAAAACTCTTCGCTGATACCTTTTAAATCATTTCTTCCTTTTAGATTAGAACCGCAAATATTAAAGACGATCGAAAATGCACCGAGAACACCTACGAGACTGTTGATGCAGGAATAGACAAGTCCGACACCGGCATAGGCCTCTAAGGAAATATGTCCGATAAAAGCCTGATCAATGATTCCCATCAAGATACTTGTGATGGAACCTGCGATTAACGGCAATGCCATTTTATTCAATTCTGTAATGCAGCTTTTTCTTTCTTTACTTATACAGTTCATATTTTATTACCTTTTTAAATCTCATTCCACGATATAAATTAATTATAGAATTCTGGAAAATGTCTGGCAAGAGGAATATCACGAGCAGGAAAAAAGCAAGGTATGGGATTGGCATTTTCAACCTTTGCATATATACTTAACTCATGAGGAACGCGGAAAATATACAGGAAAGGAAAAGGTTATGGATTTGATTTTAGAAAAAGCCAATGGAGAAAAACATATTGGAGCAGTCAGAATCTGTGATTTTGAAAAACGTTGTGTTTTGAAACAGATCTTTATTCTGCCAGAATATCAGGGGTACGGATATGCCCAGGAAGCTATCAAGATGGTCGAATCTTTTTATACAAAAGCAAAAAGATGGCATGGATCTGGTATATTACGCAAAAGAAAAACAGGGGGAGTTTAAATGAAGATTAAGTTTCAAGGAAATGAATTCTGGTATGGTACCTGTGTGAAATATGGGATGAGGATGCCGATTGGTCCGGATACGGAAACGGAGCTGGATTTGACCAGTAATCCAACGCCGAATCAGGAGATGCCTCTTCTGGTGTCGACAAAAGGGCGCTGCCTCTGGTCTGAGGAGGGATTTCACATCAGGATCAGAAGCGGCGTTATAGAGGTCCCGGATTCCTATCAGCTGGAAGAGACAGGAGGCGGCCTTCGGGAGGCCTATCTGCATGCCATGCAGAAGCATTTTCCATTTCGGGGAATGCCGGCGGAAAATCTGTTTGGGAGAATTATTTACAATACATGGATCGAGCTTACTTATCATCAGAATGAGGAGGATATTCTCGCATATGCCGGCCGGATTCTGGAAAGCAGGATGCCGCCCGGAGTTCTGATGATTGACGATGGCTGGGCGGAATGCTATGGAGACTGGAGATTTCACAGCGGAAAGTTTCCGCATCCGGAGCAGATGATAGAGAAGCTCCACGGGATGGGATATCAGGTTATGGTATGGGTCTGTCCGTATGTATCGCCGGATTCGCTGAAATACCGGGAGGCGAGGGATCAGGGAATTCTCATCCGGACGCCGGAAGGGGAGCCGTACATCGCAAAATGGTGGAATGGATATTCGGCAGTTCTGGATTTTTCCAATCCAAAGGCAGTACAATGGCTGAAATGTCAGCTCGATGCACTTACAGACATGGGGGTGGATGGATTTAAGTTTGATGCAGGGGACAGCATGTATTACCGGGATGATAATGTAACGTTCGGAAGGGTGACGCCGGATGAACAGTCCAGACTTTGGGCGGAGTTCGGGGAACAATATCCGTACAATGAGTACCGGGCATCTTTTCGGGCAGGGGGATATGCGCTTTTACAGCGGCTCTGCGACAAGGATCATTCCTGGGGAGAAAATGGAATTGCATCTTTGATTCCGGACACGCTGCTTCAGGGAATTACGGGGCATGCTTATGGGTGTCCGGATATGATCGGAGGGGGAGAATATCTGAATTTCCAGAACATGGAGAAAGCCGGACTGGATGAAGAACTGTTTGTCAGGCATTGCGAGATTGCCTGTCTGATGCCTGCCATGCAGTTTTCGGCGGCGCCGTTCAGGATCCTGAGCCGAAAAAACTTTGCATGCATTTTGAAAAGCATTGAGGTGCGGAAGAAATTTCTGCCGTATATTATGGAAGAACTCAGAAAGACCAGCGTTACAGGTGAACCGTTGATTCGATATCTGGCATATGAATTTCCGGAGGAACATGTGGAAAACGTGACGGATCAGTTCATGTTAGGAGGAAAATATCTGGTTTCGCCGGTTTATGAGAAAGGGAAAACCGGAAGGAGCCTTTACCTTCCAAAGGGAAAGTGGTATGATCGTGGAAGAGTATGGACGTCGCAGGGCGAAACCATATATTGCGAATCGGAACGAGGAATTCCGATTGCTTTTGAGAGAATAGGATAATAAATTCAGTGGGGGTAAGGAATGAAAAGAACAGCAGTATTGTTTTTGACGGCGGCACTGGCGGTATCCAGTGTGCCGCTTTCTGTCAATGCACAGGAAGATTACATTACAGCAGAGGAATCTGTGGAAAATGGACTGAAAAATACCGAAAGTGTGGAAAATGAAGAGGATATGAGTCAGCCGGAGGAAGGGGCAGAATCCGGAAAAGAGGAAGAGACCGGGGAAGATTCAGAAAAGGATGAACAGCTGGAAGAAGGAATGACACCGGATGAAGTCCCGGGAGAAGACCAGGATGAAACCGTAGAAGAAAATCCGGACAACATTCCGGGAGACGTTTTGGAAGAAGAACCGGCAAGTGAGGAAGGTAACATAACGGAAAATCCGTATACAGAGAAGGCACCTGAGAGTGAAGAGCCTGCGGAACAGGCAGTGACGGAGGTGCAGGAACTTCCGAAAGAAAAAGTAAGATCAGCGAAACCGGCACTTACGTATCAGGCACATGTCCAGAATGAGAGCTGGCAGAACTGGAGACAAGAGAGTGAACTGGCCGGTACTGAGGGAAAATACAGACGGATGGAAGCGCTCCGAATCAAACTGCAGGGCGGAGAAGATGCTGTTCAGGGAAGCGTGGAATACCGGGCACATGTACAGGATTACGGCTGGATGGATTGGAAGAAAGATGGAGAACTGGCTGGAACGCAGGGACAATCGAAGCGGATGGAAGCGATTGAGATCCGCCTGACGGGAGAGCTTGCCGAGCAGTATGATATTTATTATCGTGTACATATCCAAAATTATGGATGGCTGGACTGGGTGAAAAACGGCGCTCCGGCAGGAAGTTCTGCACTGAGTTCACGGATGGAAAGCTGTATGATCCGGCTTGTGGAAAAAGGCGATCCATCACCGGCAGCAGGAACAAGGGGATTTATCAAAGCATATACGAATATGGATTTGACTTATCGCGGGCATGTTCAAAAGATTGGAAATACAAATACATCCGTCAACGGGCAGATTATGGGAACAGTTGGAAAGAGTCTGAGGCTGGAAGCTATGACCATGTGGCTTGATACAGCGGATTCACAGAAACTTTCCGGCGGAATTGAATACTCGGCACATGTCCAGAATATAGGCTGGCAGGGATTTAAGAAGAATGGACAGCAGGCAGGAACGCAGGCCAAAAGCCTGAGAATGGAGGCGGTTAAGATTCGCCTGACCGGAGAGGCTGCGAAGTGCTACGATATTTATTACCGGGCGCATGTCCAGAATTTCGGATGGCTTGGATGGGCGAAAAACGGACAGGCTTCTGGAAGTGAAGGATATGCTTACCGTATGGAAGCACTTCAAATTATGCTGGTTCCAAAAACAAAGGGAGCACCGGGAAGTACAAGTAATGCTTTCAAGAAAAAGCAGACAGTACCGGTGAAGAAGACAAAGTCTTTTTCCGAAGCACTTGGATTTGACGGAACAAAGATTGTAAAAGAACTGAGTGCACACCAAAATGATTCTTATTATCTGGGAACTCCGTATCAACCAATGAAAAACCCGTTGAATATGCACGAGATTCTTTACCCGAATGGTGACAGACGGGCTGATGGCTACAGTGGAATGAACTGTACCGGGTTTGTTGCCTATGTTACGCAGAAATGCGGAGGCAATCTTGCGCCAATTGGCAAGATGGGGCTGTGGGGCGGAGCATGTAACGCATCAAACTGGTTTCGTTATTTCAAAAAAGCCAATGTGGAGTATTATACATACAATTCAGTATCTGCTCTTTTGAAATCCGGAAAAGCAGAACAGGGGGATATCATTTACTGTGAACCTGTAAACTGGAATCAGCCGGGAGCAGACTGCCACATCGGATTTTTCTGGGGAAGAACATCAAGTGAAAACCGGTTTTGGCATACATCGACATCTCCGAAAAATGGAAACCAGATTTCCAACATTGTTCCGGGAATTTATCCGTCCTATTTTCATCTGGTGAAGATGAAATAAAAAGCAACTTTCAGGCGGATGAAATAAAGACTTCAAAAAAGAATAGACAGTCCCAGGGAGAGCATAGTACTTGAAAAAGTCCAGACTCTCCGGGGCTGTCTTTTCTTATCAGAAAATAAAAATTGATATTAACCACCAACTGCTCTAATTAAAAGATCAGTTTTTGAAAATCTTCTGTCGACATACCATATGAGGATGCTGCCTGTTCCAGGTTAAGGAGACCTTTTTGATACAAATCGATAATCGCATCTTTACGTCCCTGATCGTGGGCAACGTCATTCTGTGCATGAGCCTCTGCGAGCTGTTTTTGAGTTTCAGAGAGTTGTTCCTGAGTTTCAGAGAGCTGTCCCCGAGTTTCAGAGAGCTGTCCCCGAGTTTCAGAGAGTTGTCCCCGAGTTTCAGAGAGCTGTCCCCGAGTTTCAGAGAGCTGTCCCTGAGTTTCAGAGAGCTGTCCCTGAGTTTTGGAGAGCTGTCCCTGAGTTTTGGAGAGCTGTCCCTGAGTTTCAGAGAGTTGTCCCTTGGTTTCGGCAAGTGTGTCCTTAGCTTTATCTAATTCTCCTTGTACTTCTGCGATCTGCTGAAATATTTTTTCAGTCTGATGCTGCAAGGCGAGCTGATCGCGCAGGGCCCGTTCCCGGGCTTCATATGCCAGGCGTTTTTTCTCATCCTGACTCATCTCCATAAGATCTTCGTAGGCCGATTCAAGGTATGCATTTCCCTTTGCCATTTCTTCCATCTCCTTCTTATTGCCGCCGCGGAAGAATTTCATCCATGCAATAATGCCGTCAGGATGGTGGTACTCTTTTGGAATTTTGGGAAGTTCCAGTATCTGAAGCTCCAGCTTTTCGCTGTACAGATCTCCGGTTGCTTCATCATAGAACCGGACCCTTCTGTGACAGAAATTGTCTTTTTTAAAATAGGTAAAATTCAGGACGCCAACCTGTATACATTTTTGAAGTTTGTCATAAGATTCGCCCTTTTGGAGCTGGCTGGAAAACATTTTACTTAAATAAAAAAGACTTCGATCATCCCAGTATTCTATATAGAGAACCTGCATTTCGATATCCAGCTGAGTACCGCTTTCCAGAAGGACACGGACATCCAGAACACCTTGCTTTTCTTCCTCTGTTCTTTTGGAAAGCTCGTTTTCCAGGATCGTTGTCCTGCCGATCTGTTCCGGAGGAAGACGCAACAATGCAGCGATGAATCCGGTTCTTGTTTTTGGATTGCGCATCAACTCTTTGAAGCACCAGTCGATGTAAGGCTTCATAATAAATTCTTCTTCCGAAGTGGTTTGAATGGTTTTGATTTCGACTTCGTTTGTTTGCATAAACAGTCTCCTTCCTGTGGCGGTCCGGCACCTGTCAGAAGAAAACTGTTTCTGTTTCTTGTAGTCTAACATAATTTCAAACAGCAGAAAAGAGATGTCCCACAGAAAACGTATTCTTTACAGACAGAGATCCCGGCCATGTTTTTTGTTATGAATTGGATTGTTCGGCGAATGCCGTGAATGATAGAAAAGCAGACAGCTTTTCAGACGATCTCAGAATAGCATGAAAAGAAGGGCAAGGCAAGCCGGTGAAAGATAAAATTTTTCTGAAAAGACAAAGAGAGAGGACAATTTTCCGTTTTAGGATGCAAATAATAAATTGTTGATATATTAAGAATGCATAGATTGTAAATGTACA
Organism: Drancourtella massiliensis; assembly: GCF_016900655.1. Lineage (GTDB taxonomy): Bacteria > Bacillota > Clostridia > Lachnospirales > Lachnospiraceae > Sellimonas > Sellimonas catena. The sequence goes on from NZ_JACJKH010000023.1 coordinate 30,831, forward strand.
GAAAAAATGATATATTGAAACAAAATAACAGATAAATATGAAAGAAATAAAAACACAGCATTTTAGGGAGTGATACCAATGAGTTATAAAGAAGAGAATATGAGTGATTAATTAAAATTACTGGTACAAGTTCTGGAAAGTTAATCGGACTATTAGATATGGGTCACAGAACAGGAATCACCGGAACAGAAAACGTTGACAACAGTGCTGGAAATGCTGTTTACCGTACCGGATCAAAAGCTGCAGGATGCTTATATGGAGGCGAAAGAGAAGGCGGAGCAGGAGGCTGCCGAAACAACAGAACCTGGAGCACATGGAGTATATGATTTTGAAGAATTATTAACAAAAATGTACGGCTCTTATTTTTTGACCCAGGTAGAACACAATTTATATTCGGCCGTGGGAAATTTGCAAAGTCAGATTATAGGTGGCGAAGAGACAGATGAAAATCAGCTGCGGCAGGAAGCAGCAGCGGCAGCAGAGAAAGCGTGGAAAGATTATCGGACACAGATGGCAGAATAAAAGAGTGGATAATAGCAGGGTGGAGAAAGGGTGATTATGACCCTTTCTCCGTTTTTGGCTTATTTAAGTCGTTTTGACAGTTTCCCTACAAAGTATGGAACAGCTTTGATATAATGATGACATATTCACATGTAAGGAAACATACAACAATGAAATCCAACAGAAATCTACTATACTATTATATTTATTCCATTACCAGTGCGGCGATCCTGACGCGGGGTATTTTTTGATTTATCTACAGCAAAAAGGGCTTTCGATCGTGGAAGTTTCGATGTATTCTGTCGTCTACAATATATGTACAGCGGTCAGCGAGGTGCCGACGGGATATATTGGAGACCGGATCGGAAGGAAAAATTCCATTATTACAGGAACGATATTGCTGGTATGTCAGGCGGGACTGATGGTAGCAGCGCAGGAGAAAGTCTGGCTGATATTGTTGGCAGGTCTGGAAGCAGTTGCGTATACTTTTATTTCCGGCAGTGATTCGGCCTTACTTTATCAGATGCTTGCAAGCCGGAAGATGGAAGATCAGTATTTGAAGATTAATTCCAGAATTCTTGCGGCGCAGTCGGCTGTTATGGGCGGTGCAATTTTTATCGGAGCTCAGCTTGCGCAGTATTCCTGGAATCTTCCGTATCTTTTGACAATGCTGATTCTGATAGTGGCAGCAGGATTTATGTGCAGAGTGAAAGACCTCATGCCGTTTGCAGAAAGAGAAAAAAGCACAGGAAAACTGATAAAAACGTTGAAAGACAATATTTTATACCGGCCGCTTGGAATGTTCCTCCTTTTCTTTATTGGCATCAGTATGATTGATGGAATAGCGTGCGGTTATTACAATCTGAATCAGCTGATTCTGGAATCAGTTGGGATCAGCGTGTCGGCGATCGGTTTGTTTTTCTCCCTATCGTACATAGGGAATTCGTTTGCCTATCTGGCAGTGAGTCCGCTGAATCGAATTTTTAACAGAAGCAGGATCATCTTTCTGGCTCTGATAACAGAGTGTTTGGGATTTTTATGGTTGTCCCAGGTTCAGAATAAGGGACTGTTTTTTGTGATTTCGTTAATTTTATGCTTTGTGCCGGAAATCATTTTTACTGTGGCGGACAGCATCATACAGGAATGGATTGTAGAAAGAAACAGGGCAACGATTTTATCCGTGATGTCCTTGATACGGTCGCTGTGTTCTGGAGTTATTTATGGTATTTTTGGAATTCTTCTGGAAATTGTGACAATAGAGCAGTTTTTAATTTTTCTGGCTGTTGGCTTTGGTGTGAGTGCGGTAAGTGTATTGATAGTACTAAGGAAAAGTAGGTGATGTATATGAGACATTTTGTTAATAAATTCAGTATTTTATTCCTGGTTTTTACTATCTTGGAACAGCTGATTGCCGCGACATCCACCTATGCAATGATTGCCCTGAGCTCGGAAATCCTGAAAGGGGAGGGCATGATCTGGTTTGGGGTCTTTGTGCTTTCTCTCGTCCTGGTATTTGTATCCCGGATTTTCAGTCAGAAATATATGGTAAAAGCGGAATATGCAACGTTTCAGAGATATCTTTCTCTTTATGAGAGCAATTTATATAATCAGCCGTCGTTGAAAACAAGTCATGCATTTGGAGGAGAGCGACAATCGTATTTCCAGAATCAGACGTGGCAGACTATTGAGAAAACATACGAATTCTTTGGAGATCTGATGGCGACGGTTTTGAATGTGATTTTCAATGTCCTCGTCATTGGCTGGTCTTTGAGTCCGTGGTTTTTTGCTGCATATCTTTGTGCAGCAGCGGTGATTGCAGCGGGAATTCTGACGGCAAGGGGAAAAATTGTCCGTAAGAGTGCCGGAGCGCAGGAAGCACAGAGTGCTGTGCAGAATAGATTGTTTGACGGCTGGGATACTCTCCTGATTGGAAACCGCTATAACTGGAGCCGGTGGAAAGAGGTGTTTGGGCGGACCGTTGCCAAAGCGGAGAAGACAGAGACACAGTACCGTTTCAGTAATAATATACTGTCTCTTCTGATTATGGTTGGAAGTATCTTTCCGATGATTCTGGTAGTGCTGTGGACGTTGGCGGACAGTGCAGGAAACGTGGGCCGGATGACGTCTGTCATTGTAACGCTTCCACGGCAGGTGAGCAACATTCAGTATCTGAGCGTCATAGTGGAATATGTTACCGAACTGGTCGGAATCCGGGAAAAGGTTCGGAACATCGATCATGCAGCATCAGCTGTGGAGAAAGAAAATCAATATCATGGGACGATCCGTTGGGAGAATCTCCGGTTTTCCTCAGGTGATGTGGAACTTCGCTTCGAGAATGTGGAAAATTTTCTGGAATTTTTACAGGATTGTGCAGAAGAGGAAAGGTATGGGCGGATTCTGATTACCGGAACAAACGGAAGCGGGAAAACAACAGTTCTGATGCGGATCAAAGAGTATTTTGGAGATCGGGCTTATCTGTTTCCTAACCATACGAGATTGTTTTTTGAGGACAGTAATGAGAAGGAATATTCTACAGGACAACGTCTGCGGGCGAATGTGGAGGAAGTGCTCGACCGGATGAAAGATCCGTCCGTGAGGCTGTTCCTTTTCGATGAGTGGAATGCCAATCTGGATGAGGAAAATCAGAAAGAGATTTCTGAATATATAGACCGGCTGGCAAAGAGAGGGCTGATCCTTGAAGTGCGGAATAAGGAGGTATAAAAATGGGACGCAGACTGATTTTTATTGATGATAAGCCGGGATACGGCGGGGTATCGACCTGCCTGATCTGTCTGGCAAATGAGCTTTGTAAGATAGGAAGATGTAACCGTACAAAAGAAGACATCTGTACGGTTACATCTTTAAAAGGGTAAAAAGCAGCGGTAGAGAATAAGACATCTGTACGGATCAAATGCCAGAAAAGAGAAAAGTAACCGTACGGAACAAATAAAGTGTACGGATTAAATGCTAAGAAAGGAAAAAGTAACCGTATGAGACAAAGAAAGTATACGGTTTCAAGAGTCAAAAAAGAAAAATAACCGTACGGACAGAGGATTCATACGGTTACAGGAGCAGATGTCTGGTTCCAGCGGTAGAGAACGCTGGAAAGCCGGGAGACAAGGACAAGTTAAGATGAGGAGACTTCCAAAGAGGAGGGCGACATCAGGTTTGATGCTGTCTTCCTCTTTCTTGTTACGGCGGAAACATTTTTAGTACATAATCATTTACCTGACATTTGGACATATTTACCTGACATCTTGAACTGGCATAAAAGTGTGAAATGATTATAATTAGTTGTAGTAAAAACGAGAAGATTACGGATCGCAAGATCAGGGGAAAAAGGAGGAGCAGAGATGGCGGTTTGTTTTCACAAATCATCGATGGAATTTCATCTGTATAATCAGAACATCAGCTATATTTTGAATGTACTGGAGAATGGACAGATCGGACATATTTATTTTGGAAAGAAATTACGGGACAGGGAGAGTTTTGCGCATATGTTGAATTTCCGGGCAAGACCGATGTCTGTATGCCCGTTTGAAGGAAAACTGGAATTTTCCATGGAGCACATCAAGCAGGAATACCCGGTGTACGGATCAGGGGATATGAGATATCCGGCTCTTGAGATTCTTCAGGAAAACGGCAGCCGGATATCCGAGTTCCTTTACAAAGGACACAGCATTTATCAGGGAAAACCGGAGCTTTCCGGACTGCCGGCAACCTATGTAGAGAAAGAAGAGGAAGCGGATACACTCGAACTGTATCTGGAAGATCAGGTATCCGGTACGGAAATTACTTTATATTATACAATCTTTGCGAATGTTCCGGCAGTTGCACGTAGTGCGAAGATTACGCAGAAGGGAGATCAGGAAATTGTTCTGGACCGGGCAATGAGTATGAGTGTTGATCTTCCGGATATGGATTTTGAGATGATCGAGCTGACCGGAGCATGGGCAAGGGAACGTTCGGTCAAGGAGAGAAAGCTGGAGCATGGAGTGCAGGCAGTATACAGTCTGCGTGGATGCAGCAGCCACAATTATAATCCGTTTCTGGCTTTGAAGCGGGAGGAGACGACAGAGGGAAATGGAGAAGTCTATGGGTTCAGCCTGGTCTACAGCGGAAATTTCCTTGCGCAGGCGGATGTCGACACGTATGACACAACAAGAGTGACGATGGGAATTCATCCGGATACTTTTTCCTGGAATCTGAGACCGGGAGAGACCTTCCAGACTCCGGAGGCTGTGATGGTATATTCGGATCACGGACTGAATGGTATGAGCCAGGCATATCATACGCTTTACCGGAGCCGCCTTGCAAGAGGATTCTGGAGAGACCGGGAAAGACCGGTTCTCATCAACAACTGGGAAGCAACCTATTTTGATTTTGACGAGGACAAGATTCTTGAAATTGTAAAAACAGCAAAAGAGCTTGGAGTGGAACTGTTTGTGCTGGATGACGGATGGTTTGGAAAGCGTAATGACGACACCTCTTCTCTGGGCGACTGGTATCCGAATCTGGAAAAATTGCCGGATGGCATTACGGGAGTGGCCAGAAGGGTAGAGGAAATGGGACTGAAATTCGGACTCTGGTTTGAGCCGGAAATGACGAATAAAGAAAGCAGGCTTTACAGGGAGCATCCAGACTGGATTTTGTCAGTGCCGGGAAGAAAGGTGTCGGTGGGACGTAATCAGTATGTCCTTGATTTTTCCAGAGAAGAAGTTGTGAACGCGATCTTTGAACAGATGAAAAAGGTTCTGACAGAAGCTCCGATTTCCTATATTAAATGGGATATGAACCGGAGTATGTCTGAAGTGTATTCGGCGGGTGCCGGTGCAAAGGATCAGGGAAAAGTCATGCACAAGTACATACTGGGTGTGTACCGGCTTTACGATATGCTGACGAAGGAATTTCCGGAAATCCTGTTTGAGTCCTGCGCAAGCGGCGGGGCGAGATTTGATCCGGGACTTCTTTACTATGCGCCGCAGTGTTGGACATCTGATGATACGGATGCGGTAGAGCGATGCAAAATCCAGTACGGAACCTCTTTTGTCTATCCGGTCAGCAGCATGGGAGCCCATGTGTCTGCGGTGCCGAATCATCAGCTGCTTCGAAACACGTCTCTGGAAACACGTGCGAATGTGGCGTATTTTGGAACTTTTGGGTATGAGCTGGATCCAAACAGGCTGACAGAAGAAGAAAAAGAAGAGGTCAAAGCACAGATTACGTTTATGAAACAGTACCGTCACCTGATTCAGTACGGCACTTTTTACCGGCTGTTAAGTCCGTTTGAGGGAAATGAGACGGCGTGGATGGTCGTATCAGAAGATAAAACCCGGGCGATTGTCGGATATTACAAGGTCCTGCAGTCTGTGAACGGACCGTATAAAAAAGTCAGGCTTCAGGGGCTGGATCCGGACCGGAAGTATCATGTCGCCGGGATGGAGCCAGGAAAATACGAGGAAGATCTCTACGGAGATGAACTTCTCTGGTACGGCCTGAATGTGTCCGATGCCTCCTCCGGGGAGAATAAAGAGAAGTACAACGGAAAGAACGGGGACTATCAGTCCCGGCTGTATCTCTTAAGCTCCATCGAATAAGGATTCGTTTTCTTATCCTGGCGGTACCGGGAAGGGCTTGTTCCATTGACCTTCCGGAATGCCTTGGAGAAAGAAAAGGTGCTGGAGTATCCGCAGGAATAGGCAATGTGTTCAATGGGGAGACTGGTATTTTCCAGGAGTTCACACGCCTTGGTCATGCGGTATTTGACGAGAAACTGCTGTGGAGACAGGTGTACAGTCTTTAAGAACAGTTCCGTCAGATAACTCCGGTTGAGGGATAGAAAGTCTGCGATTTCCTGAACGGATACCGGGTTCTGGTAGTTCTTATATATATAGGAAATGGCCTGGCTGACATAGACGTCTGCAACCTTTTTACTGCTTTTGCTTTTGTAGCCGGAGCCTTCGATCAGGAGGGCCAGAAACTGCAACAGAACCCCTTGAATATAAATTTCATTCTGGAAGCTCATCTTATGGTGGGCGATCATATCCAGGACATAGCTCTTTGCCTTCTCCGGGTCCGGGCAGGTAAAGACCGGGTGGTCCGGCGTGATTCCGATCAGCTCGAAGTAGCGGGCAATGTCGGTGCCGGCAACGGAAACCCAGACATAACTCCACGGATCCGTCTCATCGGCCTGATAGAAGGTGAGCCTGTCAGGCCGAATCAAAAAGCCCTGCCCCGTTTCGATGGAATAACTGTTTTCTCCGGAATAAAAAGTTCCCTTTCCTTTTGTGCATATATGAAATATGTAGGAGTCCCGGACAGCAGGTCCATAGGAATAAAGGGGCGGGCAATCCTGCATTCCGCAGAAAAGCATATAAATTTCCTGAAAAAGATTACTGTTAAATTCTGAAAAAGTCTGTATCTGGTCCATATAATCCCCTCCCCTGAGCGGTTTTTCTTGAGTGTAGCATGAGAAAAAAGAATTGTAAATAAAAAAGGGGATTGCGCGATTACATGCGGAGCGGTAGAATGGAAAAATATGAGTAAAAAAAGGAATGCGAGAAGGGAGAACAGCTATGGAAAACAATATGACAAAGGGAAGTCCCGGAAAGCTGATTGTCCGGTTTACGATGCCGGTTTTTATAGGAAATGTGTTCCAGCAGTTTTATAATATGGTGGATGCCGTGGTTGTCGGGAAATTTGTCGGGACAAAGGCACTTGCAGGAGTCGGGGCGACAGGGACGATCAATTTCCTGATTATCGGATTTCTGATCGGGCTGACTGCCGGGTTTACCGTGTTGACGGCGCAGAAATTCGGTGCAGGCGATATGAATGCAATGAGGAAAACAGTGGCGTCTGCCGCGATTCTGTCGTTGATTGTCTCCGTGGTGATGACAGCGGCCAGCGTGATCTTTATGAAAGACCTGTTGAGACTTCTGAATACGCCGGAAGACATTTTTGACTATGCGTACGAATATATTGTCATTATCTGTGCCGGGATTTTTGCCCAGGTACTTTATAATCTGCTTTCCAGTATTTTAAGAGCACTCGGCAACAGCCGGACACCGCTTTATTTTCTGATTCTGGCGGCGCTTCTGAACGTCGTGCTGGATCTGGTGTTCATCATCTGTTTTGGCATGGGACCGGCAGGGGCGGCTTATGCGACTGTCATTTCTCAGGGCGTGTCGGGGGCGGCATGTCTGATTTACATCTGGAAGGCGGTGCCGCATCTGCATCTCCACAAAGAAGACTGGAAAGTGGAAGGAGATCTTTTGAGGACACAGATGCGGATCGGATTTCCGATGGCGCTTCAGTATTCGATTACTGCTATCGGGACAATGATGGTGCAGTCCGCGCTGAATCTGCTCGGCTCCATCTCCGTTGCGGCCTTTACGGCAGCCAGCAAGATCGAGCAGATTGTAACTCAGGCCTATGTGGCTCTTGGAACGGCCATGGCGACCTATTGTGCCCAGAATATGGGAGCGGGAGATATCAAAAGAATCCGGCGGGGATTCCGCTCGGCAACCATCATCGGTTCCGTCTATTCGGTTGTGGTTGCGGTACTGATGGTCCTGGGCGGACATTATCTTACGTATCTCTTTGTAGAAGCTGCGGATGTACCGCAGGTAATCGGCGGAGTCCGGACGTATCTGATCTGTGTGTCTGTATTCTTCATCCCGCTGACTGTGGTGAACCTGTACCGCAACGGAATTCAGGGAATGGGATACGGATTCCTCCCGATGACTGCGGGAATTGCCGAATTGATCGGAAGAGGTGTGGTGGCAATGATTGCCTCACGTCACAGAAGTTACGTGGGCGCCTGCCTTGCCAGTCCGATGGCATGGATTCTTGCGGGAAGCCTGCTTCTGGTCATGTACTTTAAAATCATGAAGGGACTGGAGCAAAACCGGGAAGCGGAATCATAAAACGGAACAGTGTGCGTATAATTAAGGGACGATATGCGAAGGAGCACAGAATATGCAGTTTGTTTTATTTCTGTCTCAGTACATCGTCCCTTTTCTGATTTTTACGATTGTTGTCTCCGGAATTCTGGAACGGGTACAGGTTTACGAGACATTTATCAAAGGGGCGAAGGATGGGGTTTATACGGTGTTGAAGATCATGCCGACACTCGTAGGGCTGATGGTGGCAGTGGGAGTACTCCGGGCCTCAGGTTTTCTGGAGTTTCTGTCCGGAATTCTGGGACAGTGGACGGAGAAAATCGGATTCCCGGGAGAGCTGGTACCTCTTTCTGTCGTCAAAATGTTTTCCTCGTCGGCGGCTACCGGACTTTTGACGGATATTTACAAGGAATTCGGGACAGACTCTTACATAGGGAGGATCGCCTCCATCTCCATGGCGTGTACGGAGACGATTTTTTATACGATGTCTGTGTATTTTATGACTGCAAAGGTGAAAAAGACAAGATATACACTGGCCGGAGCGATGATTGCGACGGCGGCCGGACTTGCGGCGAGTGTATGGCTTGCCGGAAAAATGTAAATAATTTATTAAAAAACAAATTTAGGGATAGATTTTTTTTGTAATATAGATTATACTGGTCATAAATAAAAATAGTAATTCTTACTATTTGCATAGGAAGAAAGGAGAATATAAAATGCAGAAATATGTTTGCGAACCATGCGGATATGTATATGACCCGGAAGTAGGTGATCCGGATAACGGAATTGCACCGGGAACAGCTTTTGAAGACCTTCCGGAAGACTGGGTATGCCCGATCTGCGGTATGGGAAAAGAAGTATTCGTAGCAGAATAATAGAAATGAAACGAAAGAGAAGACAGACCGGTCCGGGGCAGATGCCCTGTGTGACCGCTGTCTTCTCTTTTTTCTATGCGTCCGTTTTTTCCAGTTCTTCTCTGATCAGATCAAAAGGAGCCGGCCCGATATCCAGAACAAACTTATGAAACCGTTTCTGGGAAAAATTTTCGCCCCAGCGGGTCATGGCCTCTTTTTTCAGTTCCAGAAATTCCAGATAGCCGAAATAATATTTTGCGTAGTTGGCCGGATCCCCCAGAATCAGCTGATAGATTTCCGAAATGCTGTCTTTGTCACCGATACCGTATTGGAAGAAGAAAGCAAGCGTGTCTTCTTCCGACCAGCCTTTTTCATGGATTCCGATATCGGCCAGAGCATAGAGACCGAGGATGATAGAAGCGTTTTTCTGCTGGATAACGGCCTCTTCTTTGGAGATCAGCGCCAGATAGTAGGACATCATTTCTGTGTAGGTGGCCCATCCCTCCACATATCCGCCAAAGTTCAGGACGGTGCGGATCGGATCCGGATCCTGCGAAAGAAAATAGGTCGTCTGGTAGAGGTGGCCCGGATAGCCTTCATGGGCCAGTGTGGTGAAAAGGTTTAAGCCTTCCATTTCATGTCGCGGGTTGATGTAAATCGTATTTTGGGTACTGTCGTCGATGGGCGGGATGAGATAAAAGGCGGGGCTTAAATATTCCTGCGTGGATGTTGGCACCTGCTTGACGGTAAAGGAAACGTCCGGGATGTCAGGAAAAGACGGCTCCATTTTCTGTTTCAGTTCCAGGAGGATGGATTCCGGGGAGGATTCCTGAAGGACAACGTCCGACACGATTCCGGAGGCGGGAAGTGCCGCTTTCATCTCTTTCATATCAGAGATGATCTGGGAGGCGGCGAGCTGCTCAAGTTCCTCGACGGAACGGTCCGTTCCGATTTCCTGTTTCAGAAATGCTTCATAGCATTCTTTGCCGTCCGGGAGACTGCAAAGCCCCGTGTCGGAAGTGCCGGAACCTTTCAGGGCGGTCAGGCCGTCTATCAGAATCTGGTAAGCCGGAAAAACCTGAGTAGTCAGAAGATCTGTGTTTTTGGCTGTGTACAGGATCCGCTCGCTGTCCGATAGCGTACCCATCTCGTCAAGGCGTTCTTCAAAGGAGGAGAGAAGATAGTGATCTTCTCCCATGGAGACGAAGTCCTGACATTCCTGGATGACGGCGTCCGCTCTGTCGTCAGACATGAAAAGGCCAGCCTCGGATTTGGCCTGTTCGAAGTCAATCAGAGACTGAAAGTAATCCGGCATGGTAGAAAGAAGTGACAGGTATGTATCAATATCCTCTGTCGTCTCAAAAGTAAATTCAGAGAGCAGAACCGGAAGCTGGGACTGGGTTCCGGTGAGCGGACTTAACGGCTCTTCATATAGAAGATATTCGGAACAGGAAAGGGCGGTCTCAAGATAAGAATCCAGAATCCGCCAGGTGAGCTGATTTTCTTTGGACAGCTTTTTTGGCGAAAAGCGGTCAAGTGCTGCCAGAGTATTTTCCAGAGATGCTCCGGAACTCTCGGGAGAGGATACAAAGGTACCGAAGGTGACAGGCGCATCCAGAATCCCGTAACTTTCCGGATCCTTTAAATTAAAGTGCAGGCTGATGGAATCGCCGGACACCTCCTGGAAGAAAAGTGTTTTTGTAAATGCTTCAAACTGTTTATCCGTGCTGTTTGAGGTGATCGTTCTGGAAAAGAAAGAATCCGGGTCCGAAGAGGGCGGAAGAAAGGAATAAATCAGCAGAGAGACAGCAGCCAGGCTGACCGCAGCCAGAAGGACAAACCGGACTTTTTTTCTGCGAAAACATGAGAAAACTGGGAGTGAAAATTTCATAAATTCAGGCTCCAGATAGAATTTGTCATATTATATGTGAAATAGTGCGGTCAAATGTTAAACTTTTGAAATAACCATTGCATTTTATTTTAAAAGTTGTATGATAAGAGATAATTGCAAATTATACAAAAAGGGGGCTTTCTATGGACTCTGTAATCAACAAATTGACGGAAATTGAGCAGACTGCATCGGCGATTGTAGCGCATGCAGAGGCTGAGAAAGAGAAACTCGACAGGGAATACGAAGAGAAGAGAAAGGCATTTGACCTTCGGATGGAGGAGGAGACAAAAGCCCGGATCGAAAAGATTCAGGAGGGGCTTGAGCATGATAAGGAGAACCTTCTTACCGGTCAGGAAAATACAAGCCGGGAGCTCATCGCATCCCTTCAAAAGGAGTATGAGGAGAAGCATACATTGTATGCAGAAGATATTTTAAAGCGGATCACAGAGGTGTAGCTTATGGGAAATTTACTTGCCTACAGTGGGATTGTCACGAAGCTAAGGGCAATGGAGGCCAAACTCCTTACAAAAGAGCAGTTTGATGAGATCATGGTCATGAGCAGTGTGCCGGAAGTGGTTTCTTACCTGATTCAGAATACTGTATACAGGGAAATCCTGGAGAATCTGGAGCCGTCCCTTGTACACAGGGGGAACATCGAGAAGCTTCTGGAACTGTCCTTGTACCATGATTACACGAAGATTTACCGTTTCTGCACACTGGAGCAGAGAAAGTTTTTAAAGCTTTATCTGAAGCGGTATGAAGTGGAGCTGATCAACTATTGCCTGAGGATCGTCATCAACCACTATCAGGAGCCTTTCGATCTGAACCATAAGAAAGCATTTTTTGACCGGTATTCGCAGATTTCCATTGAAAAGCTGATCCACGTAAGAACAACGGATGAGCTGATTGAAAACCTGAAGGGCACGGAATACTATGAGACATTAAAGAAGCTGAGGGATTCAGGGAAGGCGACACTGTTTGATTATGATCTGGCGTTGAATCTGTATTACTTTGTTTCCATGTGGAAGGATCACAAGAAGATCCTGAAGGACAAGGAACTGGAGCTTTTTGCGAGAGATTACGGGACCCAGATCAATATGCTGAATATTCAGTGGATTTACCGGGCCAAGAAATATTTCAGCCTGTCCCCGCCGGATATTTATGCGCTGCTGATTCCGATCCAGTACAAGATCAGCACCGGGCTGGTCAAGGAGATGGTGGAAGCGCCGACTTTGGAGGAATTTCAGAATGCCGTGCAGAAGACCTCGTACGCAAGACACTATGATTTTGGCCAGAATCTGACGGTGGAAAAGATGTACGCGGATTATCTGTATTATTTGTACACGACAGACCGGAGGAGAAATCCGTACTCTATTGCGTCGATCAATACCTACCTCTTTATGAAAGAGGAGGAGATCAAAAAGCTGACGACCGTGATAGAATGTGTGCGCTATGGTGTATCCTCGGATGAGATCATGGAGTATACAGGAGGGCAGAAAAAATGATTGTAAAAATGAAATTTGTCAATATCTCAGGGCCGCGCAGTGATATTGACCGTGTGATGGATCTGTATCTGTCACGATATGAAATCCAGCTGGAATCAGCGCTTTCTGAGCTGAAGACAGTGGACAATTTAAGGCCCTTTGTGGAAATGAATCCGTACAGGGATGCACTTCTTAAAGCGGTGCAGTTTGTGGGATTTCTGGAAGATCCGGATAAGACCTTACCGGATACGAAAATGGGGCTCAATGATATTTTTGAACTGATCTGGACAACAAATGAGGAATATTTAAAACTGCAGTCACAGCAGGATCAGTGGAAAAAGAAGAAAGAAGAGATTGCGGCCAGACAGAAAATCATCGAGCCGTTCCGGCCGATGGGCGGTGATCTTGGAAAGATCCTGAATTATAAATATATTGCCTACCGTTTCGGCAAGATGCCGGTGGAGCAGTACCAGAAGCTGGAGAAATATCTCCTGAACGATCTGGATGCGGTCTTTGTAAAAGGAGCGCAGGACGGGACATCTGTCTACGGTGCTTACTTTGCCGCACCTGCGGATCTCCAGAAGACGGATGCGGTATTCCGTTCACTTCATTTTGAGCGGATTGAGATTCCGGCGCAGTACGAAGGATCGCCGGAGGAAGCAAGCCAGAAGCTTCTGAAGGAAATGTATGAAATCCAGAAGAAAATTGATGACCTGGATAAAGAAGCGGCGAAGATGCTGGAACAGAAAGCCCCGCAGCTTGTGTGGGCGAAGCAGAGGCTGGAAGAGCTTGCTCACAATTTCGACGTCCGTAAGATGGCGGCCAGGGTGGAAGATAAAAAAGAAGATTACTACATTCTCTGCGGCTGGATGGCAGAAGAGGACGTCAAAAAGTTTATGGCGGAAGCGGAGCAGGACGACAAGGTTTTTGTTGTCGTGGAGGACGACCATGACAGCTACTTCGGAGAACCGCCGACAAAACTGGAAAATCCGAAGCTTTTCAAACCGTTCGAGATGTTTGTCGGCATGTACGGGCTGCCGTCCCACGATGAGATCGACCCGACCCTCTTTGTGGGAATCACCTATTCCTTCATCTTCGGAGTGATGTTCGGTGATGTAGGACAGGGACTTCTTCTTGTCATTGCGGGAGCATTGATTTACCACTTTAAGAAAATTCCCCTTGCGGGAATTATTGCTACGGCAGGAGTATTCTCCACAATCTTCGGTTTCATGTTTGGAAGTGTGTTTGGGTTTGAAGATATCATAGAGCCTTTGTGGCTTCGGCCCATCGACCATATGACGACGCTCCCGTTTGTCGGGAAACTCAATACGGTATTTATCGTGTCGATTGCCTTTGGAATGCTGCTGATTCTGGTGGCGATGGTACTTCATATTATCAATGCGTTCCGGGGACACGATGTACAGGGTGCATGGTTTGATCCGAACGGAGTGGCAGGACTTGTCTTTTACGGATCGATTGTGGCGGTTGTGGTTCTGTTCATGACCGGACACAAGACACCGGCAGGAATTGTGCTTCTGGTGATGTTCGGAGTACCGCTTCTTTTGATCCTGTTTAAGGAGCCGCTGACTAATAAGATAAAGAAAAAGAAAGAGAAGATGAAAGAAGGAGCAGTGATGTTCCTGGTAGAAGGATTTTTTGAACTGTTCGAGATGCTCCTGAGCTATTTTTCGAACACTCTTTCTTTCGTGCGTATCGGAGCCTTTGCCGTCAGCCATGCGGCGATGATGGAGGTCGTACTGATGCTTGCCGGAGTAGAGGGCGGGCATACAAACTGGGTGGTGATCGTGCTTGGAAACCTGTTTGTCTGTCTGATGGAAGGACTTGTAGTCGGAATCCAGGTACTTCGTCTGGAATACTATGAGATGTTCAGCCGGTTCTATAAAGGAAGCGGAAGAAAGTTTGAGCCATATAACAAAAACAGAAAAATGGAAAAATAAAGGAGGACTTTATTATGACTCTTGCAGCGAGAATAGCGCTAATTGCAGCACTGATCTTAAGTATTATCATTCCGTTTGGATATTATCTGATCGGAGAGAAGAACAAAGGGCGTTACAAACGTGCCATTGGAGTGAATGTATTTTTCTTCTTCGGAGCATTCGTTCTGGCATCGATTATGATGTTTGCAGGACCGAATGTACAGGCGGCGGATGCGGCAGCCTCTGCCTCTACAGCAACGGGAATGGGCTATATCGCGGCCGCACTGGTTACCGGTTTATCCTGTATCGGCGGCGGTATCGCCGTGGCAAGTGCAGCGAGCGCGGCACTTGGAGCGATCAGCGAGGATTCCAGCGTCCTTGGTAAGTCGCTGATTTTCGTAGGACTTGCAGAAGGTGTCTGCCTGTACGGGCTGATCATCTCCTTCATGATCCTGGGACAGTTATAAGATGAAGATGTTTCTGATCAGTGATAATGTCGATACGTATACAGGAATGCGCCTTGCAGGCGTGGACGGAGTTGTCGTACACGAACGTGAGGAGCTCTATGAGGCGCTCCAGAATGTTCTGAAGGACAAGACTGTGGGGATTGTCCTTCTGACGGAGAAATTCGGGAAAGAATTTCCGGATCTCATCGACGAATTCCGTCTGGAGAGGAAAATGCCTCTGCTTGTGGAGATTCCTGACAGACACGGAACCGGACGGAGAAAAGACTTTATCACATCTTATATTACCGAAGCAATCGGACTGAAATTATAAAAGGAGGGATTCCTTTTGACATTAGATGAGAAAATTGCGAAGATTCAGACCTCCTCAATGGAGGCGGCCAGAGCAGAAGGAAATGAGATTATAACGAGTTACCGCGCGGCCCTCGACAAGGTGTTTGAGGATCATAAGCAGGAGGCCGTGCGCCAGATGGAGACCCGGATCAAAGCGGAGACAGTCAATGCCAGACAGCAGAAAAACCAGGCGATGGCAAAGGCACAGCTGGATCTGAAGAGGCAGGAAGGAAGAGTGCAGAAAGAACTAAAGGACAAGGTGTTCCGGGAGGTCATGGAACTGGTGGCATCCTATATGAAAACAGAGAAGTACCGGGACTTTCTTCTGCGCTGTATCCGGAAGTCTGTAGAGTTTGCGGGCGATGAGGGATTGACAATCTATATCAATCCTTCGGATCAGGAGATGAAAGAGGAGCTGGAATTAAAGTCCGGCACTATGCTGACGATCAGCAACGAAGACTTCATCGGAGGAGTCCGGGCAGTCATCCGCGGCAGAAATATTCTGATTGATCATTCTTTCAGGACCGCTCTGAGATCGGAGTATGATGAATTTGTATTCCTGGGAGGTGATGGAGTTGTCTAAGACTGGGAAAATCTATGGAATCAACGGGCCTGTCATCTATCTGAAAGGCAATACCGGATTCGGAATGTCCGAAATGGTTTATGTGGGAAAGGATCATCTGGTCGGAGAAGTCATTGCCCTCGATAAGGACCGGACAACTATTCAGGTGTACGAGGAGACATCGGGGCTTCGCCCGGGAGAAGAAGTGACCGCCTCCGGAAATGCAGTGTCGGTGACTCTGGCGCCCGGGATTCTGAATAATATATTTGACGGAATTGAGCGTCCGCTGGAAAAAATATCAGAGACGGGCGGAGCTTTTATTACAAAAGGAATTTCGGTCGACTCCCTCGACCGTGAAAAGAAATGGGACACCCATTTTACTGTGAAGAAAGGCGATTATGTCAACGGCGGCGATATTTTTGCGGAGGTACCGGAGACAAGAGCTATTGTCCATAAATGTATGATTCCGCCGCATCTGCACGGTACGGTCGTATCTGTGCGGGAGGACGGGCCGTACACGATCGAAGAGCCGCTTCTGACGCTGGATACAGGAAACGGACAAACGGTGGAGCTTCCGATGGCCCAGAAGTGGCCGATCCGGACACCGCGCCCGGTGAGCCAGCGGTTTGCGGCATCGGTACCGCTTGTGACGGGACAGCGGATCATCGATACGATGTTCCCGATCGCAAAAGGCGGAACAGCTGCGATCCCGGGAGGATTCGGAACCGGAAAAACAATGACCCAGCACCAGATTGCCAAATGGTCCGATGCGGACATTATTATCTATATCGGATGCGGAGAGCGTGGAAATGAAATGACCCAGGTTCTGGAGGAGTTTGGGGAACTGACAGACCCGCGGACCGGAAACCCTCTGATGGACCGGACGACGCTGATTGCCAATACGTCCAATATGCCGGTGGCGGCCCGTGAGGCAAGTATCTATACGGGACTTACTCTGGCCGAGTATTACAGGGACATGGGATATGATGTGGCGATCATGGCGGACTCCACATCGAGATGGGCGGAGGCTCTTCGTGAACTTTCTGGACGTCTGGAGGAGATGCCGGCAGAAGAAGGATTCCCGGCTTACCTTGCATCCAGGCTGTCGGCTTTCTATGAGAGAGCGGGCATGATGCAGAACTTAAACGGTACGAGAGGATCAGTCAGCATTATCGGGGCGGTATCGCCTCAGGGCGGTGACTTCTCGGAGCCGGTCACACAGAATACGAAGCGGTTTGTGAGATGCTTCTGGGGACTGGACAAGAGCCTTGCCTACTCCAGACATTTCCCGGCCATCCACTGGCTTTCCAGTTACAGTGAATATTTGCAGGATCTGTCCCACTGGTATCAGGACAATGTTTCTCCGAAGTTTGTAGATTACCGGAACCGGCTGATGGCCCTTCTGAATCAGGAGAGCAGCCTTCTGGAAATCGTCAAGCTGATCGGAAGTGACGTTCTGCCGGATGACCAGAAGTTGATTCTGGAAATTGCAAGAGTCATCCGTCTGGGCTTCCTGCAGCAGAACGCTTTCCACAAAGATGATACGTGCGTCTCTCTGGAAAAGCAGTTCCTGATGATGGATACGATTTTATATCTGTACAAACAGGCACGGGCCCTTGTGACAATGGGGCATCCGATGTCGGTTTTGAAGTCGGAAAATATTTTTGAACGTGTCATTGCCATCAAGTACGATGTGCCGAATGACCGGCTGGAACTGTTTGCGCAGTACCGGCGGGACATTGATACCTTCTACCAGCGTGTGCTGGAGAAAAATGCATAAAAGGAGGGAACGAAACAGTTATGCCAATCGAATATCTTGGGCTTAGCAGCATTAACGGTCCCCTCATTGTACTGGAAGGGGTACAGGATGCGTTTTATGATGAAATTGTAGAATTTATTGTGGGAGGAAACGAGAAGCGGATTGGAAGAATCATTGAGCTTTATGGGGACAAGGCGGTCATCCAGGTCTTTGAAGGATCCGAGGGAATGTCCCTTGTCAACACCCACACAAGACTCACCGGGCATCCGATGGAGATCGGACTGTCCCGCGAGATGCTTGGAAGAACCTTTAACGGAATCGGACAGCCGATCGATGATCTGGGAACGATTGCCGCGCGAGTGAGGCGGGATGTCAATGGACTGCCGCTCAACCCGGTAAAACGGGAATATCCGAGGAACTATATTCGTACCGGGATTTCGGCAATCGATGGCCTGACTACGCTGATTCGAGGACAGAAGCTGCCGATTTTTTCCGGAAACGGACTGCCTCACGACCAGCTTGCAGCGCAGATCGTCAAGCAGGCGTCTCTGGGAGAGGATTCCGGTGAAGAGTTTGCCATTGTCTTTGCGGCCATGGGAGTCAAACACGACGTGGCGGACTTTTTCCGCAGAACTTTTGAGGAGAGCGGCGTGGCAGACCATGTGGCCATGTTCCTGAATCTGGCAAACGATCCGGTGGTGGAACGTCTGATTACGCCGAAAGTAGCGCTGACGGTTGCAGAGTATCTGGCCTTTGAGCAGAACATGCATATCCTTGTCATCCTGACGGATATGACATCCTTTGCCGAGGCCATGCGTGAGGTGTCCTCCTCCAAAGGAGAGATCCCAAGCCGGAAGGGCTTTCCGGGTTATCTGTACAGTGAACTTGCTGCAATCTATGAGAGAGCAGGCATCGTGGAGGGCGCAGGCGGTTCGGTAACGCAGATTCCGATTCTGACGATGCCGAACGATGATATTACCCACCCGATCCCGGACCTGACCGGATATATTACAGAAGGGCAGATAGTACTGGACCGGAACTTAAACGGTCAGTCCATTTATCCGCCGATCAGCGTCCTGCCGTCCCTGTCCCGTCTGATGAAGGACGGAATCGGAGAGGGTTACACGAGAGAGGATCATCAGGATCTGGCAAACCAGCTGTTTTCCGCCTACGCAAAAGTGGGAGACGCAAGAAATCTGGCATCGGTTATCGGAGAGGACGAACTTTCCCCGATCGATAAAGAATATCTTGCGTTCGGGAAGGAATTTGAAGAGAAATACATCGGTCAGGGTCCGGAGGAAAACCGTACCATCGAGGAGACACTGGATCTTGGATGGGAGCTTCTTGGACGGCTTCCGAGAGAGGAGCTGGACCGTGTTAATACGAAGATTCTGGACAAATACTATCATCCGACAAAACGGGATGAAGGTGTCACCATGAGTGCGAGTCCAGGCTCTGTAGCAAATAAAGAAATGTAAAGGGGTGAGGCTGTTGGATCCACGGACATTTCCGACAAAAGGCAACCTGATGCTTGCGAAGAATTCTCTTGCGCTTGCGAAGCAGGGATATGAACTGATGGATAAAAAGAGAAACATTCTGATCCGGGAACTGATGGATCTGATCGATCAGGCCCGCACCATTCAGGAGGAGATTGACAGCACATTTACCTATGCGTATCAATGTCTTCAGAAAGCAAACATTGAAAACGGGATCAATACGATCTCCCAGATCGCATATACGGTTCCGATCGAAGATTCGATCGTGATACAGACGAGGAGTATCATGGGGACGGAGATCCCGCATGTGAAATATACGCCGAAGACCCCGGTTCCGACTTATGCGTTCAGCGCGACAAAAGAGTCCGCGGACCGGGCGGCGGAAGCTTTTCGGAAGGTGAAAGATTTGACGGTGAAGCTTTCCATGGTGGAGAATGCGGCTTACCGGCTTGCTTCCAATATTAAAAAGACGCAGAAGAGAGCCAATGCGCTGCAGAACATCACTATCCCGATGTATACACAGCTTGTATCAAGCATCAGCAACGCACTGGAAGAAAAAGACAGAGAAGAATTTACAAGGCTGAAAGTGATCAAGCGGAGAAAACAAAGTTAGAGAAAAGAGATGAAATGAGGAGGCAGAACAACGATGGACTACACGATTACAACAGATTCAAATTCGGATGTGCCGGCAGAGGTTTTGAAGAAATATGGAATCCCGGTGATTCCGCAGTACTACGCATTCGGAGATGAGGTTTACGGAGACGAAAAAAACATGTCCCCGCATGAATTCTACGAGACAATGAGAAAGGGAGAACTTCCGAAATCCATGGCAAACAATCCTGCGGTCATCCGTGAAAAATTCGAGGCAGTTTTAAAAGAAGGAAAAGATATCCTTCACATTGCATTTTCCAGCGCACTGAGCGGCAGCTATAACAACGTGCGCATGGTGGCAAGGGAGCTGCTCGATGAGTATCCGGACAGGAAAATCGAGATCTTTGACTCCCTGAATGCATCCCTCGGCGAAGGTCTGTCAGTGTACCGGGCGGCAGAATTAAGGGAGCAGGGGAAAGCAATGCAGGAAGTCCTGACAGTACTGAATGAAGAACGAAGCCATATCAATGTCTGGTTTACCGTGGATGATCTGCACCATCTTCAAAGAGGAGGACGTGTCTCCAAAACGACTGCGATTGTCGGCAGCATGATCAACATCAAGCCGCTTCTTCGTATAACGGCATCAGGAGAACTGAAATCCGACGGCACTGTCCGCGGGCGGAAGAAGGCGCTGAAAACACTTGTCACCAACATGGAAAAGTCGCTGGATCCGGAACATTACGGAAAAGACCGCAAAGTGGCAATCCTTCACGGAGACTGCATGGAGGATGCCCTCGCAGTGAAGAAAATGGTAAACGATCTTGGATTTGAGGATGTCGTTATCAACGATGTCAGCCCAAGCATAGGCACACACGCAGGACCGGGCGTTGTAGGACTGGTGTACTACGGAGGGAAAGTGACGGAATAAGGAGGCGAGGCTGTGGATTCAAAAGCGATTAAGGAAATACTGGACATAGGAGAAACCATCGCAGTGGAATTCAAGCGTTGTGGGAATGGTATTGAAAGCGATGTATATGAAACAGTATGCTCTTTTCTGAACCGTTTTGGAGGAGACATTTTTTTAGGCGTACTGGATGATGGAACTGTTTTAGGGGTGCCGGAAAATGCGGCAGCTGATATGGTCAGAAACTTTATAAGCTGTGTCAGCAATCCGGCGTTGTTTACACCTACAGTTTATTTGTCACCCAAAGTCCTGAAATATGAGGGCAAGACAATTATTCATATTCATGTTTTACCAAGTGCCGAGGTTCATAGTTACAAGAAAATAATTTATGACCGGATTGATATGCTTCCTAAACTTCGTATTATGGCAGAAAATCAGAGTAACGGAAGCGGACATCCGTGGAGCCGTATGACAGATGATGAATTGTTGAAAAGTGCGAGATTATATTCTATTGATCGTGTAACTGGTGAGCAGGGATTCAATCTGGCAGCGGTTATGCTTCTTGGAAAAGACGATGTAATTTTAGACATTGTACCGGCCTATGTGACAGATGCGCTTTTACGCAGAGTAAACATTGATCGTTATGATGATAGAGAAATCATCCAGACAAATTTGATAGAAAGCTATGAGCGTTTAATGGAATTTGGGCGCAAGCATTTGCTGGATAAATTTTTTCTCGAAGATGACCAACGTAAGAGTCTGAGAAATATTATCACCCGTGAGATGATTGCGAATACATTGATCCATCGTGAATATACAAGCTCTTATCAGGCAAAATTTGTAATAGAAAAGGAACGGATGTATGTGGAGAATGCCAATCGTGCTTCTCAAAATATTGTGATTACACCGGATAATATGGAACCAATACCCAAAAATCCAATTATCGCATCCTTTTTTAGAAATATTGGTTATGCGGATCAGCTTGGTTCTGGTGTAAGAAATTTATTTAAATATAGTAAATTTTATTCTGGAAATGATCCCGAGTTTATTGAAGGAGATATATTTAAAATTATTGTACCATTGGATGAGGGAAATAGAGAAGAACAGACCACCCAGTCAGTCACCCAGACCACCCAGTCAGTCACCCAAACCACCCAGTCTAAAGAAAATGATCCTGAAAAAAATATTATGGAACTGATAGAACAGAATCCGTTTCTTTCTCAAAAACAAATGGCTGAAAAACTGAATTTAAATAAAAATACGTTGAAGTACTATATCAAAAAAATGAAAGAAAAGGGAGTAATTGAAAGAGTAGGAACCAATCGAAAAGGGAAGTGGATTGTTAAATCTTGACTTTCAAAAATTTCTATGCTACCATTTTTACTACATAAGCAAACGCGTAGAAGAAGAGAGTACATGTTCTGGAATCTTACAGAGAATTCCCGGATGCTGAGAGGGATGGAGAAAGGAAGATGGAAGATGGCTTCAGAGCGGCATGGATGAACACGGATGACCGTGATAATTCATGATGGGTTCCGCCCGTTACAGCGGAGGGTGCCGTCCGGCACTCGCAGAGGTCTGTCCTGCGAGGGGCAGATAAACGGAAGTGGTAACGCGGATTCGCCTTCCGGGGAAATATCCCCGGAAGGCTTTTTATTTAACAGGAAACTTTGTTCCCTGTTAAATAAAAACGCTCCGCGGGATGCGCACTCGTGCGAGGCAGAAATTTGTCGCTGACGCGACCGCACTCGGCGCGAGAGTTCCGCAAGCGGAACTCTATGTTTATTTTGTAGCGTTGACTGGTGGACCGTATCAACAGGTGAAGCTGATTTTAGCGTTTATTAAAAAAGGAGAGAAAAATCTATGTGCAGTAATTGTAATGAAAAAGAAAAGTATTATATCACGACTGCGATTGCCTACACATCCGGCAAACCGCATATCGGAAATACGTATGAGTTTGTGCTTGCGGACGCAATCGCAAGATACAAAAGAAGCAAGGGCTACGATGTCTATTTCCAGACCGGAACAGATGAACATGGACAGAAGATCGAGCTGAAGGCGGAGGAAGCAGGCGTGACTCCGAAGGAGTACGTGGACAAAGTAGCTGCCCAGGTGAAAGAGATCGCTGACATGATGAACACATCATACGATCATTTTATCCGTACAACGGATGACTACCATGAGAAACAGGTGCAGAAGATCTTCAAAAAGCTGTATGATCAGGGAGACATTTATAAAGGATACTATGAAGGAATGTACTGTACTCCGTGCGAATCCTTCTTTACCGAGTCCCAGCTTGTGGACGGTAAATGTCCGGACTGTGGACGTCCGTGTACACCGGCAAAAGAAGAAGCATACTTCTTCAAAATGAGCAAATATGCGGACCGCCTGATCCAGCATATCAACGAGCATCCGGAATTTATTCAGCCGGTTGCGCGGAAAAACGAGATGATGAACAATTTCCTTCTTCCGGGACTTCAGGATCTTTGTGTATCCAGGACGTCATTTAAGTGGGGAATCCCGGTAGACTTTGATCCGAAACATGTCGTTTATGTATGGCTGGATGCGCTGACCAACTACATCACCGGAATCGGATACGATGCGGACGGAAACAGCTCTGAGCTTTTCAACAAGAACTGGCCGGCAGACCTGCACCTGATCGGAAAGGATATTATCCGTTTCCATACGATTTACTGGCCGATTTTCCTGATGGCGCTGGATCTTCCGCTTCCGAAGCAGGTATTTGGTCATCCGTGGCTTCTGCAGGGAGACGGCAAGATGAGTAAATCCAAAGGAAATGTGATCTACGCGGATGAGCTTGTCAACCTGTTCGGTGTGGATGCAGTACGTTATTTTGTGCTTCACGAAATGCCGTTTGACAACGATGGTGTCATTACATGGGAACTGATGGTAGAGAGAATGAACTCTGACCTTGCCAATACATTAGGAAACCTTGTAAACAGAACAGTTTCCATGACAAATAAGTATTTTGGCGGAACAGTGACGGATAAAGGCGTGGCAGAAGAAGTGGATGCAGACCTGAAGCGTGTGACGGAAGAGACATCCGGCAAAGTGGACGCCAAGATGGAAGACCTGAGAGTGGCAGACGCCATCACAGAGATTTTCAATCTTTTCAAACGCTGCAACAAATATATCGATGAAACAATGCCATGGGCACTTGCAAAAGAAGAGGATAAGAAAGACCGTCTTGAGACAGTGCTTTACAACCTGATTACAAGCATCTCCGAAGGAGCAAAACTGCTTGCACCATATATGCCGGAGACAGCCGAAAAGATCCTCGCGCAGCTTGGAGACGGCCATGTGACAGACAAGCCGGAGATTCTTTTTGCAAGAAGAGATATCAAAGAAGTGATGGAAGAAGTAGAGAAACTTCATCCTGCACAGCCGGAAGAAGCACCGCAGGAAGAGGAAGGTCCGGTGATCGATATCGAGGCAAAACCGGAAATCTCCTACGATGATTTCATGAAAATGCAGTTCCAGGTAGGCGAAATCATCAAATGTGAGGAAGTTCCGAAGTCCAAAAAACTTCTCTGCTCTCAGGTGAAGATCGGAAGCCAGGTAAAACAGATCGTGTCCGGAATCAAGAAATGGTACTCACCGGAAGAGATGGTCGGAAAGAAAGTCATGGTTCTTGTCAACCTGAAACCGGCGAAGCTGGCAGGCGTGCTTTCCGAAGGAATGATTCTCTGTGCGGAAGATGAAAATGGAAACATCGTACTGATGCAGCCTGAAAAAGACGTTCCGGCAGGAGCGGAAATCTGCTAGAAAACAGGAAAAGACGGGAGCTGTCCCTATGGGCGGGCTCCCGCCTTTTATTATGAAGCGATGTGTCTGGCAGCTGAAAACTGCCGTCAGTTCCGGTTTTGAACCGGGTGTGCGCACTCACGGATAAATGCTAGAAACTGTTCCTCCCGGGGATTTGGCTGGTAATTGTCCGCTGTTGCGTACAGGAAGTCCAGTGTATTATATTTTGACTCCAGCGGAACATAACAGATATCCTGTTTGACAGGTTCTTCTCCAAGAATAGCCAGAACTCCGATGCTGTCACTGTTTTCCAATGTATCAAAAAAACCGCCGCGGTCACTGACATATAAAATACCGGAGAAATCCGTCAGTTCAATATGCCTGAAAAACGGCAGAGAATCATTGAAACAGACGAGTGGGAAACGAAACATATCTTCAGGTGTTACACAGGAATGTCCGGAAAGAGGATGCCCTTTCCGCATAATTACGGAAAGTCTGACGTCCGGGAACAGCTTTTTGACTGTACAATGATAAGACCGGGCCATTTTTTCATAGATGGCATGAGTGTTGCTCGCGTAGCATACAAGCGCAAGACGGGCGGCCCCGGAGTTGAGCGCCTGAAAACATTCCTTCAGGGAAAGCTCCTTAAAACTTTCAGAACCCTCTACAGGAAAGTTCCCCTGGAAACGGAGAAAGCAGTTGAAAAAGAACGGCCTGTAGTAGGATACAATATCCAGACGGCAGGAAGATCGCGCTTTCAGCCGGCGTATATATTCCACTTCAGAATGAATCTTTGCGGCGCTGTTCAGCAGCTCTTCACCTGAGGCGGTGGGAATGATCCCGGTAGACGTGCGCCGGAAAATCTGGATTCCGAGTTCCTTTTCCAGAGATTTTAGTTTGCTGCTCAGGTAAGGCTGTGAAAGAAAGAGTTCTTTTGCAGCCTTGCTGATGGAACGGTATTTTGCGATTGCCAGAGTATACTCCAAATCTTTTAAATCCATAAACGCCCTCCTGATCAAAACTGAAGATCGTATCATAGTATAAACTTGAAAAAAGTATAGCATTTTGCAGAATCTTTTTCAATGAAGGGCGAAAAGTGACAGCGGTAAAGAATAAATTTTAGAAATCCCTGCTTTTCAGCCAGAGTATGTTATTGTGGCTATTTTGCACAACAAGCGTCTCCTTTGGAGCCGTTATCCACATCTCAAGGCCA
>NZ_JACJKH010000024.1 GCF_016900655.1 Drancourtella massiliensis
CGCTAATCCATCCCGTTACTGTTGTCTGGTTTGTGGAACTTGAAGTTCCTTGTTCTGAATAATTCTCATGAATTTTCAGGGATCGTTGTCTATTGTTCAGTTATCAAAGTTCTTGGTTTTCGTTGCCGCTCTCTCGCGACAGCTATATTAGATTATCACATCTGCTCGTTTCTGTCAAGCACTTTTTTAAAACTTTTTTGTTTTTTTGATCTGATAATCTGTTCTTTATTTATCACCCGAAAAAGGGCAATAAATAAAACGGAGAAAGAGGGATTTGAACCCTCGCGCCGGTTGCCCGACCTACACCCTTAGCAGGGGCGCCTCTTCAGCCTCTTGAGTATTTCTCCGGATACTGAATTCATGTCAGTATTTTATTATGCGTTCCATAACGCATGAGTAATTATACTAAACTCCTTTCTTATTGTCAAGCAGAATTTTTCGGTTTTCTTGCCAATTTTTGAAATTTCACTTTTTTCATCTTTCATTATATAATTCTCTCTCCGTTTTTCCTGTTTTAATTTAAGAAAGCCGGAAAGATACGCATTCTTTCTTGACATCATTTTTTCTGAATTCTACAATGATTTTAGACAGATGAGATGAACTTACGATCTGTAATCTAGAATGGAGGTGTTTATATGTTACATGAAGTTCAGTTTCCATCTTATAATGAACGTGATACCGTCTGTGGCTGGATTTACGTTCCCGCTGCAAAGCCGAAGGGCATTGTCCAGCTGATCCACGGATATGGTGAACACTCACGAAGATATCTTCACATGATTTCAGCCTTTGTGGATGCCGGCTATATTGTTGCGGCCGATGATCATGTAGGACATGGAAAAACGGCTATGATGAACGATACCTGGGGAGACTGGGGTGACAAGGGATGCCATACTATGATGGAAGATGAACATGCACTGACCGGGATTGTCCGCGAAAAATATCCGGAGCTTCCATATTTTCTTTTCGGACACAGCATGGGATCTTTTATCGCAAGAGATTATGCAGCCAAATATGGTGCAGAGCTGACCGGTGTCACAATCTGCGGTACCGCCGGTGTTTTCCGGGGAGCCGGGGAGGCGGAGGAGGAACTGAAATCAGTTGTCGACGGTGGCCATGGCGATGAGGCAGATCCGTCCTATGCCGGAAAACTTCTCGGATGGATGTGTGAACGCTGCGAAAGCTCTGCTCTCGGCAATGAATGGATTTGTTCTGATCCATATGTTCAGAAAGACCATGCGGAAGATCCGTTCGATGCTTTTACCAAGCCAACGCTGAATCGTTCTCTTTACTATTTCACTCAGATGATGCGTGTAATCACAGGAAAAGAGTGGGCTGAAAAAGTACCTGCTTCTCTGCCATTCTATAATATTGGAGGAGATCAGGATCCGGTCGGCAACTATGGTCAGGGTCTCTATGAAGTATCCAACTGGCTTCATGATACCGGGCATCAGGTTCAGACAAAAGTGTATCCTGGATACCGCCATGAAATTCACAATTACGCAGACATCCGCTGTGATGTAGAACAGGGGATTATCGACTTCATGGACAGTCTGATCTGACATCCGGCTCCGATAAGATATTCTGCATAAATAATTAAAATGTGCCGTACAGGAATTATATTCTTTTCCGTGTACGGCACATTTTATTTCTTTATGCTTTTTCTACATGTTTCGTCGCAACAATATCCACGCCTGTCCCGGCCACATCTTTCAGGATTACGTCGCCAATCTTTACCGGAGCTTCTTTCTCGATTCCTTTGAGTGCTTTGACGCAGTCAAAAATCTTCCCTTTTGGAATATCTTCCTTTGTCTTTACCGATACCATATCTTCAGCTCCGCCTTTTACCCGGATGGTGGAAGTCACAATCCGGGTCGGATTTGTCACTTCCTTTCTCGCGTAGATATCGCCTCTTTTGCATGTATTTCCTGTAACACTTACGACCTGTCCATCTTCCATCTCTACCGTAATCGGGCAGCCCATCGGACAGCTGATACAGGTTAAATGTCGAATTTCCATTTCTACGCCTCCTCTATTGTTACTGTAATTATTTTCAGGTCAGCATGCTGAGAAAGTTGTTCCTTTGTCAGCCTGATCTCTTCCATCTCGCCCGGAGCCACAATCTGACGTCTGCGGCGAATGACCCTTTCCTGATCAAAATATACACTTACATAACAATTTTTAAATACTGCTCCCGCACGGAAGCGTACAGTAAGCTCATTTTCCATCCGTTCCGGATCAATCGTGGATGGAACCGTATAGCGTACTCCTCCTGTCGGATTCATTGTGATTCTCCGCCCGCTTCCCGGTCTGCTTTCGCCTTTTACATACGCTGCCGCATGTTTTCCCGCCGCAGCTGCCTCCTCAGACACAAAGTCCACCAGGTCATGTACGTGAAGCACGTTTCCGCATGCAAAGACTCCCTCAATATTTGTCTCAAGACTCTCATTGACAACCGGACCGGATGTAACTCTGCTCATTTCCACACCCATGCCGCGTGAAAGTTCGTTCTCCGGAATCAATCCGACAGAAAGCAGAAGTGTGTCACATGAATACTCTTCTTCCGTTCCAGGAATTGGTTTCCCGTTTTGATCCACTTCGGCCAGTGTGACTCCTTCCAGCCGTTCCTTTCCCTTGATGTCTACAACTGTATGACTTAATTTCAGCGGAATTCCATAATCGTCGAGACATTGAACAATATTCCTCTTCAGTCCTCCGGAATACGGCATCAGCTCCGCTACCACTTTGACTTTTGCCCCTTCAAGCGTCATTCTCCTGGCCATAATCAATCCGATATCTCCGGAGCCAAGGATCACGATCTCACGCCCCGGCATCATGCCTTCCATGTTGACCAGTCTCTGTGCAGTACCAGCGGAATAAATGCCTGCCGGACGATATCCCGGAATATTCAGCGCTCCTCTGGACCGCTCCCTGCAGCCCATAGACAAAATGACAGCCTTTGCCTGAATTTCAAACAGCCCTTCTTCCTTATTCATGGCCGTTACCACTTTTTCATGGCTGATATCCATAACCATGGTATTCAGCCGGTATTCAATGCCAAGTTCAACGACCTGATCAATAAACCGCTGGGCGTATTCCGGTCCGGTCAGTTCTTCCTGAAAAGTATGGAGGCCAAATCCATTATGAATACACTGGTTCAGGATTCCGCCAAGCTCCTTGTCTCTTTCCAGAATCAGAATACTGTCTGTTCCATTTCTTTTTGCTGAGACTGCGGCTGCAAGCCCTGCCGGTCCTCCCCCGATGATGACAATATCATAGTTTTTCATCTCCGAAGCCTTCCTTTCTACAATCTGTCTTTATTTGTACCGACGACAAGCCGGGACTCTCCGCCCGTTTTTGTAATTTCGGACATGTCTTTTCCCAGTTCCCGTGCGAGAATTTCCATGGTTCTTGGCGAGCAGAATCCAGACTGGCATCTTCCCATTCCTGCCCGTGTACGCCTTTTTACTCCATCCAAAGATTTTGCACCGAGCGGACGGTGAATGGCATCCAGAATCTCTCCTTCTGTAATCATTTCGCACCTGCAGATCACATTTCCGTATGCCGGCTCCTTCCGGATCAGCTCCGCATGTTCTTCCGTTGACAGCGTATTTGGATCAAGAATACCTTTCCTTGTCTCTATGAAATGCTCCTTCTTCTCCAGCCTCATTTTTTCTTTCAGAATATCCGCCACCATCTCCCCAATTGCCGGACAGCTGGTAAGTCCAGGGGATTCAATTCCCGCACAGTCAATAAATCCTTTTGCGTCCTCAACTTCTCCGATGATAAATTCACTGCCATCCTCATGAGCACGAAGTCCTGCAAATGATGTGATGACCTGTCTCATCGGAAGGTCTTTCACACTTTGTCCCGCCTTTGTGATAACCTCATCAAGTCCTTCTCTGGTCGTATTGGTTCCTTCTTTATTTTCAATATCATTCGCAGTCGGTCCCAGAAGCAGATTGCCGTGTACCGTCGGTGTCACAAGAACGCCCTTTCCATATTTTGTCGGAAGAGAAAAGATGGTTCTGCTCACATGCTGACCGGCTGTCTTATCAAGCAGACAGTATTCCCCTTTTCTCGGCGTGATGTGAATCTTTTTCCTGCTGACCATATTGTGAAAACGGTCTGCATACACCCCGGCCGCATTAACAACGTACCTTGTCTGGAAATTTCCATGATTTGTATGAAGTTCATATCCGCCGTCAATCTTGACAATGTTCTCCACTTCTGTTCCTAATCGAAATTCCACTCCGTTCTCACATGCGTTTTCCGCCAGAGCAATATTCAGTTCAAACGGACAGACAATCCCTGCTGTTGGCGCATAAAGTGCCGCACAGACCTGATCATCCAGATTCGGCTCCATGGCCTTTGCCTCTTCTCCGCTGATGATTTTTAAGTCTCTGACTCCATTTTTCAGTCCTTTCTCGTACAGTTCCTGCAGTTTCGGCATATCCGTTTCGTTCAGACAGATGACAAGAGAACCGATTCTCCGAAACGGAAAATCCAGGTCTTTTGAAAGCTGTTCCATCATCTCATTCCCTTTGACATTCAGTTTTGCCATCAAAGATCCCGGAACTGCATCATACCCTGCGTGTACAATCGCGCTGTTGGCTTTTGATGTTCCGCAGCAGACATCCTCCTCTTTTTCCAGGACACAGGCTTTGATCTTGTATCGGGAAAGTTCCCTCGCGGATGCCGCGCCGGATACGCCCCCTCCGATTATGATCACATCATACATCTCTTCTCGTCTCCCTTCTTCCTGACACCATTCTCAGTCTTCTTTTGCCCATCCATAGGCATATTTTACAGCTTTATTCCATCCTTTGATTTTTTTCTGCCTCTTTTCTTCATCGATGGATGGAAGGAAAATCTGATCGATCTTCCAGTTTTTCTTTACATCCTGTTTATCTTTCCAGTATCCTACTGCAAGTCCTGCCAGATAGGCAGCGCCCATTGCCGTAGTTTCCACGCATCTTGGACGGTTGACCGGAGCATTGATGATATCCGACTGCGTCTGCATAAGGAAGTTGTTTGCACTTGCCCCGCCATCCACTTTCAAAGATGCCAGCTGGATTCCCGAGTCTGCTTTCATCGCTTCCAGCACATCGTTCACCTGATATGCGATAGACTCCAGTGTAGCCCGGATAATATGATATTTGTTGACTCCCCGGGTAATTCCCACGATCGTCCCTCTTGCATACTGATCCCAATGTGGTGCTCCAAGTCCGGTAAATGCCGGAACAACATAGCATCCGTTCGTATCCTTTTCTTTTTTTGCCATATATTCCGAATCTGCCGCCGAATCAATCAGTCTCATTTCATCCCTGAGCCACTGCACTGCTGCTCCCGCGACAAAGATGGAGCCTTCAAGAGCATAATTCACTTTTCCATCCATTCCCCAGGCAATCGTGGTAACCAGTCCGTTTTGAGAAAAAACAGGTTTTTCTCCCGTGTTCATCAGAAGAAAGCATCCCGTTCCATATGTATTTTTCGCTTCTCCTGCCTTGAAACAGGTCTGTCCAAACAAAGCGGCCTGCTGATCTCCTGCCGCTCCTGCAATCGGAATCGCTCCGCCCAGAAATGAAGGGTCTGTCTCCCCGTATATGCAGCTGGACGGTTTCGGCTCCGGAAGCATAGCCTTCGGAATATCAAGTTCCTGAAGAATCTCATCGTCCCATTCCAATGTATTGATATTAAACAGCATGGTTCTGGACGCATTCGAATAATCTGTCACATGCACAGCACCTTTTGTCAGTTTCCAGATCAGCCATGTCTCCACGGTTCCAAACAAAAGCTCGCCTTTCTCAGCTCTTTCTCTTGCTCCCGGCACATTGTCCAGAATCCACTTGATCTTCGTTGCAGAAAAATAAGCATCGATCACAAGACCTGTTTTCTCCCGGAATTTTTCCGTCAGTCCTTTTTCCACAAGAGAATCACAGTATTCAGATGTCCTCCGGCACTGCCAGACAATTGCATGATAGACCGGTTCCCCCGTATTCTTATCCCAGACAATGGCGGTCTCTCTTTGATTGGTAATACCGATTGCCGCAATATCATCTGCTGTAGCGGAAATCATATTCATTGCTTCGACAGCCACTCCAAGCTGGCTTGCCCAGATCTCATCCGCGTCGTGCTCCACCCAGCCCGGCTTTGGAAAATACTGGCGGAATTCCCGCTGAGCCACGCTGCACATTTCTCCCCTCTCATTAAACAGGATACACCTGTTGCTTGTGGTTCCCGCATCCAGCGCCATTACATATTTAGCCATATTCAGTTCCTCCTTTTTTTCGGCTCCTGTGCCGTATTTTACATTGTCCAGACATTCTGGTTTGTGGAAGAAACACACAATGCTCCTGCCGACAGTGCAGCCATAACGGATTTTCTGTCTGTAATCAAACCTCCTGCGATAATCGGGGTCTTCAGATCCTGACAGATGTTCCGGATAATATCCGGCATCAGTCCGGGCAGGATTTCAATGACATCCGGTCTGACTCCGCCCGGAAGAGTCCTGACATTTTCCAGCGCCATGGAATCAATCAGGAAATACCGCATGACGGTGAACATTCCCAGTTCTCTCCCTCGTTTGATCAGAGCCGGTTTTGTAGAAATGATCCCGTCCGCCTGCGTAGCCTTTTTGATAAAATCCACCGCAATCTCCCTGCTTCCAAGTCCGGTAATCAGATCTGCATGGACAACTGCCATCTTCCCCGACTCCTTGATTCTTCCTACAAGATCCGGAATACTGCAGAGATCTCCAAAAAGGATGAAGACAACCTTGATGTCTTCCAGACTGCAGCATTTCTCCAGTCCCTCCTCATCCTTCACCGCCGCAATCACCGGATTTTCCTCCAGCATATCATAGAATCTCTGGTTCATTTTTCTTCCACTCACTTCCTTCATTCTGATTCTCCGGAATCAGAAACTCTATCCTCCTCTGTTTCCAGAAAAAAAGAAGAGCAAAACAAAACAACATCTCTGTTGTCCTGTTGCTCTCCCGTCTCAGCATTTGTTCTTCAATTAAGAAAATTTTATCATAATGCTGTCTCTTTTACAAGAGATCCTGCCGAAATTCTTATGGTATCAGATATTCTTTTCTATTGTCTGTTCGATCCTTTTTTTTACCTCTGCTGCAATCTCCGTCGTTTTCATGTCTTTGTATTCTTCGTAATACATCGGTTTCAAAAAATGAACCTGTACAGTCACCGGTTTGATGCTGTTTGTATCAAACGGCTTAAATGCGTCAATCAGTGCCACCGGAATGATCGGACATTTTGCCTTTGTTGCCGATTTGAAGCTTCCTCCTTTGAAAGTCCCCGGTTTATTTCCCTCTTTAGATCTTGTTCCCTCCGCAAAAATCAGGTAATTTCTTCCACTTTTCACTTCATTTGTCACATCGATGATGACCTGCATGGCCTGCCTGACATCCTCCCTGTCAATCATGTACGCCTTCATGCAGGCAAAGACCTGTTTCAGAAACGGAATATTGGCAATTTCCTTTTTTGCGACAACCGAAAAAGGAACCGGGCATGCCTCAAGCACTGCCAGCACATCGTAAAGCCCCTGATGGTTTGGGAAAAACATAAATCCGTTTTCTTTCGGGATGTTTTCCTGTCCGTGTACTTCGATATGGACGCTGCCTCCCTTATTTGCCTTGTGGTCAATATACTTTAAAAGGCGGTATCGCTCTTCTTCCGTATATTTATCTACGTGGCTGGCGTAATAGCACAGTTTAATCCATCCGTACGGAACAAAAATCAGATTCCGGATGACCATCATTAATATACGCTTCATTTTTCTTCTCCTCTTATGCTTTCCTGTACTGTTCTATTGCTGTTTCGTACAGATTATTTCCTTTGCTGTCTGCCACTACGATAACCGGGAAATCTTTCACATACAGTTTGCGTACTGCCTCTGTTCCAAGATCCTCATAGGCAATCACTTCCGATGACTGGATGCACTTTGATAAAAGAGCTCCTGCTCCTCCGACAGCCGCAAAATAGACTGCCTTGTTTCTTACAACCGCATCCAGCACTTCCCTGCTTCTCTTTCCTTTTCCGATCATGGCTCCAAGGCCAAGATTCAAAAGTTCCGGTGTGTATTTATCCATACGGCTTGCCGTTGTCGGTCCTGCTGATCCGATCTGACGTCCTTCTCTTGCCGGAGACGGCCCCATATAATAAATCATCTGACCTTTTATATCAAACGGAAGTGCCTCTCCCCTGTCCAGAGTTTCCTTCATCCGCTTATGCGCGGCATCTCTTGCCGTATAAATCGTACCTGTAATATAGACATAATCTCCCGCCGTCAGTTCTTCGGCAGTCTTTTTATCGATCGGTGCGCTGATCTGCTTTTCCATCGTCTTATCCTTCCTTTCTGTATTCCATCTTTCTGCTGAGGTTCTTCCTACAGTTCCCGGACAATATGCCGGTTGACGTGGCAGCATATATTGACCGCCACCGGAAGTCCTGCAATATGTGTCGGATAAGTATTGATATGAACTGCCAGAGCTGTTGTAGTGCCTCCAAGTCCGCCCGGACCGATTCCAAGTCCGTTGATCTTTTCCAGCATTTCCTCTTCCAGTTCCCTGACATACGGAATCGTGGAATGAGCCCCGGTCTCACGTGTCAATGCCTGCTTTGCCATCAGTGCGCATTTTTCAAAAGTTCCCCCGATACCGACTCCTACCACCATCGGCGGACAGGCATTCGGACCCGCCTCGCTGACCGCCTTTAATATTGCGTCTTTGACTCCCTCGATGCCATCTGCCGGCTTTAACATGAAAACCCGGCTCATATTTTCACTTCCGAATCCTTTTGGTGCCACCGTAATCCGGACAGTATCTCCAGGGACAATGGAATAATGAATAACAGCCGGTGTATTATCTCCTGTATTGACCCGCTCAATCGGATCCCCTACAACAGATTTTCTCAGATATCCTTCGGTATAGCCTTTACGCACACCTTCATTGACAGCCTCCTCGACGGCTCCGCCCTCCAGATGGACATCCTGTCCGACCTCCAGAAAGACAACCGCCATCCCGGTATCCTGGCAGATCGGAATCATCTCATCCGCCGCAATCTGAAGATTTTCAGAAAGCTGTCCGAGAATCTGCCGTCCAAGCGGGGATGCTTCTGTCTCCTGAGAGTGTTTTAAGGCAGCCTCCATATCTTTTGAGAGATAATGGTTGGCTTCTATGCACATTTCTTTGATGTTCTCTGTGATCTCACTGACATTTACTGTACGCATCGTGTTTTCTCCTTATGTGATGTCTCCATATTCTTTCAAAAAACGCTCCGCTGATTCTTTCGCTCTCGCCTCACCGATACTGTATGTCCATCCCGGTTCATTGTCGTACATGTCTACGACTTCCTGACAGTAATGAATCAGATTTCCCGGATCTCCTTTGAGATGCTGGATCTGCTCCGCGTCCACCGCAAGCAGGAGATCTCTGGAAAACAGATACCGGATTTCATCGTATGATTCGATCCACTCTTCTTTATAGGCCAGATTATAACGTGCCATCCACTCATCCGGTCTGGAAATGGACAAAATCAAATAGAATGCGGCACAGACAGCCGCACTGTAACGAAACAGTGGAAAGTCTTTTTTATATACATTTACTATAACACCTGCCAAAATGAAAGACAAGACACATAATCCCCACAGTACCAGGACTCTCGAAAGCGTAAACCTGTATGCTTCGATATACATGCACATCCGGTATCCGGAAGAAAGGATCATCACATACGTGCAGCCGGAAAAAACGGTAAGGAGTCTCTGCATCAGCCGTTTTGGGTAAAACAGGTGGATGACCGCAAGAACAATCAGCAGATTGATGATACTGACTCCAAGCAGTTCAAAAAATCCGCTTCTTGCGTATTCTGCATAAGTATATCCATCCGGAAGCCCCATTCCGTGTCCGAAGAACAGTGATCCGAGCTGAATCGCACAGAAAATCAGATAAACTGCCGTCAGAATCGATATGCAGGTGATCCCTGCAACCTGAATCGGACGCTCTTCTTTTTCTTCCGTCTCAAAGTCCGGATCATAATTGACAAATGCCTGCCATACGGCAAAGCAGAGAATAAATCCAACCAGAAACAGGGTGATCCAGCCTGTCGAAAAAGAAAATCCTCTAAAATTTCCAGTAAACAGACGGATAAATTCCGCAAATACCATATCTCCTGAAAAAAGGAGCGGAAAAATTACAAGCAAAAGCAAACCTGCCAGAATGATTCCGAGCACCACCTGTCCGATATAACCTGATTTCTTCTTTTCTTCCCCGTCTTCCTTACTTTTCCGGTATCGGATCAGTGCCCGGAATGGAGACAGAAGATTTCCGAGCGGAGCAAACATCATTCTCAGATACACCACCGTATAAGAAAGGAAATTCCAGTTCCGGTCTTCGTAAAACTGGTGGATCAGGATCAGAAAGAACAATCCGATACTTCCAAACCAGTTAAACATAATAAAGAAATCCGATGTCGTCAAAGTCGATGATACACCGAGCAGCACCATCACGGTCATATAATAGACTGTCTCTTTTTTCAGTTTCATTTCAAACATCCGGAAAAATCCCGCAAGAAACAGGCAGGTTACCAGCATCAGGACCGGAATCCCGATTCCGCTCATATTCCGGTACAAAAGAACCGCAAACAAGATCCCGTAGATCAGACTGCCCGCAAGCAGTTTTCCCGTCTTTTGTTCCATGATTACTTCATATCTGCTCTTCTCCATCCTTTTCCTCCTCTTCTTCTACATATTCGATCAGATCTCCCGGCTGACAGTGGAGCGCCTTGCAGAGTGCTTCCAGAGTCGTAAACCGTACGGCCTTTGCCTTATTGTTTTTCAGGATTGACAGATTGGCCATCGTGATATCGACTTCCTTCGACAATTCCGTCAGCCCGATCTTTCTTTTTGCCATCATGACGTCCAGATTCATACGTATTGCCATCTTCAGAACCCTCCTAAATTGTCAGATCATTTTCTTTTTTATAGCGGACCGCTTCTGAAAAGACACCCGCCAGCACGAAGCTGAACAACGCCGCAATAAAAAATACAACAATAATCACCACGCCTGCCACGGTTCCCGCAAATATGGTTTTCACAAGAAACGCTGCCGCAATCACAAAACTTGCCGTGCCCATGATCTTGAGTTCTCTCACGTTTTCATCTACAAAACAGTCCTGACTTATGACAGTCTTCATCATCTTCCTGAGGCAGAATACAATCGCAAGTCCCATCACACCGGAAATCAGATAAACCGCCACATACAGGATATAGTGTTCCCGGATGACTCCCGCAAAATGATCTCCTGCGTACTGTAAAAGAAACGGGGACATCAAAAGTACAATCACCCCGGAAACAAACATAAAATCCAGAATCCATTTTGTTCCCAGTATCAGTCTTCTCTCAGATCTTTTTCCAATCATTGTTTTGCATCCTCCTTGCTGCTCTTTGACTTTTCTATACCATAGCACGGTGCTTATTGTTTTTCAATATAGATTTATCGTTTTTCGATAAAATTAAGAATTTCTTCATTCACTACATTCAACCTGATACGGAAATTGAACTTCTAAAAAATATGTACAAATTTGACACTATATGATATAATGGTGTCAAGTTAAGCCGAAAAGGGTGATGTTATGATTGATTTAGATTCTTTAAAAAAACTTGTCAGGGAAAATGGTTATCTCTATACCAAAGACGTAACCAACGCAGGAATTCGCCGGGAATATCTCAAAAAATATTTGGAAGAAGGCAGCCTGATTCGGGAAAGTCGGGGAATCTATTCCTTTGCTGACAGTATCAATGATGAATTTGTATTGTTGCAGAGCAGATGTAAAAAAGGCGTTTTCTCTTATGGAACAGCATTGTATTTTCATGGCCTGTCAGATCGGTTTCCACAGATGATTTCCATGACAGTGCCGAAGACCTACAATGTATTTTATCTAAAAGAAGAATTATTTCATGTAGAGTTCCACAGAATCAAACCGTCCTTATGGGACCTTGGAATGATAAAGATGATCTCACCGCAGGGCGGGAAAATCACGGTCTATGATAGAGAACGGTGTATCTGTGATATGATACGAAGCCGCAAGCAGACTGATCCACAGGTTTTTATTCAGGCGGTGAAAGGATATTTTTCTTCCAAAGAGCGTGATAATATTCGCTTGATGGAATATGCCAAGAAATTTCACATTGAGGAAAAAGTGCAAGAGTATATGGAGATATTATGATGAAAACACCAGAACAATTAAAAGGATCCATCCGCAGCCTGGCAAAAAAGAAAGGAATCCATGCACAGGAAGTCCTCCAGATTTTCATGTTTGAACGTATCATTGAACGTCTTTCCGTTTCTTCATACAAGGACAAGTTTATTTTAAAAGGCGGTCTTTTAATTTCCGCCATCCTTGGAATAACTGAACGGACTACAATGGATATGGACACAACTGTAAAAGGATTTCCAATGGATGAAAAGAGCATACGGAAAGCGATCACCGAAATTCTGAATCAGCCAGTGAATGATGGAATCGAATTTCAGCTTTTATACCTAACACCTATCCGTGAAGATGACGAATACGAAAATTTCCGTGCTTCGATCCAAGCGACTGGCGGAAAAATACGAAACGATTATCCGAAGAAATATCGGAAATACGCGTGCAAGAGATTTTTATGATTTACACCTTTTGTATCGACTATATCAGGAAAATGCAGACTGGGACCTTTTAAAACAGGCAGTTCTTTCCACAGCGAAGAAAAGAGATTCCTTATCCGTTCTGCAGGACACGGCACGTATTCTGCCAGCGTTGAGAGAATCAACTGTTCTGCAGGGTTTATGGAAAAGGTATCAAACACAAAATTTATATGCAAGAGAGATTACATATCCTGCTATCATGGAAACAATAACTGAGTTTACAGAGAGAATGAATTTCTAGCAAGAACTGTAAACAAAATATAGAAAAATCCTGATGTGCTGCATTTTACTTTTTTCTTTCGGAATTGTATAATGGGATACAAAGAGAGAAGAGAAAAGAGGAATGTATATGAATACAAACATCGATATGGAGCAGCTTGCACAGGACGCAGATAACATCTTCCATCAGGGATTTGCCTGTTCGGAATCTGTCATCTATGCAATCCGTAAAAATTTTGAGATTGATCTTTCTGATGACGCCATTGCCATGAGCAGCGGATTTCCGTGGGGTCTGGGCGGAGGCGGCTGCATCTGCGGAGCTCTGGCAGGAGGTGCGATGTGCATCGGCTACTTCTTTGGCCGGAGGACGCCGGGAGATCCGAGAAATCAGCGTTGCTTCGCACTGACGAAGGAACTCCATGATTTCTTTACGGAATCCTTCCATTCGCCTTGCTGCGGAGTATTGATCAAAGACTACGACAGGGACGCCCCGGAACGGAAAGCCATGTGTACGGACATTGTCACTTCTACTACAAAAAAGACTGCGGAGATTATTTTAAGAGAGCTGAAACATGACGAACAGCAGGAATCCTAAGCGCGATTCCTGCTGTTCTTTCTTATGAATCTTTCTTTAATTCATCAATAATATTCTGTTTTTTGATCTTACTCATGGAATAGAGCATCGTGATAAATACAACAGCAAATACCCAGATCACAGAAATGAGAATTCCTTCCCAAGGCTGCCGGAAATCTACAGCCGCTCCCTGGCTCAGAACCATAAACATGGCAAAGCTGATCAGCAGAGACAGGATTACTCCGTAGAAGATCGAACGGAATCCGTAGATCAGGCACTCGTAATTCATCATCTTCTTCATGCTTTTCATATTCATTCCCATGGACTTGAGCATCGCAAATTCCCGTTTTCTCAGCATGATATTGGTGGAAATGGTATTAAACACATTCACCGCCGCAATCAGGGAGATCAGTGTGATAAATCCGAAAGACAAAATCCGGATTGCAATCTGGATTCCACGATCCTGTTCATACTGCTGCGCAATATTTCTGAGCGAATCTTTATCAATCCCTCTCTCTTCCATTTTCTGAGTCAGATCTTCATAGGAGTTCTGATAATTGGAAGACTGAATCTGATAGCACCAGATAAATCCAGAACGGTTATAACTGTTCGTTCCAATGAGTTCTTCTCCTCGACTCTCTGGAATCACAATCGTACAGATGGAATTTGAATTTTCAATCCCTTCCGGCATCTGATCTACGCGCTGTCCCAATACAAGGCTTTCTGCTCCGTTCATAATTGTATTTGGATCCTGATATTCCTCATCATAGGATGGATTTTCCGGAAGGATCTGGATATTGATCCCCTCCTGGCCTATCGTACGGACATTCTCATATCGCCCGCTGTCTCCATTATAGAACTGATAGTTATCATAAAAGAGGACTTCTCTGTTCCCTTTCTGCATATACGGAGCCGGATTCACTCCCTGAGAAGAAGCATACTCCTCAAACGCTTCATCTGAAAGTCCGATCACCTCAAAATATTCGTAATAATCTTTCTCATTGAATGGTGATGCTGCTTCCTCGGTAATTGTATAAAATTCCTGAAGTCCATATCCCCATATATGATTCGTAGCTTCATCAGCGAGATCCTCTTTCGCGATCCCGGCCGGCATGCTCATTTCTCCATGAAGTTCTACTTCATCCACATCCTCGCCCTGCTCAAACATCTGAAGCAGGTCTTCCCGTTCATTATCTTTTCCTTCTATGTCATCTTCTTCGGAATCAACCAGCACAAACTGAAGTTCATATTCCGGTGCTTCCAGCATAAAACTTCCTGTCATGTCCATATAATTCGAGAACAGGGTTGCCGACGTAAAGAGCACAATGCTAATGGTCAGAGAAAATACAGTTGCACGGTATTTCTTCCGATCCCTCTTGTAGTTTTTATCTGCCAGCATTCCTTCCAGTCCAAACAGCTTCTGGATGATTTTCGGACTTTTCACTTCTTTTGCACGGATGCGGACATCCTTATTTGCCCGGATTGCCTCCAGCGGCGTGATCTTTTTAATTCTTGCCGCAGGAATCCAGACGGAAATGCAGATGATCAAAAACGCTATCAGAGCCGATAACAAAATGGCTCCCGGCGATGTCTGCAATGTCATCTTTCCGCTCTGCGTACCATGGATAAATTGAGCCATGGAATCTCCGATAAAGTACAGAGTAACTCCGATTCCTCCGATTCCGCAGAGAATCCCGATCGGAATTCCGATTGCTCCCACAACCAGTGCCTCCTGCCACATGGATCTGCGCAGCTGACGCTTCGTTGCTCCAATGGAGGATAACAGGCCAAACTGCGTCGTCCGTTCTCTAAGCGAAATAGAAAACGCATTGTAGATAAGGGAAACGGCTCCTACTCCAATGATCACAATCAGTATTGTCAACATTCCATTCAACATTCCTTCAAAGGAAGCGTTTCCAGAGACGCCCATCCATCTCAGGACACTGGTATTTCCCTGCATGGAAAACTCATCCTCATATTTTTCCATAAAAGCAAATGCGTCCGAAGGGTTTTTCAGTTCCATATAGATCTGGTTGACAGACTGGGATTCCTCTCCTTTTCCTGTAAAAGCATCCAGACCTGCGCCTGCTACCTGGGTGTCTCCCCAGTGTTCCAGAAAACCAACTACTTCAAACTGTCTCTGCTCACGCTCCTGGAAAGTCTCCATTGGATTCCCTTCCTCATCAACCTGAATATAGGCATTGAAAGGCAGGCTGTTTCCCTCTGCATCTTTTCTGTCTCCCACCGGGAACGAAATCGTATCTCCGATTCGGATTTCATTATCGTTTTGCTGAAGTCCTCCCTGAATAATGATCTCATTTTCATTTTCCGGAAGCCTTCCCTGGGTCAGTTTGACAGAAAGCATTTCAGCCGCTTTTTCATCAATACTCTGAAGATACAGATATTGTCCGAAAAGATCCTCATCATTTTCACCGATCTTGGCATATCCGATCTCGGAAATTACGGAAGAATCTTTCACTTCCTCATTTTCCTGAAATTCTTTCACCTGCTCTTCGGAAAGACCTTTTGCCACAACATGCCAGTTTCCATCAGTCTCTACCGCATAATCATACATATATCTCTGTAAGCTGATTCCCAGAGTGATGACCGCTGATATCATGGCGGTGGCAAGAATGACGCCGATGATCGTCACGATCGTTCTTGCCTTGTTCTGCTTCATTGTTCTGTTTGTAATAGTTGCAAAGATATTCATGAGCGGACCACCTCATCTCTTACAATCCGCCCGTCTTCCAGGGTGATAATCCGGTCCGCCTGAAGGGCGATATTTTCATCGTGGGTGATTACAAGCATCGTCTGGTCATATGCCCGGTTGGAATACCGTAGAAGATTCATGATCTCCTTACTGTTTTCCGAATCCAGATTTCCGGTCG
Organism: Drancourtella massiliensis; assembly: GCF_016900655.1. Taxonomy (GTDB): domain Bacteria; phylum Bacillota; class Clostridia; order Lachnospirales; family Lachnospiraceae; genus Sellimonas; species Sellimonas catena. The sequence goes on from NZ_JACJKH010000024.1 coordinate 16,382, forward strand.
GCTCATCCGCCAGCAGAATAGCCGGGGCATTTAACAGTGCTCTTCCGATGGATACTCTTTGCTGCTGCCCTCCGGAAAGTTCGTTTGGCAGATGGTGAATCCGGTCTTTCATGTTCAGTACTTCGATCAGCTCGTCAAACCGCTTCTGATTGACCTTTCTTCCGTCCATCAGCACCGGAAGCGTCATGTTTTCCTCTACATTGAGAACCGGGATCAGGTTGTAAAACTGATAAATCAGCCCCACTTGTCTCCTTCTGAAGATAGCAAGTGCCTCCTCTTTCTGTGCATAGACGTCTTTTCCGTCCACATATACTTTTCCGGATGTCGGCCGGTCCACTCCTCCGATCAAATGAAGAAGTGTGGATTTTCCGGATCCGGATGATCCGATAATGGAGACAAACTCTCCTTTCTCCACTGAAAAAGAAACTCCGTTGAGCGCGTGTACCTCATTTTCTCCTTTTCCGTAAACTTTCGTCAGATTTTCTATTTTTAGAATTTCCATACTTTTTCCTCCTCCTGCTTTCTGAAAATGAGTATACCCGGCCCGCATGACACCCGGATGACTTTTTCATAACAATTCTGTCACTTTCCGTTTTTTAACGGTTTTCATAAAAACGCATCTGAAATTTCGCCCCTCCTTCTTTTGCGTTTTTTGCTGTAATCACCGCCTTCTCGTGGGAAAGGATGCTGCGTGAAAGCGCAAGTCCAATGCCAAAATTCTGCTGTTCCGACATTCTGCCTTTATAAAACCGTTCAAAAATATGCGGCAGATCTTTTTCATCGATCCCCTTTCCGGAATCTGTCACTGAAATCTCCGTGTAGAGAGGATTCTCCTCCCAGGAAATCCGGATTGTTCCGCCGTAAGGGGTGTGTTCCATACAGTTTTTCAGTACGTTTTCGACTGCCTCCATAGTCCAGGATTCATCTCCATAAAAAGAAGCATCCTCATTTCCGTTCAAAATGACCTGCTGCTCCCGAAGTTCCATCGGAATTTCAAGGGTACTTAAGACTTCTCTCAGAAACGGTTTTACCATAATTTTCTGTTTTTCCAATGTAACCGCCCCTGCATCCAGTTTGGAAATTTTCAGAAGAGCCAGGATCAGCCACTCCATCCTCTGAAGCATCCCTGTCATTTCCCGGTAGATTTTTCGTTTCTGTCCTTCTTCCATATCCGGTCTTCTGAGCCGTTCTACCATAAGATTTAAAGAAGTAAGGGGCGTGCGGATCTGATGGGAAATATCAGCAAGCGCATTGGCAAGATAACTCTTTTCCCTCTCCAGCTGCTCATTCTGCTCTCTTAGGCGCACAGTCATCTTATAGATCTCGTCTTTCAGAATTTCGAGATCCCCTTCCTTATATTCACCAAGCTCCAGCTGATCCTCCCCATGAAGAATCCGGTCGACCTTCTGGGTCAGTTTTTCCATATCCTCATACCGCCTTCTCAGGCAGATGAGAAAAATCCCAAGAAGGATCAGACCTTCCGCCATCAGATAAAAGACCGCATTTCCTCCTGTTAAAAGAAAACAGATGCAGACTGCAGCTGTAGTAAGCAGGAAAGCGGCCATATAGCTTCCAATCTCCCGGTTCCGAAACAGTTTCATCCTTATCCCTCCATCTTATATCCAAGTCCCCGAACCGTTTTGATGATCTTCGGCTCCTGTGGATTGTCCTCGATCTTTTCTCTCAGTCTTTTAATATAGACTGTCAGCGTATTGTCATTGACATACTCTCCTGCAATATCCCAGATTTCCTCCAGAAGCATGGATCTTGACATCACCATGCCCCGATGCTGGAAAAAGACAAGCAGCAGCCTGTATTCCAGCGCCGAGAGAAATACTTCCTCTCCCTTTTTTGTCGTAATTCCCTTGACCGGATCCACACAGATATCCTGACAGGAAAGCATCTTCTGGTTCCGGCCCGTTCTTCTGAGTACCGTCCGCATTCTGGATACAAGCTCCCTTGGCCGGAACGGCTTGCTGATATAATCATCCGCTCCCATCTCCAGTCCGGTCACCACGGAAAATTCATCGTCCAGCGCCGTCAGAAAAATAATGGGAATCTCATATCTGGACTTGATCTGTGTACAGGCACTGTAACCGTTTCCCTGTGCCAGCGTAACATCCAGAAGGATCAGGTCAAATTCCTGCTCTTCCAGAAGTCTCATCGCTTTTTCCTGCCCTTCGGCGTACTGTACTTCAAAGCCTTCCCCCTTTAAAAATTCTGTCAGATTTTCTATAATCAGCCGGTCGTCCTCCACCAGCAGAATTTTTGTCGTCTGCATACCCGGTCTCTCCTTTCATCATCTTCTTCCTGTTTTTCATTAAACAGGATAGGCAGAAAAAAGTCAACTCATCTGAATTTTTCCTTGACTCTTTCCTGGCATTCTGATATTCTGATTCGAGAAATAAAATAAAGACTTACCGCCGGGTAATCAAGCGTTGGATTTTGTATCGTAGGCCTTTGAAGATACAAAATGTCAGCGCTTTTCTTTTTGTCTTTTCCGGCGTGGAAGTCTGAAATAACAGGAGGAGTTTATGACGAAAAATACACCATTTCAGGATTTTATCAGGTATTCCTTTTTCAGCATTATGGGTATGATTTCCATTTCCTGCTATATTCTTGCTGATACCTTTTTTGTGGCCCAGGGACTGGGGACAAATGGTCTTGCAGCCCTGAATCTTGCCATTCCGACCTATGATTTTATTCATGGAACCGGACTGATGCTCGGAATGGGAGGCGCTACCCGTTTTTCCATTCTGAAAAGCCAGAATAATCAGAAGGGTGCCGATACGATTTTTACGAATACCGTATATCTGGGGATCTTTTTCTCAATAATTTTTATGCTCGGAGGGCTGTTTTTCTCCGGTTCCCTGGCAAGACTCCTTGGTGCCAATCAGAATACCTTCGAAATGACAAATACGTATCTACGTGTGATGATGCTGTTTTCACCGGCCTTTATTTTTAATGATATCATTCTCTGTTTCGTAAGAAACGACGGCAATCCAAGACTTTCCATGATTGCAACCGTATGCGGAAGTCTGTTCAATGTCGTATTTGACTATATTTTTATCTTCCCTTGCAATATGGGAATGCTTGGTGCGGTTCTTGCCACCGGATTTTCTCCGGTTGTCGGACTCACTATCATGTCCCCGCACTGGCTTGGAAAGAAAAGAGGATTCCATTTCCGGAAACTGGTTCCGGATGCAGATTCCATCCGTACCAATATTTCCCTTGGATTTCCTTCCCTGCTGTCCCAGATCAGCGCCGCGATTGTCATGATTGTATTTAATATGCTGATTCTGGGCCTGGAAGGCAATACAGGAGTAGCTGCCTACGGAGTCATCGCCAATATTTCCCTCGTGGTTCTTTCTTTCTATACCGGAATCGCCCAGGGAATCCAGCCGCTTGTCAGCCATTCCTACGGCCGGAAAAAGACGGACGGCATCCGGCAGTTTCTGCGCTACGCCATGATTTCCATGGTGATCCTGTCCGCAGTGATGTACCTGATCCTCTTTGTATTTGCGGATCCGATCGCATCTGCATTTAACAGCGAACACAACGCAAAGCTGCAGGAGATTGCAATAACCGGACTGAAGTTATATTTTACCTCCCTTGTGTTTGCGGGATTCAATATCATCCTTTCGATGTACTTTACTTCCGTCGAGAAGGCACTTCCGGCACAGATCATCTCTCTCCTGCGGGGGCTGATCCTGATTATCCCGATTGCCTTTCTCTTTGCAAACCTCTGGGACATGACAGGTGTCTGGATGTCCTTCCCGGCTACCGAGCTTGTGACGGCGGTTGTTGGAGCTGTACTGTATTTCATTTACAAAAACCGGCTTTATAGCAAATAAAAAAACAGGAAGACATTCTCGATCTGAGAACATCTTCCTGTTTTCTATGTAACCGTGCACAAAATAAGGGCGCGGTCATTTCTTTATTCTTCTGTCACTTCTTCGTTCTCTTCCTGGCTTTCTTCCTCTTCGTCCCCGTCATCTTCCGTCTTTCTGACTTTGGCGATGCTTGCCACGCTGACGTTATCGTCCAGGTTGATGAGTTTGACGCCGGATGTAATCCGTCCCAGTTTTGAGATGCCGGAGCACTCGGTCCGGATGATAATGCCTTCGGTATTGATAATCATGATCTCATCGTCCTCATCGACGGCTTTCACACCTACGACATTTCCTGTCTTTTCAATGATCTTGTAGCATTTGATTCCTTTTCCGCCTCGATTCTGTGGTGTGAATTCTTCCATAGCGGTCAGTTTTCCCATACCTTTTTCCGATACAATCAGGAGATATTCTCCCTGGATATCAAGCTGCATTCCGATAACTTCATCCTGATCACCAAGATTCATTCCACGTACTCCCATGGATGTTCTTCCTGTCGGCCGGACATCTGTTTCGTGGAAGCGGATACACTGTCCGTATTTTGTTACAAGCAGAATGTCCTTCGTATCGTCTGTCGTCTTAACCTCGATCAGTTCGTCGTCTTCTCTGAGTGTGATGGCTGCCAGTCCTGTCTTTCTGACATTTGCGTAGTCCATGATCGGAGTCTTCTTGACAAGACCCTTCTTGGTTGCCATGAACAGATACTGTCCTTCTTCATACTCCTTGATCGGGATGACTGCGGTGATCTTCTCCTCCGGCTGAAGCTGAAGCAGATTGATGATCGCCGTTCCTCTTGCGGTCCTTCCCGCCTCCGGAATTTCATATCCTTTCAGACGGTAGACTCTTCCTGTATTGGTGAAGAACATAATATAGTGATGGGTTGAGCACATAAAGAGCTCTTCCACGTAGTCCTCATCCAGTGTCTGCATTCCTTTGATACCGCGGCCTCCACGGTTCTGGCTCTTGAAGTTATCCGTTGTCATCCGCTTGATATATCCAAGCTTTGTCATGGTGATCACAACGTCCTCTCTCGGAATGAGATCTTCTGTAGAGATGTCGTACACATCGAATCCGATCTGTGTCCGTCTCTCGTCTCCGTATTTTTCGCTGATCGCAAGGATCTCTTCTTTGATGACTCCAAGAAGCAGGTTTCTGTCTGCCAAAATTGCTTTCAACTCCCCGATCCGTTTCATCAGTTCTTCAAATTCTTTTTCCAGCTTCTCTCTTTCCAGTCCGGTCAGAGCACGCAGACGCATGTCTACGATTGCCTGTGCCTGTGCGTCGGAGAGCTGGAAGCGTTCCATCAATTCCGTCTTTGCAAGCTGTACGGTCTGGGAACCACGGATGATCTTGATGACTTCGTCAATATTGTCAAGGGCAATGAGCAGTCCCTGTAAAATATGGGCACGCTCTTCTGCCTTGTTTAACTCGTACTGGGTTCTTCTCGTAATGACTTCTTCCTGATGTTTCAGGTAATGTCCGAGCATATCCAGAAGATTCATGATCTTCGGCTCCCCGTTCACGAGTGCCAGCATGATGACTCCAAACGTATCCTGGAGCTGGGTGTGCTTGTAGAGCTGGTTTAAGATGACGTTTGCGTTGGCGTCACGTCTCAGCTCAATACAGATTCTCATACCTTCCCGGCTGGACTGGTCGCTTAAATCGACGATACCGTCGATTCTCTTTTCTTTCACCAGATCCGCAATCTTTGCAATGAGTCTTGCTTTATTGACCATGTACGGGAGCTCTGTCACAATGATCCGGCTCTTGCCGTTTGCCATGGCCTCAATATTAGTTACGGCCCGGACAACAATCTTTCCTCTTCCGGTGCGGTACGCCTCGTTGATTCCTCTTGTTCCGAGGATCGTCGCTCCGGTCGGGAAGTCCGGTCCTTTTACAATCTTCATAATGTCTTCGATGGTCGTTTCTTTATTCTCCATCTGGTCATCGATGATCCTGACTACCGCACCAATGACTTCTTTTAAGTTGTGCGGCGGAATATTTGTCGCCATTCCGACCGCGATACCGGAGGTTCCGTTTACGAGAAGATTCGGAAATCTCGCCGGAAGTACAACCGGTTCCTTTTCCGTCTCGTCAAAGTTCGGCTCAAAGTCTACGGTATTTTTATTGATATCCGCAGTCAGTTCCATGGAAATTTTACTGAGTCTTGCCTCTGTATAACGCATGGCTGCCGCGCCGTCCCCGTCCACGGATCCGAAGTTTCCATGGCCGTCTACAAGCGGATAACGTGTGGACCAGTCCTGTGCCATATTAACCAGGGCTCCATAGATGGAACTGTCACCGTGCGGATGATATTTACCCATCGTATCACCGACGATACGCGCACATTTACGGTGCGGCTTGTCCGGACCGTTGTTCAGCTCGATCATCGAATACAGGATTCTTCTCTGTACCGGCTTCAGACCGTCCCTTACATCCGGAAGCGCACGGGAAGCGATAACGCTCATGGCATAGTTGATATACGACTCTTTCATTTTTTTCTCAAGATCGATTTCCTCGATCTTATCAAAGATAGTATCTTCCATTGCTTATCTCCCTTCCCTTATACATCCAGATTCTTCACGTATTTCGCATTTTCCTCGATGAACTCACGTCTCGGTTCGACCTTGTCTCCCATCAGAGTCGTAAATGTCAGATCCAGTTCCGAGGATGTCTCTTCATCCATCGTCACACGGATCAGAATTCTCTGTTCCGGATCCATCGTCGTCTCCCAGAGCTGATCTGAATCCATCTCACCAAGTCCTTTGTATCTCTGGATCTTGTTATTCTGGTCACGTCCCACTTCCGCGAGAATGGATGCAAGCTCCTCATCGCTGTACGCATACCAGACTTTTTTATTTTTCTCAAGTTTGTAAAGCGGCGGTTTTGCAAGGTATACATGTCCTTCTTTGATCAGATCCGGCATAAACCGGTAAAGGAATGTCAGAAGCAGGGTACTGATATGTGCCCCGTCCACATCCGCATCGGTCATGATGATAATCTTGTCATACCGTAGCTTGCTGATATCAAAATCTTCATGGATTCCGGTTCCGAAAGCTGTAATCATAGCCTTGATCTCCGCGTTTGCGTAAATCTTGTCCAGTCGTGCCTTCTCCACATTCAGAATCTTACCACGAAGCGGCAGAATCGCCTGGGTCGTACGGTCTCTCGCCGTCTTTGCGGAACCGCCGGCGGAGTCTCCCTCTACAATGTAGATTTCACAGTTTTTCGGATCCTTGTCGGAACAGTCCGCAAGCTTTCCAGGCAGAGACATGCCTTCCAGCGCCGACTTTCTTCTTGTCAGATCACGCGCTTTTCTCGCTGCCTCTCTCGCTCTTTGTGCCATCACAGACTTCTCAATAATTGTCTTTGCCACAGCCGGATTCTGCTCCAGGAAAATCTCAAGCTGGGAGCTTACGATACTGTCGACCGCTCCTCTTGCCTCGCTGTTTCCAAGCTTCTGCTTTGTCTGTCCCTCAAACTGAGGCTCCGGAAGTTTAACACTGACAATGGCAGTCAGTCCTTCCCTGATATCTTCACCGCTCAAGCTCTGCTCATTTTCCTTGATCAGTTTATTCTTCTTTGCATAAGCGTTGAACGTCTTTGTCAGAGCATTACGGAATCCCACAATATGAGTACCACCTTCCGGTGTTGTAATATTATTGACAAACCCGTATGTACTCTCTGTGTAGGAATCGTTATGCTGCATTGCAACCTCCACATACACATCATCTCTTGTGCCCTCACAGTAGATAATCTGCTCATAAAGAGGCTGCACGCTTCGGTTTAAATAGCTTACAAATTCGCGGATTCCTCCTTCATAGTGGAAGGACTCCTCCCGTTTTTCCTCTCTGTCGTCTTTTAATGTGATCTTCAGATTTTTTGTAAGGAATGCCATTTCACGGAGACGCTGTCTTAACACTCCGTAATCAAACACTGTCTCCTCAAAAATCGTCTCGTCCGGAAGGAAAGTGACTTTCGTTCCGGTTTTATCAGGGTCACATTCCCCGATTACAGTCAGCGGAGTGACGACCTTGCCTCTCTCATAACGCTGTTCATGAATTTTGCCGTCTCTCCATACTTCTACTACAAGCCAGTCTGAAAGCGCATTGACAACGGATGCCCCTACTCCGTGAAGACCGCCGGATACCTTGTATCCTCCGCCTCCGAATTTTCCGCCGGCATGAAGTACCGTAAATACGACTTCCACGGCAGGAAGCCCGGATTTATGGTTGATGCCGGTTGGAATGCCTCTTCCGTTGTCAATGACTGTCACGGAATTATCCGCGTTGACCGTCACTTCGATCGTATCACAAAATCCCGCAAGCGCCTCATCCACCGCATTGTCCACGATTTCGTACACAAGGTGGTGAAGTCCTCTTGCAGAAGTGCTGCCGATATACATTCCTGGTCTTTTGCGGACCGCCTCCAACCCTTCCAAGATCTGGATTTGATCTCCACCATATTCTGCGCTCATACTGATCCTCCTATTAATTTTCATTTGTTACATGTCCATTCTGGACAAGGAACACTTTATTGATTGAAAAACGATGATTCACGAACTCTTCCACACCGGTACAGGTGATCAGAGTCTGAATATCGTGTATGCTGTCTAATAAATAGTTTTGCCTGTGTTTATCAAGTTCAGACAACACATCATCCAAAAGTAAAACCGGCGTGTCATGAATCACCCGCTTTACGATCTCAATCTCCGCAAGCTTCAGGGAAAGTGCCGCTGTACGCTGCTGTCCCTGAGAACCGAACTTCCGGATGTCCATATCATGGATCCGAAAGCAGATATCATCCCGGTGTGGACCCGCAGAGGTACTCTTCATCCGGATATCCCGCTCCCGGTTCTTTTTCACCGCCTCCTCAAGGGACATCTCCCCTGTGGACGGTTCGTACTCCATGACAAGCCGTTCCTTTCCCCCGGTCAGCTTTTCATGTATCTCTCCGACGATCTCATTGATCTCCCGGATAAACTTCCGCCTTCCTTCCATGACCAGCTCCCCGTACCGGATGAGCTGCAGATCCCAGATGTCCAGCGTATCTCTTAAATTATCCTGAAATGCCATCTCTTTTAACAGTCGGTTCCTCTGGTTGACCACCCGGTTATAGTCCGCCAGGTTGTTCAGATAGATCTTATCGAGCTGGGAGAGCTCCAGATCCATGAACCGTCTCCTCTGAGCCGGACCATCCTTGATAATATTCAGATCCTCCGGTGAAAAAAACACCAGATTAATGATCCCGAACAGTTCGCTTGCACGTTTCACCGGCATCCGGTTGATGGCCGCCCCCTTCGGGCTGTTTTTTTTCAGATGGATATCGATTCGAAAAGGAACCCCATTTTTCAGAACCTCGACCTCAATATGGGATTCCTCTTTTCCAAACGAAATCATATCCCTGTCCTTTGTTCCGCGGTGCGACTTCGTCGTGCCCGCAAGGTAGACCGCCTCAAGAATATTCGTCTTTCCCTGGGCATTATCCCCGTGAAAAATATTTGTGACAGGATGAAATTCAAGATTTAAAAGTTCATAATTTCTAAAATTTTTTAATTTCAATGACTGGATGATCATGCCGCACCTGTCCGCTATTTCTGTATTTTGATTTCCTGTCCGTCGAAGGATACGACGTCCCCGTCATACAGCTTTCTTCCGCGTCTTGTGTCGACACTTCCATTGACCTTCACAAGGCCGTCCTGGATGACTTCTTTCGCCTCTACCCCGGATTCACAAAGTCCGGCGGCTTTCAGCGCCTGTCCAAGTTTGATAAATTCATCCCGAAGTGTAATTGTCTCCATCTGGTAACCTCTTTCCTTTAGATTGCGTTAAAGTTGACCGGAAGGATCAGATATACATAACTTTCCTTCTCATCCTTGATAAAGCATGGAGCCTTCGCATTCATAAAGTAGAGCGCGACATCCTCGTCATCGATCACTCTCAGGGCATCGATCAGGAATTTCGGATTGAATCCGATCAGAAGATCCTTTCCTTCTTTTGTGATAAAAATCTCCTCATCCATGGATCCAAGCTGTGACTGAATCTTCAGCTCCATTGTTTCGTCGCCGATCTGAATGATGATCGGACGCTTGTCTCCTTCTTTTACAAGAAGCGTTGCACGGTCAATACAGTTTAACAGTTCTTTTTTATTAATGTGTACCTTCGTCTCATAATCGCTTGAGAGCATCTGCTCAATGCGGAAATACTCTCCCTCGATCAGACGGGATACGACAACAGTCTGATCAAATTCAAATACAATATGATTTTCTGCAAAGTAAATCTGTACTTCGCTCTCGGCATCGCCGGATAAAATCTTGCTGATTTCTGTGAGTGTCTTTCCTGGAACGACAACTTTTTTATGGTCATAGTTGTCTTTCAGCTCAATCTTCCGGATGGAGATTCTGTGACCGTCCAGTGAAACTACTTTCAGAATGTTATCTTCTACTTCAAACAGCTCACCGGTCATCAGCTTGTTGCTCTCTGTATCAGCAATAGAAAAGATTGTCTGGCGGATCACTTCTTTTAATGTATATTGTGATACCAGAATGGATTCGTTCTTTTCAATATATGGAAGGTAGGCGAAATCACTTCCGGATTTTCCGGCAATCTGAAATTTCGCTTTCTCACAGGTAATTAATGTTTGTTCATTTTCATCCGTTGTGATAACGATTTCACTATCCGGGAGCTTTCTGACAATTTCAGAAAAGATTTTTGCATCCAGAGCAATCATACCAGGCTGTACAATTTCACCTTCGATAATTGTTTCGATTCCAAGTTCCATATCATTTGCTGTCAGTTTGATTATATCGTTTGTCGCATCAATCAAAATACATTCCAGAATCGGCATTGTTGTTTTAGAAGGAACTGCTTTGGAGACGATTCCCACACCTTTTGCCAGATTGGATTTTGTGCAGATAATTTTCATGTGTATAACTCCTTTCGCTGAGCCAGATAAATTTTTATATATAAGATATCCGCATTCGCCGCCTTAGGATGTGTGGATATGTGCATAACCTGTGCAAACCCGCGCCAGTTCGTGGATTCCGGGATGGAAATCTTCGTTGAACGGGCTTGGATTTCATGAGGATGAATGCAGGAAAATCATCAAAGCGGACTGATTTTCTTTTGAATGATACTGATTGTATTTTTCAGAGAATCATTGTTTTCCATATCTTTCGACACTTTATCCACACCATGTTTCACAGTCGAGTGGTCTCTTCCGCCAAGTAAGGATCCGATCATTTTCAGAGGGGTGTCTGTCATGGAACGGCAAAGATACATGGCAATATGGCGTGCGCTTGTTGTCTTTGCATCGCGGCTTGCGCTCTTTAAGTCCGCTACAGAGATCCCGAAATGTTCGGAAACTGTTTCGATGATCAGTTCCGGCGTGATCTTCCGGTTTTCATCCGGCGAGATCAGATCTTTTAAAGCCTCGGCTGCAAGTGAAATATTGATCTCTTCGTTCTTTAATTTATACAGTGCGATCAGTTTGTTAAGAGAACCTTCCAGCTCCCGGATGTTGGATTTGATGTTAGTCGCAATAAACTGCAGAACATCTTCCGGAATATGGTAGCGTTCCAGCTGATCGGATTCGATTTTTTTCTTCAGAATTGCCATTCGGGTCTCGTAATCCGGAGCCGAAATATCAGCGATGAGTCCCCACTCAAACCGGGTACGAAGCCGTGCCTCCAGTGTTTCGATATCCTTAGGAGGTTTGTCCGAGGAAATGATGATCTGTTTTCCGGCCACATGCAGGTGATTGAATGTGTGGAAAAACTCTTCCTGGGTACTCTCCTTTCCTATAATAAACTGGATATCGTCAATCAGGAGCACATCGACATTTCTGTATTTATCACGAAAAGCAGTCATCGGAAGTTCGTTTCCCGTTTTACCGCTTCTGAGGGATTCGATCAGCTCATTGGTAAAGGCCTCACTTGTCACGTAGAGAACCTTTTTCTTCGGATCTTTTTCCAGAATAAAATGAGCAATCGAATGCATCAGATGGGTTTTCCCAAGTCCTACACCTCCGTAGAGGAATAAAGGATTGTATACTTCACCCGGTGATTCTGCAACTGCAAGGGATGCGGCATGGGCGAAATTGTTGTTTTTGCCGACGACAAAGGTATCAAATGTATAGCGCGGGTTTAAGTTTGCACGCTCTATCATAAGAAGATTGTCGTTTTTCTTTGTGTGTGCCGCTGCTTTTTTCTTGTGAGCATTTGCTATTTCTTCTACCTTTTCCAGTTCGCTCGGGTTATCCGGAATAAATTTGACATCATACTCGATTCCGGTAATTTCAGCGATCGAAACTTTAAATGGAAGGAGGTATTTTTTCTCTATGTAATCGATATAATCACCGGTCCCATCTAACGTCACGAGAATATAGACGGTATTTTCAATTACATCATAGACTTTTAATGGAAGAATCCATGTTTTAAATGAAACGTCGGAAAGACTATGCTCAAGTCTTAAATTTTCAATTATTTCATTCCATTTTTCTGTTACGATGTCCATTTTGATGACTCCTAATCTTATTGTTTTAGTACTGTCCGCCTGTCAGAGACGTCTGATCAGGACATGACTGAAAAGCACAGCAAAAAACACCCGACACAAAAAAACGGGCCGGATTTTCGCTGCGATCTCGTGAAATAAATAGATTCACTCCCTTATATATTACAACAAAAAGATTTCAAGTGCAATGTAAAATCGATGTGGATAAGATTTTGAACAGTGGAAAACCGCATGAAACCGGAAAAAAAATGACGAATTTAGTAGAATCCAACATGTTTTCCACACAAAATCACAAAATTATCCACAAAATGTTGAAAACATGTGGAAATCAGCGTGTAAAGCATTCCGGAGCAGATAAAATTGTCCCGGTCCTGTGGAAAGGAGCTGTATAACTGTGGATCCTTGTGAAAAAACGTAAAAAAATCACGGAATTACTTGACTTGCAGGGGGTTTTTGACTATAATCAGACGTGGTGTCTTTTAGCAAAGAACGATATTAATGTACTTATATTTATATATATAAGTTTCAGGTTAAGGAGGTGGAAAGTAATGAAAATGACATTTCAGCCAAAGAAACGTTCCAGAGCGAAAGTTCATGGATTCAGAGCAAGAATGAGCACGGCAGGCGGAAGAAAAGTTCTCGCAGCCAGAAGAGCAAAAGGAAGAAAAAGATTATCAGCGTAGGCCGCATATATGTGGCCTTTTCTTCTATACAGAATGAAGAAAAGGCGGATAATCTGCGTACCGTAGAACATATCAGGAGCATACGGCAATGCAGTTTTCAGAATCATTGAAAAAGAACAGGGATTTTCAGCTGACCTATAAAAAAGGAAAATCCTATGCAAACAGATATCTTGTCATGTATGTCAGAGAGAATGGTACCTCGGGCAACAGACTGGGACTTTCAGTCAGCAAAAAGGTAGGGAACAGTGTAGTCCGTCACAGGGTTACACGGCTATTGAGAGAAAGTTATCGACTGCAGGAAGAGCATTTCCGGCGTGGATATGACATAATTATCATTGCACGGGCTTCGGCAAAGGACAAAAGCTATCAGGAAATAGAAAGTGCAGTGGTCCATCTCGGAAAACTTCATCATATATATTTACAGGACACACAGCAGGATTCTTCGGATAAGGGAAATGAAATGGAGATGAAACGATGAAAAAACTGTTGCTTGCAGTAATTCGTTTTTACAGAAAGCATTTATCAAAGTACAAGCTGCCGACACAGCACTGTATTTATACGCCGACCTGTTCGGAGTACGGACTGGAGGCAATCGAGAAGTACGGAGCCTTAAAGGGAGGACTTCTTACGGTCTGGAGAATACTCAGATGTAATCCGTTCCACCGGGGAGGATACGATCCGGTACCGTAATTAAATAATACCTGAATATGGAGGAGAACTGATGGAAGGTTTATTATTGACACAGTCATCGGCTCCGATCGTCGGCCAGATTTCCTGGCTTCTGGGGCATCTGATGAACGGAATTTTCAGTGTGCTTAGTAATGTATTCCATATTGAAAATATTGGTCTTTGTATCATTATTTTTACAATCATTATCTATACACTGCTTCTTCCATTGACGTACAAACAGCAAAAGGCGTCAAAACTGACCGTTGTAATGAATCCGGAGCTTAGAAGGATTCAGAACAAATATAAGAACAAAAAAGACCAGGCATCGATGATGAAGATGCAGGAAGAAACCAAGATGGTCTATGAGAAATACGGAACTTCCATGATGGGAGGCTGTTCGCAGCTTTTGATCCAGCTGCCGATTCTGTGGGGTCTGTTTTATGTAATCCGTAATATCCCGGCTTATGTAGACGGAATCAAAGAAGTTTACATGCCGCTCGTAAATCAGCTTTTGTCCACCGAAGGCGGACAGGCGGCAATGGAGGCGCTTGGTAAGACGAATGCGATTGCAATGGATCCGTCCAGATATAAATTCAGCCAGCCCAACGTTATGGTGGATGCGCTTTACAAATTTCAGGAAAGCAGCTGGGATACTCTGGCCGACAAACTGCCGGATCTGGAGTCGCTGATCCGTTCTACTCAGGATAGTCTGACACATTTGAATTCTTTCCTCGGAATCAATATTGCGGAAACTCCACTGAATATTTTCATGAATTCGATTCAAACAGGAGCTGTTATAGCGGCAATCCTGGCTCTGTCTATTCCGATTATTTCGGGATTGACACAGTATATCAGTATGAAACTTTCACCGACGGCAGCGCCGACAGAAAATGACAGCAGTGACAATTCCATGGTAAATTCCATGAATGCAACGATGAAGATCATGCCGTTATTTTCAGTGGTAATGTGTTTTACATTCCCTTCCGGTATCGGACTTTACTGGATCGCCAGTGCAGTAGTACGTATGATTCAGCAGCTTGCTATTAATAAATATCTTTCCAGGATATCGATTGAAGAACTGATTGAGAAGAATCAGAAAAAAGCGGCGAAAAAGAGAGAAAAGAAGGGCACAAACGCACAGAAACTTTCTGAGATGGCTCAGGTTCACGCAAGAAGCATTGAAGAGCCAAAACAGAAAAAGATGACAGAAAAAGAAAGAGAAGAAGCCTTACAAAGAGCGGCTGAGAAGAGCAAAAACGCAAAATCAGGAAGCCTCGCAGCGAAAGCAAATCTGGTAAGACAGTATAATGAAAGTAATCATAAAGACAGTCAAAAGAAGTAAGAGATGAAGAAAGAGGTTATCAGGATGGGTGAAATTACAGTATCAGCAAAAACAGTGGATGATGCAATTACAGAAGCCCTGATCCAGCTTGGTGTTACAAGTGATATGCTGGAATACGATGTAATTGAAAAAGGAAGCAGCGGTTTTCTTGGAATCGGAAGCAAACAGGCTGTCATCCGTGCATGGAAAAAGAAAACAGTAGAAAAAGAAGATGAATTAGAAGAGCTTAAAGAAGAAATCCAGGAGGTCATCTCTGAGGTAAAAGGCGAAGAAAAAGCAGTAAAACCGGAGATGAAATCCGAGGTAAAAGAGAAAAAACCGCGCAGAGAAAAGAAAGAGCGGAAAGAAAAAAGAGAAAAAGAAGCGGCTGAAGTGAAAGAAGTAAAAGAAACAAAGCCGGTTCAGGAGAGTAAAAAGCTCGCAAAAGTGCAGGATGAGACAATTGCAGCATGTGAGAAATTCCTCACAGACGTGCTTCACGCAATGGATATGGAAGTTAAAATTTCATCCCGTATTGATGAAGAGGGCGCCCTCGAAATCGTGATGGATGGAAAGAATATGGGAATCCTGATCGGTAAGAGAGGTCAGACACTGGATTCTCTTCAGTATCTTACAAACAGAGTAGCAAACAAGACACAGGATGGATATGTGAGAGTGAAGCTGGATACAGAAGACTACAGAAGAAGAAGAAAAGAAACTCTCGAAAATCTTGCGAAAAACATTGCCTACAAGGTAAAGAGAACGAAGAAACCGGTTGCTCTGGAACCGATGAATCCATACGAAAGAAGAATTATTCATTCTGCTCTTCAGGCAGACCGTTATGTGACGACACACAGTGAAGGAGAAGAGCCTTACAGAAGAGTCGTAGTAACCTTAATCAGAAATAAGTAAAGATAGAAAAAGGGCTGATTTCCATGACAACAGGAGAATCTGCCCTTTTTGTTTTTTGAACAGGAAAATATTTCCAGTGCAGAATATGCAGGAACAAGAGAGGGTGCAGACATGATGAAAGTAACGGAGACAATCGCAGCGATCTCGACAGCCATGTCGGATTCCGGAATCGGAATTGTAAGGATCAGCGGACCGGATGCATTTGAAATTGCAGACAGGATTTATAAAGGGAAGAAAACACTTTCCTCGCAGCCATCTCATACCGTACATTACGGGTGGATCAAGGACGGGGAAAATACGATAGATGAAGTGCTGGTGATGCTTATGAGAGGGCCGCACAGCTATACAGGAGAAGATACCGTGGAAATCGACTGCCACGGGGGAGTCTTTGTCGTCAGAAAAATACTGGAAACCGTACTGAAAAACGGCGCCAGAGCTGCTGAACCGGGTGAATTTACAAAGAGGGCTTTCCTGAACGGAAGGATGGATCTGTCGCAGGCAGAGGCGGTTATAGACGTCATTCATTCCAAAAATGAGTATGCCCTGAAGAATTCAGTCAGTCAGTTGAAAGGAAGCGTACAACGCAAAATCAGCGCCATGAGGGAAGAAATTCTGTATCATACAGCCTACATTGAGTCTGCCCTGGATGATCCGGAGCATATTTCTCTGGACGGATACGGAGATACCCTTGTGGAAAAAGTAGAGGAATTGTTGAAAGAACTGAAAAAACTGATCGATACTGCGGATAACGGCAGGATGATGCAGGAAGGAATCCGGACGGTGATCGTAGGAAAGCCAAATGCAGGGAAGTCCTCTCTTCTGAATGCGCTGGTAGGAGAAGAGCGGGCCATTGTGACGGAGATTGAGGGGACGACAAGGGATATTCTGGAAGAGCACATCCAGTTAAACGGAGTCAGCCTGAATATTATGGATACGGCCGGAATCCGAAAGACAGAAGATGTGGTGGAAAAAATCGGCGTCGACCGGGCGAAAAATCAGGCAGAAGATGCGGATTTGATTATTTTTGTAGTTGACTCATCGCGAAATCTGGATGAAAATGATTTTGAGATCATGGAGATGATCCAGGATAAGAACGTGATTGTTCTGTTGAATAAGTCGGATCTTGAGACAAAGGTGACAAAAGAAATGATCCAGGAACATCTGGATAAGCCGATGATTGAGATTTCAGCAAAGGAAGAAGAGGGAATCTACGAACTGGAACAGACCGTAAAGGAGATGTTTTTCCGGGGCGAGATTGCTTTTAATGATGAAGTCTATATTACGAATGTGAGGCAGAAAGAGGCTTTGGAACAGGCCTTTACAAGCCTGAAACAGGTAAAACGAAGTATCGAAGACGGCATGCCGGAGGATTTTTATACGATTGATCTGATGGATGCATACGAAGCACTTGGAAGTATTACGGGAGAAACGATAGGAGAGGATCTGGTTAATGAAATATTCAGTAAATTCTGTATGGGAAAATAAAGACGTGTACGATGTTGCCGTAATCGGCGCCGGACATGCGGGCTGTGAGGCGGCCCTGGCGGCGGCAAGACTTGGGATGAGGACGATTGTCTTTACGGTCAGCATGGAAAGCGTGGCGATGATGCCGTGCAATCCGAATATCGGCGGAACATCAAAGGGGCATCTGGTAAAAGAGGTGGATGCTCTCGGCGGAGAGATGGGAAAGGTCATCGACCGCACATTCATTCAGTCAAAAATGCTGAATCGTTCCAAGGGGCCTGCGGTTCATTCATTGAGAGCGCAGGCGGATAAACAGGAGTACAGCAAGGCCATGCGTATGGTGCTGGAAAACCAGCCGGGGCTGGATTTAAAGCAGGCGGAAGTGGTGGATATTCTCGTGGAAGACGGGAAAGTTACCGGAGTACAGATCATCTCCGGTGCCATATACCGCTGTAAGGCCGTAATCCTCTGTACAGGGACGTATTTGAAGGCAAGGTGTATTTATGGTGATGTCAGCATAGAAACCGGCCCAAACGGCCTTCAGGCATCCACATACCTGTCTGACTGCATGAAGAAGCTCGGTGTATCAATGTACCGTTTTAAGACAGGAACTCCGGCGAGAATCGACCGCAGATCGATTGATTTTTCCAAGATGGAAGAGCAGAAGGGAGACGAAAGAATTACACCGTTTTCCTTTACAACAGATCCGGAATCGGTGCAGAGAGAGCAGATTTCCTGCTGGCTGACGTATACGAATGAAAAAACCCATGAAATCATCCGGAATAATCTGGACAGATCCCCTCTGTTTTCCGGCGCGATCGAGGGAACCGGACCGAGGTATTGTCCGTCTATCGAAGACAAGGTCGTAAAATTCGCAGATAAAAACAGGCATCAGGTATTCATCGAACCGGAGGGAGAATATACGAATGAGATGTATATCGGCGGAATGTCCAGTTCCCTCCCGGAGGATGTACAGTATGAGATGTACCGTTCTGTACCGGGGCTGGAGCATGCGAAGATTGTGAGAAATGCCTATGCGATTGAGTATGACTGTATCGATGCAAGACAGCTTTATCCGACGCTGGAATTTCGGAAGGTGGAAGGGCTCTACAGTGCCGGACAGTTTAACGGAAGCTCCGGATATGAGGAGGCTGCGGCACAGGGACTTGTAGCGGGCATCAATGCGGCGCAGAAGATCCTTGGCAGGGAACAGCTCATTCTGGACCGTTCCCAGGCTTATATCGGCGTTCTCATCGATGATCTGGTTACAAAAGAGAGCCATGAACCATACAGAATGATGACATCCAGGGCAGAATACCGCCTCCTGCTTCGCCAGGATAATGCGGACCAGAGACTGACGAAGATTGGATATGAAATCGGGCTGGTTTCAGAAGAACGGTATGAAAATCTCCTGGAAAAGGAAAAAATGATTACATCTGAGATAGAACGAGTAGAACATGTAAATGTAGGAACGAGTGAAAAAGTACAGAATCTGTTAATACAGTATGGAAGTACTCCGCTGAATTCCGGAGCAACCATTGCGGATCTGATCCGGAGACCGGAGCTTCATTACAATATTCTGGCTCCAATTGATGAAAACAGGCCGCAGATTCCGGAAGAAGTGGCAGAGCAGGTTGATATTAATATTAAATATGACGGATATATCAAGCGGCAGATGCGGCAGGTGGAACAGTTCAAGAAGATGGAGAAAAAGAAAATACCGGAGGATATTGATTATAACGATGTGAAAAGCCTTCGGATTGAGGCAGTGCAGAAGCTGAGCGCGCAGCGTCCGGTATCCATCGGACAGGCATCCAGAATATCCGGGGTTTCACCGGCAGATATTTCCGTGCTGCTGGTCTATCTGGAGTCCATGAGACGGGCTTAACGGGAAAGGAGAAGAAGAGTGGATAAGGTGTTTGAAGCAAGATTAAAAGAGATCGGTCTTTCCCTGACGGACAGACAGTACGAACAGTTTGATCAGTATTATGATATTCTGGTGGAATGGAACAAGGTAATGAATCTCACCGGAATTACAGAATATGAGGAAGTGAATGAAAAGCATTTCCTGGACAGCCTTTCGATTGTCAAAAGCTGTGATATGACAAAGGTATCATCATTGATCGATGTGGGGACCGGAGCCGGATTTCCGGGAATTCCGCTTAAAATCGTCTTTCCGGAGATCAAAGTTGTGTTGCTGGATTCATTAAATAAAAGAATCCGTTTTCTGAATGAGGTAATTGCAAAGCTGGGACTTAACGGAATTGAAACGATCCATGGAAGAGCAGAAGATTTCGCTAAAAAGGCGGATTATAGAGAAAAGTTTGACCTTTGTGTATCGCGCGCAGTGGCAAATCTGGCCACTTTATCGGAATATTGCCTTCCTTATGTAAAAGTTGGAGGCTATTTTGTACCGTATAAGTCGGAAGAAGTGGATGAAGAAGTAGAACAGGCACGCAATGCGGCAAAAATTCTTGGAGGAACAATCGAAGAAGTGTATAAGTTCAAGCTGCAGGGAACCGAGATTGGCCGTTCATTCATTAAAATTAAGAAAATCAAATCTACGGCAAAGAGATATCCGAGAAAAACAGGCCTGCCTGCAAAAGAGCCATTACAGTAATAAAAAAATGAGTGTTTCACGTGAAACACTCATTTTTTTTGTTATTTTGGATCAAGAAGGATCTCAACCTGTTCGCAAAATTCTTCCGGTTTTTCAATGTGAGGATAGGCTTTTGTCTCTCCCATGGAGACAATTTCGATTGACGGAAGGTATTTTTGATACTGGGATGCGTTCTCATTAAAGAGAGGATTCTCAGCACCGGTAATAATAAAGATACTGTGTGTGATCCTTGAAAGGAATGGTGCAAGGTTCACATTCGTATAGTTTCCGCGGATGCTTGCAAACAGGTATCTGGAATGCATATGATCCAGATGAGCAGACTCATAATAGGTATTGACCATAAGCTCATCGATCTGAGCAGGATCAAAGAATGCTTCTTCCGATTTTGCGGCAATCCGTCTCCGGCAGAACAAGATATTATAAAGGAAAGTGCCAAGCAGTGGCATATTGATAAAGTGATATAATAATTTGCTACGCTTGGAAGGTATTTTAGCCAACTCATGCAGGCTCTGCGGATTAACGAAGATCATTTTATCAATTAGTTCCTGGCTGGAGGTTGCTGTCATTGCTACAAGAGGAGCAGAAGCGCCAGTGGCGATGACATCTACAGGTGCATGAACTACATGTTTCACGAAGTCAGAGATCATCTGTACATACAGAAAATTGGTATAGGTCAGGTTTGGCTTATCTGACTGACCACATCCGAGAAGATCTACCGTATAAACAGTATGCTCCCTGGAAAGTAAAGGAACAATGTGAGACCACTCTACAGATGAACTTGCCGGAGCAAGATCGTGGAGCAGCAGCAAAGGCTTTCCAGTGCCGCATTTTCTATAATGAATCTTCCCAAAACGCCATTCATAATCAGATTCATTCTCTTTGTGAAGCAGATTATGCAGTGTAGAGAGATGATGAATCGTTCTGTTTATAATATGTATTGTAGCTGCACATAAGGCAGTCAGGATAACAAAAGATCTTATTTTTTTCTTCATAAATTCGGCCAACTTTCATAGTTATTCTTATGATATATTATACTACATTGGATAGAGCAAGAAAAGAAGTGAATGTATGAAATTTTCGACACGATTCTTGTTTTGGTTATTGCTCATCGAGAATTCAAGGCGCAGTGGTTTGGTGCAAAAAGAAAATGTTTCACGTGAAACATCATGTGTTTGAGGGACGATTTTAGTTTGAAGATAAAGATCTGGTTTTGTTCCAAAATGTTCCACGTGAAACATCATGTGTTTGAGGGACGATTTTAGTTTGAAGATAAAGATCTGGTTTTGTTCCAAAATGTTCCACGTGAAACATTTTTGCCGAAATCGGAGCTGCACGGCTGAATTGACACGAGTTTCTTGATGTTCCACGTGAAACATGCTACTGAAAGTTGAGTTATAGAGCTGAATGGTCACGAAATTTTTTTGTTTCACGTGAAACATTTCACCGAAATCTGAACCACATAGCCGAATCGTTACGAATTTTTCATGTTTCACATGAAACATTATATAGATTATAGAAATAAAAAATGTTATAATAAGGCTTATGAAAGAAAGGTGAAGTATAAATGGGTAGAATAATTGCGGTTGCCAATCAGAAAGGCGGCGTCGGCAAGACGACAACAGCTATTAATTTATCCTCGTGTCTGGCGGCAAAAGGACAGAAAGTATTGGCGATTGACATGGACCCGCAGGGAAATATGACCAGCGGGCTGGGGGTAGAGAAAGATCAGGTGGAAAATACAGTCTATGATCTGATCATTGGAAAAGCAGGAATTGAAGAGGTTCTGTGCAAAGAAGTGATTGAAAATCTGGACGTGCTTCCTACAAATATTGATTTGTCGGCCGCCGAAATCGAAATGATTGGAGTAGAAAACAAAGAATATATCCTCAGAGATGAGGTGGCAAAGATAAGAGAAAATTATGATTATGTGATTATCGACTGCCCTCCGTCTTTGAATATGTTGACAATCAATGCGATGACGACAGCTGACAGTGTACTGGTTCCGATTCAGTGTGAATACTATGCTCTGGAGGGGTTAAGCCAGCTCATCCACACAATTGAACTTGTGCAGGAAAGATTGAATGAAAATCTGAAGATGGAAGGCGTCGTGTTCACAATGTATGATGCGAGAACAAATCTTTCACTTCAGGTAGTGGAAAATGTAAAAGATAACCTGGAACAGACGATCTACAAGACCATCATTCCGAGAAATATCAGACTTGCTGAGGCGCCAAGCTATGGTATGCCGATTAATCTGTATGATCCAAAGTCAACCGGAGCAGAGAGTTATATGCTATTGGCAGATGAAGTGATTCATAAAGGAGAAGAAGAATGACAGCGAAAAGAAGTGGATTAGGAAAAGGCCTTGGAAAGGGACTGGACAGTCTGATCCCGGATAACCGTTCGGCCAAAAAGAGTACGCCTGCAAAGGAAAAAACAGAAGAAGTGGTATCAACTGGAGAGAAACTGGTGAAAATCAATATGATTGAACCAAACAGAGAACAGCCGAGAAGAAATTTTGAGGAAGATTCCCTTCTGGAACTTGCAGAGTCGATCAAGCAGTTTGGAGTGCTGCAGCCGCTTCTTGTACAGAAAAAGGACGGATATTATGAAATTATCGCCGGAGAACGGAGATGGAGGGCAGCTAAGCTGGCCGGAGTCAAGGAAGTGCCAGTGATTATAAGAGAATATTCAAAACAGGAAGTCGTTGAGATTGCTCTGATCGAAAACATTCAGAGAGAAAACCTGAATCCAGTAGAAGAAGCACAGGCATATAAAAGACTGATGGAAGAGTTTTCCATGAAGCAGGATGAAATCGCGGAGCGTGTTGGAAAGAGCAGAACAGCAGTAACGAATTCGATCCGTCTCCTGAAGCTGGATGAAAGAGTACAGCAGATGCTGATTGACGATATGATTTCAAGTGGACATGCAAGGGCACTTCTTGCTTTGGAAGATAAGGAAGAACAGTATGCGGCTGCAACTCAGGTTTTTGATGAAAAACTGAGTGTAAGAGAGACAGAAAAGCTGATCCGTGAATGGAATAAACCAAAACCGGAGAAAAAGAAAGTAAAAAAGGAAAATGATTTTATTTACCATGATCTGGAGGAAAAAATGAAAGGAATCATGGGAACGAAAGTCAGCGTCAACAGAAAGGCAAATGGCAAAGGAAAAATAGAAATAGAGTATTATTCTGACGAAGAACTGGAAAGACTGTTTGAGATGATCATGAGTATTAGAGAGGAAGTCAGATAAGATGCAGAGTAAAATTCTGGAATCGATAGGTATTGATCCGGCATATATTCTGATTGTCATGTTTCTGATTCTGATTATACTGGGAGCTTTTCTTGTGAGTCTCAACATGAAGTATAATCGACTGAAAAGAAGCTATTCCCGGTTTATGCGAGGAAGCGACGGGAAGACGCTGGAAGATAATATCCGGCGTCACCTGGAAGAAATGGAGAGGATTGAAGAACTTTCCGGACAGAATCAGATGGAACTGCGGTCATTAAAAGAAAAAATCAGTGGAAGTATTCAGAAAACGGGACTGGTGCAGTACGATGCTTTTAATGAAATGGGCGGGAAATTGAGCTTTGCGTTTACGATACTGGATGGAGAAGACAATGGCTGGATCTTAAATGCCATGCACAGCAGAGAAGGATGTTACATTTATATAAAAGAAATTGTGAACGGAGAATGTCACACAGAACTTGCCGAGGAAGAGGCGGAATCACTGGAACAGGCTATGTATGGTGATTCAGAGGAACTGGCAGGAATAGAATAAGGAAGGAAGAGTTTAAAATGTTAGATATTAAGTTTGTCAGAAGTAACCCGGATGTAGTAAAAGAAAATATCAAAAAGAAATTTCAGGATGAGAAACTGCCGCTGGTAGATGAAGTGCTGGAACTTGACAAGAGAAACCGTGAAATCAAACAGGAAGTAGAAGCGCTGCGAGCAGATAAGAACAAAATTTCAAAACAAATCGGTGCCTGCATGGCTCAGGGAAAGAAAGAAGAAGCGGAAGAACTGAAAAAACAGGTGGAGGCAAATGCCGGAAGAACAGCTGAACTTTCTGCAGAAGAAAAGGAAGTAGAAGAGAAAATCAAAAAGATCATGATGGTGATTCCGAATATCATTGATCCGTCTGTACCAATCGGGAAAGATGACAGCGAAAATGTAGAGCTGGAACGCTTCGGAGAGCCGGTTGTTCCGGACTATGAGATCCCATATCATACAGAAATCATGGAAAAATTCAATGGAATCGATCTGGAAAGCGCCGGAAAAGTGGCAGGAAACGGTTTCTATTACCTGATGGGGGACATTGCAAGGCTTCACTCAGCGGTAATCTCTTATGCAAGAGATTTTATGATTAACCGCGGATTTACTTACTGTGTACCGCCGTTTATGATACGCAGCAATGTCGTGACCGGAGTAATGAGCTTCGCAGAAATGGATGCAATGATGTATAAGATTGAAGGAGAAGATCTGTACCTGATCGGAACAAGTGAACACTCCATGATTGGAAAATTCATTGATTCCATGCTTCCGGAGGAGACACTTCCGAGAACACTGACCAGTTATTCTCCATGCTTCAGAAAAGAAAAAGGGGCACACGGAATTGAAGAGCGTGGTGTATACAGAATACATCAGTTTGAAAAGCAGGAAATGATTGTTGTATGTAAACCGGAAGACAGTATGGAATGGTATGAAAAAATGTGGAAAAACACAGTAGATTTCTTCCGCACTCTGGATATCCCGGTACGTACACTGGAATGCTGCTCCGGAGATCTTGCGGATCTGAAAGTGAAGTCCTGCGATGTGGAAGCATGGTCTCCAAGACAGAAAAAATATTTTGAAGTAGGAAGCTGCTCCAACCTTGGAGACGCTCAGGCAAGACGTCTTGGAATCCGTGTAAAAGGACAGGACGGAAAGAAATATTTTGCACATACACTCAATAACACAGTAGTAGCGCCGCCAAGAATGCTGATCGCATTTCTGGAAAACAATCTTCAGGCAGATGGCTCTGTGAAGATTCCGGAAGCGCTTCAGCCTTACATGGGTGGAATGAAGGAAATCAGATAATGCATAAATATTCAAAAGCAATCGGGTTCGGAGGTGATATCTCCGGATCCATGATGAGAAAAGTGGAAGAGGAAGTCCGCAGAGAATTCACCTCCCATGAAAGAATGATACTGGATGAAGATACCGATTACTGTGAATTCCGAAAGATTCTTGGAGAGCGTCTGGAACTGGCCATGTACGGTGTAATGGATCTGGACGAAAACTTTGAAAAAGAATACAGCGTGCCTGTATTTCAAGGAAAAGGAATCACCACATACGCGGATGTTATTGTAGAGAAAAAGATTGACAAAGAGGCTTATATAGGCATCTGCGAGGATGCCAGAGTGGACATTTCCCTGATGTTTTATCTTCAGAATCCGATGGAGTATGTAAGAGAACTTCAGTCTGGAAATCTCAGCAAAAAGAAAACATCCGTGACGCTCGCGGGACTTGCATATGATGGTACTGTTCTGTTCCCTGTCACAAAAAATGAAAAGGACAAAAAGGAACAAAGAGAACAGTTCCGGGACCGGATGATGCTTGTAAGCGCCGCCAGAAAAGGCGATTCCGAGGCAATAGAGACACTGACACTCAAAGATATGGATACGTACCAGAAAGTGTCCAAAAGAGTGGTTACAGAGGATATTTTCAGTATTATAGACACGTATTTTATGCCGTACGGCGTAGAATGTGACCTGTATTCAATCATGGGTGAAATCCTGGATATGGATCTGGTTATCAATGAGGTGACAAGGGAAAAAATCATGATTCTCACACTGGATGTCAATGAAATGATTTTTGATGTCTGCATTCCGAAAGCCAATATACTGGGAGAACCGGCAGTGGGAAGAAGGTTCCGCACGAATATCTGGCTCCAGGGTAAAATTAATTTTTCATAAAAGCTTCACAACACCCCCGGGATATGGTATAATCAGGGGTGTTGTGACAATTATGTTTCCGTAGCTCAGCAGGATAGAGCGACCGCCTCCTAAGCGGTAGGTCGGGTGTTCGAATCACCTCGGGAACGGGTTTTAAAAGCAGGAATTATCAGCCGAAAAGGCGAAATAATCTCCTGCTTTTTATTTTGTCCTTTATAGATTTAGGCAAAAAGCCTGCAACATGGTATAATTGCTTTATAGGGAAAGAGATAGTTGGTGTGCTGAATTGATTCGTTGAAATTCGAGAGGCAGGTATAGCTATGAGCGAAACAGAAAAAGAATTGGTAGTTATTGATGAAAAAGCCCAGGCACCAAACAGTGAAGTGGCACACTATGATATTAAGAGCATGATTTATGTTATACGCAACCAGCAGGTTATGCTGGATAGCGATTTAGCCATGTTGTATCAGGTGGAAACAAGAGTTTTTAATCAGGCTGTAAAAAGAAATATAGCACGCTTTCCGGATAGTTTTAGGTTTCAAATTAGTAAAGACGAGTATGAGGCTTTGAGATCACAAATTGTGACCTCAAAAGAGGAGGATGCTAATGGTAACAAAAAAGGTGGCAGAAGATATTTACCTTATGTTTTTACTGAACAGGGAATCGCAATGTTATCGGCTGTTTTAAGAAGCGATGTTGCTATTCAAGTTAGTATCAATATTATGAATGCATTTGTAGAGATGAGGCGTTTTATAGCCAATAACGCTTTGCTTTTTGAACGTATCAGCAACATAGAACTAAAACAGCTGGAATACCAGAAACAGACTGATGAGAAATTAGAGCAGATATTTGAGTACATATCCGGGCATGAGGAAGCTGGCCAGAAAGTGTTTTTTGATGGTCAGATTTATGATGCATTCAGTTTGATTGTCAGTCTGATACAAAAGGCAGAAAAAGAAATTACACTGATAGATGGATATGTGGATGTGGGAACATTAAATTTACTCTCCAAAAAAAATGAAAACGTGTCTGTTACAATCTACACTCAAAAACGGACAAAACTTACCAAAACAGATGTGGAGAATTTCAATGCACAGTATCCAACTCTGGAAGTGAAATACACAAAGGTGTTCCATGATCGCTTTTTAATTCTTGATAGAGGTACAGCTTATCATGTGGGAGCATCATTAAAGGATGCAGGAAAAAAGTGTTTTGGGATTAACCTTATTCAAGATGCAGGGATCATCAGGGATATATTGCAGAGGTTAGAACTGGAAACGGAGGAATGAGTTTCAAAAGCAGGAATTATTAGCTGAAAATGCGAAACAGTTCCTGCTTTTTATTTTTTGAAAGGGGAATTTTTATGCAAAAACTTCTCTCATTTCACAGAGAATATACATTTGACGGGAAGAAGTATTTTTATGATAAATGCCGGAAAAAGTACATCTTAAAAACACCGGAAGAAATCATACGGCAGACAACGGTCAAATTTTTCAGATGGAAACTGCATACCCCTTTAAGAAACATACAGACTGAAGTTTCCATGAAGCGGTACGGATATCCGGAACGAAGAGACCGGGCAGATATACTGATTTTACGGCCCGATGGAAATACAATTCTGGCTGTAGTGGAGTGCAAGGCAGCGTATATTCCGATCGATGAGAAGGTAATTGCTCAGCTGTTGCGCTATGCCGAAGCTTTAAATTCAGAATTTGCTTTCGCAACGAATGGAAGTGATCTGAGAGTATTTCGGTTTGATCAGAGATCCGGATATAAAGAGACAGAATGTCCTGCCTCATACAAGCGGATGTGCAGATCTAACTGTAATGAAACACCACAGGCAATGACACTTTCTTCACGTCCGGATTTAAAGACGCTTGAGAATATCACATATGTACGCAGACATTATGACAGCTATATAGGAAGACAGACCAGGGAGCATCTGAAGAAAAAACGATACTGGCCGCAGCAGTAGACGATGGGAACAGATGCCATCATGCGCTGCAATTAATATTAGATACAAATATGGAACTATGCCATACCAAAGAAGGAGTGCGCTGCCTTATAAACCACAGCGGGAAAATTAATGTCGGCCGCAAAGGCAGGGCAAAAGTGCAGGAAGTGCTTGAGTATGTAAGAAAGAAAATGCCTTCGTTAGTGGACGAAAAGAACGGGCGGATACATTTGGGAGAATTTCGAACTGACAGGTTACTATATGTTACTTCTGAGGAATTTATTGATTTCTTTGAACACGTGATAAGCTCCGTTCTGATTCTTGAAGCGTTTAGAAATATAAAAAAACATTAAACAATAAGGAGTTTCAGCTTCTTTCATGTATTTGAAAGAAATTTATGATATCATAGATTCAGCTGAAAATTAGTGCATAGACAGGATGGATACAAATGGTAAAAACAATTATGAAAGATATTTTCTTCCTTGGGCAGAAGTCTGAGCCTGCTTCAAGGGAAGATTTGCAGGTTGGGAGAGACCTGCAGGATACATTGGCGGCTAACCGGGAGGCGTGTGTCGGCATGGCGGCCAATATGATCGGAGTCAGAAAACGGGTGATTATTGTGAATATGGGGATGTTTGACGTTGTCATGTTTAACCCGGTCATGGTCAGAAAGGACACGCCGTACGAGACAGAAGAGGGATGTCTTTCCCTTCCCGGTGTCCGGAAAACCACCCGTTATCAGAACATTGAGGTGGAATATTATGATATGAACTGGACAAAGCAGCGGCAGAAGCTGAGCGGCTGGCAGGCTCAGATCTGCCAGCATGAACTCGATCATCTGGAAGGAATTCTGATCTGATATGAAAGAGGAAAAATGGGACAAGCTGCTGCAGATCCGCACAACCGGGCGAGATGATTCTCATGCAGACCAGTACCGGTATCCATATGAGCCGACGCCGTATCCGGTTCTGGAGCGTCTGGCAAACAGCGGATATATCCGGAAAGGAAATACGCTTTTGGACTATGGATGCGGCAAAGGCCGTGTTGATTTCTTTTTGTCGTGGCAGACCAGGTGCAGGTCCATTGGAATCGAGTATGATGAGCGGATTTATGAAAAAGCAGTGGAAAATCAGAACATGTCATCAGCTTCGGGAAGGGTAACGTTTCAGGCTGTCGATGCGGGAGAATTTCCGGTACCGGAAAGTGTGGACCGGATCTATTTTTTCAACCCGTTTTCTCTGGAAATCCTGCAAAAAGTGATCAGCAGGATTCGGGATTCGTATTACGAGGCGCCAAGAGAAATTTTACTGTTTTTCTATTACCCGTCAGATGAATATATTTCTTTTCTGATGACGGTGAATGAACTGACATTTTATGATGAGATTGACTGTGGAGATTTATATGATGGAAAAGACAGCCGTGAACGGATTGTAATTTTTAAAATGTAAAAAGGAGAAAAGGGATGATATGGAATCCGGCGATTCCTGAAGTCGGGGGAGAACAAATGAGATGAAAGAAAAGAATTATAATCTTGAACTGATCAGGATGATTTCTTTTGTTCTGGTCATTGCGATTCACGTAAGTAATTATTTCTGCAGAGCTTATGGAGAAATTCCGAACAGCGAGTATGCATTTTCTTTGGTGGTCGATACGGCAGCGAGGGTAAGTGTACCTTCCTTTTTTATGATTTCCGGGGCGTTGCTGCTGGGAAGAGAGGAGACACTGAAAAAGCACTGCAGAAGGATCTTACGCTTTTTGTCGGTATTGGCTGTATGGAGCGTGGTTTATTATCTGTGGAATACCTGTTATATGAAAACAGAAGTAAAACTGCAGGAAATTATTTTTGTTCCTGCGGAAGCCCATCTTTGGTACCTGTATGCTATGATACCGATTTATCTTGTGCTTCCGTTTCTGCAGGTTATGTGCAGAAACCTGTCGAAGAATCTTGAAACTGCACTCCTGATTATTTCGACAGGAGCAGTGCTTCTGAATTTTCGTACTACTTTTACAGGTGAGGAACTGTATTATGATCTGCCGTTGATTGGAGATAAAGTCTATACATACTACTTGTTTTTCGGTTACTATATTAGCAAGTACAGGAAAAAAATCCCGATTCGCCAGAAAACAGCAGTGCTGATTTGTATATTCAGTATGGCGGTATCTTTTGGAGCAACCATGGGGGCAACATTTGCAAAAGGGTATCATTATGAAAAAGAACTGACTTATGGTTCACCGTTTGTGATTTTGGCATCCGTTATGTTTTTTATTATTATGATAAGGGTGAATGATGGAAATTTTCAGCCTTCAGACCGCAGAAAGCGTATAATAGACCTTTTTTGCAACTGTTCGTTTGGCATATATCTGATCCATATTTTATTTCTGGATAATTACAAAAAATATATGGAACCAACTGATTTTACGGCATGGATTGCAATACCGGGGCTGACTTTTGTGATTGCGGCAGTGTCCTTTGTGTGTGTCCTGATTATGAGGCAGACAACGATCGGGAAGAAAATTACATAGAGGGAATGAATGTCCGGATGGAGGAAAGTGAATAATAGAATCAAAACGTGCGATAGCGGAAAGGAAAGAATGATATGTGTACCTGTATTACGTATGACAATGGAGATTTTTACTTTGGAAGGAATCTGGATCTGGACTGCTCTTTCGGGGAGAAGGTTGTGATCACACCGAGGAATTTCCCTCTGGATTTTCGTCTGGCAGGGCGTAAGGAACAGCATTATGCCATGATCGGTATGGCATCAGCTGTCAGCCGGTTCCCTTTATATGCGGAAGCGGTAAATGAAAAGGGGCTGTGTATGGCAGGGCTGAATTTCCCGGGAAACGCATACTATCAGAAACCGGAAGGTCGGGGAATGGAACTTGCCTCTTTTGAGATCATTGCCTGGATTTTGGGAAACTATTCCACGGTGGCGGAAGTGAAAAATGATCTTGAGAAAATGAAAATTGTGGACCTTGCGTTTTCTGAGAAGATGCCTCCGGCGCCGCTTCACTGGATGCTGGCGGACCGGGAACAGTGTCTTGTTCTGGAGGCTGTTCAGGAAGGACTGAAAATTTACGAAAATCCATTTGGTGTGCTGACGAATAATCCGCCGTTTGAATATCACAGGCTGAATATGAACAATTATATGAATCTCAGCGCAAAAAGCCCGGAGAACCGCTTTTGTGACAAGCTGAGCTTAAAGCCTTATGCACAGGGAATGGGAGCGGCAGGACTGCCAGGAGATGCTTCTTCCGCGTCACGGTTTGTAAGGGCTGCTTTCCTGAAATGGAATTCTGTATCGCCGCAGGACGAGAAATCGAATGTTTCCCAGTTCTTTCATATTCTGGACGGGGTATCGATGGTGCGCGGGTCTGTGATTACAGAGGCCGGAACATATGATATCACCACTTATTCCTGCTGTATTAATACACGGACAGGTGCATATTATTACAAAACATACGATGACAGCCGGATCCGGAAAGTAGAGATGCAGGAAACGGATCTGGAAGGGGCTGAACTGATAACGGTATTTTAGGAAGGGAAAAAGGCAGAGCGTAAGATTGCTCTGCTTTCTTTTTACGATGATTTTACGTGTTGCAACTTCAGATTTGACATTCTCCTGTTAAACTTAAAAAAATCATAATTTGAGAAGGGAGAACGTCTAAATATGAAGAAACGACAGCTCAGTATAGCACTTGCAGCATTTTTAACCGCATCCGCAGTTGCCCCGGCAGCAGGCATGCCTGTGTCTGCTGCATCTTCCGGAAATACGGTTTTTATCAATGAAGTCGAGTCTGATGATCCGAATGGAGGGAATGACTGGATTGAGATAGTAAATACAGGAGATCAGGCCGTGGATATCAGTGGCTGGTTTGTCACAGACGACAAGGGTCTGGAACGGCTTACGAGCAATGAGACAAAGCAATTTCCAGATGGAACAGTGCTGGAAGCAGGAGCGGTAATGGTATTGGAGGACAGTATTGATTTTAGTTTTGGGCTTGGGAAAAGCGATACTGTTTCCTTGTACAACGCAAACAGCAGTCTGAAGGATACCTACAGCTATGACGGACATGCTTTGGGAACTTATTCCAGAGTACCAGATGGGACAGGAGAGTTTGTTGATCAGAGTTCTACAAAGGGAGCGGTAAATGTTACCGCACAGGAACCAGGAGAAGGGGAAAACGGCGAATCCGGACAGAATATGACGGCGCTTGTGATAAATGAAATCAATTCCTCTCCGGATGACTGGGTAGAACTGATGAATACAGGAAATGAAACCATTGATCTGTCAGGGTGTGAAATTCGTGATAATTCCGATGACCATCGGTGGAGATTTTCGGAAGGTTCCACGATAGAACCGGGAGCGCTGCTGGTGGTTGATGCTAAAACAATGGGAAGAATTTATAATGACCAGACAGACACGTTTGAAGAAAATACGTTTGAGGCAGCAATCGGAATCGGGTCTGCGGATTCTATCCGACTTTATGATTCACAAGGGACTCTTCTAGATGAATACTCCTGGACTGAACATGCTTCATATGAAGGAGATGCGGCTCAGGCTTCTTATGGAAGATATCCGGATGGAACAGGAGCATTTGCACTCACAAAAGAGACAAAAGGACAGGCGAATGAATGGTATGCTCCATCTGTTGTAATCAACGAAGTAGAATCGAATGGTGACAGCACAGACTGGGTAGAAATCAAAAATACAGGAGATACTGCGGTAGATATTTCAGGATGGTACCTGTATGATAATGATCCGGTAGGACATGCGTCCGATATTACTCCTGTAGCGGAAGGAACGATCTTAAATCCGGGAGAATACTATGTTTTTGAAGGAAACCGTGACTTTTTATTCGGTTTGGGGAATGAGGATAAGGTATCCATTTATAACAGCGAAGGCGCGGCTGTTGCTGAATACAGCTGGACGACTCATGCAGCGGGAGTATATGCAAGAATTCCGGACGGGACAGGAGAACTGACGGATTTCCAGACTTCCACTAAAGGAGAGGCGAACCTGATCGTGAATCCCGTGGTGCTTAACGAAGTGCAGTCCAATGATCCGGATGGAGGAGCGGACTGGGTGGAACTGGCAAACCCGACACAGGAAGCGCTGGATGTTTCCGGAATCATCATCAGAGACAATGATGATTCGCATGAGTATGTAATACCGGAAGGGACGACCATTCCGGCGAATGGGTATCTGGTGATTGATGACCTGAATTTCGGACTGGGAAGCGATGATTCTGTCCGTCTGTACGAAGATGGAAATCTGATTGCGAACACTACATGGACCGGGCATACAAGTCCGACCTGGGGACTTTATCCGGATGTAAACGGACAGGAGTACAGGAATACGCAGGAGGCAACTCCGGGAGCAGCGAATAAGTTTGCGGATATTCCGGAAGTAATCGCATGGCCGGGAGCAGAAGAGGTTACCGTATTTGATACAGAATCTACATTTCTGGAAGATTCTTCAGGACTTGACTTTTTTGGAGGACAGTTGTATGCGGTAGATAACGGAACCGGAAAATTCTGGATTCTGGATGTTGTAAAAGACGGCACATTAAGCTTTGCGAATGGATTTGAAGAAGGAAAGAGGATTCGTTTTCAGAAGGATGCATCTGATCCGTCTGCTGCCGGACCGGATGCGGAAGGAATTACAGTAGATGGAGCCGGACTTGTTTATATTGCATCGGAGCGTGATAATAGTCAGAAGGGAATCAATTATAATTCTATTCTGGTGGTAGATCCGGACACAGAAGGATCAGACCTGACAGCAGTCAATGAGTGGGATTTGACGTCTTCTCTGCCGCAGGTATCTGCAAATATGGGAATTGAAGCAGTCGAATGGGTTTCTGATACGGCTGTAACAGGAAAACTGTTTGACCAGAATACAGGGGATGCATTTGACCCGGCAGACTATCCGGATGCGGTCGCTGATGGTGTATTTTTCGTAGCTTTGGAAGATAACGGACATATTTACGCCTATGTATTGAATGAAGATGGTACATCTGTACAGATTGCAGATATTGATTCCAAACTTGGCGGTGCCATGTCACTGGACTATGATACTTACGAAAATGTTCTTTGGGTGATGACGGATGACGGTTACGGTAATAGAGGAGCAAAAATCACTCTGAATGGAACGGAGACACCGGAAATTGTCCATGTACTTCCGCCGTCAGGTGTGGATACCTCCGCAAATAATGAAGGCTTTGCCATTGCGGATGCTTCTTATACTGTAAACGGACAAAGGCCGGTATACCGGTTCCGGGATGGAGTTACATCCGGTGCACTGACAGTTGGTTCGTTGAATTGTGACTACAGTGAGACATCAGGAGATGATGGACAGCAGACTGGAGGAAATCAGCAGACCGGGGATAACCAGCAGACTGGTGGAAACCAGAACAGCGGAGACAAGAATGCCGGAGGAATGGATGCTCAGAATCAAAACTTTGCGGATCAAAATAAGACTGCCGGTTCTGAAAGTGATTCAGGAACAAAGGCACCAAAAACCGGAGACAGCAGCAATATACTTCTCTGGGCCGGAGCAGCCGTAATTTCTCTTGGAGGAATCATCAGCGGCTTCATCATGAAAAAGAGACATTTTATGTAATGCTTTGTTAAAATAGCAGAAAGCTTCCGGGGTGAGTAAAAAAATCAGCTCATTCCGGAAGCTTTATTTCCGCCAGAGATTCAAAAGAAATCACTGTTTCAGTTTCTCCGTCAGAGATGACAAGTTTCTGAAAGACAGAATCAATTCCGGTTACAATTCCTGAAACCTCTTTATAGATTCCAAGAGGTGGCGTGTCAGAATGGTGCATGTCCTCCTGAAAAAAACGAACAGAGAGAGAACTTCCCTTTTCTACCCGAGAAAGGAGCACGGAAATCTGCAGGGACTTCTCTTCTGACAGAAGTTTTTTCGGTACTCGTTTCTTTTTCCACTCTTCCTCGGCGATTTCCTCTTCGTATCCGCGCAGAGCGGCGAAAGGTGAGAAGATCTTTGCGCGGCCGGCAACGGGCATACGGGGATGCCGGTAGGATGGTTCCGGACGGGAAAGATGCAGAATATCCTGATATTTTGCAGTGACGATGCGTCCTTCTGCTGAATTTTTATAGTCTGTCATGGCAACATTTCTCCTTTTTATATGGCGGAAACAGATCAGGCCTTGTGGCCGCCGATCTGCCCGTTGCGCTCCCGCATGGTAGCGCCGTCTAAAAAGCTGGTACCTTTCAGTACCGCATTTTTTCCAAAGCGCTTCCGGATATCCAGCATGGATTCCTGAAGCTTCTTTTCTTTTTCCAGCTTCTTTGTGTCGGTAAACAGATTGAGCTGATATATGCCATCATCTTTTACCACCCGGTTTGCAGTGATTGTAATACGGCGTACCAGAAGACGGGGATCTGTGATCTGCTCAAACAGCTCTGAAGCTGCCTGGATCAGGCTGCCTGCCAGATTGGACGGAGGATCCAGACGGATCGTACCGTGTGCGCCTTTCGGAACTTTCCGGCCGTAGTGATCGATGTGAACTTCTCCGTGATATGAGCCGCTGTCGCAGTTTTCACGGTCATAGCCGATTCCCAGAGTCAGAGAATCCGTCGTCAGATTCTGTTCCAGAAGACGGTAGGAGAGACTTTCTGTCATCTCCTGGACGACGATCCGGGCTTTCTGATGGTCATAAGGGCAGGAGAGCACCTGGCCCTCACTGGTGCTGTTGTCCGAAGGGCGGTATGATTTAATATCCTGCATGGTGCACGGCTCGATCCCCCAGGCATGATCGATGAGGATTTCCGCATCAATACCAAATTCCTTGTAAAGCATATCTTCTTCTGTGAGGCTGGCCCGTGCCAGCTCGCCCATCGTATGAATCCCGTGCTTTTCCAGACGTCTGACGGTACCGGCACCTGTCTGCCAGAAATCGGTAAGCGGCTGATGATCCCAGAGAAGATACCGGAAAGATGCCTCATCAAGCTCGGCAATCCGGACGCCGTCCGGGTCCGGAGGCGTGCGTTTGGCAACGATGTCCATGGCAAGTTTGCAAAGGTACAGATTAGTCCCGAGTCCCGCGGTGGCGGTGATGCCGGTGGCATAAAGGACTTCGCGGATCATTGCTTTGGCAAGGTCATGGGCGGACATCTGATAATGCTCCAGATAGGAGGTCACATCCATAAAGACTTCATCGATGGAATAGACATGAATGTCCTCCGGGGCAATGTATTTCAGATAGATGGAATAAATCTTTGCGGAAAGTTCCATATAGTAGGCCATACGGGGAGGGGCAACCAGATAGGAAACCGTAAGCGTCGGGTCCTGTTTCAAGGCATTTGCGTCAAAGGAAGGCTCTCCAAGAGACGGTCGTCCGTTTTGATTCAGTGCAGTATGACTCTGGATGGCGGCCTGAAGCCGGCGCGTATTGACTTCCTTGACCTTCTGAATGACTTCAAAGAGCCGTGCCCTGCCGGGAATCCCATATGCCTTCAGAGAAGGGGAGACGGCAAGGCAGATCGTCTTTTCAGTGCGGGATTCATCCGCCACTACCAGATTGGTGGTCAGAGGGTCGAGATGACGTGCTGCGCACTCGGCAGATGCATAGTAGGATTTCAGATCAATTGCGAGATAGGTTTTCATCTTGCGTCGCCTTCTTTCCTTTCAGAGTAACAGATTATACAGAAGCACTTCTTTCTACAAACCATCTTCCGACACGGCTTGGAAATAGAGGATCCGTACGTTCAAAAAACAGATGCTTTTCCTGACCGTGAATGACTACGGTATAACAGTCGCCCCGGGATAAAGCGGATGCAGGCCGGCAGTCCCGGACACTTTCGATGGGAAAGGTACGGCCGTCCGCCCAGGTGATGGCTGTCGGCTGCATATAGCCGGTGGCATCAAAAACGGAAGAAACACTGACATAAATGCGCTCTGTGGTATGTGGACCGGGAGCTGGACTGTGCAGGGTCTGATTCATACAAAGCGTCTCCTTTCCTGAAAATAGTGATCAAACAAAACAAACATATGTTCGAATTCTTCTGAGTTCATCATACTATAGAAAAACAGAGAATGTCAAGATGAAGAAACTTCCAGAAAAGAGAATCGTGTTCTGTTTTTCAGAAGAAAACCAATGGTTTCTTTTTTAACCAAAAGTTTAAAAAGCAGTTTATTGCTTTATGCAGCGGCAGATTGATATAATCAAAGCAGAACCGGACAACAGTTAGCGCGTATAAGGGGAAAAGAAAAATGAAAATCAATGAAATCATAAGAACAAGACGAATGGAGAAGCATATGACGCAGGAGCAGATGGCAGGATATCTTGGAGTGACGGCCCCGGCGGTCCACAAGTGGGAGAAAGGAACTTCCTACCCGGACATTACCCTGCTCCCTGCGCTTGCAAGGCTTCTGGACACGGATTTAAATACGCTGCTTTCTTTTAAAGAGGAACTCTCGGATCAGGAGATTGCCATGTTTTTGAATCATTTAAGTGAAGTGAGCGATGCGGATGGAGTAGAAAAGGCCTATGAAGAGGCGATGGAAAAGGTAAGGGAATATCCATCCTG
Source organism: Drancourtella massiliensis (assembly GCF_016900655.1). Lineage (GTDB taxonomy): Bacteria > Bacillota > Clostridia > Lachnospirales > Lachnospiraceae > Sellimonas > Sellimonas catena. The sequence continues at coordinate 53,900 of NZ_JACJKH010000024.1, forward strand.
CTATCCGCTGATTCTGAATATCGCGCTGTTTCTGGACGGGGCGGTATTGATGGATGTCAAGGTAAAGGAAGCGGAACAATACCGGGAGGAGTGTGAAGCACTGTACAGGAGAGCACTCGAGAGTACGGATGCCCGGATACAGAATCAGGTGCGGTCCATGCTGATATCCAGGTACCGGGGACGGAAAGAGTATGATAAGGCATGGGAACTGCTGGAAGCTCTGCCGGATGAAAGCCCGGTGGATAAAAAGCAGGTACAGGCAAATCTGATGATTGATTGTGGAAAACTGCAGGAGGCTGCGAAGCTGGAGGAAGAAAAGCTGCTCATGGCCATGACGGAGATTCATTCGGTACTCATGACATTGATGGAAATTGCCATCAAAGAAGAGCGGTTTGAAGACGCGGAGTACATTGCAGATGTATCCAGAGATGCCTCGAAGCTTTTCGACCAGTGGGAGTACACTTCATATGTAGCACATTTTCAGTTATACTCAGCGCAAAAAGACTGGGTGAATACGCTGAAAGTTCTGGTGCCGATGCTGAAGTCAGTAACAAAGCGGTGGGATCTTAAGAAGTCCCCGCTTTACCAGCATATCCAGACAAAAAAAGTGGAGACTGAGGACAAATCCAGGATGAAGCAGATGTTGTTAAAAATGATCAAGGAAGATGAAGATACCGCATTTTTGCGGGAAAGAGACGAATTTCAGGATGCCGTCAAAGAAATAGAAGACGAAAACGGGGAATCATAAAAAGGCTTACAAAAACCCCGGCCGTCCGGCACGTGTGTACCGGATGACCGGGGTATATTTTTGCATTTTTCCTGTTGTTTATGCCTGCTGGCGTCGTTTCCCGGACCGGATTTTGATCAGATCGTAAATAGATACATAATGAAGTTCATCATTGTAAGCTGCTTCCGCATGGTAGGTGATCGGCAGCAGTCCGTTTGTCTCATTGTGAATCTCCACGCCGCGTTTCAGCCTTTCCAGAAACAGTTCTGTCTTTTCGTGGGAGTTTTCCCGGAAGATGGCGAGGAAAGTACGGCCGCTTTTTCTGCCGATAAAACACAGATCTTCCGCAGAAACCCGGAGAATATCCGCAAATTCCCGGAATACAGCATCTCCCGCCTCGTGCCCGTAAGTACGGTTCAGACGGTGGATATTGTCAAAAGAAATCACCGCGCAGGAAATGTCATCTTCCAGTACTGTTTCAGAAAGCTTTACGAGTTCGTTTTTAAGTGCGGAGGTATTCGGAAGCCGGGTCAGAGCATCTGTCTGGGCCAGCTGGAACAGCCGCTGTTCTTTCTTTTTCTGACGGTTCCAGGAAATCAGATCGAAAGCCAGAAACGCAAGGCATCCGAAAAGCCCGGAAAAGAGAAAGATGGAATATTCCGTGGATAAAAAGTGTTCTGCACGGAGCAGAATACAAAACGCCATAAAAAAGAATACGATGAATATACCCTGTATCCATTTTAAAGCTCTATAAGATTTCATTACCAATCATCTCCTTTGGTGTTCCAATATCAAACCAGGTATTATAATTAACTAAAACTTCCCACACCAATACGGTGTGTTGAACCTTGAAAATTCAATATTTCAGCCAATAAAAAAGGCATAAACCTGTTCCGTTTGGTATAATGGAATTGACTAGAAACCA
>NZ_JACJKH010000025.1 GCF_016900655.1 Drancourtella massiliensis
CTTCATACTTTTCTCCTGTGTGTAAAATTTTTTTCTTTTATTTTACATTAAACAGAAGAAAAGCAGGAAATCTCTGGGATTTTTATTGCGAAAAGTTTTTATTCTTCAGTGCTGGAAAAGTGATGAAAATAGAGTGATTCTGACGGTTGTTTGTGCTAGAATACTATTAGACTAAAGTACAAAGACCGAAGGAGGGAAATAACAAATGGAACCACAATTTTACAAGGGAAACAGAGATGCGTTTATGGAGAAGCTGGAGCCGGGCAGCCTTGCCCTGTTCTTCAGCGGAAGCCCGGTCCGTAAGACGGCTGATGAGGACTACGGCTACTTCGCGAACCGGAATTTCGTCTATCTGACCGGAATGGAGCAGAAAGATACTGTTCTTATGATGGAGAAAGACGCATCAGGATACAGGGAAACCCTGTTTATTCTTCCGCCAAACCTGATTGAGGAGAGATGGACCGGAAGCAGAATGAAACCGGAAGAGATCGAAGCAGTCTCCATGATTTCCAGCTTTGCCTACAAAGAGACATTTGAAGAAGAGCTGAAAAAGGTGCTGACTTCCGGACGGATCCAGAAGGTGTATCTGGACATTGACCGGATGGAAGGACAGGTTGTTGTCAGCGCGGCAGACAGCATGGAAGCATTCCTGAAGCAGGAATATCCATCCATGCCGATCGAAAATTCCCTGCCGATCATGAAGATGCTCCGTCTCATCAAGAAACCGTGTGAGATCCGTGCGATGGAAAAAGCGCAGGAGATCACAAAAGCCGGAATTCTTGCCATGATGACACATTCAAGACCGGGTATGTATGAATACCAGTATAAGGCAGAGTATGATTATGCACTGGCACAGCATGGTGTGTTGGAAGCGGGATTCCCGTCCATTATCAGCGCCGGAAAGAATAACTTCTGCATCCATTATTATGGATACCGCGGACAGGCTATGGACGGCGACATCGTGCTCAACGATGTAGGTGTACGCTGGGACAACGAACTGACAGACGTATCCAGAGGATGGCCTTGCAACGGAAAGTATTCCTCCAGACAGAAACTCCTTTTTGAATGTCAGTACAATACTTCCGAGCACATGTTCTCGATGCTGAAACCGGGCATCCCGATGAAAGAAGTGGATGCGGAGATCCGCCGCTACTGCTTCGAGCAGCTGAAAGAAGCAGGCGTATGCAAGAGCTTTGATGATATCGGAACCTATATGTGGCATGGCGGAGCGCATCATGTCGGATTTGACACCCACGATGTCGTATCCGCAAGAGACGCCATCATCCAGCCTGGTATGGTATTCTGTGTGGATATCGGAATCTACCACGAAGAATGGGGCATCGGATTCCGTCTCGAAGACAACTGCCTCATCACAGAGGACGGATGCAGGAACCTGTCAAAGGATATCCCAAGAACAGTGGAAGACATTGAAGCAGTTATGAATTAGAAAAGAAAATGAAAAAGATATGTATTTCCGGGAATACGGAGATACATATCTTTTTTTTGGAAAAGGATCAAAGTAAAGATGGCAGATCTGGCGGGTACAAATGAACAGTGGATTGAGATTTATAAATATGGACTCACAAAAAAGATAAAACCGCGAGAATCAATAGTCCACCAATATCAGAATAGAATAAAGGAGAATGGTGAAGATGAATAAGATTCTCAGAATAAAAGATTCAGATGATAAACAGGCGTTGTGGGAGGAGATAGAACAGCTTGCCGGACAGTTTGTACTGCCGCTGCAAAAGCAGATAAAAGAGGCGTTTCGTCTGGCAGATGAAGAAAAATACGAGGAAGCAGCAGGGCTGTGCTGCCGAATCCTGGATGAGGATGATTCAAAACCGGAGATCATGAATCTGCTTGGCCAATGTTATTTTGCGCAGGGAAATATGGCAGGAGCCGCAATGGCATTTCATGAATTGGTGGAAATCGCCCCGGAGAACGCGGAATATCATTGTTCTCTTGGAATGGCATATCATCGAATGGGCGAATTTGAAGAAGCTGTAAAGCAATTCAAAGAGGCTGGATTGCTGGAACAATGCCGCCCGCTTTTCCGTGAACTGATTGATTATATCAGCGGGAAAAATTATCTGAGAACAGAGAGAACTAAAGAAACATTGAAATCAGCTTTTATCACATGGGAATCGTATCGTTTCCATGACGACAGGAAAGTCGGCAAAATTATGGATACCGGTCTGACTTCTATTTATAATATCCGTATACTCTCAAAGATATATTGTGGATGGAAGACAGAGAAGATATACAAAGAGATGCACTTGTTTCGGAATGGAATCTGTGCCGATATGTGCCGGAACATCCAGAAGAAATAAAGTACATTCAGGAAAACTATCCATATAACTATGAGTGCAGCCGGCAATTTCTGGAAAGAGTAAAACAGGATGCGGAACAAACAGAAAAAGAAGTGCTGGAAGAATTACAGAAATTATCCGATCATCAAACCATTCAGGAATGGAAAGCGTTTCTTGAAAACGAATCTAGTCAGATGAATGCAGCAGACAGGGCAGAAGTTTTGGTAGATGGCTGGGAACCATACAGGCGGAAAGGGGTAAAAGTAGGACGAAATGATCCGTGTCCCTGCGGAAGCGGTAAGAAATATAAAAAGTGCTGTGGAAAGTAAAGATCTCCGGCTTTCCTTGCCTGAAGACGGAAGAGATGATAAAATTATGCAAAAGAAAGAATCCACAGTCTTCAGGGAGGAGATGAGAGGAAAATGATGGAAAGAGAGAAAAAACTTCCGGTGGGAATCGAGGATTTTCAGGAGAAAGTATTGTGAAAACAGTACGGCAGGAGTTGACCTACAAGGATATTTATGATTCTGAGGAAAATATCTGGAGCGTATTGTTTACAACAGGTTACCTGACCCGGCGAGGAAGAGCTGATGGGAATCGGATACGGCTTGCAATTCTGAATAAGGAGATCCTGAATATTTTCGAGGAACAGATTTCACGATGGTTTCAGGAGACGGCACGAAAAGATGGAGCAGCTTTAAGTGCTTTTTGCGAAGCATTTGAAAACGGAGATGCAAAAGATGCACAGCAAAAATTCAACGAGTATCTCAATCGCACTATCAGTATCAGAGATACAGCTGTGAGAAAAGAGATGAAAGAAAATTATTTTCATGGACTTCTGCTTGGTCTTCTGGATTATAAGGAGAACTGGCATGTGACATCCAATCGGGAATCCGGAGATGGATATACGGATATTTTGATAGAGATCGATGAGAAAAAGACGGGGATTGTGATTGAAGTGAAATATGCAGAAGACGGAACTCTGGAAGCAGGGTGTCGGGAGGCATTGCATCAGATCAATGCAGGACGATACACAGACTTGCTGCCTGAGGATGGGATGAAGACAATCTTAAAATACGGAGTAGCATGTTACCGGAAGCGGTGTCAAATTGAGCTGGAGAGGGTACAATATTAAAAAAGCTGTCTGGTAAAGACAAAAGTAAGATTTTACGAAAGAGATAAGGAGTCGATACAATATGAAATTGATAAAAAAGAGAGGATGCCTTCTCCTTGGAAGCCTGATGCTTTCTGCTGTTTTGCTGGCGGGATGTTCGGGACAGAACCCGGAGACAAGGCAACTGCGTGCATTATGTGAGGAATTGTTTTCTTTTCCGGGCGGTAGCGCCGATCAGATACTGGCGGCGGCACAGGATGATTCTTCGGGAACGGATACAGACACGGAAGAACAGTCAGGAGGTCTGAGCCAGACGATCGAAGAAGTTTACGGAGACTATTTTACGGAATCTGGACTTCAGAATTTTTACCGGAGCGGTTTCCCTCTGAATCTGTATTATGCAGCGCAGGAGAAAGACTGTGAGCTGTCTTTTGAAAAGCTTGAGAAAACAGTTGGCGGGGGAGATCAGGAAAATACGGAAACATATAGTGTGGAAATCCGTGTAAATGGAAATCCGGTTCATCAGGAAATCGATGCGGCCTTTGAAGATGGAAAAGTGGATTACTTCTATTTTGCAGATGACGAGTTTTTTACGGCGATTGATGAGATTTCATAGAAGGTTATAGATAATTATCCAAAGTATGATCCTGTAACGAAAAATATTTCTAGACAAAAATGATCTTTGAATGTGATTCCTGTACTACTAAGCAAATGTTCGCTATGCTGAAACCAGGATTACCGATGATGCAACTTGTTCAAGGACATCCCAAGAATGGTGGAAGATATTGGGCGGGGATGAAGTAGAAATCAGAAAAAGTATGAAAAAAGATATATATTTCCTGAGAAAAGGAGATGTATATCTTTTTTATAGCTTAGAATACAAATAAAAAAGACAATATAGCAATAAAATGAAAAAAAGAATGTAAAATATATCAAAATGTTATATGATATATAGAGAGATAAAACATTAAATTATAGAAAATATTATATATAAATGGGTATATATAGAGAATTATTATAGATGTTTTTATAGATAAAAATAAAGTATTATTTGGTGATAGGGTGAGAGCATGAAAATAGAAAATAAAAAGGAAATATTTGATTTTATAGTAATTGATAGTGGATTAAACACAAAACATACTAAAATTTTGCCTGCTAAATACAAAGGGATTCATTTAATGTATGATAAGCAACAGCGGAAAATTATTGAAGATTCCGACATTGAAGATAAAATTGGACACGGGACAGCAGTATTTTATACCATTTGGAAAGAAAATAAGGATGCTAGAATTTTAGTTATAAAACTATTTGATACTGATATGGAAATTTCGGAGAAGTTATTAATTGATAGCTTAAAATATATTTCAAATAAATATCAAGGGAAGATTATAAATTTAAGTTGTGGACTTAGTGTATGCGAAAATGAGGATGAATTAGCAAAAGTGTGTAATTTACTAGAGAAACAAGGAAGTACTATTGTAGCTGCATTTGCTAATGATGGGTCTATAAGTTATCCAGCAGCATGTAGCAGTGTTATTGGAGTCGATATATCTTTAAAATGTCAACATATATATGATTATGAATATGTTGAAAGCGATGTTATTAATGTTCGGGCATGCGGAATTACTCATAGATTACCGTGGTTAAAACAAGAAATGAAACGTGTATCTGGTACAAGTTTTGCTTGCCCATATATATCCGCATTGATTTACCGTATGATTAAACAAAAAAATGTGAAAACTAGCATTTGTCAAATAAAAAAATTATTAAAAAGATTTGCGAAAAAAGTATATGGATATGAGAAAATAGATAAACTGCCCCAACTTTTTGATATAAAAAACGCAATTTTGTTCCCGTTTAACAAGGAAATGCATTCGATAGTTAAATTTTCGCATTTACTGCAATTTAATCTTAAAGATGTTTATGATAGTAAGTATTTGGGGGTTTGTGGTAAAAATGCATCTACTATTTTAAACACAAAAGACTTAAGTAAAGATTATCAAATAAAGGATATAGACACGTTAAATTGGAAAGATGAGTTTGATACAATTATTTTAGGACATCTTGAACAGCTAGAGCAGATCATTGGAAAAAAATATAAAAAAGAATTATTGATGCTAAGTAAAAAAAACAATAAAAAAGTAGTTATGTTTGACGACTTGAACTATAAAGAAAGTATAGAGCATTTGGATAACGTATATGTACCCCGAATAAGTAATAGAAATTTGCCGTGTAATCGTTTTGGAAAATTATATAAAATAGGAGTGCCTATTTTATGTGTAACTGGTACAAGTTCAAAACAAGGGAAATTTACTACGCAGTTAAAGTTAAGAGAAAAATTTCAAAAGATGGGATATAAAGTTGGGCAACTTGGAACAGAACCCTCTTCGCAATTGTTTGGGATAGATGAAGTATACCCCATGGGATACGGGAGTACCGCTTATTTGGACGGTATGGATGAGATTGTAATGATTAATTATTTATTAAATAAAATTCAAAAGAAGAGACCTGATATCATATTAGTTGGATCACAAAGTCAAACTATACCGTATGATTCTGGAAATCTAAGATATATGCCTATTCGTCAGAATAATTTGTTATATGCATCAGATCCAGATGGATTTCTGTTAATTTGTAATTATTTTGATGACGATGAATATTTACAAAGAAATATATGTTTTTTAAATCATTTTAATGCGGCAGATAATATTATTGCTATTGGAATATACCCTTTTCAAGAGGATCTGCAATGGGCATATTTATCAAATGTAAAAAAAGAAGTAGAGTTTAAAGAAGCTAAAAAGCGTGCGGAAGAGATTCAAAAGAAGTTTGGAATAGCTACATATATTTTGGGAAGAGAAGACAAAGAAATATTTGAAAAGTGTATATCATATTATACAGAATGAGGGAAAGAGGAGTGTTATTATGTTACCGATAAAGGAAATCTATAATTATGCATTACAACGTATGGATAAAGAATTAATGGAAAAAGAGACTTCAGATAATATACAGAGGTTGATAAATAATCTGTCATATTATGAAATAGAAACAAATGAAATATGGTTTGAATATCATTCTGATAAAAAAATAGATTTAATATTTAAAATATGGGATTTTGAGAAAATATATATGTTTTACAAAGAGTATGTATATAGTAAAAATGAAAATAGCACAGTCAACCATATTTTTTTGATGCTTAAAAAATTGTTAGAAAAAAGGGAATATATTAATGCAATTTCATTAGAATATGATTCAAATGAACTAGTAAAAGAAAATCCTATTCCTTGTATATTTTTGGAAATAGATTATGAAAAAATTCCAAAAGAGCAAATAAAAAATGTTTATAAATATATAATGGAATTGTTAGATTTTTCTCTAAAAGACATATCCAATGAAGAATTTGAAAAAATTTTGGATAAAATCGTGTGGTTAGGAAATCAAGGATACTATTTATGGAATATAGGTGTTATGGCATCAAGAAATAGTTTTTTGCGGCTAGTATGGACACCATGTTCGTATAAAAATAGCAAAAAATTAGCGGAATCTTTAGGCTGGAATTTAAAAAACAGCGAGTTATATAAAAAATATTCAAATAAAACGGCAGAATATATCTTAGATTGTGATTTAATTGGAGAAAATTATTCGAATTTTGGTATTAACATTTATCAAAAAGATTATGTGGAAAAAATTTCTTTATTAAGCACATTAAACGAGCATAGAGATTTATCTGAATCCTTTATTGCGTCCTTGCTTAAATGGCAACATAAGAAAGTTATTTATACAAATAAAAGTGGATTATTGATTTGGCAAATTTGTCATATTAAAGTAAAACAAAATAATGAATCCCCTAAAATTTATACTAGAATTGAACATTACAGCTTGAAGTAAATGTAGAGGAGAAGAAAATGAAAACGCAAGTAATTCATTACATTGATAAAACAAAAAAAGATTTCTTTATTATGCTGATGCTCAATATTATAAATACTTTTTTGGCTTTTTTATATATTCCTTTTATAAACAGTATAGAGAGGAGACTCTTTTATAGAGAAGAAGGATTAGAGTTGTCTTTTGTGTTGCTGACTATAGGGTTTGTGATAATAACAGTTACTTTTTATTTTTTTTCTAAAGAGAAAACAAATAAATATTATATAGATATGAATGAGAAGCTGAAGGGTGATTTAGGAGAATATTTATGGAAGATAGAACCTTATGAATTATGTCAAAGCGGGGAATCGAAATACTTAATGCTTGTAACAAAAATTAAATCCTGTAGTGAGCTGGTGGATAGTTACTTGAGTATAGGAATTTCTACGGGGATGCTGATTGTTTTAAGCGTTTATATTTGTGTTTACATGGATCTCAGATATCTGCTCTTTGTAATATTGATGATATGCATTCCGATAGGAACGATGATTTTAAGTAAGCCAATTGAAAAGAAGCAACAGGAAATGAATGAACTAGAAAAACAGAGTTTGTTGCTAATAAAAAACATGATAAGAGGGCTGTCGATTGTAAAATGTTATTTTCTCGAAAGCAAAGTGACACAGAAGTTTAAAGAAAAAATTCACTTTTTGTCAAAGATCGAACAAAATAAAAAGATATATCAATCTATTGTTGAAATATACATGCAAATTGGAAGGTGCCTAATTATGATTCTCATTCCTACATTAACGGCTCTTTTGTCAAGAAAAATGAATCTCATACAAGAGGGGATTTTATCGTCATCTATTATCTTTTTCTATTTGCTCGGACACATGATGGAGGTTGCGGGACGAATAGGAAATTTGCAGGAACAGAAAGCGGATATGGAATTTTTGGAACAATTCTATAGCCTGGATACTTTAAAAGAGCTGTATACGAAGCCTGGGGATAAAATTTTAGAATTAAAAGGTGAAAATTTGGGTTATGCCTATGGCGATAAAGAAGTTTTCAAATCGTATAATATGGTTTTACCTAGTACGGGATTGATTTTAGTAAAAGGAGAAAGTGGAAAAGGTAAAAGTACGCTGCTTAAATGCATGTCTGGTTTGCTTCAAATAGCAACTGGGAAGTTTTATATAAATAATACAGAAATTGAAAGAGAAGAATTGTTTCAATTATGTGTATATGAACCGCAAGATCCAGTATTATGCAGTGATATTAAAGATAATTTTAGAATAGTGAACAATACGCTTAGCGATGAAGAAGTTTTTAGTTTCATAAAGTGTTTTGATCCTAAATTAGCAAAAAAAATGTGGGAAAATGTAGGATGTGAAATGTTATCTAGAGGCGAGAAAAAAATCATTCAGGTTCTTAGATGCACTGTCAGTGAGGCAAACTGGCTTTTCTTAGATGAACCATTTTCCGCTTTGGAACAAAAAGTAAAAGATAAGATAGAAAAAATGATATTAGAAATAGCAAAACAGAAATGCGTTGTTATAGCAATGCATGAAACAGATATGGATGAGTATGCAGATAATATTTACATTTTGCATTAGAAACATAAAAAGATAATAAATGGTGGAGTTATGCGAAAAAAATATAATTGGAGAATGGTTTGTGGGAAAGATAAATGGAAAATTATAGTTTTGTTATTATCGACAGCATCTTTGATCGGTATGGCTGCATATTCTGCTTCTATGATAGCGGCAATTTTGGTAAATCTGATTGTTTATGAGAAAAATGTTGACACACAAAATTTAAAATTGTTGATCGGTGCTTTTCTAATTAGCTTTTGCTTAATTGGTTTTTTACGCAAGATTATAATTACAAAATTAGTTCGGATCAGAGAAAGAATTGAAGAAAAAATTTTTATACAATTTTTAAATCAGAATATTCTCGAATCAGATTATGACGGGAAACTGATTTCTATGATTACAGAAGATAAAAATAAGATCATTGATTTTATCGAAAATCAGCTATCCGAACTGATTGAGTCTATCGTAATCTCTATTATTATGGGTGGTATTGTCTTATATCTTGACAGAGTATTGTTTTTTTGCGTGTTGATATGTTCGGTAATTTCAGCCTCATCTTATATTTATGCGAAAAAGATTGAATTATGTGAGAAAGAACGTTTGGTGAAGGTCGATGAAGAAAATAAATCTTTTTTAGAATTATTCAGGATGATAGAAATTTTGAACTTTCACAAATTTAGTCGACGTTTGCTCGAACAGCATAGAAAGACCATACATATATGTTCAAAAAAGGAATTAGAAAAGCAAAAAATGATGTTGCTTTTTGATACGATATCGTACTTATGCAATATCATTAGAGAGTTGATCGTTATTTTTTATGGAAGTATTTATGCAAATATGAATATCGGTATGGTTATTGCCACGTTAAATATGACAAGCTTTTTTAGTGAAGTTGCTAGAGAACTGGGAAATTATCGAGTGAAAAACGCAGAATGTAGTACCTCTATTGAACGTCTTATAAAACTATTGGAGAATGAAACAGAGACAGCAGAGTTATCCATAAAAAAACAAAAAGTAGAGAAGATCAAGATTGAGAATTTAAGTTTTCAATATGAAAATGGTGGTGGTTTAAGGAAGCTTTCATGTTCCTTTGAAAAAAATAAAATTAATGTTGTAATAGGAGAAAATGGGGCAGGCAAAACGACATTAATAAAAATTTTATGTGGCTTATTGATTCCTCAGACTGGAGAAGTTTATTTTGATGAAGAAAGACAACGAAATGTCGATTTGAGACAAAACACGGCATATGTCGATCAAAATAATATATTGTTAGAAGGTACAATTTTAGAAAATATTACAGGCTATGAGGAGACTCCTGATCGAAACAAAGTGTTCCAACTCATTCAAGAATTGAATCTCGATGCCTGGATATCAAGTATAGAGGGCGGCATTTATCATGTTTTGAATAGTGAAGTACTGGAAATGTCTGGTGGCCAGAGGCAGAGATTGTCTATTGCAAGAGCATTATATAAAAATTGTCCTGTTCTTATCATGGATGAACCAACGGCATCCCTGGATGAAGAAAATAAACAAAAATTGTGGGAAGTGCTAAAAAAAATAAAAGAAGAAAAGATTTTAATTATTGTAACGCATGACAAAAATTTATTAAAATATGCAGAACAAGTAGAGGAATTAAAGACAGGGAATATCTATAAATAGGAAAGAGATATTTTCACCAGTATTTAATGGTGTAAATAAATAAAAAATAGGAAGGAGGTAAAGTATGAAAAAGTTAAAAAAAAGAAAAGCCAAGTCATCAAAAAAAGTATTGCTCTTTATGAATGGAGAACAGTGTTGTAACTGGTAAGATTTTTGATGAAAATTCTTGGGGGAGTCGTTCCCCCAAGAAAAAGGAGAAAGAGTCATGAAAAAATATTTGAGAAGTCCCCAAATTGTTAATATAGAGTTGACGACAATATGTCCATGGAAATGTCCTCAATGTTATAAAAAAATAAAAGGAATTGAGGAAAAAAATTTTGAATGGTCAAGACTTCAGGAGTTACTAGTGGAAGCAAAAACAGTAGGGGTAAGAAAAATATTGTTCAGTGGAGGAGAACCATTATTTTATCCTTGGATAAAGGAGGCAATAAAACTAGTAAAAAAACTTGAAATGGAGTTATACATTTCTACAGGAGGCGTAGAAATACAAGATGAATTGTATAATATAATGACACAGCTGGATGCTCTTTATATATCATTAAATGGATCTACGGAGGAAGTGAATCAGAAGTCTAGGGATGGGTTTAAGGCAGCGAAAAGAATGCTATTCGAAGCGAAAAAAAGAGGGATCAAAACGAGAATTAATTGGGTCGCACGTAGAGATAATGTGGAGGACTTTCCTCAATTGTGCAAATTTGCTGAAGATGTAGGCGTTGAAGCGATTGACATATTAAAAAATAAGCCAGATGCAAGGGGCGAAATTAATGGTCAATTACAGTATAAAGACATCGAGTTTTTAGCTAATTTTATAATGAGGAACACATTGGAAAAAATTAAGATCAATATTGAGTCTTGCTTTTTTGAGTTAAGAAACTTGTGTGGCATTAAAATCAAAAATTCTATTTTAAAAGGGTGTAGCGCAGGGAAATATTCAATGGCAATAAACGTTTGGGGATACATGATGCCATGTACTCATGCAGATGGTAGAATTTCTGTGTGCAGTGAAGCTAATTTAATTGAATTTTGGAATAAAGAAAATATACTAAAAGATGTGAGAGATAGTGATCCTAAATATAAAGAATGTGAGCAATGCCAATATTATGAGTGGTGTTCACCATGTCCCATTAATTGGGAAAAAGAAGGATGTATTTTGAATGAAGGAGCAAAAGATGTATAAATTTTCGAAATATAATTTAGTTGCTAAGAATTATATGGATCAATATTATATATATAATGTATTAAGTAAAAATTGTGATTTGGTTTCTAGTAAGATATATAATCTATTAGTGAATAAAAAAATAGATAAAATTTTAGTTAATCCATTTTTAAAAGAAAAAATGATAGAAAAAGGTTATATTATTGATGATACAATAAATGAAATGGAGTATATTGAATATAAATATAATAGTATCGTATGGGATTCAGAAGTTTTAGATTTGACATTTATAATGACACATGCGTGTAATTTCCAATGCATTTATTGCTACCAGAAAGAAGAAAAAAAATCTTTTTCAATAGATGCTATAAAAAAAATTAAGAGGTTTATAGAAAGGGAAACAAAAAATAATATAAAAAAAGTTTATATCAATTGGTTTGGGGGAGAACCTTTATTAGAAAAAGAGACATTACTTGACTTAAGTGATTTTATATTAAAAATAGGAAAAATAAATAAATTTACCTATTTAGGACGCATTACTACAAATGGATATTTGTTAACAGAAAATTTATTTCTAAATCTTTTGAATTCGCACATATTTTTTTATATGATTACAATTGATGGTATAAAAGAATACCATGATAAACAGAGACCTCTGAAAAATGGTAAGGGAACATATGATAGGATTATGGAGAATTTACAAGCTATCAAGAAAATTAATCGCTCATATTCAATAGATATAAGAGTTAATGTGTCTAGAGATAATTATCCTTATATAGAAGAGTTTTTAAAAAAATGGAATTTGGAATTTGAAGAAGATAGGCGTTTCCACATTGTTTTGGAACCGGTACATGATTGGAAAGGTGAACGGATTAAAACACATCAGGAGCAGGTAATTTCTGATATAAAACTTATAAGCGCTTTATATAAAGAGGCTGCAAGACAAGGAACAAATTTACAGGACTATTTAAAGTATAATAGTGAGGTTCAGTTTTGTGCCGCATCTAAGAAAAAAGGCTATGTTATCATGAATGATGCTTCTGTTCATAAATGTGAAATGGCAATGTCTGACGAAGTATATAAAGAAGCAAATAATATAGGTTTTATTGATAATAGTGGGAAGATTCATATAGATCCATATAAAGAGGCGAAATGGTTGACGAGAAAACAAAACTTAGACAAATGTTATGAGTGCATTGCATTTCCGTTTTGCATGGGCGGAGCAAAATGTAACTATGCAATGAAATTTCATCAACAGATGGAATGTGAGGAAAATATAGAATACTTATATTGGATGAGTTCATTATTAAGTACATCGTCAAAAGAGATAATCAGTTTTTTATAAATTAAAAATATTATTTTCATTTGTTTTCAAGAAGGAGAAGATGATACATGAGAGAGGAAATATTAGAGGTAATAAATAATGTTGGTGTAAATTTAGAGGGAGAAGAAGAAATAAGTATAGAGATGGATTCATTGCAATTTGTTGCGCTAATATGTGATTTGGAATCAAAATTCGAGATAGTATTTTCGGATGATGAGCTGTTTTCGGATAAATATGCTAATGTTAATGAATTTATCCAGTGCGTTGAAAGAAAAATTGTTTTAAAAAAGAAATAAAATAACAGTTAACTAGAAATATATAAAAGGAAGAGTATTGTGGAAAATAAATTTATTGATTCATTTAATTTATTAACATTTGATTGTATTGATAGGTGTATTTGGTTAATCTTAGAGGAAAAGTATCCTGGAATTACCCTAAATTACTTGGTTTTAAGTGGATATAAAGATATTAAAAACAATATTTCAAAAGAATTAAAAATCAGTCCTTCTAATTGTTTGCAACTTTATCTAGGAGATAAACAAAAATTTTTTGAAAGTATAAACAAATTACTAAAAAAAAGCAAACTTATCTTGCCAATAAATTTGTACTATAAAAAGGAGCATAAAATGTTCCATATGGAGCATTATACACATTATTTAATTGTCTCATCTTATGATACAATACGCGATTGTTATGAAGTTATTGATGAGGACTATAGCAAAAATTATGGTATTCCTAAAAATCGTCAAAATGGAATGAGATATTGCAAACAATATTATTCAAAGGACGATTTATTTGAATTATGTGGTACTGTTAAAGAGTGTTATAAACAAGTAAGTAAAATTCAAGAAAATGAATTCCCTTATTATAGACTAGAGGAAAATAAATTATTATGGTTTAAAAATAGCAATATTGTAGAAATATATAAAGCGTTATTAAGAGATATGCTTAACGAGTACCATTCTTATATGAAAAAGAATACGGAAGGCTTATATAGTGCATTTCAATATCTAGTGGCAAATGCGGGAAATATACATCATAAAAAATGGGTTATTAACGATGTAGGACCTTGGCCTAAAGAGGTAGAGGGGCTAATTTCGCATATTAATTATATGGAAACTTTAAGACGGATATACTTTTGGGAAAATGAAAAAATATATAATAAAGATATCTTTAGTGAGTTTGATGAGGTTTTAAAGCAATATAATTTAGTCAAAACCTTAATAAGAAAATTTGTTTATAATTTAAGAGAAAATGAGATAGAAAAAATTGTAAAAATATATTTCCCGCAAATAACAATGTTAGAAAAGAAATTAATTGAAGATTTAATTATTGAAATTGAAAATACAGATGAAGTAGTATGCAAAGTAATTGAAAAAATAAGTGTTATAACAAAAAAGGATTAAAACAAAAAAATACTTAGAATTTCTATAACTTGATATTGGCTTAATTATTGCAATTCTTTCTTATTGCGATGGAAGAATTTCTGTTGGCGCATTTGCAATGTTCCAATATTACTACGCATTTTTTGAGTCATTACCAGATCCTATTGGAAAATTAACAAGGATGTATGAAAAGTGCAAATTTCTTTAAACAGGATTATAGAAGCCATTTCAAGGAGATACCGGTTTTCGGAACCAGCATCTACAGATTAATGAGGCGTTAGTCTATTAAGTGTGCCTCTGTTTTTCAGAACGCGAAAAATTCCTCCACGCTTAACTGGCTAAAACCACATAACGAAACTGGCGCACCGGGGAGACATGCTCCCGGTGCGCCGATGCTTTTGCTGAGTAACTTTTAGCTGAGTTCTACTTTCTCTGCTTCTTCCGGCTTGAATTCATTCTTCAGGTCGTAGATGTTGTGGCCTGTGGATTCGCTTAATACGCGGCCCTCCAGAGAGTAGCAGCGGATGAAACGTCTTCCGTCTACGCTGGACCAGTGCTCTACGTCCCATGTCATGTATCCGTCCTCGTCGGATTTTTTCTCTTTCAGATATAAGTCAACCTGGCGTCCGCCCGGAGCCATCAGCTTGATCAGCTCTTCGGTGTCGGCGGTAAGCTCGGTTTTGTTTACCTTGTCATATACCTGCATTGTAAAGTCCCTCCTATTGATATTCTATTTGAATTATAGTATGTTTTAAATTATAATACAACCATCTTGTTGGATTTTAAGGAGTGGAAACTATGATTTTTGATACACATGCGCATTATGGCGATGAGCAGTTTGACGAGGACCGGGATGAGCTTCTGGCCGGAATGGCGGACGCCGGTGTGGGAACGATCGTAGAGATCGGAGCGTCCATGCAGTCCAGCCGGGATGCAGTACGGCTGGCAGAGAAGTACCCGTTTGTCTATGCGGCTGCGGGCGTGCACCCGGATCATGTCGGGGAGTTGAACGAGGAGGCCATGGAAGAACTGCGGCAGATGTGCCGGAAGGAAAAGGTCGTGGCGGTCGGAGAGATCGGGCTCGATTATCACTGGGATACGGAGCCGAGAGAGGTGCAGAAGCACTGGTTTATCCGGCAGCTTAATATGGCCAGAGAGACGGGGCTTCCGGTCAATATTCACAGCCGGGATGCGGCGGAAGATACGATGGAGATCATGAAGGAGCACGCACAGGGGCTGGGCGGCATCATTCACTGTTTTTCCTATTCCAGGGAAATGGCAAAAGAATATGTTAAGATGGGATTTTCCATCGGAGTAGGCGGAGTGGTTACGTTTAAAAACGGAAGAAAACTTAAAGAGATTGTAAAGGAGATTCCGCTGGAGAAGCTCGTACTGGAGACAGACTGTCCATATCTGGCGCCGGAGCCGAACCGGGGCAGGAGAAATGACTCCCGGAATATTCACTTTGTGGCACAGCAGATTGCAGAAATCAAAGGAATTGACAAAGAAACGGTAATAAAACAGACTGAAAATAATGCAAAATTAATATACTTTTCATAATATTTTAACAATTTGCAGAAGTGAAGTATGTTATACTAAATAAAGTAGTAAAGTGAGGAAAGTTTATGACAGATCCTTTTTTAGGAAATCCGCAGAATACCATCGCGGTACTGCAGAAATATCATTTCAATTTTCAGAAAAAGTTCGGACAGAACTTTTTGATCGATACCCACGTTCTGGACAAGATTATACGCGCAGCTGAGATTACGAAAGATGACTTTGTTCTTGAAATCGGACCGGGCATCGGAACGATGACTCAGTATCTGGCGCAGGCAGCGAGAGAAGTGGTCGCTGTAGAGATCGATAAGGC
This sequence comes from Drancourtella massiliensis, assembly GCF_016900655.1. GTDB lineage: Bacteria > Bacillota > Clostridia > Lachnospirales > Lachnospiraceae > Sellimonas > Sellimonas catena. Next base: position 16,277 of record NZ_JACJKH010000025.1, read on the forward strand.
TTTGATTCCCATTCTACAGGATACTCTTTCCGGATTCCCAAATGCAGAAGTGATACATGATGACATCCTTAAAGTAGATATTGCGGGCCTCGCAGAACAAAGAAACGGCGGCAGGCCGATCAAGGTAGTTGCAAACCTGCCTTATTATATTACGACTCCGATTATTATGAGTCTGTTTGAGAGTCAGGTGCCGCTGGCTTCGGTGACCGTCATGGTGCAGAAGGAAGTTGCGGAGCGGATGCAGGCCGGTCCGGGAAGCAAGGATTATGGAGCGCTTTCGCTGGCAGTTCAGTACTATGCCGAACCGTATATTGCGGCTAATGTGCCGCCGAACTGTTTCATGCCAAGGCCGAATGTGGGGTCGGCGGTGATCCGCCTGACGAGGCACGAAGTGCCGCCGGCACAGGTGGACAATGAAAAACTGATGTTCCAGATTATCCGGGCGTCGTTTAACCAGAGGAGAAAGACGCTGGTAAATGGTCTGAACAATTCGCCGGAGATCACGCTTACAAAAGAGCAGATCACAGAGGCGGTGGAAAGTCTTGGCAAGGGTGCCGGTGTCAGAGGAGAGGCTCTGACTTTGGAGGAGTTTGCCGGACTTGCCAATAAAATTAATGAGATGCTTGCATAAAAGCACAGAAAAGGAGGTAATGAGATGCGTTATGAGATTAAGGGAGAGACACTGCCGGTAGTAATCTGCCACCTGGAAGATGGTGAAAAGATGGTGACAGAGCGGGGCGCGATGAGCTGGATGTCACCGAATATGCGGATGGAATCCGGAGCCCGCGGAGGTATTGGAAAGGCATTTGGAAGAATGTTTTCCGGAGATTCGATTTTCCAGAATGTTTATACTGCAGAGCATGGAAACGGCATGATTGCGTTTGCATCCAGTTTTCCTGGCTCGATCAAGGCATTTGAAGTCGGCCCGGGCCAGGAATATATCCTTCAGAAAAGTGCATTTCTTGCCTCTGAGGCTGGAGTGGAACTGAGTATCCATTTCCAGAAAAAGGTGGCTTCAGGACTTTTCGGAGGTGAAGGTTTTATCATGCAGAGAGTGTCAGGACAGGGGATCGTTTTTGCCGAGTTTGACGGACATGTGGTAGAGTACGAACTCAGGGCGGATCAGCAGATTGTTATTGATACCGGATACCTGGCTGCAATGTCGGCTTCCTGCGGAATCGAGATTCAGACCGTCCCTGGCATTAAAAATATGGTATTTGGAGGAGAAGGCCTGTTTAACACGGTGGTTACGGGACCGGGACATGTCTGGCTTCAGACGATGCCGCTGAGTAACGTGGCAGGTGTATTAAGACCGTATTTCCCATCGTCAAACTAGGACTCTGACATAAAATCAAGACGTAAAGGAGGAGCAGCTTATGGCCAAAACAGTAGACGAAGCGTTATTTGAGATTACACCGAAAATTCAGGAACTTGCCGATTTGAGTGAAAAGAACAACGCAATCGACAAAGAACTTTTTACCAAATACGAGGTAAAAAGAGGGCTGCGTGATTTAAACGGAAAAGGTGTTCTTGCCGGACTTACAAATGTCTCGGATGTTCATGCAAAAGAGATTGTGGACGGAAAAGAAGTACCTTGCCCGGGAAGCCTCTACTACCGGGGATATAATATTAAAGATCTGGTGGGAGGATTTCTGGCTTCGAATCATTATGGCTTCGAGGAGATTGCATATCTGCTTCTGTTCGGAGAACTGCCGACAGAAAAGCAGCTGGAAGATTTTCATGAACTTCTGGTAGAGAGAAGAACGCTGCCGCCGAATTTCGTGCGGGACGTGATCATGAAAGCGTCAAGCCCTGATATGATGAACAGTATTTCCAGGAGCATTCTTCAGCTGTATTCTTACGATGACAAGGCGGATGATACAAGTATTCCGAATGTACTGAGACAGTGTCTCAATCTGATCAGCCAGTTCCCTATGTTGATGGTGTACGGCTATCATGCGTATAATTATAAGATGGGAGAAGATCTTTTTATCTATGCGCCGAAGCCGGAGCTTTCCACAGCGGAGAACATCCTGATGATGCTTCGGGAAGACCGGAAATATACGGATCTGGAGGCAAGAATTCTGGATATGGCACTTGTGCTTCATATGGATCATGGCGGTGGTAACAATTCTACCTTTACAACACATGTCGTTACCTCATCAGGAACAGACACCTATTCTACGATGGCAGCGGCGATGGCGTCCCTGAAAGGACCAAAACACGGCGGGGCCAATATCAAGGTTGTGCAGATGTTTGAGGACATGAAGAGCCATCTGAAAGACTGGACGGACGAGGACGAAGTAAGAGACTATCTGTCACGGCTTCTGGATAAGCAGGCCTTTGATAAAAAGGGACTGATTTACGGAATGGGACATGCAGTCTACTCGATTTCCGACCCAAGAGCAGAGATCTTCAAAGTATTTGTGGAGAAACTTGCCAAAGAAAAAGGATACGAAAAAGAGTATGCACTTTATGAACTCGTGGAGCGCCTTGGCCCGCAGATCATCGGGGAGAAGAGAAAGATCTACAAAGGTGTTAATGCCAATGTGGACTTCTACAGCGGCCTTGTATACAGTATGCTGGATCTTCCGCCTGCACTCTATACACCAATCTTTGCAGCGGCACGTATTGTCGGATGGAGCGCACATCGTCTTGAAGAATTGAAAAATGTAGATAAGATTATCCGTCCGGCTTACAAAGCACTGGCGGGACATAAGGAATATGTGAAACTGGAAGACAGGTAGGATGTGAATGAAAAGGGAAACTTTTTACTTATCCTGTGACAAAAGGACAAAGATTCATGCCGTGGCGTGGAAGCCGGAGAGCCGGAAGGTGAAAGCGGTGATCCAGGTCTGCCACGGCATGGCAGAATATATTGACCGGTACGAAGAATTTGCGCTCTGGCTTTGCGGGAAGGGATATTATGTCACCGGACACGACCATCTGGGGCATGGGAAATCCATTTTTTCGGAGGAAGACTACGGCTATTTCCCGGAGAAGCAGGGAAATGAATGTGTCATTGGAGATATCCGAAAATTGTATCTGGCGACAAAGAAGAGATATCCGGACTGCCCGTATTTTATGATCGGGCATAGTATGGGATCTTTTCTACTGCGGCAGTATATCCAGAAATATGGAAGTGAACTTGATGGAGCCGTTATCATGGGGACCGGGTATCAGCCGTACCCGCTGCTTCTGGCAGGAGAGATTCTGTGCAGCCTGATCGGCAGATTTCGTGGAAACCATTATCGGAGCCGGCTGGTGGACAGCATGGCGTTTGGAAGTTATAACAAAGAATTTGAACCGGGAAAGACCGGACGGGAATGGCTTTCCGCAGATGAGGGAAATGTGACACGGTACGAAGCAGATCCACTCTGCGGTTTCCTGTTTACGGTAAGCGGTTACCGTCAGATGTTCCGCGGTATGCGGACACTGACGAAAAAAGGCGTGAAAGAGATACCGAAAGATCTGCCGGTGTTCTTTGTATCCGGGGCAAAAGATCCGGTAGGTGATTTCGGAGCCGGAGTGTGGAAAGTATACGAACAGTTCCGGAAGGCAGGAATTTCAGATACGACGATCCGGCTGTATTCGGACGACCGGCACGAAATCCTGCATGAAGAAGACCGGATGCAGGTCTTTGAAGAGATTGAGAACTGGATAGCAGACCGGATAATAAAATAAAGCAGAGAAAGGGAGTCTTGTTTTGCACGAAGGGTGCGTAAGCAGGGCTCCCTTTTTTGTACGATAACAGATTACTGTATGCCTATAATCGAAGAGAGCGTTGGAATGATTATTTAGTGTTTCCTTCGTTGTCAAAAACCTTTTCTGTGTGAACTGGCAGCGTGGCGGCATCCTCTACAATATCTGTGATAATCTGCCGGAAATGATTGGCATTCTGCGAAGTGATTACCGGCTTTCCGGTTTCGGCTTCCAAAGCCTGGCGTGCAATGCCGGCTACGTTTCCTCCGCGTTTGGCTACATCCCGATGCTCAGATAGGTTTCCAGTGCACGGTCAATTGCCTGCTCTGGATCAATGGTTTCTTCGATACGTTCTGTGCCGACCATGGCAAGCCAGGCCTTGAACGGCTCGGCTTTCGGGGATGGAACAGACTGGATGATCCGCAAAAGCTGTTCAGTGTTGGCAACATCAGTTTTGTAGCGCTTGCCATCTTTGGGGGATTTCAATTTCAGTTGGTTACAATTTGTAACCGACTGATTTCCCTCATCTTTAAGTCGTTTTTTTAAGACTTTCCAATAATTATTTGGATTTGGACTGTCAGTTAAAACGGCGATTACATCCACAACGGAAAAATACCATTCTTCTTTTTCTTCGTCCCATGCGGTACGGACCTTTTTGTCCTCGAACAACTGAACCGCATCATTATTCTTCAGTTCCCTCATAATAGTTACCTCCCTATTGATAAAAAATAATTATTTTGTGTCTTCCGGCTCACTTTACTCCTCGCACAACCATGATGAGAGACACGTTTGTATCCCACTGTTTTTCGCCCTGATCGTACTGGTGGAGCCGGCGATCATATTTTTCATTGATAAGCCGTATCATTTCATCCCGTTCTTCGGGTGAGACCTGTTCAGGTATAGAATGACATACCGACTCAATAGAATCCAGTTCTGTCTGGCGGGATGCGTTAATCATATCATAAGCCAGTGAGGATGAAATATCTGGATTGTCCGGTGTCAGACTGACAGTTACAAATCCTGTGTGAATCTGTTGAAAACCATAGGATTCCATTGCAAGTGGTAATTCGGCTTCGCTCATCGGATAACGGCAGATTTCATACTGATCCTTTGTATGATCGTATTTCCCGGCTTTATCCCAGAATTTCTGTTCGCGGTCGCTATCGGAAATGACGGGTGCAGGAACCGTAATTCCTTTACGGGAGGAAAGTACGAGACAGACTCCGCCGGGTTTCAGTACCCGAAGCTGCTCCTGAAAGAATGCGGAAGGATCGATATGTTCGCTGACTGTAAAGGAGATCGTAACATCGAAGGTATTGTCCGGATAAGGGAGTTTTGCGGCATCCCCTTCAACAAATGAGATTCCCGGTTCATGCTCTCCGGCAAACTGGATAAATGCACTGTCACGATCCAGCCCGGTAATTTCAGCGTTCGGGTACCAACGGTGAAGAGCACCTGCCAGAGCACCCGGACCGCAGCCGATTTCCAGAATTTTGAGCTGCTTGTCTTTACTCAAGTCAAACAGTGCCTGATACTGTTCTGCAAACATATCATGAAACCGTAATCTGCGGGAAAAATATAAGGTTTTTACTCCCTGTACATATTTTGACCAGATGATATTCATAATTGGCCCCCCTTTCCGATTGTGTACAGAAAGTATATCATGCAGAGTGAACAAAATCGACAAAAAGAGAGGAGTTGAAAAGAAATTTTTGTAACAGCTTGACAAATATATACCGGGGGGAAGATGAGTTTATCTGGCCAGGCATTTGACAAGAAAACAATGATATTAGTAAACGAGGGAGGCCTATATGAGAAAACGGTTCAAAAAATTAGGTGCGGTATGTATGACAGCGGCAATGTGTGTTGGGCTGCTGGCGGGCTGTGGCGGCAGTTCGGATTCATCAGACGGCGGAAAGAAGACAGTTTCTATCTGGTTCCCGGCTTATGCGGGAACGGATGCGGAAGTTTCAGACCAGGAATTCTGGGAGGAACAGCTTGCACCATTAGAGAAGGAAGAGAACTGCGAGTTTGATGTTCAGATCCTTCCGTGGTCTAATTATGAGGAGAAATATCTGTCTGGAGTAACATCCGGAAACGGACAGGACATCGGATATATGTCCATGGAGATGATGGGAGACTATATTTCCAAAGATCTTCTTGCAGATATGGATTCTTATTTCGATGATGCAGAAAAGGATAATTATATCTACTATGATTATGGAACAATTAATGGAAAACAGTATGCACTGCCGTTTATTGTTGGAAATGCGCGGGTTCTTGTAGGAAATAAGGCAATTATGCAGCAGGCGGGTATTACACAGATGCCGACGACATGGGATGAATTTATCAGCGCATGTCAGGCAATTCAGGATAACTGTGAAGGTGTGAAGCCGTTTGATATGGCACTTGGCGGAGCATGGGGAAATGTGGATGAAAACTTCCTCCCGTTCTTCTGGAGTGCAGGCGGAGAGCTGGTAGATGAGGATGGCAATGTCACGATTGACACGGAAGAGGGCAGAGAGGCAATGCAGTTCCTCTATGATCTGAGATTTAAGTACAACTTTATCGATGAAGCAGCGACGTCCAACGACGATGCCCGCCCGGATTTTGAGGCAGGAAAGACCGGATTTATGGTGCTTGCGACAAGCAACTGCCTGAATCTGGAAGGAGTAGACTGGGATTGGACGACGGCTCTTGCAGGACCGGACGGACAGGCAAAGACCTTCTTTGCGGCAGATTCCCTTGTGCTCTTTGATAAGTGTGAGGACAAGGAACTGGCAATGAAGGCGATCAAACTGCTCTCCAGTGCAGATGTGATGTCCGCGTTCCACCAGCAGATCACAGAACAGCCGCCGATCACCAAAGATGAGGAATATACAGGAGACGAGCGGTTTAAAGAGCTCTACACAGTGGAAAATGACAACTTCAAGACCATCACTCCGTTTAACAGTGCGGTTTCCCTGTTGACGAAAGTCAATGAAAATCTGCAGTCCATGATGATGGGTGAGATGGAACCGGACGAAGTTCTGAAAAACGCTCAGGATTACTATAACGAAAACCTGGCAGCAGAATAAGGAATTCAAACATACGGACCGGCGGGAAGGTTCCTGCCGGTTCGTGTCAATGTAGTTGAGGTGAGACAGTTGAAAAGAAGAAGACGAGAAATGATACAGGGATACATTTATATTCTTCCGAGTCTGTTTTTTATGGTGTGCTTTTGTCTGCTGCCGATTTTTATGTCAACGTATTTCAGTCTGACAGACTACGATATCATGACAAAAGCCGACTTTATCGGACTGGAAAATTATAAAAAAGTATTCTCGGATAAATATGTGGTGGACGCACTGAAAAATACGTTTATTTATGTTATTGTCACAGTTCCGGTTCAGACCTTTCTGGCGCTTGTTTTGCGGCGTTTCTGGCGGACAAAATGCAGAATATCGTCGGAAATTTCTTAAGGAGTGCCATGTTTATTCCGGTGATTGCATCTTCGGTTACGGCAGGGGCGATCTGGAGAACAATTTTTGGAACAGACGGCGGTATCATCAATACCATTCTGGGCCTGTTCGGAGTCGGTGAGATCAACTGGCTGGGGAGCTCGAAGACGGCGCTGATCTGCGTCTGCGTGGTGGCGATCTGGAAAAATGTAGGATATTTCCTTGTTATCTATTACGCCGGTATTATGGGGCTTTCGCCGGAACTTTACGAGGCGGCAAAAGTGGACGGGGCGACTTCAATCCAGTCCTTTTTCAAGATTACCATGCCGCTTTTAAAGCCGATCAACTATCTGGTTATCACTCTTGGAATCATCTGGTCCTTCCAGGTATTTGACCTTTCCTACACGATGACAAACGGAGGACCCGGACGGTCGACCGTCACCCTTGTCATGGGAATTTACAATGCGGCCTTTAAAGAATACCGGATGGGATACGCCTGCGCGATGGCGATTCTGCTTCTAATTATCATTTTGATTATCAACATTGTAGAAAACGTATTCTTTAAAGAGAAAAATGAGGCAGCGAGGTGATAAGATGGCACAGAAAATAAGAATGAAAAAAAGAGAACACTGGACGCCGCTTGGTATTTTCGGACTGCTTTGTACGATTCTTGTGACAGTGATCGCGGTGTTTCCGTTTATTTACATGTTCCTGATGTCCTTTACCGAATCCAGGACATTGAAACTTCATCTGGCAGATGTGGACTTTACCAATATGGAAAACTTTATCTATATTTTCCAGAACAGCGGATTTTTGCAGGCATTTGTTAACAGTGTAGTTGTAGTCGTTGCCTCCTGTGTGCTCAATGTGATAATATCCTGTATGGCAGCATATGGATTTGAGAAGAAGCTGTTTCCGGGGAGGAATTTTATTTTCCAGATTTACATGGTTTCTCTGATGATTCCGGGACAGGTGACAATGATTCCGCTGTTCGTTATTATGAGAAATTTAGGACTGCTCAATACGAGGACAGCCCTTGTGATTACCATGATCGGGGCGTTCTCGGTATTCCTTGTCAAGCAGTTTATGAATGGGGTTCCGGATGAACTGATTGAGTCCGCGCAGGTGGACGGATGTCCGGAATACAGGATTTTTATCCAGATTGTGATGCCTCTTTTAAAACCGGTTGTGGTGACGTTGATTGTATTTACATTCATTTCGGCATGGAATGATTTCCTGTGGCCATTAATCGCGGCCACTGAGACGGAGAAATATACATTGACGGTTGCCCTGTCCGTACTGAAAACGCAGTATTCAGTCAATTACGGTCTGATTATGGCGGGCTCACTGATTACATTTATTTTCCCGTTTATATTGTATATTTTCCTTCAGAAGCAGTTCGTTCAGGGAATTGCCCTTGGAGGTGTAAAAGGATAACAGGAGGACGATATGAAACTGATTGTAAAGGACTTAAAATTTCAGGAGACTTCGGAGATTCTGCTGAAACATTTTCCGGAAGCACCGGAAGAAGAGCTGGTAATTTATCCGGAGTATACGGAAAAATCCGGATTGAGGGTGCTGAAATACGGAAACAACGTCAAAATTCAGTACCACCAGGATGTTCAGTATTACCGGGCGCTTGGGATGGTGCTTGGAGATCCGGAGGAAGATATTTCCTGCTCGGAGACCGCGTACACGAGCCGGCTTGGGACGATGTTCGACTGTTCCAGAAATGGAGTGCTTAAAGTCGGGACAGTCAAACGGTACATTGAATATCTGGCGCTTCTTGGAATGAATGATCTTCTTCTTTACACGGAAGATACATATGAGATTCCAAAATATCCGCATTTTGGAGCGCTCAGAGGACGCTACACGAAAGAAGAGATCCGAGAGATGGAACGGTATGCCGCAAAATTCGGGATCGAACTGGTTCCGTGTATACAGACACTTGCACATCTGCGGACCTATCTGAGATGGCCGGTTACGGAAAAGATGCGGGACAATTCAGATATCCTTCTTGTGGGTGAACCTGCGGTATATGAATTCTTAGAGGACATGATCCGTTCTGTAAGAACTTCGTTTTCAGGCAAGCGCATTCATATCGGAATGGATGAGGCATTTCAGCTGGGGCTCGGTAATTATCTTAGAAAGAACGGATATCAGGACCGTACCGGAATTATGAAAGAGCATCTGGACCGGGTATGCGCGATCTGCCGGAAATACGAGTTTGATCCGATGATCTGGAGTGATATGTATTTCATGCTGGCATCCGAAGACGGACGTTATTACAGTGTTTCCGAAGACTATGAATGGCAGGAGAAGGACAAACCGGACAAGGATCTTACACTCGTATACTGGGACTACTACAATGCGTCCGAGGATATGTACAGAAAGATGGTACATCTTCATGGAAAACTGTCCGGTCACATGTATTTTGCGGGAGGAGGCTGGACCTGGAATGGAATCGCGCCGAATTACGCAAGAGCACTGGAAACGACACGGGTTGGGACGAAGGTCATGAAAGAAGCGGGAGCAGACAAATGGTTCTGCACTCTCTGGCAGGACGATGGAGCGGAAACACCGATGGAAACCTGTCTGCTTTCCTTAACATATTTTGCCGAGTGTGCTTACGAAAAAGAAGTGACGAAAGAACGGCTGCATGACAGAGTAAAGGAATTGTTCGGCATCGACAGTGAAGACCTCATGCTTCTTGACCGGTTCGATAATTTTCAGCCGGAGGATCCGTATAATCTCAAGTCGGCAAACCCGTCCAAGCTGGCTCTTTATCAGGATCCGATGCTTGGAATCTTTGACGGGCAGTTTAAAGGAAAAGGGCTCAGGGAATATTATCAGGATCTTGCGGAGAAACTGGAGCAGTGTCTTGAAAAAGAACAGCCGCAAAGAATCAGGAAACTGCTTGCTTATTATCAGAAGCTGGCAGCGTTTCTGGCTGAGAAAGCGGAGATGGGTCTGGAATTAAAGTCCGGTTATGACAATCAGGATAAGGACCGCCTTTGCGTCTGGGCCGAGAAAAGGATTCCTGCATGTCTTAATCTTCTGAAGGAACTGCACGGCATGAGGGAAGAAATCTGGATGGATGAGTGCAAACCACAGGGATATGAAGTAATCGATGTGCGTCTGGGCGGTATAAGAAGCCGCCTGGAATCTGCCGCAAAACGGATTTCCACCTGGCTTTCAGATCCGGAGCAGCCGCTTGAAGAGCTGGAAGAAAAGCGGGTATGTTTCTGGCCGGATGAAGACAGAATCTATTCGTTCAACCGGTGGGAACAGATTGTAAGCGCATCCAATATCAATGAATTGTAAATATTCCATTAATGGGGCATGCCGCATGAGAAATTTATTTTCTCATGTGACATGCTCTTTTTGCGGTTGGTGATTTGAGAGAAACCGGTATTTTGTCTTCTGCTAAATTTCAGTTTTTCCATATGCCGTATTGCAAAAAAAACCGGACAATTTTATACTGAAAACGAAAGAATCCGAACCGGATGGAATTAGAATTCAGACATTACATTTTACAGAAACGGGGATCAAAAAATGAGCAGAAAAGGGAATGAGCTGGTAAAGAGAATGGTCATGATGCTGACAGGCAATCTTTTTATCAGTATTTGTGTCGGATGCTACCGGCTGAGCGGTTTTGGCGTAGATGCTTTTACATGTATGAATCTCGGGATCAGCGGATATCTGGGAATGACATTTGGTACATGGCAGTTGATTATGAATGCAGTGATTCTGGCAGTGGTATTTTTTACGGTGCGGAACTGTATTGGAGCAGGAACGATTGTGAATATGGTGGGAGTCGGATATGGTGCGGATTTTCTATGTTGGCTTGTACAGGATTCTCTACAGATGGAGATGACATTACCGCTGCGTATCGCGGCACTGATTACAGGGTGTCTGTTTGCCGGTCTTGGGGTTGCGCTCTATATGGCGGCTGAAATGGGAATTTCGCCGTATGACAGTGTTGCTTTGATTATCGGAAAGATGAGCAGAGGAAAGATCGGGTTTCGGTATGCACGCGTTGGAAGTGATATCACAGTTGTAGTTGTCGGAGTGATATTCTGTCTGATGTCAGACAGCTCTCTGTGGACGGTTATTGGTATAGGGACTTTGTGCAATGCATTTTTCAATGGCCCGCTGATACAGTTTTTCCGGGTTCATGTAGCAGACAGAATCCGAAAAAAATAATGGAAAAAAGAAATATGATTACGGAGGATCTATGAAACGAGAAGAAATCAAAAGACATCTGTCTGATCCGGAATTTTTTCAGGAAAACAGAATGAAACCGGTATCGGATCATCGATGGTATGAGACAGAAAAGGAAGCAGTATCAGGGAAGGAGATGCGTTTAAGATACAGCCTGAATGGAAGATGGCGCTTCCTTTATGTGCCGAATCCGGACAGTGTGCCGGATGGATTTGAGAAGGAATCGTTCTCCTGTGAAGGTTGGAATACGATTCCAGTACCGGCACAGATGGAACTAAGCGGCTACGGATCACCGGTATACCGTGATACAGACTATCCATGGAATGGGATTGAAGATGTGAAGCCGCATGAAGTGCCGGAAAAAGACAACCCGACAGGATGCTATGTGACGACATTTTCGGTTCCGGACCGGATGAAGGGAAAAAGAATCCAGATCCATTTTGAAGGTGTGGAGACCGCGTTTCATTTCTGGGTGAACGGGATTTATGCCGGATACAGCGAGGACAGCTATACGCCGGCTGTATTTGAGATTACGGATTTTCTCAAAGAAGGAGAAAACAGACTCGCGGTGGAAGTATCCCGTTTTTCTTCCGGGGCATGGCTTGAAGATCAGGATTTCTGGAGAATGGGAGGAATTATACGGGAGGTGGCTCTGACGGCGATACCGGATCTGCACATTCGTGACATCGAGGTAAAGACGGATCTGGACATTACATATACGAATGCCGGAGCAGAGGTCTGCATTTTACTGGACGGAGCAGATGACGGAGAAATATGCTGGACACTGGCAGACGGTCTTATCCGCATGGACAGTCCTTTTGAAAAGGAAGAAAAGGAAATTATGGCAGGAAGGGTCCAAATTCATGACGGCAGGGCGGAGATTTCGTTTGAGGTTCCGCAGGCAAAACTTTGGAGCGCCGAACTTCCCTACCTTTACAGACTCCTTTTGACGGTATGTGATTCTGCAGGAACCATACAGGAAGCAGTTCCGTATCTGATCGGATTTAGAAAAGTGGAGATAAAAGATGCAGTACTTCTGTTTAATGGAAAGGGTTTGCGGATAAACGGAGTGAACCGGCATGAATTCTCACCGTCAAAAGGCAGGGCGGTCGGAATGGAAGAGATGGAATGGGATATCCGGTTTTTGAAAAAGAACAATTTTAATGCCGTGAGAACAAGTCATTATCCAAATCAGACGGCCTGGTATGATCTGTGCGACAGATTCGGAATCTATGTCATGGATGAGGTGAATCTGGAGACACACGGAACATGGCACACGATGAAATTTGAACACACACTGCCGGGAGATTTTCCACAGTGGAGGGAAGCGGTTATAAGCCGGGCGGAAGCGATGCTTGAAAGGGACAAAAACCATGCCTGTATTTTCTGCTGGAGCGTAGGAAATGAGTCATGGGGCGGGAAAAATCTGTATGACATGAGCATGTATTTCAGAAAAAGAGACAACAGCCGTCCGGTACACTATGAAAATGTCTGTCATACACCGGAATGGGCAGGAACGACAGATCTGGAAAGCCGGATGTATGCCTCGCCGCAGAAGGCAGAAGAATACCTGAAAGATCATCCGGAGAAACCATATGTGTTGTGTGAATATGCTCACTCCATGGGAAATTCTACAGGCAATCTGGATGAATATACGAGACTTTTAGATCAGTATCCTCAGTACTGCGGTGGTTTTATATGGGATTATATTGATCAGGCGCTTTACAAAAAAGGACCGGATGGAAAGGAATATCTGGCTTATGGAGGGGATTTTGGAGACAGACCGTCCAATTACGCATTCTGTGCGGATGGTGTGATTTTTGCGGACAGGACACTTTCCCCGAAAATGCAGGAGGTTCGTTACCTGTATCAACCATATGAGCTCATCCCGGAGGAAGATGGAATACGTATAAAGAGCAGACAGCTGTTTGAGACAACCGCGGCGTACCGGCTCAGATGGACGCTGGAAAAAGATGGACAGGTATTGCGCCGGGGCAGCACAGATGTGGAAATGGGACCTGGAGAAGAGGTGAAAATACCATGCAGCTTTTTGGCAGGCGACGAGCCGGGAGAATATGTCCGGACAGCCGCGCTTGTCTATAAGGAGAGTACACCGTACGCAGAAGAAGGAGAGGAATTCTGTTTTGGACAGTCGGTGGAAATGGTGGGAAGCCGGAAAGTCAAAAGAGAAGAGTCCGCTGCAGAACCGGAAATTGTAGATGGAGATTTTTCTGTTTCTGTCGTGGGCAGGGGATTCCGTATTACCTTTGAAAAAGACAATGGAAAAATGACTGCATGTAAAATTGGCGGGAAAGAGCTTGTCTATCATATCGGCCATACATTAAAGCCGGAGTTCTGGAGAGCGCCGACAGACAATGATGCAGGGTACCGTATGGCTGAGAAGTGCGCACCGTGGAAGACGGCATCTTTGTATCCAAAAGTGAATCAGGTAGATATCCGGAAAGAAAAAGAAGGACTGGAAGTTGAGACAACATATCAGTTGTTTGAAGGTGTGACATGTACGGTTTCTGTTTTGGTAAACGGGGAAGGAACGATGAAAGTCACGGAGAAATACAATGGATTCCCGAATGTGCCGGATCTGCCGTGTTTTGGAATGTCCTGGAAGCTTCCAAAAGAGTTTTCACGGGTAACATGGTATGGAAAAGGACCGGAAGAGACTTATTGCGACCGGGCATGCGGAGGACGTATCGGCGTATTCCAGACGACGGCGGAGAAAGGGATGACACCTTATGTCAGACCTCAGGAATGCGGTAATCATACAGATACCAGATGGATAGAGCTGACGGATCAGGAAGGATGCGGTATTCGGATTGAGGCGGACAGAAACTTTGATTTTTCCGTACTTCCTTATACATGTCATGAGATTGAATCCGCGGAGCATGCCTATGAACTTCCTCCGGTATATGCTTCTGTCTTGCGGATTATGGAAAAACAGACAGGAGTCGGAGGAGACAACAGCTGGGGTGCATGGGCACATGAGCCGTATCTGATAAAAGGAAACGAAGAAAGGACATTTACATTTTATATCCGTCTGCTCGGATAAATCTGAAAGAAAATCATGCATTTTTTGAAAAAGCATTTGACAGACGGGAAAAAACGGGGTAATATAACCATATCGCGTGACAAAGGTGTCAGATCGAAAGACGATCTGGCACCTTTTTTTATTTTTGCAGGAGAATCCGAAGGATTTCCCGCAGAATAAAAAGCTTTCCGGCAGCGCGGAAAAACGAAAAGGATGCAGAAAGGAAGAAGATTGGTATGAGATTGAAAGATGCAGGGCTGACAGCCGAGAAACTGAAAAAAATTGTGAACAAATATATGGTAGAAACATATGAACGATATCCGTTTATTGCAGAACGGGCGGAAGGCATGTATCTGTATGATGAAAAAGGAAACGCCTACCTGGACTTTTACGGCGGCGTGGCAGTAAACAGCGTAGGAAACCGCAATCCGAAGGTTGTGGAAGCAATTCACGAACAGACAGATGATATCATTCACACGTTTAATTATCCATATACGGTTCCGCAGGCCTTGCTTGCAAAGAAAATCTGTGATACCATCGGCATGGACAAAATTTTTTATCAGAATTCCGGAACGGAAGCAAATGAATGCATGATCAAAATGGCCAGAAAATACGGGACGGAGAAATTCGGACCGGAGCATTACCATATTGTAACGGCCAAAAATGGATTCCATGGACGTACTTACGGTGCGCTTTCCGCGACAGGACAGCCGGACAACGGATGCCAGCTGGGATATAAACCGGTGCTCCCGGGATTTTCCTATGCGGAATTTAACAATCTGGAAGATTTTAAGAGCAAATGTACTGAAAATACGATTGCGATCATGATTGAGCCGGTACAGGGTGAAGGCGGAGTTCATCCGGCCAGCCAGGAATTTATCGAAGGCTTAAGGAAGCTCTGCGATGAGAGAGGAATGCTTCTTCTCCTTGACGAAGTACAGACCGGATGGGGAAGAACAGGAGATATCATGGCATTTATGGGATATGGCGTGAAGCCGGATGCGGTCACGATGGCAAAAGCGATGGGAGGCGGAATGCCGATCGGTGCATGTTGTATGTCAAAGGAGCTCGCAAGGGTCATGACATCCGGATCCCATGGTTCTACTTATGGAGGACATCCGGTAGCATGTGCGGCGGCGCTGGCATCAATTTCAGAAATCCTTGATCAGAATTTGAGCGAAAATGCCAAAATCATGGGAGAGTATTTCATGAAACGGATGAAAGAACTTCCTCATATTAAAGAAGTCCGCGGAAGAGGACTCCTGACAGGATGTGAATTCGATATTCCGATTGCACACGAAGTCAAGGCGGAATGTATGAAGAGACGCCTTTTGATCACGGCGATCGGCGATAGCACCAACCGGATGATCCCGCCGCTGATCTTAAAGAAAGAGCATGTCGACCAGGCAATTGATATTATGAAAAAGGCAGTCCATGCGGCAGTGCTTTCCTATCAGTCTGAGAATTTCCGGACTGCATAATCAAAACAGGAATTCGAAAAAAGGGTTTGTAAAGTAGGAAAAGGAGTTAAAGAAACATGAGAAAATTTAAAGAAATCAATCCATCACCACGCACACTGATGACACCGGGACCGGTTGAAGCGGACCCACGTGTGCTGCGCGCGATGAGTGCACATATTCTGGGACAGTTTGACCCGGAGTTTACCGAACTGATGAATGAGACAATGGAGATGGAACGCTATGTGTTCCAGACGAAAAACCGTCAGACATATCTTGTGGATACTACCTCCAGAGGAGGACTTGAGACGGTTCTTACCGGAGCCATCTGTCCGGGGGATAAAGTACTGATCCCGGCATTCGGACGTTTCGGATATCTGCTGGCGGAGATCCTGGAGCGCTGCGGAGCGCAGATCACGCTTTTGGAGAAAGAATGGGGAACTGTGTTTGATCCGCAGGAAGTGGAGGATGCGCTGAAAAAAGACAGCTATAAGGCAGTAGCCTGCATCCACGGGGAGACTTCTACATCCATGATGCAGCCGCTGAAAGAAATCGGAGAAATCTGCGAGAGGTACGGAGCCCTTCTGATTGTAGATGCAGTGGCAACTCTGGGAGGAGCAGAAGTAAAAGTCGATGAATGGAAATTATCTGCCTGCATCTCCGGGACACAGAAATGTATCTCCGCTCCGTCAGGCTCTGCCCTGATCACTTACAATGAGCAGATCGAGCAGATTGTCAAAGCGAGAAAACGTGTGGAGAAAGGAATCCGTACGGCGGATGATGTGGCGGGGCAGCTTGCCGGAATCCCAAGCAACTATCTGGACCTTGGACAGCTGGAAGATTACTGGAGCCCGCGCCGGCTTAACCACCATACAGAGGCAACCAGCATGCAGTATGCGGTGCATGAAGCACTCCGCTGTATCGTGGAGGAAACGCTCGAAGCACGGTTTGCAAGACATCAATTAAATGACCGGGCACTGACAGCCGGCCTGCAGGCGATGGGGCTTGAAATTTTCGGGGATCTGGAGCACAAGATGCCGGTTGTAACCGCCATCAATATTCCGGAAGGAGTAGACGGAAAAGCAGTCAGAGGAATGCTGTTAAACGAGTTCGGTATTGAAATTGCCACCTCCTTTGGCCCGCTGGACGGAAAAATCCTGAGAATCGGAAATATGGGATATTCCAGCCAGAAACGAAACATCCTTCTGCTTCTTGGAGCGCTGGAAACGGTTATGCGAAGAAACGGCGCAAAAGTGACAGCAGGAAAAGCCGTAGATGCGGCGCTGGATGTTTATATGGCAGAAGAAATAAACAAAAAGAAAGAATAATTTTTGGTTGAATAGACGAAAAACAGAAAGAAACAGGGATTAAATTATACAAGATGGATAAAACAAAAAAATATTTTCCCTCCTTTTTGCATTGTAATGTGCGAAAGCATTCTGTAAAATAAAACTATATTTTCCGTATGAGAAATATTATAAAGAAAGGAAGGAAATATGGATGGAAAAGAAGAAAAAACTGTCAATTTCGTTGACAACACAGATCCTGATCGGTACGGTTGGTGGTCTGGTTTTCGGAGCGATCGTAGGACCGTGGGCATCCAACCTGAAGTTTATCGGTGATATCTTCTTACGTCTGATTCAGATGTCCGTTGTGCTTCTGGTTATGTCTGCCGTGGCAGGCGCTGTCGGTGGAGGAGACGGACGGGATGTTGGAAAGATGGGCTTCCATACATTCAAATGGATCATCGGGTTTACAATTTTCTCTGCTGCACTTGGTGCAGTAATGGCAATACTTGTAAAACCGGGACTTGGCATTGATCTGTCAAGTGCAGAGGAAGTTACGGAAACAGCAGTATCCACATCTCTTCAGGATACGATCACTGCATTTGTACCGACCAACATCATTCAGTCCATGGCAGAAGGATCCATGGTTCCTTGTATCGTGTTTGCATTGTTCTTCGGTGTGGCGATGGGACAGTACACAAAGACGACAAAGAACAGAAACATTGCGGATCTGGTAGTGGGCGTGAATGCTGTCATTACAAATATTATCAAGATTGTCATGAAAGTAGCGCCGATCGGTATCTTCTGTCTGTTGGCAGATGTTGCCGGAAAGACAGGATTTGCGGTTATCGTGCCGATGGCAAAATTCCTTGGAATTCTGCTTGTGGGCGATGCGATTCAGTTCCTTGTATTCGGACCGCTTACAGCGGCTCTTTGCAAGGTCAACCTGTTCAAGATGCCGAAGAAATTTGCCAAGATGTCCATGATGGCAATCACAACGACATCCGGTGCGATCTGTCTTCCGACGAAGATGGAAGACGAAGTGGAGAAGTTTGGTGTCAGCCGTAAGGTTGCAGACTTCACAGGCCCGATTACCATGGCAATGAACAGCTGTGGAGCTGCTCAGTGTTATGTGGTGGCTATTTTCTTTATGGCACAGGCAACAGGCATCGATTTGAGCCCATACCAGATGGGTATGGCAATCCTGCTCTCCTGTCTGATGTGTCTTGGAACAATCTCCGTACCGGGAGGTTCTGTGATCGTTTATACATTCCTTGCGTCCTCTCTTGGACTGCCGATGGACAGTATTGCAGTTCTGATCGGTATCGACTGGTTCGCAGGAATGTTCCGTACATTGATGAATGTAGACGTAGACGTTATGGTTGCTATGCTGGTTGCATGCAAGATCGGAGAATTCGACTATGACGTATACAACGACAAGAAACAGGTTTCTTATCAGAGCCAGAAATAGTAGATGCGTGTCTGCCGGATAAGGCAGCACATAGAAAGAAAGTGTGTATCAGCTGAGACGCATATTCACTCAGCCGGTACACACTTTTTTATACAGTTGGTTCTTTTGAAAAAGAGGTAAAAATATAGTAGATTCCACATAGGGTATCCGTCCCTGACGAGTGTCCGATGGCCTGGAAAGAGGAGAGGATTTCTCCAGCGGACCGGGCGGACGAAAGGGAACAGACTGCCTGGCTGAACTGCCCCAGAAGAGCACAGGAGAGAAAAGCCCGGCTGATGTCGTTGGTCTGATTCAGATGCTTGCGGACTTCCTGTTTCAGTGCAGTAAAAAAAGGATGACCGGTCATGTCGGCAAGGATCAGCCCTGCAAGAGCGCCGCACAGGAAGTCGTCACCGCTTGGGGTCAGACCGATGCCAAGCCCGGTCAGGCGGGACAGAAAACAGGCGGCCATCTCCCAGTTTCCCTGCCGGATTAAAGCTGTACACTGATCCAGAAGATGCTGTGCCGCTTCGTTGATCAGAAACTGACCCGGCGGGGCAGGATTTGCTTCCAGCTCAGGAAATAATATCCGGAATCCTGTAGTTTCAGCTGATGAGAGGGCCTTTCGGATGAGCGGTACAGCATGGTCAGGCAATCCTGAGCGGAGAAAAGAGTCCACAGTCTGCGTGCCTAAGAGCGTAAAGATATATTCCTCTCCGGAGGCGGAGAAAGCAAGACCGTCCGGTCTATTCTGGACGGGGATGCCGGGTGCTGCTTTTAGCATCTCCATTTCCGGCAGGGACAGGCAGGTGATCAGACTCAGCGGAGAGACAGGGGATCCAAAAGCCTGCAGGGAAAGCAGAGAGGAACCGCCGGAAAGATTGATGGTTTTCCGGTACACGGAATGCACCTGAAAAGATGCTGTTTTCTGCAGAAGAGAGAGAGCATACGAAGATGCGCAGATAACAGGAATATTCATAAGCAGTACGTCCTTTCTATCATGATAAGGGAATTATACCTCAGAAAAGGATAGATAAAAAGCACAAAAAAAGCGAAAATCAGGAGAAAAATTATACATAATAGATAAAAAGGAACAGTTTTTTTGCCTATTCGTACACTTGTTATGTGATACAGATTTTTTTATACTTTATAAACCGGAAAAAATATATTGGGGAAAAGAAGGAGGTACACACCATGTATGACTTAATTGTAAGAAATGGAAAACTTGTTACACCAGACAGAATCTACGAAGCCGATATTGCAATCAAGAACGGCGTATACGCCGCATTTCTTGAAAAGAGGACCCCGGCAGAAGCAAAAGAAGAGATTGATGCCGGGGGAAATTATGTATTTCCGGGTATTATTGACTGTCATGCCCATTTAAACGAACCTGGATTTGAATATCGGGAAGATTTTGAAACAGGATCAAGAGCAGCTGCGGCGGCAGGGTGTACATGTCTGATTGACATGCCGCTGAACAATAACCCATCTCTGATGAATAAAGAAATCTTTGATCTGAAAATGGGAAAAATCAGCAAGCATTCAGCAGTGGATTTTGCTCTCTGGGGAGGAATTGTAGGAGACTATGATGATAAACCGGATTCGGTAAAGAATAATATGAACGATCTGGTTGACCTGCATAAATGCGGTGTTGCGGCATTCAAAGGATTTACATGCCCGAACGGCGATCTGTTTCCTACCGTTAACATGGGAAATGTCAGAAAAGCACTTGAAATTCTGAAACCTTATAATGCACTGTGCGGATTCCACTGCGAAGAATACGGACAGGTGCTTGAGCGGGAAAAAGAAGCGAAAGCAAAAGAAGGACTGAGCAGAGAAGAAAAGATCCGTGCATTCCTTGACGCGCACGACGTATGGACAGAATACGTTGCTACAAAAAATATTATTGATATGGCAAGAGCAACGGGAGGACGCGTCCATATCTGTCATGTGAGCCATCCGATGGTGGCACAGGTAGTAAAAGATGCAATTCACGAAGGACTTCCGGTAACTGCGGAGACATGCCCGCATTATCTTGGATTTACAGAAGACTTTGTATTTGAAAAGGGTGCTCCAGCCAAATGTACGCCTCCGATGAGGAAGAAAGAGGATATGGAAAAACTCTGGGATTACGTTCTGGATGGAACACTTTCCTGTGTTGGAAGCGATCATTCTCCGGCAGCAGATGAGGAAAAAGACAATGAGACAAAAGATATCTGGCAGGCATGGGGCGGACTGAACTCCATCCAGTTCTTCCTCCCTATGATGTTTGATATGGTAGTACATAAAAAAAGACTCAGCCCGAGTCTGATTGCCAAAGTTATGGATTATAATCCGGCAAAGGTATTTGGGCTGTATGGACAGAAAGGTGCATTTGAACTCGGCTTTGATGGTGACATTGTCATTGTGGATCCGGAGAAAGCATGGAAATGCAGACAGGAAGAACTGCTGACAAAAGGTCATGTGTCCTGCTTTGACGGTCTGGAAGGTAAAGGAGCACCTATCTATACAATCATCCGTGGAAAAGTGGTCGCGAAGGATGGTATGTATAAGGAAGATGCGGTCGGCTACGGCAAATATGTGACACCGACAGAGAAATAAGGAAATTTCAGCCCTCTGATCAGGAGGGGGGATTAAGACAGGAGGAATAAAATGAGCGGACAGACAAGAGAAGGAGAAAACACAGGAGTTGAAGTCGGGAAAGACGGACTTGGCCCGGTACCGGCAGAAAAGAGGACAATGGGAGCCTTTTCCTACTGGCTGGTTTGGATTGGAGGGAGTGTTTCCACAGCGAACCTGACTTTAGGTTCCAACCTTGTGTCAGGAGGAATGAACCTGATGCAGGCCATTATCGCCATTGCATTAGGCGGATTAATCTGTGCAGTCTGCATGGCATTAAATGACAAACTCTGCTATAAGACAGGAATTCCGTATGTTGTACAGTTAAGAGGGGCGTTCGGATATAAAGGTACACTGCTGCCATCGTTATGCCGTGCGATTCCGGCGGTTATCTGGTATGGATTCCAGAGCTGGGTAGGCGCATCTGCAATTAATGAAATCAGTAAAATTATCTGCGGATTTGATAATATTGTATTATGGTTCATCCTGTTCCAGGCACTTCAGATTGTGCTTTCAGCAAAAGGATTCCAGGGAATTAAGATTATCAACAACATCGGCGGTGCGGTTGTTATTCTTGCCCTGATCTATGCATTGATTACGATTTTGAGCATGCATGGAGACGTTGTAACAGAAGTGGTAAACAAAAAAGGATCCTGGGGACTTCCGTTCTGGGGAGCGATTACAGCTTTCATCGGATCCAACTGCGCGCTGCTTGTAAATATCGGAGACTCTGTAAGAGAGCTGAAGCCGGGATACGGCGCAGGAACCCGCTGTGCAGCATATGGATTTGCGATGGTTCCTTCTGTGGTATTTATGGGAATCATCGGTCTTCTGGTTACAAGCGTAACAGGAATAGCAAACCCGATTGTTGGATTTGCCTACATCATGCCGAACAAAGTGATTACGGTTATTACGCTTTTAGGTATTGTATTCGGTGTTGTTACTGTTAATATGCTGAATAATGCACTTCCGCCTATTTATGTCCTGGCAGAGCTGGCAAAACTTCCGGTTAAGAAATGTGCGATCATTATCGGACTTCTTGCTTATGTGACATTCCCTTGGGAACTGGTCAAAGACTCCTCGGCGGCAGGACTGAATATTTTTGTACTAGTTTCAGGCGCTGTTCTTGGACCGATTTTTGCGATTCTTGTTGTTGATTACTATATTAATAACAGACAGAAAGTAACATTGAAAAACTATTATAATCCGGACGGACCGTACAGAGGAATTAATCTGGCGGCCATTATCGGTGTTGCAGTGGGAGCTGTTGTAGGTATTATTTTCCTGGATATTTCCTGGATTATCAGCCTTGTCCCGGCCGGACTGGTTTACTATATCCTGAATAAAGTCATGAATAAGGATAAAGCGGCAGATTAAAACAGCATGATCTTAATGTAAAAGGAGGAAAAAGACATGTATGATTTATTGGTAAAGAACGGAAAAATTGTAACTGCAGAGGCTGTTTATGAAGGGAACGTAGCGGTGAAGGACGGAAAAATCGCGGCAATTCTTCTTGCCGGAGAGGAACCGGAAGCTTCCAGAACTGTGGATGCAAAAGGGGGTTATGTATTCCCGGGTGCAATTGATACTCATGCACATCTGAATGATCCGGGTTATGAATGGCGTGAAGATTACGAACACGGTACAGCAGCCGCGGCAGTAGGTGGATATACTACAATTATCGACATGCCGCTCCAGAATGAACCGGCTATGACAACGGCAGAAATTATGGAAAAGAAAATCGCGAAAGTCGACCCGAACGCATATGTAGATTACTGCTTCTGGGGCGGATTGATTCCGGATAACTTCCAGGATCTGAAAGGGCTTGACGAGAAAGGATGCGTGGCATTTAAATCTTTCATCGGACCTGTTTCTCCGGATTACTCTCCGCTGACGTATGGACAGGCTTACGAGGCAATGAACATTATTAAGGAATTTGGCGGAAGAGCCGGATTCCACTGCGAAGATTTTTCAACAATTAAATGGCTGGAAAAGCGTATGAAAGAAGAAGGACGCCTTGACTGGCAGGGGTTCCTGGATTCCAGACCGGTTGCCGCAGAAATGCTTGCGACAGTTGATATTATTGAACTTGCAAAAGCAACAGGGTGTAAAGCACATATCTGTCACGTCAGCAGTCCGGATGTTGCGCAGAAAATTAAAGAAGCACAGCAGGAAGGCTATGATATTACGGCCGAGACATGTTCTCACTATCTGAGCATGACAGATCAGGATGTGCTCAAGAACGGACCAATGTTCAAATGTGCGCCGCCGCTCCGTTCTCAGGAAGAAGTAGACAGACTCTGGAGCTATGTAGAAGACGGTACATTCAGCGGAATCGCAAGCGACCATTCTCCGTGTTCCTATGATGAAAAATATAATGAAATTCTTGGAACAAAGATCGAAAATGTATTTGACGTATGGGGCGGAATCAGCGGAATCCAGAGCGGTGTCCAGGTAAGCTTCTATGAAGGATGCGTAAAACGTAATGTATGTCCGACAGTTCTTGCAAACGCAATGGCAAAGAAACCGGCAGAAGCATTTGGAATTTATGGCAAGAAAGGTGATATCCGTGTAGGCTTTGATGCGGATATGATTATCATCGATCCGGAAAAAGAGTGGGAAATCACAAGTGATTCGCTGCTTTATGTTAACAAAATTTCCGCTTTTGTAGGAATGAAAGGAAAAGGTCTTCCGGTATGCACAATCGTAAGAGGAAATATTGTAGCAGAAGACGGCAAAATTGTTGCGGAAAAAGGCGTTGGAGAATTTGTAAAGAAAATCAAATAGACAGAATCAGCTGTTAAAGGGGCTATCGGGAAATAGATAGTCCCTTTTTATATCCCCCTTTTGCGGTTTACTCTATGGTTTTCAGAAAAGCAATTGTTTCGTCCAACAGTTTTGTGGTCTCCGGCGATTTCTCATCCCGGTCAAAGTCGTGGATGTTTCCGGCTGAAATATATCGGACCGGATTATACCGGCTGCAGAGGGCAGTGAATTCTTCATAAGGAACATCAGTATCCCCGATACTGTGTGCGGTGAAAAGAGGGCACGGCAGTGTATCGATGGTACGAAGAGAGTAATCCAGATAAAAGAATTTTTCGCGTCCTTCGTAGATGAGCGATTTCCATTTTCCTGTCTGCCGTGCATATACATAGACACTGTAATGGGTATCCAGATCTCCGGAAGTATGGATTTCTTTTGGAATAGCATCCAGACAGGCTTCGGAAACTGCCGGGAGAGAGCAGTAGTAACTGCTGGGTGTTTCGTACCAATGGTCACAGAGAAATCCATAGCCATAGTAGGACAGGATTCCTGCGGGTTTTTCATCAAGTTTTCCGTGGGCGGCAGCGGTCAGGCAGAGATATGCTCCGGCAGAACGGCCAAAAAGAACATATGGAAGTCTTTTCGGGACATATTCCTGCCAGTGATTCAGGTAATGATTGATGGAACTGCATACGCATGCCAAAATGGTGTCCAGCTTTGCGGCCGGAGCCAAAGGATACTCAAAAGAAACGACAGGGTAGCCGGCTTCGGTCAGTCTCTGCAGATGCAGGGAAGGAAGATCTTCCGCGTGTCCATATAGAAGCCCGCCTCCGTGGAAATAGAGAATACAGGCCCTGGGTTCGACAGATGGATTCGTATAGACAACGGCACGGACCGGAAATGCGCTGCCTTTTGTTTCGAGTTCTTTTATCGATATCATATTAACGATCCTTTCTTTTGTTATATTGGAATTTCTGCCCGCATCCGGCACAGCTGCTGATGCAGGGCAGATGATTTCGATGTTTTGAAAAAACAGCAGTTTTGGTATTTACAGCGTACAGCCGGACTGGTGCACAGGAACCTGCTTCATAAATACGTAAACCGCTATGATTAGTTTAGCACGTATTTTGATACCCAACAACTATATTGCTGATTTTAAGATGATGGTATGGAGATGTAGGATTTATGAATGACAGACAGTGTCTGTTTACTGGGATCGGGAAGGAAGTCAGAGCTCCTGTGGAAGAAAAACAGGGCAAAACTGGATAAAAAACGGCAGGTATTTTATCTGATATTTTGCTTGAAAAAGGGAAAAAGAATTGTAATAATAAAATCATAAAGACTGAACGGTCCAAATAAAGTGAAAGAGAGGATATGTTATGAGCTATTTAAATGGTCAGACAGGATATCGCGAAGATCTTCTTAATACAAGATCCGTTGTAAAAATGGGAAGCTACGCAGTAATTGAACCAGACGGAATTGTAAAAAATGCAATCCCGGGATATGAGAACTGTGATGTGACCATTCTTGGATCTCCGGCTATGGGAGCAACTTTTGCGGATTACTTGATCACAGTACATGAAAATGGAAGCAATCCTGCATTTGGAGGAGAAGGCATCGAATCTTTCATCTATGTGGTAGAAGGAAGCATTACTGTGAAAAACGCAGATGAAGAGGCAACTCTGACAGCCGGCGGATACATCTATTCTCCGGCAGGAAATACAATCGCATTTAAAAACGCAGGTGCACAGGACGCTACACTGTTTGCATACAAACGTAGATATGAGGCGGTAGAGGGATACAGCGCTCATACAGTTGTAGCCAATATTAATGACACACCGTGGATGCCATATGAAGGAATGGAAAACTGCCACAGCAAAGATTTCCTTCCGGCAGCAGGAGATTTTGGATTTGATATGAACATGCATCTTCTGAAATTCAAACTGGGCGGATCTCATGGATATATTGAGACTCATATTCAGCAGCATGGTATGTACTTCCTTCAGGGAAAGGCAATGTACAGAATCGGTGATGACTGGATTCCGTTAAAGAAGGGCGATTATGTATTCATGGACAGCTACTGCCCTCAGGCATGCTATGGTGTAGGTAAAGAAGAGGATCTGATTTACATCTACTCAAAAGACTGCAACAGAGACGTACAGCTCTAATCAGCAGATGACGGTAAGTTATTCCTTAATAGTTTTATATAGAATGTTTGCGCAGAAATCGGCATTATCCATTTTGGATAATGCCGATTTCATTTTATCTCATAAAGGATGTGCAAAAAAAAGCAGGAGAGACGGAAAAACTGGGCAATAACACAAGGGATTTTAACCGGATGAAAGAACTTCTTGTCTGAAAGTACATAGAATTGGAAAATAATTGATAAAAATGAGACAAATTATACAAAACTAGATAAAAATGTTTTTGGTGTTTATCTAGTTCTCCGCTTGAAAAATCCCCGGTAAATTGGGATAATAATGCTATCAGTTTTAAGAAGGGAACGAATAGTTAAGGAGAGATGGAAAAATGAAATTATCCAGAGAAGAATTGAAAGGCCTGATGAAAAACAAGCTGATGAAAGCCGGACTGAACGAAAAGCATGCTGATATTGCGGCAGAAGTTATGACATGGTCCGATGAGAGAGGCTATCATTCTCATGGAGCAGTGAGAGTGGAATACTACAGTGAAAGAATTGCCAAAGGCGGCATTACCGCGAATCCAAATTTCACATTTAAGGAAACAGGTCCATGTTCCGGTATGTTTGACGGAGACAATGGATGCGGATATGCAGCAGCAAAAGAGGCAATGGACATAGCGATCGAGATGGCAAAGAAGAACGGAATTGCCGTTATCGGTATCAGTAATATTTCTCATAGTGGTTCTATCGGTTACTACACGGAGATGGCGGCAAAAAACGATCTGGCTGCGATTTCTTTTTGCCAGTCTGATCCGATGGCAGTACCTCCGGGAGGAACAGAACCTTATTATGGAACCAACCCGATTTCTTTTGCGGCGCCGACAGCAGATGACCGGACAGTAGTTTTCGATATGGCAACTACTGTACAGGCCTGGGGCAAGATCCTGGATAAGAGATCCAGAGGAGAATCTATCCCGGACAACTGGGCGGTAGATGAGAAGGGAAATCCGGTAACTGATCCGAACAAGGTGAATGCCCTCCTTCCGATTGCCGGAGCAAAGGGATACGGATTGATGATGATGGTAGATATTTTCTCCGGTATCATGACAGGAGTTCCGTTTGGAAAGCATGTCAGCTCCATGTACCATGACTGCTCCAAGGGAAGAGAGCTTGGACAGATGCATATCGTGATGGACCCGGAACGCTTTGTGGGACTTGAAACATTTAAGAGAAATATGTCCGCAACCTGTGATGAGCTGAACGCAATGCCGACAGCCGACGGATATGATAAAGTGTATTATCCGGGAGAACGTGCGCAGATGAGAAAAGAAAAAGCATACAAGACGGGCGGTATTGAGATCGTAGATTCTATTTATGAATACCTGAAAAGCGATGATATCCACTACAATCGATATGATCATAAAAACAGATTTGCAGAATAGGAGTGAGAGAAAGACATGTTAAAAACAGTAGTAAAAAAAGGCAGCTATCATGACTCTGTTGTGCTGATGCTTCTGACCAACAAGATATCAGCGATTGAAGGAGTCAAAAAGGTTTCCATCATGATGGCAACGCCTGCCAACAAGGATATTTTCAAACAAAGCGGGCTGGACACAGAGGAACTTATGGCAGCAACAGCGAATGATATGGTTGTTGTAGCGGATATTGATGATGACAGCCTTCTGGATACAATTATGGAAGAAACAGAAGAGTTTTTCCGCCAGCAGTCCGCGGAAAGCGGTGAAAAAAAGGGAACAGAAAGCGTGAAATCATGGGACAAGGCGCTCCAGAAGCTTCCGGATGCAAACCTGGCTGTGATTTCCATTCCTGGTGCCTATGCAGCTCTCGAAGCAGACCGCGCGCTTGATGAAGGAATGAACGTATTCATGTTCAGCGACAACGTGACACTTGAGGACGAAGTCAGATTGAAAAAGAAAGCACATGAAAAAGGGCTGGCTGTAATGGGACCGGACTGCGGCACCGGCATTATTCAGAGCGTTCCGATTGCGTTTACCAATAATGTAGCGCCTGGTTCTATTGGGATTATCGGAGCATCAGGCACGGGAATTCAGGAACTGACAACAATTATCGACCGTCTTGGTGAAGGTGTAACCAACGCGATCGGAATCGGAGGAAGAGATCTGAATGCAGCGGTAGGCGGAATCACTATGATGGATATGATTGACGCAATGGAAGATGATGACGCGGTGAAGGTTGTCATCATTGTTTCCAAACCGCCGGCAAAAGAAGTCCGTGACAAAATTGCCGCAAGATTGAGTAATTTCAGCAAACCGGTTGTCACATTGTTTGTAGGCGAAAAACCGGAATACCATGAAGAAAACTTCTACCATGCGTATACACTGGATGAGGCGGCAAGACTGGCAGTGGGGCTGGTGAGAGGAACGGAGATTCCGGAAGCTGTTGCGGATGTGGATGAAACTACGTTTTACAAGGCGGAAGACGGAAAGACGATCAAGGCATATTATTCAGGCGGAACTCTGGCAAATGAAGCTGCCATGCTGATCAAAGATGCGATGGATGTGAAAGTACCGCCGGAAGATATCGAAGGATATATGCTTCAGCTGGATGGCAATGTTGTTGTGGATCTTGGGGATGACGCTTATACTCAGGGCAAACCTCATCCGATGATTGACCCTGCGAAACGGATTGAATGCATGCAGGAAGCGGTTGATGACGAGAGCACAGGAGCCGTTCTCCTTGATATTATGCTTGGATACGGATCTCATGAGGATATGGCAGGAGCTCTTCTTCCTACGATTAAAGAGCTGAAAGCAAAGGCTGATGCAGCAGGAAGGAAAGTGTTCTTTATTGCGACTGTCTGCGGGACAAGAAGAGACTATCAGGGATATGATGAGGCTGTACGTAAATTAAAAGAAGCAGGCGTAATTGTCTGTGAAAACAATAAACTTGCATGCCGGACAGCAATCCGGGCTGTCGGAAGAGATTTCACGGAACCGGTTAAGGAAGTACGTCCGAAGAAGGCAGTAGAAGCAGAAAAGGCAGTACCATCTGAAAAGCTTCGCGCGCTTCTTTCCGAGAAACCGAAGATCATCAACATCGGTCTGAAGAGCTTTGCGGAAGTCGTAGAACAGTTCGGATGTCAGGTTGTACAATATGACTGGATGCCGCCGGCAGGAGGAAATGTAGAATTAATCAGAACACTCAACTTCCTGCGTCACTATGAAGGTCTGGATATTGATGAAGCGAACCGGGAGGTTATTGCGAAAGTGGTTGCCAGCCAGCCGGTAATTATCGATAATGTCAGAGCAAAAGACGTGATTCCGGAAATGAATGAAGGAAAAGTGATTTTACATGCAGGACCGCCGGTTGCGTATGAGAACATGCCGGATCCAATGCAGGGTTCCTGTGTGGGAGCAGTTCTTTTTGAAGAGTGGGCGGATAATGAAGCGGATGCAAGAAAACTTCTGGAATCAGGGGAAATCCGGTTTATTCCATGCCACCATGTGAAGGCGGTAGGACCGATGGGCGGTATTACGTCCCCGAACATGGCAGTTTTCGTTGTCAAGAACATGACAGATGGAAATGAAGCATACTGTACAATGAACGAAGGTATCGGAAAAGTACTTCGGTTTGGAGCATATTCAGAAGAAGTAGTAGACCGTCTCCGCTGGATGAGAGATATTCTTGGGCCGACACTTGGAAAGGCAATCCGTGAGCTTGGAGGTATTGCAGTAAATCCGTTGATCGCAAAAGCGATTGCGATGGGAGATGAATTCCATCAGAGGAACATTGCAGCTTCCCTTGCGTTCTTAAAGGAAGTTGCGCCGACTATTACAAAGATGGAAATGGATGATAAAGATCGCTATGATGTGATTAAGTTCCTTTCCGATACAGACCAGTTCTTCCTGAACATCATGATGGCAACCGGAAAAGCTGTTATGGATGCGGCACGTACGATCGAAAAAGGAACCATTGTAACTGCGATGTGCAGAAACGGTTACGAGTTTGGAATCCGGATTGCCGGCATGGGAGACGAATGGTTTACAGGTCCGGTCAACACACCTCAGGGACTGTATTTTACAGGATATGATGGAGAAGATGCATGTCCGGATATGGGTGACAGCGCAATTACAGAAACATTTGGTGTCGGAGGAATGGCGATGATTGCGGCCCCTGCTGTTACGAGATTTGTAGGAGCCGGCGGATATGAAGATGCACTTCGTACAAGTACGGAAATGACAGAAATTACTATCGACAGAAATCCGAACTTTATTATTCCGAACTGGAACTTCCAGGGAATCTGCCTTGGAATTGATGCAAGACTCGTTGTGGAGAAAGGCATTACCCCGGTTATCAATACAGGTATTGCGCATAAAATTGCAGGATACGGACAGATCGGAGCAGGAACAGTACATCCTCCGATTGAATGTTTTGAAAAAGCAGTTGCTGCATACGCAAAGAAACTTGGCTATACTTCAAAATAAAGCCGGAAAGGAAGTCGGCGATGGAAGCAAAAAAGATTGTAATTGCCCTGGGCGGAAACGCCCTCGGCAATGATGTAGAAGAACAGAAAGAGGCTGTCGCCAAGACGGCGAAAGTGATTGTAGATCTTGCAGAAGAAGGATATCAGATGATTGTAACTCATGGAAACGGGCCTCAGGTCGGAATGATTCAGAATGCCATGGATGAGTTTGACAAAGATCAGGTGGATTCCAAGAAAGTTCCGCTTCCGACAAGCGTGGCAATGAGCCAGGGATATATTGGAATAGATCTGCAGAATGCAATCAAATATGAATTATTTAAAAGAAATATTGATGGAAAAGTATCTACAATTCTTTCTCAGGTGGAAGTAGATGAGAACGACGAAGCGTTCAGAAATCCGACGAAACCGATCGGAAGATTTCTTACAAAAGAAGAAGCCGAAGAAAGAGAAGCAAAAGGAATCCGCTGCATGGAAGATGCCGGAAGAGGATACCGTATTGTGGTAGCCTCCCCGATGCCGAAAAGAATCCGCGAACTGGAAACAATCCGGACACTTATGAATGCCGGACATATTGTTATTACATGCGGGGGCGGCGGAATTCCGGTAATCAACCAGGGAGGAAAACTCGTAGGTGTCAATGCTGTCATTGACAAGGATAATGTAAGCAGCCTTCTGGCATCTAAAATCGGCGCGGATTATCTTGTAATTCTGACTGCCGTGGAAAAAGTTGCCATTAATTTCGGGAAACCGGATCAGGAATGGCTGTCTGATCTGACGGTAGATCAGGCTGAAAAATATATTGAAGAAAATCAGTTCGCAAAAGGATCGATGCTGCCGAAAATAGAGGCTGCGATCCGGTTTGCAAAGTCCGGAGAAGGACGTAAGACACTGATTACACTGCTGGATAAAGCAGCAGAAGGTATTGCCGGAAAAACAGGTACGGTAATCCATCAATAAAAAGATTGCGCTGAAGCGTAAGACAGTTTAGGAGAGAAAGCATGAATATACCGGTAAATCTTTTTATGTGGGTTCTGGCATGTCTGCCGATCATTGTACTTCTGGTACTGATGATCAGGTTTCAGTGGGGCGCGACCGATGCGGCTCCGATCGGGCTTGCCATTACCGTGTTTACAGGCATTGTATTTTACAAGGCAGATTTGAAAGTGATTGTTTCGGAAGGAAGCAAGGGAATCTGGAATGCACTGACGATTCTGATTATTGTATGGACAGCAGTACTGCTGTATCAGGTGGGAAATGAGACCCATGCATTTCTTGTCATTCGGGACGGCATGAGAAAGCTGCTCCCGAATGAGCTCCTGCTGATCCTGGCGATGGGATGGATTTTCGAAAGCTTTCTTCAGGGAATTACAGGATTCGGGGTTCCGGTAGCGGTGGGAGCGCCGCTGCTGATCGGAATCGGAGTAAAGCCGATGTGGGCGGTTATTATTCCGCTTCTTGGACAGTCCTGGGGAAATACTTTTGGAACACTGGCAGCAGCATGGGATGCGCTGGGAATGAGCGCCGGGCTGACTACCGGGAGCAGAGAGTATCTGGTTACTGCATTATGGGCCGCTGTTTTTATCTGGGTCTGGAATCTGATCATCGGCGTAACAATCTGCTGGTTTTATGGAAAAGGAAAGGCAATAAGAAAAGGAATTCTTGCAGTTGCTCTGATTTCCGTGATTCAAGGCGGAGGTGAGCTGCTGCTGACTCAGGTAAATACAACAATTGCATGCTTTGTGCCGGCATGTATTTCCCTGATTATTATCCTGATGCTGGGCAGGCTGCCTGCTTTTCGCAATGAATGGAATGTAAAAGAAAGTCAGATTATGGAAAGAAAAACTGCCGCACAGGAAGATGGGGAGAAGCCGGAAGGCATGACGCTTGTTCAGGCGTTTGTTCCGTATTTCCTGCTTTCGGTAATTGCGCTGGTTGTTCTTCTGGTGGAACCGGTGCATACGTTTCTGGGCCGCATACAGATTGGATTTTCATTTCCGGAAACAGTGACAGGATACGGATATGTAAATGAAGCGGTGGAGAGCTTTTCACCGTTATCGCCATTTACTCACGCAAGTATGTTTCTTCTTATTTCCTCTTTGGCGGGAATGATCTATTACCGGAAAAAAGGATGGATCAAAAAAGGAGGAATCGGAAGAATTTTTATCAGAGCCGTGTCCATGACCATGCCGTCCGGAATGGCAATCATCGGGCTGGTTATTATGTCAAAGATTATGGCAGGTACGGGGCAGACAGAGGTTCTGGCTAATGGTATCGCAAATGTGCTGGGAAAAGTCTACGTCATTCTTTCCCCGTTTATCGGACTTCTCGGCTCCTTTATGACAGGAAGCAACATGAGTTCCAACATTCTGTTTGCAGGATTCCAGTCGACAACGGCAAATCTGCTTCATGTAGATCCGTCCATTGTTCTGGGAGCGCAGACAGCAGGAGGATCCATCGGAAGCGCTATCAGCCCGAGTAATATTATTCTCGGGACTACGACAGCCAATATTCTTGGAAGCGAAGGCAAGGTACTGAAGAAGATTATTGTAATTACAGTTCCTGCGGCTGTAGTGATCGGTGTACTGGTATTTGCGCTGACAAGCCTGTAGAAGGAGGAGAAGCATGGAAGAACAGAAATTTTTTCGGACAAGAGCAGGACGTCTGACGATTGCATTCTGTGTTATCATGGCAGCATTTGTGCTCATGCTGACAGGCCTGCATTCAGACAACAGTATGTTATATTCAGTCGGTTTCGTTATGACAGCAGCAGCAATGCTGTATTCTCCGATTGAAGTACATATATATCAACGCTTAAAAAAATCCAAAAAATAAAAAGAAAGAGAGGAATCATTTATGGGCATTGAAGAAGTAACAGGAAGAATTGCCGCGAATCTGGAACACTTGAAACAGTATACAGCGACACCGGGAGAGGGCTGTACAAGACTGCCGTTCACAAAAGAGGCAAGAGAAGCGGCGGAATATCTGAAGGGACTGATGGAAGAAGCAGGCCTGGAAGTCCGTGAAGACGCAGCAGGAAACGTAATCGGAATTATGAAAGGGGAAGATCCTTCTCTTCCGTGCGTTATGATGGGCTCTCACTATGATTCTGTTGTAAACGGCGGGGACTATGATGGTATTGCCGGCGTTATCTGCGCGGTTGAGGTTGCAAGACAGTTAAAAGAAAAAGGCATTACTCCGAAGAGAAACTTTGCGGTTGTAGGTTTCTGCGATGAAGAAGGAATGCGTTTTGGTACCGGATATTTCGGATCCGGAGCAATGCTTGGACACAGAGATGTAGAATACTGCAAAAAATTCAAAGACACTGACGGTATTTCCATTTATGATGCCATGAAAGGATACGGACTGGATCCGGAAAAGATCGGAGACGCAAAGTGGCCGGATGGATCTATCGGATATTTTCTGGAAGCACACATTGAGCAGGGACCTGTTCTGGACGCAGAGAACATTGAACTTGGACTTGTCGACTGTATCGTAGGAATTCAGCGTTACATGGTAACCGTGCACGGAAGATCCGATCATGCAGGAACTACCCCGATGGATATGAGAATGGACGCTGTAGATGCAGCTACAAAAGTTATCTCCAAAATTGCGGACTGGGCAAGAGAAAAAGCAGACGGTACGGTTTCCACAGTAGGATATATCAATACGGTTCCGGGAGGCATGAATATCGTTGCGGAAGAATGTCAGTTTACAGTAGATATCCGTTCCAAGAATAATGACAATATCAATGATATTGCAAACCGGATCCGCGCCGCACTTGACAGAGAAGTAAAAGCAATGGGCGGAAGCTATGATATCGAGACAAAACTGGTAATCACACCGGTTGATCTTTCTCAGGAGATGCTTGGAATTATGGAAGAAAGCTGCAAGCAGCACGAATACAGCTACAAATACCTTCCAAGCGGAGCCGGACATGATGCGCTTGAGATCGGTCAGGTTCTTCCGACAGTTATGCTTTTCGTACCGAGCAAAGACGGAAGAAGCCACTGCCCGGTAGAGTTTACAAAGTACAGTGATTTTGCAAAAGCAGCAACAATCATGACAGAACTTGCAGAGAAGCTTCTCGGATAATCAGACCTGAAAAATAATGAATAATATATATATCCCCCATTTGAAATGGGGGCCGAGGCAAAGCCGTAGCGTTACCTAGAGTACTAAAAAACTCCTATGCTATAATGATATTGGTTTCGCAGGCCAT
>NZ_JACJKH010000026.1 GCF_016900655.1 Drancourtella massiliensis
TTTCGTCAATTCCATTATACCAAACGGGACAGGTTTATGCCTTTTTTATTGGCTGAAATATTGAATTTTCAAGGTTCAACACACCGTATTGGTGTGGGAAGTTTTAGTTAATAATTGTATTTTTCTGATAGAGAAAAGGACGGAGAGTATGTTAAAGAAGCTGTCTGTGTAGCTGACCGTGTTTTGTGATAAAATGAGAATATATCAAAAATAGATTAAAAGATGACCAGATGAAACGGGAATCAGGGATTGCCGGACTGGACTATTTGGAAGGAGAGCAGAGGATGAAATTATTTCAGGAAATTACGGAAGTATACAAATATCAAAAAGCGAGTGAATTTATAAAGGAGTTTCAGATTGGAGAAGGAGACTTTGTTTTTACGAGTCAGTCAGTATTTGAGACTTATTTTCAAGAACTTCGATCAAGCGGTGCTGTTGTACATTTTAAAAGCGAATACGGACAGGGCGAACCTACAGATCTGATGGTGGATGCTCTGTTAAAAGATTTCAGAAGAACGGATTGTAAAAGGGTTATTGCGATCGGCGGCGGAGCAGTGATTGATATGGCAAAGATCCTGGTGCTGGATGGAGAGGCAAAAGCTGCGGAATATTATCAAAGGAAGGTGCCGGTCAGAAAGATACGGACCTTGGTTGCTGTGCCGACGACCTGTGGGGCTGGTGCGGAGGTGTCAAATGTATCTATTGCGGAGATGACAGCTCTTCAGACAAAGCTGGGACTGGCCGGTGAGGAGATGTATCCGGATCAGGCGGTGCTTATTCCGGAACTTCTCGGGAAACTGCCATGGCACTTTTTTGTAACGAGTGCGATTGATGCCCTGATCCATGCTATCGAGTCCTATGTATCGCCGAAAAGTACATTGTATACACGGATGTTTGCAAAAGAGGCTATGCAGATTTTTCTCAAGGGCTTCCGTATGTTGGAAGAGAAAGGACCAGACAGCAGAGAGGAATTGTTTGAAGACTTTCTGATAGCCAGTGATCTTGCAGGCATTTCCTTTGCCATTGCCGGAACAGGAACAGTGCATGCTATGTCCTATCCGCTTAGCGGAACTTACCATGTGACACACGGAGAGGCCAATTATCAGTTCCTGACAGCGGTATTCCAGGCATATCAGGAAACAGATCCAGATGGAGGAATCTTGGAGCTGAATACATTTCTGGCGGAAATTTTTTCGTGTGAACCTGATATGGTTTACAAGGAGATTGAAAAATTGCTGGATGGCCTGGTCCGGAGGACACCGCTTCACGAATACGGCATGAAAGAAGAAGAAATCCGAAGTTTTGCCGAGAGTGTGGAGAAATCACAGCAGCGTTTACTGGGACAGAGCTATGTGAAATTCGGGGCTGACGATCTGGAGAAGATTTATCGAAAACTTTATTAGGATGGTAAGAAACAAATAGAAAAAGTATAGGATATGGAGCTTTTAAAAACATTAAGAAATAATTACAGATCTCTTCCTTGAGGGCCGAATCGTGCCATGCTAGTATGAAGTAAATTTGAGGATAATGGCATGAGAAAGGAGAGGTATTCTATGAAAATAAAAAAATTCATGACTCCCGAGATGTATGTGGAACGTGTGGAAGGTTCGGAGGAATGGTATCTGGGAGTTGCCTTTGAGGAAGATGTATGCGATCTGTTTGATGCGGAAATGATGGAGAAAGAAGGGAAAGAATTTCCGGGTAATTGCCCTTATTTTTTTCATTATCCTGACGGGGCAGTGTACCATCCCTTCCCCAAAAAGAAACATGTCTATTATGAAAATCCGGTTTGGGACAAAGATCGTTTTGGAATTCTGGCGGTAGATTTTTCTTTGAGGAAAATTCTAATCTACACTTATATTCCCGGGGCAAAGCCGGAGATCCTGCATTCCATGGATCTGGATGAAGTGGAGGACTGTTATAATCTGAAACTGGAGATGACTCCGTGGATATTGGGAAGGCAGACGCATAACGAATATGAGGCAATCTGGCCGGTAAAAAAGAAGTTTCCGATCGGGGACAACGAAAGCATGATCTGCAGGGACGGCAATGTGCTGTTTCTTTCGCGGTGGGTGGAAGATCCGGTTTATCATGAATATGTAGTGACGATAGATATGGAGACCGGGGAAGAACTTTGCGTAGAAAAGGGAAATCTCTATCTGATGCCGGATGGAAGTTTGTGGAATATATAAAATATGCGGGAAGTCGCATGGAGAGAAAAATGGCAGGTAATCGTAACGGTTATCTGCTGTTTTTACCACGCAACGCTTTCAGCTTTTCCATAAAAATAGACTTGCCTATAGCTGTTTGGTAAAATTAAGCATCACAGATCAATCTATCAAATCATATCTGAATAAAGCTCCAGTTACCTACAGTATACAATTCAGCGATCAATTTGTCATGAGAATTTCCAATTGAATTCGCCGTGTGTTATACTAAAATTATATCACAAAGATCAAAACAGAATTTACGAGGTCACAAATGAAAATCAACCAGACAGAGTTACTTTTACAAGGCTATACGACCGCTTTCCTGGATGCGGGCAATCATTCCAATCTTGCATATCGCCCGGAATTTGTTTCCAATAATCCGAAGCTTGGGAAAAAGGTGCTGGTTTCTATTGAGCGAGAACTGTCAGAATGTGATGAATTTCAGATCAGTGTTGCCTTTGTTACAAAGAGTGGGATCACACCATTGCTTCAAACGCTGGAAGAGCTGGAGAAAAAGGGAATTCCCGGGAAATTTCTCACGACGGACTATCTGATGTTTAGTGAACCGGAAGCCTTGAAAAAGTTGGCGGAACTGAAAAATATAGAATTGAAGATGTTTCGTATTAAATCCCAGAGCAAGGGATTCCACACCAAGGGATACATCTTCAAAAAAGAAGAGATTTACCGGATGATTATCGGTAGTTCCAATATGACGTTGAGCGCGATTACGAGAAGCAAGGAGTGGAATACCAAGATTGTTTCGACAATCAATGGGGAATATACACGAGAAGTACTTGAGGAATTCCAGGATTTGTGGAATGACCCGCAGTCGCAGTCTTATGATGAGTTTATTTCGGATTATACAGAGAAATATATGAAGAATAAACTTATCAGAGAACAAAAACAGCAGGCGTTAAAAGAGCAGATTGTGGAGCTGGATCAATATACATTACAGCCCAACAAGATGCAGGCTGTGTTCGTAGAACATGTCATGGAAATGTGGCATAGAGGAATCAAGAGAGCCTTGCTTTTGAGTGCAACGGGAACCGGAAAGACTTATGCCTCTGCGTTTGCTCTGAGGGAAATGAATCCGCGAAGAGTATTATTTTTGGTACACAGGGAACAGATCGCAAAGCAGACGATCAAAAGCTACAGGAAAGTGTTTGGAAATTCCAGAACATACGGGCTCTTATCAGGTTCGCGAAAGGAACTGGATGCAGAGTTTCTGTTTGCTACCATGCAGATGATGTCAAAAGAGGAGATTTATACCAAATTTGAACCGCAGGAATTTGATGTCATTATTCTGGACGAGTGTCACCATGCCGGGGCAGAAAGCTATCAACGGATTTTGCGATATTTTGAGCCAAAGTTCTGGCTTGGAATGACGGCCAGCCCGGATACAAATCAGTACGATGTGTACTCGATTTTTGATCACAATATTGCATATGAAATTCGTTTGCAGCAGGCTTTGGAAGAAGACTTGTTATGTCCATTCCACTACTTTGGAATTACGGATCTGGAAGTGGATGGAGAAGTATTTGACGACAACACGGGAATCCGTAATTTTGCAAAACTGGTATCGGACGATCGGGTGAATTATGTCATCGAAAAAGCAGAGTACTATGGATATAGCGGCGACCGTGTCAGAGGACTTGTATTTTGTAGCCGAAAGGATGAGGCGAAGGAATTGTCCCGAAAATTCAATCGGCGGGGATATCGGACGGAGGTTTTGACGGGTGAAGACAGTCAGGACAGGCGAGAGCAGGTGATCCACGGACTGACAGATGATGTGGATGAGTCGCAGCAGATTGATTATATTTTTACTGTCGATATTTTTAATGAAGGGGTGGATGTGCCGGAAATTAACCAGGTTATCATGCTGAGACCAACGGAGTCGCCGGTTGTCTTTATTCAGCAATTAGGCAGGGGACTGAGAAAAAGCGAAGGAAAAGAGTATGTGGTGATCCTGGACTTTATCGGAAATTATATGAATAATTTTATGATTCCGATTGCGCTGTCCGGTGACCGAAGCTACAATAAAGACGTAATGCGGCGTTATGTACAGGAAGGAACACGTGTCATCCCGGGAAGTTCTACCATTCATTTTGATGCGATTTCCAGAAAGCGGATTTATGCCTCGATTGATGCCGCCCGGACGAATGACGTGAAGCTTTTAAAGGAATCCTATCAGGCGCTGAAATATAAACTGGGGCGAATTCCGACAATTCGGGAGTTTAAAGAATACGGTTCCATTGACATTACCAAGATATTCGATAAGTTTGGATCTTACTATCAATTTTTGAAGAAATATGAAAAAGACTATCAGGTGGAACTGACAGAAAAAGAGCAGAAGGTCGTGGAATATTTTTCGAGAAAAATAGTTTTGTACAAGCGGGTCCATGAGCTGATCCTTTTGAAAAATCTGATCCGAGAGCAGAACCGGATTCTTAAATATTATGATCGCGTACTTAGAAAAGAATATCAGCTTCCATTATCGGACGAGGTGGAACGATCGGTAGTCCGCAATTTGACCAATCAGTTTCCAAAAGAAGCAGAGCGTGAAAAATATTCAGATTGTGTTTTGATTGAAAAACTGGAAAATGGTGATTATCGGCTTTCGGATTCTTTCAATCAGGATCTGCAAAATCCAGTATTTCGGGAAATGATCCAGGAACTGATTGATTTTGGAATTGACCGATATGAGGAGAATTATGCGCAGCCGTATAAAGATACAAATTTCCAGTTATATCAGAAATATACGTACGAAGATGTGTGCAGACTTTTAAATTGGGAGCGAAATTTGAATGCCCAGAATATTGGTGGATATTATTATGATGCTTCCACAAAGACATTGCCGGTATTCATTAATTACGAAAAAGCGGAAGATGCGATTGCATACGAGGACCGTTTTGTCTCCGAAAATACGTTAATTGCCTTGTCAAAGCATCCAAGAAAGGTGACATCCATGGACGCGGTACATATTTACAAGGTGGGAGAATGCGAGAAGGACAATCGGATTTTTCTGTTCGTAAGAAAGAATAAAGATGACAACGAAGCAAAGGAATTTTACTTTTTGGGTGAAATATTTGCGGAGGGCCAGCCAAAAGCAATTCATATGGATTCTACCAATGACGATGCCTTTGAAATTTTGTATCGTCTTGATGTGCCGGTACGCAGTGATATTTATGACTATATCGTAAATTCAGGTGAACTATAAAGAAAGCAGGATGACAATGAAAACAATAAAAGTAGTAGCTGCCATCATCAAAGATGGTGAAAAGATATTTGCAACTCAGAGAGGATACGGTGAATTTAAAGATGGATGGGAGTTCCCGGGAGGAAAGATCGAGCTGGGCGAAACGCCGCAGGAAGCGTTGAAACGAGAAATCCGGGAAGAACTGGAAACGGAGATTGAAGTCGGGGAATGGATTGATACAGTCGAGTACGATTATCCGGATTTTCATTTGTCAATGGACTGTTTTCTCTGTACCATCAAAAGCGGAGACTTGGTTTTGAAAGAGCATGAAGCCGCAAAATGGCTGTCGAAGGATACGCTTTACAGTGTGGAGTGGCTTCCGGCAGACGTTGAACTGATTGGAAAAATCGAACGGCTTTTGAAATAAAACGGAAAGGCAGAAATCTGTTGCAGGCTGTACCGTTTTCGAACAGTAGGGAGGGAGTGGTAATTCAGTGACTAAATCAGATTTTGAAAAATTCTTCAAAAAGGGGAATCCATTAATACAGAATTCAAATCCTGGGTAAAGGCGTCCGGATTGAAGGTATGATTGTGCTTTGTGGAAAGGGTAGATATGCTAAATATGTAGCAAGTGAAAGGCTTCTCTAGGTAATTTAATGAGTTTTCAATGAGTTTCTAATGCGTTTTAATGCGTTTCACACGCATTAAAACGCATTAAAAATTTGTAGAAAAGTGCGTAAAGGTATATCCATTAGCGCTGGTGCCATATATACTTAAACCAGGAAAATAAATAGTACATTTTATTTCAAAGCAGGTTTAGATAAGGTGGTGTCTGGAATATGAGAAATGTAATACATATTTATGGAGCTTCAGGATCTGGAACAAGTACACTAGGCAGAAAAATCAGTGAAGAATTGGGATATAAATTTATGGATACAGATGATTACTTCTGGGTACCTACCAATCCACAATATAGCACCAAAAGAAGCCGAGAAGAGCGGCTTGCATTGATGAAAAAAGATATTACAGAAAATGAAAATGTAGTCATTTCCGGTTCGTTAGTGGACTGGGGAGATGAATTAATTCCAATGTTTACATTAGTTGTGCGGCTTGTTACGGATACAGAAACAAGGATTGAAAGATTAAAGAATCGAGAAAAGCAAAGGTTTGGAAAGCGTATAATGCCAGGCGGTGATATGTATACACATCATATGGAATTTATTCAATGGGCACAAGAGTATGATACCGGAAGTGTAGATATGAGAAGTAAGGCCAAACACGATGAATGGGAGAAATTATTACTCTGTAAACAGATTGTTTTGGATGGAGGAGCGGACTTGGAAGAAAACTTTAAAGCGGTACAAGCAGAAATTCATTCTGTTATTGGAAGAACAGTGACTGTGACGATTGACAGACCATTGGGAAGCTATCACCCGGAACATAAGGATATGTATTATCCGATAAATTACGGCTATGTAGAAGGTATCATGTCGCCGGATGGAGAAGAACAAGATGCTTATATATTAGGTGTGGATGGAGCTATCGACAAATTTACAGGTAAGATTATCGCAGTTGTTCATAGAAAGGATGATGCGGAAGAAAAATGGGTTGTTGTACCTGAAAATATGGCTTTTACAAAAGAGGAAATCAGGCAGCAAATTTATTTTCAAGAGCAGTATTTTGATAGTGAGATTGTGATGTAAAGATTGGCAATATTAAAAATGGAAAGAGGATAGAAAGATAATAACAGAAATTTCCTATATGCCAGAATTGTTTGTAAATGAAAGGTTTTGAAAGAAGAAACGAAAAGGAGCCAAAAAAAGAGCCGAAAGAAGGTTCAGAAAGTTATAAAAGAGTTGCAGAAAGAAGGCTTGCTTGTGAGAGAAGGAACAAGAAGTTATGAATTTAGATCATAATTAATTTAAAATCTTGCAGACTAATGAGGACAGAAAATGAAGTGGGAATTTGAAGAAGAGTTAAAGAAATATGGATATTCAAAGGAATGTATAGATCAAGTAGATTCTATTTCGGAAGGAATTATTCTTGAAATAGGGAGAACACTGAAACCGGACAAAGAAGCTTGTTTTAATAGACTTGAAAGATACCGGATATGTCTGGAAGCTTTGTATGAATTAAATGCTAAGAAAAAAGAAATAGAAAAAACAGACGAGGTGGTTCCCGAACCATCTGTACTTATCCGATGTTTGAATAAAATAAGAAATATTATAATGGATGAACGAAAATGGGAAAGGAAAATG
The DNA here is from genome assembly GCF_016900655.1 of Drancourtella massiliensis. Classification (GTDB taxonomy): domain Bacteria; phylum Bacillota; class Clostridia; order Lachnospirales; family Lachnospiraceae; genus Sellimonas; species Sellimonas catena. The sequence goes on from NZ_JACJKH010000026.1 coordinate 7,665, forward strand.
AATGAGGAAGTAGAACAAATAAAACAAAAACATCCTTTAGTATTTCCTATAATAGTTTCTATTCTGACTTCCATACTTTTAGGATTGCTCACCAATTGTATATGGGAAGGAATTCAACAAAGTGAAACGGAAATCAGTATAAGAAAGATGCAACAGGAACTTGATTCATTGATTTCGGATCAAACAAATATGCATTTGATAATAGATCCGGATGAACCGGACCGTTTTAAAGTTTATATATATGACGAAAATATAGAAAAATTTGTAGGGTATATTGAAAAAGACGACTTAGAAAAACTTTTTGACGATAGTGTTGATTAAAATGAAACAGTTTGGATATTCGAGATGTTTGGGTAAAAGCGATTGGCTAAAGCATACGGTAAATCACTAGCATGGTACTAATGGTTTATCGTATGTTTTTTTGTCTCTTTGATATTGAAAGTGCAGTAGCGCACGCTTGAATAATAAAATCAGAAATGTAAAAACGTAAAAAAAATATTGACATAAACAATGAAAAAGAGAATACTAGAATCATACAAGGAGGAAGAAGACATGTATGATATCGGAGATCTGTTTGACAAACAAAGCACGGTTGGCGCCAGGCTGGAGGCCGTACTTGAGGAAAGAGGATACACAAAAGTAAAATTCTGCAGTACAGCAAAGATCTCTCGTCCGACCCTGGATAAACTATTATCAGGTAGTATCACGAGCCGGACGAATTATGAAAAGCATATGACGAAAGTCCTCGAAACTTTGAACATGACTCCGGACATGCTGATAGGAAGGATCCAAACTCAAAGGATTCAAACTCAAAGAGTTCATAATCAGGTGAGGACTTTGAGAAACCAGATGAGAATGAAGGAAAAGGAGCTGGCAGAATATATTGGGGTGCCGATAGAGCGGATTAGAGAGATTGAGGCAGGAGAAGAGGCAACACTGGCGGAGCTTCGCGATATTGCGGTTGTTCTGGATACCAGTGTCAGAAATATTCTGGGAAAAAATTATTTCCCATTACAAAATACATTCTGGGGCCATGTTGGAATCCGACCGTTGGAATCAGATAGATTCCTCTGGTATCCAATCACAGCTGACACAAGAGAACTCATCTGGAAAGAAATGGAAGAAAAGTATCAGGTCATTCCATGCATGAATAACAAAGTGCTGCTGTTAAATATGGATAAAATCGCAGAAATTGTTTTACTGGACGATGCAAGTGATCAACCTTCATTTGCAAACTGGGATCCGCAAGTGGATTGTGGGGGAACCCCTCTTGTATTTTATGAAGCACTGGATGATTATTTAATGTATCAAGAAATGGGAGAGGAGCCGCCCAAAGATATCATATCCGAAAAACTGCAGATCTGCCTGGAAAACTTTCGGAAGAAATGGGGAGACGATGAAATTTATTATCGTGATGAACTTCAGATCTATTGCCCGAACGGAAAGGTAAAGCAAAGAGATATCTGTTTAGGTGAAAATGAAAATATAAGCACTAATATTTTTCATATTTATGCCTTTGGAGGAGATGTGGTCGATGAAAAATTTTTCTATGGTGAGGACTTAAATGGAGCAGAGTGCTTTTTTAATATTGAAAACATTTCTATGATCGAAGTCCCTCTTGTAAAAATGGAGGAGGCATTGGAGCAATCGATAGAAATGTCATAGTAGACCAAAAAACAGTAAGACCCATAGCAAATAATAAATAATCGGAGGAAGTTACGCGAGATGAAAAAGATATTTATTAGTTACAGTTCCAGAAATCAAAGACTTGTCGAAGCTTTTACAAAGTTCCTTCAACTTGGAATGGGGATGAATAAGAGTGATATTTTCTGCACAGCTTACCCGGATATGCTGGAAACCGGATACAGTTTTATTGAAAAAATCCGGAAAAATCTGCAGGAATGTGAAACAGTTATTTCTATTATTACAGAAGAATATTTAGAAAGTGCATTCTGTCTTGTGGAAATGGGTGCAGCATGGGCAATGAGCAAGCATTACTTTCCTCTGGTAACAGTGCCATATGACCGATTAAATAAAACTCCGCTTATGGGAATGCAGATGCGCAAATTGATCAGCATAGACGATTTAAGTGTGATTTATGATGAGTTGCATCGGTGTGGTGTGCTGGTGGAATATCAGACAGCGGACTTTCATAAGCAGGCGAAAGATTATGTCAAACAGGCGAAAAAGATAGTGGAGGGCGGCTATCAGATAGAGAAAGACGAAGAAGGTTATTACGAAACAGAGATTTCTTGCGTGAGAAAAGTAGCCCAGAAACAGTTTCGATGCTATGGAATCAAAGGACATATTGCGGATCCGCCGGACGGAGAGAATGCAAAAAGCGACTGGCTTTTTTACAGGATAGACCAATTTCCGTCTTTGGAGGCAGGGGATCGGGTCAGATTTAAAACATCAAAATCAAAAATCAATGTTTTTCCTGATTTAGGACGTGCCAGAAATATTTATCCGGATGATTTGACGAAACTGGATTAGCAGACAGTATTGGAGGGAACCTCAATGATATTCAAAGTACAGAAAATAGAGGAAGATATAGAGTTTGGCTGTGAAGAGCGGATGGATGATGAGCCTGTTATGGCGGTCGTGACATTGCTGGATGAAGCGGGAGAAGAAAAGAGAGTCAAGATGCCGGATCAGCTTTTGTATGATCGTGAAATCAATGAGGGAGATCAGGTGATCTTTGATGAAAATGGAAAACTGCAGAAGCGGATTCGAGGTGACTGGACTGAAAGATGCAAGAAAGCGAATGTGAATACAGAGGAATTTGTCTCAAAAATGGAAGCCCTGAAAGCGGGAAAGAAAGTAAATTGGATCTGTCCTTTCTGTGGCGGCAATGTGACTCTGCTGGAACAGAAAAGTTCACACACGGTGATTGGTTGTGACTCCTGTGATATGCGGATTCAGCTGGAGAATCACTGATTACGGGAACAAACAGAAGAAAAAGCTGTAAAATTTTACGTTGAATTTTACGGCTTTTTTCGTATAATAAAGATAACAGAAACAATAGAAATCGAAGGAAGGAGCTGAACGATATGCCAAACATTTTGCCGGTATCTGATTTGAGAAATTATAATGAAGTTCTGAAGAATTGTCGTAAAGGAGAGCCTGTATATCTTACTAAGAATGGCAGGGGGCGCTATGTGGTCATGGATATTGAAGATTTTGAGCGTGATCATGCAGAGAAGAAGCTCTGGATGAAGTTGCAGGAAGCGGAAGAAGCAGTGAAAGATGGAGAAGGATGGCTTGATCTGGATGAACTAAAAGCACATATGGGGGAGTAAGATGTTAAAGTTGCGGATTAATCCGATTGTTGCAAAGGATTTGAAAGATATCCGGGATTATATTGCAGAAGATAATGAAGAGTATGCTGCAAAGACTATAAACGAGATTTATGGTAAATTTGAGAATCTCCAGATGTTTCCGGGAATAGGTACAAATCTTTCTAAACGAGTCAGCTTTCGGACAGATTATAAATATGCGATATGGGAAGATTATGTGATTATCTATAAAGTAAGTAGCGAATATGTAGAGATTTATCGTGTAATTAACCGATATCAGGACATTACAAGTATCTTTGATTCATAAACTAATAGAGTTGTGCGAGATGAGTATGACATCAGTGAGTGAGATTATTGAGCTTCAATCATTGTACTAAAGGAAGGAGTAGAAATGGAAATGTCCAAAAGAGACTGGAAACTTTTTCGAGAAAAATTACCTGGCTGGCAGAAGAATTATATGGCCCGTCTGATCAAGGAATATATTAGATTGCTAAGCGCAGAGGATAAAAATGCGTCCGATAAATTTTGGGAGCTTGAGAAGAAGATTAAGACCGACAGACGTCACCCGGGAGTAATTCTGAATATGGAAAAATCCAAAGCCATATATGATATTATCAGTCTTGTCAGATTTGGAGTGATTTCTTTCGATGATCTGGCAGATTTCAGTGAAGACTTACAGCAGGAAGTAAAGTTGATCCTGAACAGATAGATTATGGAAGAATAGATCGAGGCACAGAAAGAAGTGATAAGATTTTGGTGTGGAGGTACTTATGAAAAATCATAAAGTTGTCGACGGCCATCTCCTTCAAACCAATAAGAAATATTCCCATCTGAAGCTGAAGCAAAAGAACCGGATTGCGGAATGGATGTATCAGGAAACAAAGGCGTATTATGAAAAGAACTACGTGTTTCCGAATGACGCGCATCTGGATGATGTCGTAGAGAAGGTTTACGACAGGATTGAGCAGGCGGAAATCTGGATCCCTTATGAAGAGGTGTGGCATCATTACAAAAAGAAGCGTTCGGATCTGAACAGCCGGGTGCGGAGGGAACTGAATGTTGGTGAAGAAAAGTACAAAGAGAAAGCCTGCTTTATGAATCTGTGCATGATTCAGGATGAGCAGGGAAATGTTCTGGCTCTTGACAAGATGAATGACAGCTATACCGGGACGACGTTTCCGGGCGGGCATGTAGAGCCGGGAGAAACTTTTCGCGAAGCAGTGATCCGGGAAGTCCGGGAGGAAACAGGACTTGTGATCCAAAATCCCGAGCTTTGCGGCATCTATCACTGGAATAAAGCGCACACGCACAATATGATTTTTCTGTATCAGACGAAAGATTTTTCCGGGGAACTGCAGAGTTCTGACGAGGGTCCGGTATATTGGATTTCCATGGAAGAGTTTATGAAGAAAGATCTTGCCAAAGGGATGAAAGAAGTAATGGAGATCATGATGAATCCGAACCTGCAGGAATGTTATATGCGTCTGGAAAAGGGAGTGTATCAGGGAACGTTGTGTTAGAAGAAGTCTGCAACGCAGTCAAGAATATAAACAGTAGTCAGGCGGTATGGCCCGGTATTAAGGGTCATACCGCCATTTCTCTATAATATCCAATTCCCAATCCCATCATATATTATAAAGAATAGGAAATATCAGGATGTGCATGAATATGGAAAACTATGTAAGAGCATCACTGGAAACGCATTTATTTTTCGGAAGAATCATGAAGGAACATTCGTTGTTTCTTCAGGCGGGATTCCCGGCCGGGGAAACGGGATACAGAAGCAAAGCAAGCTGGTACCGGGACGAATTTGAAAAGGTACTGTAGCAGACCGTACGGTTTTCGGACGGCATGGTAGGAAAGGATGTGCTTTGTTCAGGAGAAGTGTTTACGGAATACACGGTTATGGCGGAGCAGCAGACAGGAAGACTTACGAAGATTCCGATCGATGTCCGGATCACACAGGCGGAAGAAAATCTGCAGGCGGGAAGAGAAGCATGCAAGGACGAAAGAATGGCCAGGCGGATCCGTCAGCTGAATCATCATGTTCTGCACCTGCTTGGCGGGCTGATTGAGTTTAAAAAGCAGATATTGCAGGAAGTGACCTGCTGCAGATTGTTCACGGCCAACTATCCGTTGCTGATCGAGCATATCATCCGGGAGGCGGAATTATATCAGAAGATGATTGCTTCCCTGGAGGATGGAACCTGCAAATCGGTGGAACAGATGGCTGAGACAGAGCGGTTCTGGAATCAGATTATGATGGAACATGCGCTGTTTATCCGCGGATTGCTTGATCCGACGGAGGGCGAACTGATCGAAACGGCAGATTCCTTTGCCGGTGATTATCAGAGACTTCTGGAGGAGGCAAGGCAGAAGGATTGCAGAGCCATGAACGGACTGACGAGGAAAACACTGGAAACGACAAAGAAGTACCGCGATTTTAAGGCGGCGGGTACAAAGGGAATTACCGGATGCGAGATTCGCTCCATCATTCTTCCGCTGTTGGCAGACCATGTGCTCCGGGAGGCAAACCACTATCTCCGGCTTTTGAAGCAGAAGGGAGAGTAATCCATGCAGTTGTGTCAGTACCCTTGTCATAACCAGGTCCGCCGATTTACGGTGGAAGCAATCCAGATTCCAATTGTATACAATCCCTACGGTGACTATGATCCGAATGGACTTTTATATGTGCTGGAACAGGATTCGCAGAGAATACAAAATGAGGCGTTTCAGAGATTTCATCAGACGCCGCCTCAGCCTTACGAAGAAGTGCAGCCGTTGGTACTTCGGGTGAATCGTGGAGATACCGTCCAGATCTGTTTTCGCAACCGGCTGAAGCGGGATGGACGGATCTGGAAAGTATTCAGCAGCAAAATTCACGGTGATCCCGCAACACCCATATGGAAAGCATATTCCGGGGACAGGGTCATTTTCCGGACGATGATGCCGGCGGATAAGCCGCGAAATGTATCACTTGCCATTCACGGACATTTGTGGAGGGAACAGCCTGACGATGCCTTATCCAGAGAGATTCCGATTCAGGGAGGAATCAGCATCGGGAACCGGTTTGATATGGAACTGAAAGACGGAGCTTCCTGTCCGGGCGACTATCTGTACCGGTCAGGAAGTTTTGGATGGGATGTGGAATCCGGCATGTGGGGAATCTTCAGGGTAATGAAACGGTCGCTTCGGTGCAAATGCAAAGAAGTAGGCGGAAAGCTGCCATTTCATTTCGGTGGGAATAAAACATCTCTTATGATACAGTCAATAAAAAAGCAGAAAAAGAAAGAAAAGCATAGGGGCAGATAACATGCCCCTATCTTTGTTAACTATTTTTTTACATGCCCATCATCTGAGACATGATACATACTCCTGATGCTCCGTGCTTCAACACAGTTTGTATTTGTTCCGGATCCAGACGGATCCCGCCGATGGCGTATATCGGGATCGGCGAGCGGTCACAGATCTGTTTCAGAAAATCGAGACCTCGCGGTGGAAGTCCTTTTTTGCAGTCGGTAGCAAAAATATGTCCTGCCGTTGCATAGGATGCTCCAAGAGCTGCAGCTTCTTCTGCCTCTTCTGTAGAATGGATCGAAACGCCGATCCGCATCCCCGTAAGACGGCCGGCGCCTTTTTCTTTCAGCTCCTTCAGTTTCCAGAGCGGTAAATGAAGGATATCCGTGTCTGCAGCGTCTGCAGCTTCAGGATAGAAGTGAGGGATCATCGTGACCTGATGCCGGTCACAGATTTTTTTTACAGCCAGGGCAAGATTCAGGTAGTCTTTGACCGGAAGATCTTTTTCTCTGAGAAGAAAAGCACGAGGCTGAAAACTGCAGATTCGTTCTAACTGATCCAGATATGGAAGCCGTGTCAGATGACGGTTAGAGACGGCAATCACTTTTGAAAAATCAATTTCGTTGTACATGATTTTATTTCCTGTTCCTTTTGTATCTGATATCTTGTTTTTCAGCGTAAAACAAAGCTGAAACCACATTTGACCGGGCAGCGGTCATGCCGCATTCAAAGGCTCTATTTTTGACTCACTCCTGTAACCGGAGAGGAGGCGCTGGACCCTTTTTCGATTACCCGTCCCATGCCGGAAAGGTATGCAGTACGTCCTGCTTCGATTGCTTTGCGGAAAGCGCCTGCCATTGCGGGAATGTCTCCTGCTGTAGCGATAGCGGTATTGGACATGACTGCGGCGGCACCCATTTCCATGGCTTCACATGCATGGGAAGGTCGGCCGATACCGGCATCGACGATGATAGGCAGATCGATTTCATCGATGAGAATCTGGATAAATTCTTTTGTGCAGATTCCTTTATTGGATCCAATCGGGGCACCGAGAGGCATAACACATGCGGCGCCGGCATTGACCAGATCTCTGGCGGCATTGAGATCCGGATACATATACGGCATAACGATAAATCCTTCGTTTGCAAGAATCTCGGTTGCCTTGATCGTCTCATAGTTGTCCGGAAGAAGGTATTTGGAATCCGGAATCACTTCAAGTTTGACAAAATCACTATGGCAGATTTCCCGCGACAGCCGGGCGATGCGGACTGCTTCTTCTGCGGTTTTTGATCCGGATGTATTTGGAAGAAGTGTCACACCTTCCGGAATATAGTCAAGTATATTTGCCGAACTGTCCTGATTTGTACGGCGCAGTGCAAGTGTGATAATCTGAGCCCCTGCGTTCTCAACAGCTGCCTTAATCAGTTCAAGGGAATATTTCCCTGATCCAAGTATGAAACGTGACTGGAATTCATGTCCTCCCAGACAAAATGTGTCTTTTGTTAAATCGATCATTGTTTTTCTCCTTTATAAAATAGTGTTTGAAATCTGTTTTCTCATAGACGGTCTCCGGCTGTTCCGTTTATGATCAGATCTGCAGCCAGATTCGCCTGGTGAGCGGCGCAAAGTGCCACCCTGGGGGCCATCAGGCCCGGGCCTTTGCGTGAATCGCTGACCCCGTCCCCGCACAAGTAGAAACGGCTGGTGATTTTCTTTGAAAGAATCGTATTGCTGTTTCCGTATCCGGCCATTCCGGAAGCGCTGATTATGATCAGATCCCGGTAATTTTCCAGAATACCGTTTACAAGCATGGCCTTATTTTCCGGGACATCAAAGGCTTCGCACAGGATGGTGTCTTCTTTAAAAAGTGAAGCGACATTTTCATCAGAGACCCGGACGCAGTCTGTCCGGATATCCAGATAAGGATTGATCTCCAGCAGCTGTTCTTTTAAAGCATCCGTTTTGAACATACCTACATGACGCATCAGGTACTGCTGCCGGTTCAGATTGGTCAGATCTACCCGGTCAAAATCGATCAGATGAAGGTGTCCTGTTCCGATTCTTGCAAGGGAAAAAGCAATATTGGAACCCAGGCCGCCAAGACCTGCTATGGCGACTCTTCCACGGTTCAGCTTTTCCTGTATAGCTGCTGTGTGGCGTTCACAAAGTGCCTCCTGTATCTCTCTTTCGGTAAATCTCATATCAGCCCCCTCCTACAAAACTTACAATCTCGAGTACATCCCCGTTGTGGAGTAAAGTTTCCTTGTAACAGCTTTTGGGAATGATCTCACCGTTTTTTTCAACAGCGATCCGGTTTGTCTGGTAGCCTTCCTGCTCCAGATAAACCAGCAGTGTGGTTGGTTCTTCTAACGGTTTGTCCTCTCCATTTATCCGGACCATCGCTTCCTCCTTCCCGGATGAACAGGATAGAGTGCGCTGCAGAATCTGTATGGATAAAGACACGGAAGGAATCAAATGTCATTCTGCAATAAAAAAGGAGTCCACAAAGAATTACACCCGTGGTGGTGCACCCCTTCATGAACTCCTGTTCACTCTATCGTTATCCGTATTCTTTTTATAATTACACTAAATAGTATACCATGAAAAAATTCTCTGTCAATTATTCAGAGAATTTTTTTATTTACCCTCATTTACAGGATCAAAGCAGCCGGATATAATAAAATCAACAGTCGAAAGAAATGTATTACCGGCTGCAGCCGGCATATGTGAAAAAACTAAATTTATAAATCATAAAAAGGGGAAAACTTATATGCGTTCTGAAAAAGAAATGCTCTCATTGATTGAAGAAATTGCACTGGAGGATGAGAATATCCGGGCAGCTTATTTAGAAGGATCCAGGGTGGATCCAAATGTTACCAAAGATTTATTTCAGGATTACGATGTGGTATACATCGTGGAAACAACCAGGCCATACCGCGAAAACAAGGAATGGATTACCAGATTTGGAGAGATTTTGTATATGAATTACCCGGAAGATAATGTGCATTATCCATCGGATGTGGAAAACTGTTATGGATGGCAGATTCAATGTGGAGACGGAAATCGTCTGGATCTGCATGTCTGCACAAGAGATTATGCGCTGGAAAGACTGGAAATGTACCGGGTGCTTGTGGACAAGGATCACATCATGCCGGCCAAAGAGGATACTTCTGAGGAAAGATACTGGGTGAAAAAACCGACTGAGAGAGAATTCCAGTGTACCTGTATGGATTTCTGGTGGTGCTTTAATAACGTGGCAAAGGAGGTAAGCAGGGAGCTTGGATTCCAGTACGATCAGGAAAATGCGGACAACAGTGCAGCATTTCTACGCCGGGTCAAAGATCTGCCGTTGGATGCGGAACGGATTATGTAGAAATCGTTTTATACAGGAAATCAGGGCATTCAACCGATGGTAGAGTGCAAAAATAGCGGTTTTGTGTTATCCTTTCTTCAGAGAGAGGGGGCAGAAGTTATGGTGAACCTGAATCAAACTGGAAAATTTATAGCAGAATGTAGAAAGAAAAAGCAGCTGACACAGAAGCAGCTGGGAGAGAAACTCCATGTAACGGACCGTGCTGTTTCCAAATGGGAAAACGGAAAGGCGTTTCCGGACGTCCATATTATGGAAGACCTGTGCAGGGAGCTGGATATCAGTGTGAGCGAGCTGCTGGCGGGCAAGCGGATCGAAACGGAGCAGTATCAGAAAGAGACGGAGAAACTGCTGATGACGGCGGTCGGCAGGTCTCAGCTGTATGGATTTCAGATTATCATTTACATTTTAATGTTTTCTTTTATTACAGCCTTCCAGCTACTCCTTGTCCTGAAAGGTGACGGCGAGTGGCTGCCGCCGACGAGGGAGATGATTTTATGCGGGCTGGTCTGTGTGGGTACGTTTGCCTGTGCGGTCTATCTGGACAAGAAGATTCCAGAGAGAATGTTTCGGATGTCCAGTCCGGTTATACAGGGGATTGTGGGAGGCGTTTATTTTCTTTTGTTAACGCTGTTTGATTATCAGAATTACGGGGGATTAGAGGGAATGGAATCAGGGGAACAGATTTTTCTCATTCTCTTTTTCATTGTGGGATTCGTTTTTACAGTGTTTTTTTGGGCCGCAGCTGGATCTGAAAGAAAAGATAAATAAGGATTCTGCACTTTTCTGAGAAAACACTTTAAAGTGATGAAAACATGCACAAATTGCAAGGATGAAGAGAAAATATTTTATTCATGTTTGACGAAAAAACAGAATGCACTCGGTTTTCCTATTGACAATCTGTTTAAAAGAGCTATAATAAAACAAAATTAAAAAGCCAATGCGAAGAACAGGACAGGACTTCCTGTGTACCAATGCTTTCAGAGAGTTTCCGGCTGGTGTGAGGAAACAGCATGACGAGGAAGCCATCCCCTGCAAGCAGTCGGGGTGAAAAGTGAGTGAGTAGCCCGGACCGGAGTTCCACCGTTAGAGGGAAAGCTGTTAATCCGTACGATTAGTTCGGACGACAGTACAGAGTGACCGGACGTTGTCCGGTAAGCAGAAGTGGTAACGCGGAGAAGAGAAGTTTCGTCTTCTGACAGAGCAATCTGTCAGAGGGCGTTTTTTTATTTTAATTAAAACTTTGTTCTTTACCGCTGCGCTTGATTCGCAGGTCGGAACCCTCCAAAAGGGAAGGAACCGGTCGTTTGGCCTGATAGAAAAGGAGAGTGGAAAATTATGAACTCACTGGTAATTGTTTTAGCGGCGGCGGTCTGTCTGATTGCGGCATATGCGCTGTACGGACGCTGGCTTGCCAGGAAATGGGGAATCGACCCGAAGGCGAAGACGCCGGCAGTTCTGCATAATGACGGGCAGGACTATGTTCCGACAGATGGGTGGACCGTCTTTGCCCATCAGTTTTCTTCCATCGCAGGTGCAGGACCTGTAACCGGGGCCATTCAGGCTGCAGCATTTGGGTGGCTTCCGGTACTGCTCTGGATTCTCATCGGAGGAATCTTCTTTGGAGCTGTCACGGACTTTGGTGCACTTTATGCGAGCGTAAAAAATGATGGAAAATCCATGGGGCTGCTGATTGAGAAGTATATTGGAAAGACGGGACGGAAGCTGTTTCTTGGATTCTGCTGGCTGTTCTGTCTGATCGTGATCGCGGCATTTGCGGACATGGTAGCGGATACATTCAATGCCTATGTTGTGACGGACGGAGTGAGGACACTTTCTGAGAATGCCACTGTAAACGGAGCGGCGGGAAGTATTTCTCTGTTTTTCATCCTGTTTGCGGTGATCTTTGGAGTGAGCCAGCATAAGCTGAAACTGACCGGATGGAAAGAAGTGGTCTTTGGACTGGTCTGCACAGTGCTTGCATTTGTATTTGGAATGAATTTCCCGGTAATTCTTGGGAAAGAAATGTGGGTATATATCGCATTCCTTTACATCTTTCTGGCGGCAGTGCTTCCGATGTGGTTTGTCATGCAGCCAAGAGACTACATGTCCACCTTTATGTTTATCGGAATGATCGCCGGAGCGGTGCTGGGTTTGTTGTTTGCTCATCCGTCCATGAATCTTCCGGCATTTACCGGGTTTCAGAATGAGAATCTCGGAACGCTGTTCCCGATTCTGTTTGTAACGGTTGCCTGCGGTGCAGTATCCGGATTTCATAGCCTGGTTTCTTCCGGTACCTCATCCAAGACGGTTTCCAATGAGAAGGATATGCTGAAAGTCGGATACGGGGCAATGGTCCTGGAAAGTCTGCTGGCAGTTATCGCTCTTTGTGTTGCCGGTGCGGCGGCAGGAGCAGACGGGACAGCAGCGGCCGGCACGCCGTTCCAGATTTTTTCCTCAGGAGTGGCCGGATTCCTTGAGATGTTCGGCATTCCGGTCTATGTGGCGCAGAGTTTCATGACTATGTGTGTATCAGCGCTTGCGTTTACAACGCTGGATTCTGTTGCGCGGATCGGACGGATGTCGTTCCAGGAGCTGTTCAGTGTGGATGATATGGAGCATGCGGAGGGATGGAGAAAGGTACTCTGCAATAAATATTTCGCAACGGTGATTACCCTGGTATTTGGCTATATTCTGACTCAGGTCGGCTATTCGAATATCTGGCCATTGTTTGGAAGCGCCAATCAGCTGCTGAGCGCTCTCGTACTGATTACACTGTGTGTATTTCTGAAAGTGACAGGTCGAGAACTCAGGACACTGGTACCTCCATTTGTGATTATGCTGGTTGTCACATTTACCGCCCTTGTGCAGAGATTCATCTCGCTGGTCAAGGCATTTTCTGACGGAAAAGGCGTATTTATGGTCGAGGGACTACAGCTGATCGTTGCGGTTCTCCTGATGATCCTTGGCGTGACCATCGTTGTAACTTCGGGAAAGGAACTGCTCAGAAAGAGAGCATCAAAATCATCGGCCGTATCGGCTTAAATCCAGAAAAAAGGTCGGAATCATCAATGAAAGAGGATTCCGATCTTTTTTCTGGAAAGAAACAGAAAGAACACCGCTTTATTCGCCTGAAATGTGATATACTGGACAGAATGAGGAGTTCATAACATTTTGTGATAAGAGAGGAAGAATATGAAAAGGAAAAAGCTTCCGTTTGGCTATGATGATCCTTCCTGTCCGGAAAGGACTTTGGGGGCGACGGACCGGTACCTGACAAGGAACGGAAGGCCGTGGATTCCTGTAATGGGAGAGTTTCATTTTTCCAGGTTCCGAAGCGAATTCTGGGAAGAAGAAATTGAAAAAATGAAAGCCGGAGAAGTACAGATTCTGGCTACATATGTGTTCTGGATTCACCATGAGGAAAAGGAAGGAGAATGGAATTTTGAAGGGCAAAGGAACCTTCGGGAATTTCTGGAAATCTGCCGGAAGTGTGAAATGCCGGTGTTTCTGCGGATTGGTCCATGGAGTCATGGCGAGTGCAGGAATGGAGGATTCCCGGACTGGCTGATTCAGAAAGAGGGAATCGAAGTGCGGACAGATCAGCCGCTTTACCTGTCTTATGTGAAGCGGTTTTTCGAGAAAATTTACGGGCAGACGGACGGTTTTCTCTGGAAACAGGGAGGGCCGGTGCTTGGTATTCAGGTGGAAAATGAATACGGACACTGTGGAGGTCTGACCGGAGAGGCTGGAGTCCGGCATATGAAGACGATCAAACAGCTGGCAAAAGAAGCCGGGTTCCGTGTGCCGTATTATACGGCTACAGGATGGGGCGGAGCGATTGTCCCGGAAGGGGAGATGCTTCCTGTCCTGGGAGGATACTGCGATGCACCATGGGAACAGCACATACATGAGATGCCGTTGAATGCGAATTATCTGTTTTCTCACAATAAGGATGATGGAAGTATTGGCAGTGACCTGCAAAAGGAGCGGGAACAGGAATTTACTTATGACACGGAGAAATATCCATATTTTACAGCAGAGCTGGGCGGAGGCGTGCAGGTAACGATGCACCGGCGTCCTGTGGTGGACAAAAAAGACACATGTGCAATGGTGATCTGCAAGCTTGGAAGCGGAGCCAGTCTTCTGGGATATTATATGTACCATGGAGGGACAAATCCAAAGGGGAGGTACAGTACGCTTCAGGAGTCAAAAGATACTGGTTATTTAAATGATCTCCCGGTATATTCCTATGATTTCCAGGCAACGGTCGGAGAGTATGGAAGGATTCATGATGTGTTTTATCACCTTCGGCCGTATCATCTGATGCTGAAAGAGTTCGGAAGCATGATGGCGGAAACAGAGTTCATTCTGCCGGGCGGGAGACAAGTACGATCTGCTCACATACAGTCCGGATGGACAGATCTGCTGTCTGCCGTCGGAAGAAAAAATATCGTATCGATGTGAAGAAAAACATTCGGGAGCAGAAATCAGCAGGATAACAGAAGGACAGAACTATACGGAGTATGAAATGAACATTCAATATCCGGATAAAGACTTTCCGGAAAACTACTGGCTTATTATAGGATTTGACGGAGACAGGGCCGAACTCTGGATGGACGGAGAACTGTGCGGTGACTGGTTTTATACAGGGAATGACTGGCAGATCGGACTGAAATATTTTGACTGGCCAAAGCAGATGACGATTCGGATTTATCCGGTGAGAGAGCATGTGTATGTCGAAAAGAAACCGGAGCAAAGATGCGGGATACGAAAGATCCATGTGCAGACCGAGTACCGGATTTCTCTTGGAACTTTGGAATAGAGAAAAAAGTTTATATAATTCCCTGGAGACTGCCGCATCAAACCAGGACCGCGCATTTATGGCGGCAGATGTAAGTAGGAAAATGAACTTGACAGGAAAAAGAAAGGCTAAATGATGGAATTGATAAGAAGACCAAGAAGATTAAGAAGATCTTCGGCTGTCCGTGAACTGGTTCATGAGACAGATGTTAGAGTGACAGATTTGATTTACCCGGTATTTGTTGTGGAAGGAGAAAAGGTGAAGGAGCCGGTTCCATCCATGCCGGGAATTTACCGTTATTCAGTGGATATGCTGAAAATTCATTTGAAAGAAGTGTGGGAAACCGGAATCCGTTCGGTGATCTTTTTCGGCGTGCCGGATCACAAGGATGCGTGCGGCAGCGGCGCATGGGATGAACATGGGGCGGTTCAGAGCGCACTTCGCATGGCAAAGGAATGTTTCCCGGATCTGATCTGTATTGCAGACATTTGCCTGTGCGAGTATACGGATCACGGCCATTGCGGGATTGTGCGGGATGGAAAAATCCTCAATGACGAGACACTTGCATATTTATCAAAAGCGGCAGTATCCTGTGCAGGAGCAGGGGCGGATATCGTAGCGCCGTCTGACATGATGGACGGCCGGATCGGACATATGCGCCGCTCACTGGATGAGGCAGGATATGAGGATACGCTCATCATGGCTTACTCTGTAAAGTATGCGTCGGCTTTTTACGGACCGTTTCGGGAGGCGGCGGATTCTGCGCCGGCATTTGGGGACAGAAAGACATATCAGATGGACTGGAGGAATAAAAAAGAGGTCATTGTGGAGACACAGCTGGATATCGAAGAAGGGGCCGATATCATCATGGTGAAACCGGCGATGGCCTATCTGGATATCGTAAAAACAGTCAGTGACAGATTTGAATTTCCGATATGCACCTACAGTGTCAGCGGAGAGTATTCCATGATAAAGGCGGCGGCCCTGAATGGCTGGGTTGATGAAAAAGCAGTAGTGATGGAAAGCCTGACAGCCATGAAACGTGCCGGTGCGGGAATGTTAATTACCTACTATGCACCTCAGGCGGCGAGATGGATCAGGGAGGGGTAATCCCGATGCTGGCCGGACAAACAGGATCAGGCTGTGGACGTTAGCAGATCGGGGAGAGTGTGCGCTTGACATGGCGGCAGGAAGGTGCTATAACTCGATTTAGGTATATGTTGCCGTACGAAAAAAGGAAAATGCAGGAGGAATGAAGATGTTAGATGCAAAAGTAGCAGAATTGCTGAACACTCAGATTAATAAGGAGTTTTATTCCGCTTATTTATATCTGGATTTTGCAAATTATTATACAGAAGAGGGACTGGACGGCTTTGCCAACTGGTACAATATTCAGGCTCAGGAGGAGCGCGACCATGCGATGCTGATTCTGAAATATTTACAGAATAATGGATGCAAGGTGACTCTGGAGGCCATTGACAAGCCGGATCAGAAATACGAGTCATTTGCAGATCCACTTCGGGCAGGATATGAGCATGAACAGTATGTAACAGGACTGATTCACAATGTTTACGATGCGGCAAATCAGGTAAAAGACTTCCGTACGATGCAGTTCCTTGACTGGTTTGTAAAAGAACAGGGAGAAGAAGAGACCAATGCGGAAAATCTGATCAAGAAGTATGAATTGTTCGGATCCGATCCGAGAGCCCTTTACATGCTGGATGGAGAACTTGGCGCCCGCGTATATGCAGCACCATCTCTCGTCTTATAGAATTTTATCCTGGATGAAAAAAGCCTGCGCAGAATGGTTGTTCTGTGCAGGCTTTTTTTCTTGATTGCGGAAGCTCGTTGTGCTACAGTAAAACTATCTATATTGGCGGCATTCTGACTGCCGTTTCTGTCTTCTTCTATCAGAGAAGAAGATCTCTTTTGCCGAAAGGCATTCTCATTTTCGGAAGCTCCACATCGGAGTCATAAAACCCGCAAATGAACGAAATGACAACTGAAAAAAGAAAAGGAGGAACATGGTTATGGCAACGATTTTAAAGACGTATTTTCCAACCATACGCACGCGCAAAGAAGTATTAGAGGAGATTTCCGAAAGCGAAAAACTCTCTGAGATGTTCCGGCAGTGGAACGAAGGGCAGCAGGAAGAATTTCTGGATGTCTGTACAGGAAACCGGGGGCTTCGGATTCTCTATGATTCCTTTTTTAAAGAGATTCTGAATCCCGAGACAGCCCCGGAGCGGCTGGAGGATTTTCTATCACTTGTGCTGAAAAAGAAAGTAAAGATTTTAAAAGTACTTCCCAATGATACGGTGCGGATTGCTGACGAACATTCTCTTGTGATTATGGATATTGTAGTGGAGCTGGAAGATCAAAGTATCGCAAACGTGGAGGTACAGAAACTCGGCTATCTGTTTTCAGGTCAGAGAAGTGCCTGCTACTCAGCAGATCTGCTCCTCAGGCAGTATAAGAGAGTGAAAGGAGAACGAGGAAAATCTTTCAGTTACAAAAATATGAAAAAGGTGTACACGATCGTTCTCTACGAGAAAAGTCCAAAAGAATTTAAAGAATATCCGGATGATTATATTCATAAATTTTCCCAGAAATCAGATACAGGAATCAAGCTGGAATTATTGCAGGAATATGTATACATTCCGCTTGACGTATTTCAGAATGTTGTGCAAAATAAAGGTATAGGAAACAGACTGGAGGCATGGCTTGAGTTTTTCAGTACAGATGAACCGCGGAGGATTGCAGGACTTTTGAAGGAATATCCGGAGTTCAAACAGATGTATCAGGAGATCTACGAACTGTGCCAGAATGTAGAGAAGGTGATGGAGATGTTCTCAAAAGAATTGTTGCAGCTGGATCGGAACACGGTACAGTATATGATTGATGAGATGCAGGAAGAAATTGACGGACTTAAAGGAGATCTGCAGAAAAAGGAAACTGTGCTACAGGAGAAAGAAACTGTGCTACAGGAAAAAGACAGCAGACTGCGGGAGACAGAAGCATCCTTAAAAGAAAAAGAAGAAGAAAATGCAAGGCTCCAGAATCAGATTCGGGAATTGATGGAGAAGCTGGAGAAATAGAAGTGAGATAGCAGCAACGCTGTCTGGAATACAAAAGCGCCTGTATGGGCGCTTTTGTGTATGCAAAGTAAGAAACGATATTTCAAGGGAGGGAAAAGCTGATGGAGAACTGGAAATCAATCTGGAAGCGGGAAGAAGATCTTGCGCACATTCATGGGTGGGATTTTTCGCATATTGAGGGGCGGTACGAGGAAGAGAAGGATCTTCCCTGGAATTACAGGGAGATTGTAAATCAGTATCTTACCGGGGATGCAGAACTTCTGGATTATGACACCGGCGGGGGAGAATTTCTGCTCTCGCTTGGACATCCGTGGCAGAAGACATCCGCAACGGAGGGATACCCTCCGAATGTGGAACTGTGCCGGGAAACATTGCTGCCTTTGAGAATTCATTTTAAAGAGTGTCAGGATCCGGCGAAAATCCCTTATCCAGATGAGAGCTTTGATTTGATTATCAACCGTCACGGCGACTTTGATGCACCGGAACTTTACCGGCTTTTAAAGAGCGGAGGCGTTTTTATTACAGAACAGGTAGGCGGTGACAATGACCGGGATCTGGTAGAGCAGGTACTTCCGGGGACGCCGAAACCGTTTCCGCATTTGAACCTGAAAGAGCAGAGAAAGGCTTTTGAGGATGCAGGATTCCAGATTCTTCGGGCAGAAGAGGCATACCGTCCGATTGTGTTCTATGACGTAGGCGCGTTTGTATGGTTTGCGCATGTGATAGAATGGGAATTCCCGGGCTTTTCGGTTGAAAAATGCATGGGAAATCTTCTTGAAATGCAGAATAATCTGGAACGGGACGGAAAAATAGAAGGTACCATTCACCGGTATCTGATCGTTGCAGGAAAGTTGTAATCGTGTTGGAAGAAGTAACGAATGGAAGGAGGAAAGAAACGTGATTTTATATTTTTCGGGAACAGGAAACAGTGAGTATGTGGCAAAGAGAATTGGAAAGGCTGTCGGGGATGAAGTACTGGATTTGTTTTCCAGACTGAAAAACAGAGACAGCAGAGAGGTATATTCGGACAGGCCCTGGGTGATTGTATCGCCTACTTATGCGTGGAGAATCCCGCGGATTCTGGAAGCATGGATAAAGAGAACAGAACTTTCAGGAAATAAGAAGATCTATTTTGTTATGACGTGCGGATTAAATGCAGGAAATGCCGGGAAATATCTGCAGGAGCTTTGCGCGGGAAAACAGATGCAGTATTTGGGGTGTATGCAAATCGTGATGCCGGAAAATTATATAGCCTTGTTTCAGACACCGCACAAAGAGGAGGCGGTGAAAATTATCCGCCGTGCGGAGAAAAGGATTGATGAGGTGGTTTCGCGGATTCAGAAAAAGCTTCCGTTTCCTCCGGCTAAAATCACTCCGGTGGACAGACTGAGCAGCGGTCCGGTCAATCAGGTGTTTTATCCACTGTTTGTACATGCTAAAAAGTTTTATGTAACGGGAGACTGCATTTCCTGTGAAAAATGTGCAAAAGTCTGTCCGATGAATAATATCCGGTTCCATCATGGGCGTCCGGTATGGGGAGATCAATGTACGCACTGCATGGCCTGCATCTGCAAATGTCCGGCGGAAGCGATTGAATATGGGAAACACAGCAAGGGACTTCCGCGTTATACGTTCCCGAAAGAACAGTTTCCTTTATAGGAGGATGAATGGATGCGGATTTATGTAGATGCGGATGCCTGCCCTGTAGTCAGGATAGTGGAAGAGACCGCAAAGAAATACAGTGTGTCTGTGACGTTGCTCTGCGATACGAATCATGTATTGAAGTCAGAGTATAGTGAAGTGAAGGTGATTGGTTCCGGAGCGGATGCTGTGGATTTTGCACTGATCGGATTGTGCAAAAAAGGGGATCTGGTGGTGACGCAGGACTATGGAGTGGCGGCAATGGCTCTTGGAAAAGGGGCTTTTTGCATCCATCAGTCCGGCAGGTGGTACACGAATGATAATATTGACCAGATGTTGATGGAACGGCATCTTGCCGGAAAAGCAAGAAGAGCTTCCAAAAAGAATCACCTGAAGGGGCCGAAGAAAAGAACGGCAGAGGATGATGAACGGTTTGTGAAGTCTCTGGAAGAGCTGATACAAAAAGCGTCCGTAGAACATGAGAGAGAAACAGGAAAATTGGAATAAAGGAGAGGAAACGATGAAGAAGATAGCAGTAGTATTTCCAGGAGTCGGATATCATGCGGACAAGCCGCTTTTATATTACAGCAGAAAGATTGTCGGACGGTACGGATATGAGATTGTCTGCGCAGATTACGGGAAACTTCCATCGGGCATCAAGGGAGACGCAAAGAAAATGTATGCCGCCTACGAACAGGCACTTGCAAAGGTAGCAGAACAGCTTTCTGAAATTGACTTTGGTTCTTATGATAAAATACTGTTTTTGTCCAAGAGTATCGGGACCGCTTTGGCGGCGTCCTATGATGCAATGAACCGGATCGGAGCCGGACATGTCTATTATACCCCGGTGGAGGCGTCATTTCAGGCCATCGGGACGGAAGGAATTGTTTTTCACGGAACCGGAGATGACTGGGCGAAGACGGAAGTTATTGTCAGTGAATGTGAGAAAAGAAAGATTCCTCTTTATCTGACGGAGCATGCCAATCATTCCATGGAGACCGGGGAAACGCTACGGGATCTGGAGATTATGAGAGAGATCATGGAAAAGACGGAAGACTATATTCGTGAATTTTCCGCGAGGAACGAATAAACGTTCTTTTTAAAAGTAGAAGTTACATCGATTCTTTCCAGAAAGAAAGTAATTTTAAATCTGTTGACAAGTTTACTTGTCGATGATATGCTGAGGGCTACAAGCAAACCTGGCCTTATTTGGAGGGAATCAGTATGGAAAAAGAAGAAGTTTTATTAAAAAGCAGAAAAGAAAACAAGATTGTGGATGAAAGGGAACGCAATGTTCAGATGTGGGCCGGAAGAATGGCGGCCGGATTTGGTATCTTTATGTGCGCGGTACTTTCTATATTGGCATCATGGGCAGACAAAGGAGAAAATTACAGTGCATGGATTATTTTCTGTACGATTTACGGTTCAATGGAACTGATGATGTTTCTAAAGTTGAGAAACAAGTGGGATTTGATTTTGGCAGTCATAGAGATTGGCGGGGGAATACTGTTTTTTATAGCCTATTTGAAGGAACTGTTCTGATTTTAATTTCAAAAACTACCGGGAGAGGCAGTATGTTTGCGGTCCTCCCGGTTTTTTCTTTCTATTTTTTATTTCCGGTATCTTATCCTCGCTCCCGGAAATGATCCAGATAATACTGAAATGCGCTGACAATATATTCAGCGGACCCGGTTCCGTGTTTTGTGTCTGTGACAGCCTGAATGTAGTCACCGGAGTAAAGTTCGATGATCAGATCGCAGTAAGATGCATGATCGCAGAACAGCTCCGAAGATGCGGTGTCTCTGGCCCGGGAAATTGCATCCCGGACAAGCTGCTGAACAACATCTGAGGAAACGGGTTCTCCTTTATGAGAGGCGAGTTTGACAAACGGATCTTTCGCTTTCAACTCTTCTGGAATCTGGGCCTGCCACTTCTTCATGATTTCTGAAAAATGTTCCAGATTGTATTTCATTGCCTCAGTGTACGCCTCGACACTGCCGAATTCCTGGACGGCGAGGCGGGCAGCCTGTGCCTCGCTTTTACGGATTTGCTGAATAAACAGGTCGAAATTTTCTTCACTTCCCCAGTAGGTAATAACCTCATCTTTGTGACTGGTTTTGAACTCTTCCAGTGCGCGGAAATATTCAGAAAGATCATATTCTTGGAGATTATCAATCGTATCGCGCTCTTCCAAGCGGGTCAGAAGTTCGATCTGCCGGTCAAGATGCCCTCGTTCAATTAAAAATTGATGTTTTTTCCTGCAAAATGCCGCAGCGCGGTCAGATTTTGCCCCACTCAGAAGGTGCTGAATTTCTTTCAGTGAAAAGTCAAGTTCTTTCAACGTCAGGATCTGCTGGAGTTTTCCAAGGGCCTCTTCGTCGTACAGGCGGTATCCGGATTCCGAGAGACTGGACGGTTTCAGCAGTCCGATTTCATCATAATATTGCAGTGTTCGTACACTGATTCCACTCAATTTTGCGATTTGACTTATTGTCTTCATGTGCTCCACTCCTTCTATCCCTATCATACCGTATCACGCAGCGTGAGAGTCAAGAATCGAAGCAAAAAAAGCACAGATTTTTAATTGTTTATTATTCTTATGAAGGAAATACAGAGGCACTTGTAGAAGGAATGAAGGCGGCAATCGACGCCGACGTGCTGAAACTTACCGTGGCGGATGAAAAACCGACGAAAAGCATGTTCCGCTTTGTGTGGGGAGACATGCAGATTTGGCACCTATGCGCCGGCAGTCAACACATTTCTGAGTGAAAATCAAATAAAAGGAAAGAAGATCTATCTTCTGGTGTGCAATGGTGGTAATATGAGAAATACATGGAAGAACTTCCATAAGGCGCTGGAAGGAAATGAGATCGTATCAGAGCTTGATCTTGTGTACCCGATCCGTAACGGAATTCAGGACGCGAAGAACAAGGTGAATCAGTGGATCAAAAAAGCGATGAAATAGTAAGACGCCGGAAAGGGACAAAAGATGTGCAGCCTGTTTTACATCGATGAGACAATCTTAGAGAAACTAAAAGCGTTCGCGACAGAGATGGACAGCGAAGCCAAAAACGTATGCCTGGGGCGTGATATCCGCCCGACAGAACGAGCGCTGATTTTGAAGTGGAATGGAAAAGGAATCTGTCTTTCCGGTATAAAATGGGGCTATCCGGGGATTCAAAAGAGCGGCGTGCTGATCAATGCAAGGGCTGAATCCGTTCTGGAGAAAAAGATTTTCGCGGACGGAATCCGGTATCACCGGGCAGTTATTCCAGCAAGTCATTTTTACGAGTGGAATCAGAGGAAAGAGAAAAATACCTTTAAGAGCAAGGATGGAGAGATCCTTTATCTGGCAGGATTTTTCGATATCATGGAGAATGAAGAACGCTTTGTGATTCTGACGACAGAGGCAAATGCATCGATGAAACCGGTTCATGACCGGATGCCGCTGATTCTAAGACAGGATCAGATCGAGGACTGGTTCCGGGACGAAAAAGCGGCTGAAGCAATGCTGTGCCAGACGCCGGAAGGACTGAAACGACAGGCAGATTATGAGCAGATGACATTGTTTCCGATGTGAGACAGGAAGGAGAAATGTTATGAAAATTGAGATGCACGTCCATACAAGTGAGGGAAGTCCCTGCGCAAAAGCAGATGCAGAGTCAATCATGAAAGCATACGCTGAAGAGGGATATGATGCGCTTGTGATTACGAATCACTTTGACTCCGTTTTGCTGAACGAGTTTGGAAAGACGGACGAGGAGAAAATAGAACGGTATCTTCTGGGATACAGAAAAGCTAAAGCGGCAGAAGAAAAGTATGGAATTCAGGTTATGCTTGGTGTGGAAATCCGACTGGAACCGAACGAGGAAGATTTCCTGATTTACGGGATCGACGAGGACTTTTTATTCCAACATCCGGATCTTTGTTTCCTAAGCCAAGAAGAAATCTATCATCTCTGCCATTCCTGCGGTGCGTTATTTTATCAGGCACATCCGTTCCGGGAACTATGTGTACCTCGTGAGCCGGAATTTTTAGATGGAGTGGAATACAATCAGCGTCCGAACAGCGGGAATCATAATGAAAAGCTGGATGAATGGAGAAAGGCATATCCGGAATTGAAACTGGTTTCCGGCAGCGACTGCCATGATCTGGATCAGGTGGGATTCGGTGGAATCGAGACAGAGAAGGATGTCCATAATATCAAGGAAGTTGTCGCATTGATGAAGGAAGAAAAAATCCGGCTGATTGTCAGCACAGATTCAAATTGATAGAACGAAAAAAGAGGCATTTTTGTCTCTTTTTCTGCTATAATATCAAAAATAGATAAAATTATGAAAAATTAGCAGTACTATTTTAAAGGAATGAGGAGAATGAGTATGGTTCTAAAGGAATTTGATCCATCGCAAAAGGCGGTAATCAATGCTGAAGATTTTGTGGATCCGATTGCAGAGATGCCGGAAACTGCCGTGGCATGTTATTCCAGAATTACAATGGAAAGAATGGTTGAAGAACTGGGAGCGAAAAAGATTGCATCTACCAGTACAGCAAATGGGGAGACCTATGTGTATCGGGCGGCCTATAAAGGAAAAGAAATCGCCCTGTTTATGATTGATGTGGGAGCACCGATGAGTGTGGCGATGCTGGAAGAAGTGTTTGCTATGGGGGTCAGGAATGTTATAGTGTTTGGTACGTGCGGCGTACTGGACAGAGAAATCGAAGATTGTTCCATTTTGATTCCGAATCAGGCGATACGGGATGAGGGAACAAGTTATCATTACGCACCGGCAGAAAATGAAATTGAAGTCAACAGGCATTATCTTGGGATGTTTACAGAACTGTTGGAGGCGATGAACATCTACTATACCGTGGGAAAGGTGTGGACAACAGATGCCTTTTACCGGGAGACTGTGGAAAAGGTAAAACGAAGAAAAGAGCAGGGATGCATTTGTGTGGATATGGAATGTTCCGCCAATGCAGCTGCAGCCAGATTCCGGGGAAGAGAACTGTTTCAGTTTTTCTATGCGGCGGATAATCTGGACGCGGAACAATGGGATATAAGAAGTCTTGGCAATGACGCAAAACTGATGGAAAAAGACCGGATTGCCATGATTGCACTAGAACTGGCTGTCCGGATTTGACGGAAAACAGCAGCAGAGGAAATGAGGTGAGAAGAGGCATGAATCTGGAAGAAGCGATGGAGATACTGGATGTGGTGCAGGGCGAGGATAAAGCGAAGATCAGGAAGAAGTACCGCAGCCTGATGCGGAGGTATCATCCGGACGCTCTGGGATCGGACCGGCCGGAACAGATCAGGCGGGTGCAGCAGATGAATGAAGCCTATCACCTTTTGATGAAACAGGAAGTCCCGATCCTGCGGTCTGCACGAAAAAGGCGGAAATGGGAATGGACGGGCACAGTCAATGCGGATGCCTTCTGCGAACGAAATGTCTACCTGCATTACAGTATGGATGTGGAAGGGGAGCCTTTGTATTATCAAGCGGCCCGGGGGAAGTATCTGTGGGATCCGGAGGAAGAAGAATTCAGTCTGTTTCTTATAAGCCTCCGTCATGCTGCGAAAGAGCTGCTGGAACAGGTGGAGAGAAGGCAGGGGACGTTCCGGGAAGAGGATACCCTGCAAAGCGACCATCGCTTTCAGGTGCAGGCAAAGCTCTTTCATCTTCTCACCCGGCAGTTCATTGATCCGTTGGCGGCGCTGAGAAAAGCGGCAAAGCCGAAGATGATCGATTTGGAGGGAAGGGCGGTTTATCAGTTCCGGGCGTGGGTCGGCGCAGAAGGCTCGGGCGAAGCTTTCCGGGCAACGGGAGAACTGAAAAAAGGAGCTCCCATTTATCCAAAAGCATTTCAGGGACACCGGATTCTCGTAAAGAACCGGGAAGGGAAGGTACTGGGGCATCTGTCCTTTGACGAGGACTACCTGTACTTCTGCCTGATTCCTCTTCTGAAAGAGAAATGCGCCAAGGTCCGGATGCATGTACGGGATGTGAAAGAGAATAGGAGAGGCTGGCCTCACAAGGCGAAAGTGGACGTGGACTTTTATTTCCGGCTGGAACAGGAGCCGCCCAAAGACCAGCACAGAGATCTGAATGAAGAGATCCGGGAGTTACTTCTGGCTTATGAAACAAAACTGATGCAGAGATAGAGAGACTGGACTTCTATCCTGCCATTGAGTAAAATAAGAAGTACGAACCAATGGAAAAGTTTGAGGAAATGGAGTATGGAATTACCACAAAGTATTAGAAATCAAATAGAAGGAAAAGAGTACCAGATCGATTAAACCGGTATGTTCGGCTCCCGGATTTTGCTGTTTTCCGATATGGTGCTGAAAGTGCAAAGGAAAAGCAGGGAAACGGAGCAGGAACTGTGTATGATGGAGTGGCTGCAGGACAGACTTCCGGTTCCAGGGATTCTCGCAAAAGAAGAGGCCGGAGAGGAACAGTTTCTGCTGATGAGCAGGCTGGAAGGGGAGATGATGTGTGAGGAGACTTACATGGGAAATCCTGTTCTTCAGACAAAGGTGCAGGCAGAAGGATTAAAAAGACTGTGGGCAGTGGATCTTTCCGGATGTCCGGCCGACTGCCGGCTCGATCACAAGCTGATGCGGGCGGCAGAGCAGGTGGAACAGGGGCTGGTAGATCTTGACAATGTAGAGCCGGATACATTTGGCCCGGAGGGATTTCGCGGTCCGAAAGAACTTCTGGACTGGCTTTTCGGAAACCGGCCGGAGGAAGAAGCAGTTCTCTCCCACGGCGATTACTGCCTGCCAAATGTATTTGGAAAAGGAGACCGTTTGACAGGCTATCTTGATCTTGGACGGGCAGGGATTGCAGATAAATGGTGCGACATCGCACTTTGTTACCGGAGCCTTTCCCAGAATTACAGCGGAAGATTTCACGGGAAAGCGTATTCCGGTTATGACGATCTTTTGTTGTTCAAGGAACTTGGAATTGCACCGGACTGGGAGAAGATCCAGTATTATATTTTGCTGGATGAATTGTTTTAGTATAGAGAAAAGCGGAATCGAAGGAGGAGGCTGCATATGATTGGAGCAGAATTGGCAAATTTCCGGGATCTGGGAGGACTCCGGACAAAGGATGGAAGAGAAGTTGCACCAAAGCGGCTGCTGCGGTGCGGAGATATGTCTGAACTGACCGGGGAGACGATCCGTAGCTTACAGGAAGAGTATCACGTGGTCAATGTGGTTGATCTTCGGACAGCAGAAGAGCGGGGAAAGGCACCGGACTGCGAAGTACCGGGAGCCAGGGCGTATGTACTTGATTTCTTCCCGGGAGAGAAGCTGATGGGAAGAGGACAGGCGACAGGAAGCAGGGAACAGTTGATGAACATGCAGAACGCACAGCTGCTCCATGACTATATGAAAAAGCTGTATGGGGAATTTATTACGACCCGGACCGCCAGAGACGCGATCCGCAGTTTTGTGCAGATCCTGCTTGAGACAGAAGAAGGAGCGACTGTCTTTCACTGCTTTGCCGGAAAAGACCGGACAGGCATTTCCGCAGCAGTGATTCTGACGATTCTGGGAGTGCCTCGGGATACGATCATGGAAGATTATATGGAAACAAACCATATGCGGGCGGCAGCCAATCAGGTGATTCTGGACGGCCTGAGACAAAAATGTGCATCTGAAGAGATGCTTAAAGCAGTGGAGACAGCGTTGAGTGTGGACCAGGACTATCTTTGCACAAGTTTTGAAACCGCGCATCGGGAATATGGTTCCTTTGAGAATTACATCGAAACCGGACTTGGAATAGGACAGGAAGAACAGAAATGCTTAAAGGAATTGTATTTGGTTAGAACGTGTGCGCTTTAGATCATATGTGAGGGGGAAAAGATGGATCAGAAATTGAAATTTCCAGATTATGAAAACGGACTGGCCAATCTGGCGCAGTCAGTCTTAAAGAATTTTGGAATCCGTGAAAAAGGGCAAAAGACACTTGCGTGTGTGGATACGTTTCTGGAAAAGGAGTACGAAAATATTGTCGTATTTCTTCTGGATGGAATGGGAAGCAGGATCATGGAGAAAAATCTGGAGGAGACCGGATTTTTTAGGAGCCACATGAAATGTTCCTACAGCTCGGTATTTCCGCCGACTACGGTGGCGGCGACCACATCTATCAGAAGTGGACTGAAGCCGTGTGAGCACGGATGGCTTGGCTGGGACTGTTATTATCCGTGGATTGATCAGAATGTTACGGTTTTCACCAACATGAAGACAGGAACCAGTATTCCGGCAGCAGATTATAATGTGGCTGAGAAGTATTGCGGATACGAGACAGTCGTGGAGAGAATTAACCGCCGCGGCGGGGAGGCTTATGAAGTTATGCCGTTTGCAGAGCCGTTTCCAAAGACCATGGAAGAAATCTGCGGACAGGTTGAAATGCTGTGTAGAAAGCCTGGAAAGAAATATATTTATGCGTACTGGAACGAACCGGACAGCACCATGCATGAGACCGGATGCTACAGCAGCCAGACAAAACAGATTATGCGGAAACTGGAACAGCAGGTCCAGGCTTTAAGTGATAAGCTGGAGAAAACGCTTCTGATCGTGACGGCAGACCATGGGCTGGTGGATACACAAAATGTTTCCATTACCGATTATCCGGAGATCATGGACTGTCTGGTGCGGATGCCGTCTATCGAGCCGAGGGCGCTGAACCTGTTTGTGAAAGAAGAGAAAAAAGAACAGTTTGAGAAAGCGTTTCAGGACGCTTTCGGAGAGGAGTTTCTTCTGCTGACAAAGGAACAGGTGCTGGAAAGAAAGCTTTTCGGCACTGGAGCCGAACATCCGGATTTCCGGGAAATGCTGGGAGACTATCTGGCAGTCGGAACCGGGGAGCTGACAATCTTTTCCTCCCGGGAAGAAGCAGACTTTTTTGTCGGAGTCCATGCAGGACTGCGGGAAGAAGAGATGCTGATTCCGCTGATTGTGATGGAAAATGCGTAGTATTTGCAGATAGATGGAAGAGAGAAGAAACAGAAAGGACATCTTTCGGAAAATGGATTCCGGAGATGTCCTTTTTCGTTGGAAAAAAAGAAAAATGAATAAGAGTTTGCATATTGACAAACCAGACTTCCAATGCTATTTTTAAATAAAATTCGGCAAAACAAAAAAATGCCGAAAAAAATAAAATGATTCGGAGCGAAAGAGAGGTGGAACATGGATAAATCAATGAATATTCCTGACGATCAGATGATTGTTTCTCTGGAAGAGCTAAAAGAGCAGGGACTTTCCTATTACAAAATTAATAAGCTGACGTCAGAAGGAAGGCTAAGTAAACTGAATAATAAATTCTATGAAAACATGAACTATCGAGGAACAGAGTCGGATTTTTATTATGCCTACGCTTATGCGCCTTCGGGAGTGATATGTCTCTTGAGTGCGGCAGTCTATTATGGGCTTTCTTCTTTTAGCCCGGATGCGATAAATGTAGCACTCAGAAGAAAGGCAAAAATCAGTGCTTTGCCCGAGTGGCCGGAAATTCATATCAGTTATTTTACTGATGAACGGTTTGAACTTGGAATTCGTACAGTAGAGGAAGGGAAGAACCGTTTTAGGATCTATGATATAGAAAAAACGGTTGTTGATACGGTTTTTTACAGAGAAAAAGTGGGAATTGAAGAGACGAAAGAGATTCTTACAAACTATCTGAGCCGGAGAGAAAGGAACCTGAATCGGCTCGTCAAATATGCGGAAACTTTGAAATGCGGTGAGATTCTTAATAATTATTTGGAGGTACTAGTGTGATAAATTCGGATCAATCTCCAGCTCCGAAAATCATTTCCAATCAAGGCAGGGGATGAACAGATCTGAAAAATCATAGAACCGCGCTGTAAACAGGCCGGGGATTCTGGCATAAGATTTACGGAATATGGAGGGAAAAGAATGGACAGTGCTTATTGGAAGGAACAAGAGAAGTATTTAAAGCTGACAAGGAAGCATATGTGGAATGAAGATTATTTTGCCTTTCTCGTACAGTCGGTATGGAAGCTGAAACCAGATGCAGACATTTTAGATCTGGGGTGTGGATACGGGGATCTTTGTGCAAGGCTTCTGCCTCTGCTCTCGGAGAAAAGCACGTATACAGGAGTGGATTTCTGCCGGGAACTGCTTGAGGAAGGACGGAAAAGATTTTGGTCAGAGTCGGCATGAAGATTCCAGTCTATATGGAGCGGTTGGGACTGCAAAATGTCGGAGTACGGGTTAATGATTATGTTGAATTTATCAGCCTAGGTCAGGACGGTGAGGAGTATACAGAACATCTGGCAGCGTTTGGAGAAACAACGTCAGAAAACGATGGAAAACATTCTGTCGTCTCAGCAAAGTGTCATCTGATTTCCTTCGGAAGAAAAAAATGATATAATCAAAGAACGATTATAGAAGCAAGGAGAAACAGACCATGAGAATATTTTTGTGCGGTGGAGGAGACGGCGTTCAGACAAAAGACGCCTGCCGGCGTCTGAACGATGTGATTGATCATACAAAACCGATATTGTATCTTCCGTTTGCCATGGAAAATGCGGACTATGACAGCTGCCACGAGTGGGTTCTGGGCGAGCTTCGGTGTGTGGATGTGCCGGATATCGAGATGGTTAAAAGCGCGGAGGAACTGGACGGGACAAATGTGGAAAACTACAGCGCGATTTTTATTGGCGGTGGAAACACATATAAATTATTGAACGATTTGAAAGCAAGCGGAAGTTTTGAGAAAATCAAAGCATATATCGAACAGGACGGCATTGTCTTCGGCGGAAGCGCAGGCGCGATTATCTTTGGATATGATATCGAAAGCTGTGCGGCTATGGATCAGAATAAAGTGGGGCTGAAAGATACGAAAGGATTTGATGCCCTGAGCGGATATTCGGTGTTTGCGCATTATACGAATGGAAGTTCAAGACTGACAGAGCAGGAGAACCGGGAGCGGACAGAAAGATATACAGAAAAACTGCTCCGGTATTCGCAGGAACGTGGTCCGGTCATTGCCATGCCGGAAGAAGATACCCTGTTTCTGAATGGAGATCATTTTGAAATGATCGGAAGCAGGCCGTATTATTGTTTTGAAGGGGGAAAAAGAAGGGAAATGATTCCGTAGACAGGATGCGAGACCAGACAAGAAATATAACAGCAGGAGGTAACAGCCATGGTAAAAGTTCGTTTTTATGATGAAGTGGAAGATTCCCTTTTAAAATTTGCTGTGATGATTGCGCGGCATGATGGAAAATGGGTGTTTTGCAAACACCGGAAACGGGAAACATACGAGGTGCCGGGAGGACACCGGGAGCCCGGAGAGAAGATAGACGAAACGACAGGAAGAGAGCTTTATGAGGAGACCGGAGCGTTGGATTTCGATCTTGACCGGGTCTGTGTGTATTCGGTAACCTCAGTGGACGAGGAGGGAAAAGAAGGGGAAGAAACATACGGGATGCTCTACACGGCAGAAATCAGGAAGTTTGAGAAGGAGCTTCACAGCGAGATTGAAAAGATCCTGATTACAAAGGATCTGCCGGAAAAATGGACCTATCCGGAAATTCAGCCGGTTTTGATGAGAGAAGCAAAAATACGGCGGGGAGGGTATCACGATGAGTAGGAAGAGAAAAAAGACAGCCGAATTCAGATACTACCGGATGCCGGAAAAGAGGACAATTATAGCGCTTCTAGGAGAAAAATGGCAGCAGAATTACGGAAGGAATATTGATTATCTGCATTTTCATAATTTCCTGGAGATAGGTTACTGTTACGAAGGCAGAGGATCGATGATACTGGGGACAGAAGAATATCTTTTCAGAGGAGGAGAATTTACTGTGATCCCGAAAAATTATCTGCATACAACGAACAGCGAGCCGGGAAATATCAGTACGTGGGAATATCTGTTTGTCGATGTGGAACAATTGTTGAGAAAGCTGGTTTCGGGAGCGCCGGGATATGTAGACCAGATGATTCAGGCGATTAATCAGAAAGCAGTTTTTGCAAAGGGAAACGAAATGCCTTATCTTGCGGAGCTCTTGAAGCGTATTCTGGATACGATGCGGGAAGGGAAGATGTTCTATCTCGAGGAGGCGGAAGGGATGATGCTGGCATTTCTATCGGAGATTGCCAGAAAAAATATCGCCTTTTTTGATCAGCCGGGCGGAGGAGTCCGTGAGGAAGCAAGGATGAACAATCTCATTTACCGGTCCTTGGATTATATCAGCGATCACTACCATGAGCGGATGAAAGTCAGTGATATTGCAGCGCAGATTCATATCAGCGAAACACATTTCCGCCGTGTGTTTTCCCAGTGTATGGGGATGAGTCCTCTGGAATATATCAATCTGGTCAGAATCCAGTCGGCATGCGAGTACCTGAGAAAGACGGATGAACCGATTGCGACGATTGCGGGAAAATGCGGATATTTCACAAGTTCGACCTTTAACCGGAACTTTCAGAAGATTATGGGGATGGCGCCGGAGGAGTGGAAAAAGAGACCGGAAAATTACGAACAGCAGATTCTGCAGTTTAATGTGCGGTCAGAGGAAGGGTGGTAAAAATGTACAGTACAAAGATTATAAAACAGGTGAAAAGGAAGAAAAAACCGGGCACGGGAGTACTGAAAATATTGATGATCTTGTTTGGAGTTCTGTTTGTTCTGATGGGCATCGTGTTTTCAAGGGGATTTATGCTCCCGGGCTTCCTGCTGATTTGTCTTTACTTTGCCTTTGATATGTTCAGCCAGAAGGAATATGAATATACTATGGAAGGAAATCAGTTTACGATTGATGTGATTATCGGGAAAAAGCACCGGAGAAATGCCCATGAGCTGGATTTGAATCAGCTGGAAGTGGTAGCGCCGAACTGGCATGAAAAGGTGGCGAAATACCGCATTAAGGGAGGAACACAACGTCTGACGAAGTATGACTATACTTCGTATGATGATGAAATCCCGTACTATACGATGATTATCGGTGAAGGAAGAGAGAAGATCAAGATTCTTCTCGATTTGGATGAGGAAATGCTCCGCGCGATGAAAAATATGCTCCCTGACAAGGTCTTTTTTGCAGAAACATGGGTTTGGCAGGATAGATGAGACAAAAAACAGAGGTAAATATACAAAAAAAATCGCGATTTTGGCAGAATGGATAAATAAAATGAAGCTGATGCTGTAAAAAACGGAGAAGCGGGTGTACCGATTGGACAAAAAAGTAACGAAAAAGCAACAAAAACAGGGCGAACGGCACAAAAATGGTCGAAAATGCATAATTTATATACGAATCTGCAAACATTTCACAGGGATGTCTTGATATAATACTTTCAGAAGATGTTCGAAAGACTGGACGAACATGAAAAAGGAGGATGTATCTATTATGAAAAGAAAATTGATTTCAGCATTACTGGTTAGTGTCATGACAATTTCTCTTGCAGCCTGCGGAACAGGCGGAGGATCTTCAGAGGGAGGCGAAGGAGGATCCGGTTCTTCCGAAGGCGGTCATAAACTGACAGTATACGCATGGGACCCGGCATTTAATATTCCGGCGATCGAGGCAGCAGCAGCTGACTATAAGGAAAATGTAGATTCCGAATTTGAACTTGAGATTCTGGAGCAGGCAGCTTCTGAAGACGTAGAGACAGCTATCACAACAGCAGGATCTTCAGGAGACTATTCCAACCTTCCGGATATCGTGCTTTTCCAGGATCACTACATTCAGAGATATGTAGCGGATTATCCGGATGCATGGACACCGCTCGGAGATGTTGATATCAACTGGGATGATTTCGCAGCTGAGAAACTTGACTACTCCACAATCGACGGAGAGCACTACGGAGTACCTGTAGACAACGGTACCGTTGTTGCTGCATACCGTACAGACCTTCTGGAGCAGGCAGGATACACAATCGATGACCTGACAGGATGCACATGGGACAAATTTATCGAAATCGGTAAAGCCGTATACGAAAAAACAGGAAAAGCCCTTCTTTGCATGAACAGCGATGGAAACGACCTTCCATACATCATGATGCAGGCTGAAGGTGTTTCCCAGTTTAAAGACGGAAAACCGTACATCACAGAAAATGAAACACTTGTAACAATTGTTGAAAAACTTGTTGAGATGGCAAAAGAAAACGTGCTTCTTATGCCAAACAGCTGGTCTGACTATACAGACAAAGCAATCCAGGGCGATCAGGTTGCAGGTGTCATGAATGGTAACTGGATCATTCCTACAATCGAAAAAGTAGAAGCAAACAGCGGTAAATGGGCTATTACAAGCATGCCGACACTGGAAGGCGGCGAGGGATATGCAAGTAACGGAGGATCTTCTCTGTACATCACATCCAACTGCCAGAATGTTGACCTTGCAAAAGACTTCCTTGCTTACACATTTGGCGGAAGCACAACAACATATGACAACGCACTGAAAGATGGCGGTGTGATTTCTACATACGCACCGGCAGGCGAGACAGAAGTTTACAATGAAGGTGTAGAATACTTCAACAACCAGCCGATTTACGCTGACATCGTTGAAATGGGAACTCACGTACAGACTGTTGAACAGAGCGATTATCACTATTCCGCACGTAACTACGTTGGATCCGCAATCGTAAATATCATCAACGGTGCAGACACAATGGATGCTCTGCAGGAAGCAGAAGATCAGCTGAACTTCGAGATGGGCAACTAATCTTCTTAATCGAAAGAGAGAATGAACGGTAACGGGGAACGAGTTTTCGTTCCTCGTTATTCGAAATTAGTGTAAGGGAGGGGCTCAAGTGAAACAGAAAAAAAGGATGAGCTTACTTGCCAAGCAGTCAGCGGCCGGCTGGATATTTTTAACTCCGGCGGCTTTGTTGATTGCGGTCATGGCATTCTGGCCGATGATTCAGGCTTTTATTATGTCACTGCAGACCGGTTCCAGTGCAAACATGCAGTGGTCCGAACCGATCTTTAACAACTACACCAGAATGTTTCAGGATAAGCTGTTTCTGAGATCAGTCGGAAATACATTTTTGTACCTGATTATTCAGGTGCCGATCATGCTGATTCTTGCAATCTTGCTGGCGCAGCTTCTGAATAACAAGCATCTGAGATTAAAGGGATTTTTCCGTACATGTATCTTTCTTCCTTGTGCGACATCCCTTGTATCCTACTCTTTGATTTTTAAATCCTTGTTTGCAACAGACGGACTGATCAACTCCGTTCTTGTTCATCTTGGTATTCTGGAGTCCAATTACAATTTCCTTGGAAATGCAGCCAGCGCAAAGGCGGTTATTATCATCGCCCTGATCTGGAGATGGACAGGATACAACATGGTATTCTATCTTGCAGGATTGCAGAATATTGAATATTCCGTTTACGAGGCGGCCAAGATTGACGGTGCAAACGGATGGAAGACATTCTGGGGTATTACGGTTCCGCTTTTGAAACCAACGATTATCATGACATTTATCATGTCCATCAACGGAACGCTTCAGTTGTTCGATGAGTCTGTCAACCTGACAAACGGCGGACCGGCAAATGCGACGATCACCATGTCACATTATATTTACAACAACTCACTTGGACAGGGGGTTGCAAACTTCGGATACGCGACGGCAATGTCATTCTTCGTATTTATTATTGTTGCGATCCTGGCATTTATCAATATGAAAGTAGGTGATACGCGTGACTAAGAAAAGAAATAGAAGTATGATTCAGCGCCGGTTGATTCCTACATACATATTTTTGATTATCGTAGCGTTCCTTTCCGTATTCCCGTTCTACTGGATGATTTCAGCAGCAACAAACACTTCCTTCGAGGTGGCAAACGGAAAGCTGACGCTCGGCGGACATTTTATCGAAAACTTCCAGAATCTTGTAAACGGCAATGAGCTGTGGAGAGCAATGGGCAATTCTTTCCTGTATTCTATTTTGCAGACAGTTCTTGCGATTTTGATCTGTTCTCTTGCAGGATTTGGATTTGAGCTGTATCATGACAAGAAAAAGGATGTTCTGTTTTCCATTATTCTTCTTGCCATGATGATTCCTCAGGTAGCGACGATGATTCCTCTGTTCAGACTGCTTTCATCAGCAAAGCTTTTGAACTCGGCGTTAGGTTTTATCCTCCCGTCTCTTTCGACGCCGTTCCTGATTATGATGTTCCGTCAGAATTCACGTAACTTCCCGGTTGACGTTATGGAAGCAGCGCGTATCGACGGACTGAGCGAAATCGGAATCTTCGTAAGAATGTACATGCCGATGATGAAAGCAACCTATGCAGCAGCAGCGGTTATCACATTTATGAATGCATGGAATTCATACCTGTGGCCGAAGGTAATTATGACCCTTCCGGAGTCACAGACAATGCCGATGTTGATTGCCAACCTTTCAGGTGGATATACAACAGACTATGGTGTATTAATGGTGGGAGTTCTCTTCTGTTCCATTCCTACTATGATCGTCTTCTTCGTACTTCAGAAACAGTTTGCAGAAGGTATTACAGGAGCCGTAAAATAATAGACAGAGAGCCCGCATAAGAGCAGGAGTCTGCCGCAGATGCGGCGGACTCCTTTTTTCATACAAAGATTCAGGGAAAAAGAGGAGGAAACTATGAGAACATTTAATTATGAAAACGTAAAGAATCCGGAGTATTTCTGTGATGGAAGAGCAGAGGCTCACTCCGATCATGCGTACTATGCGTCCGAAGCGGACAGAGAAACAGGATGCAGTCTGTTTCAGGAGAGCCTGAATGGAATCTGGAAATTCCATTATGCGAAAAATTATGACGCGGTTGTTCCGGGATTTGAAAAGGACGAGTACTGCTGTGCTTCCTGGGACGACATCCGGGTGCCGGCCCATATCCAGATGGAGGGCTATGATGCGCCGCAGTACGCGAATACACAGTATCCGTGGGAAGGACGTGAGGACATCCGTCCGGGAGAGATTCCGGAGCACTTCAATCCGGTTGCAAGTTATGTGAAATATTTCCGCGTGCCGGAGAGAATGAAAGGCAAACGTCTTTTTATCTCCTTCCAGGGGGCAGAAAGCGGCATGGCTGTCTGGGTAAACGGTACCTTTGTGGGATACAGCGAGGATACCTTTACACCGTCCGACTTTGAACTTACTGACTATGTAAGAGAAGGCGAAAACAAGCTGGCTGTGCAGGTATTCAAATGGACGTCCGGAAGCTGGTGTGAGGATCAGGACTTCTACCGCTTCTCCGGGCTTTACCGGGATGTCTACCTGTACACGGTGCCGGAAGTCCATATCCGTGATCTCAGAATCCGCGCAGTTCCGGATGAGACGCTGGAAAAGGCGGAGCTGGAAATCTGCACCCGGACATGGGGAAGCGGAAAAGCAAAGTTCGTGCTTTCTTACCACGGAGAAGTTTGCTTCGAGGAAGAGAAGGAACTGAAAGGAGAGAATGCCTTTACCTGGGAGATCGATCATCCGGCGCTCTGGAGTGCGGAAGAGCCGAATCTTTATGACCTGTCGATTACCGTGACAGACGCCTCCGGCACTTTGATGGAAATCATTCCGGAGAAAGTGGGATTCCGCAGATTTGAGATGAAAGACCGCATCATGACACTGAACGGTAAGAGAATTGTCTTCAAAGGGGTTAACCGGCATGAATTCAGCTCTGTGAGCGGAAGACATGTATCGGAAGAGGAGCTTCGAAAAGACCTGACCATCATGAAGCAGAACAACATCAATGCAGTGCGGACATGCCATTATCCGAACTCCTCTTTGATCTACAGACTCTGTGATGAATACGGTCTGTATCTGATTGATGAGGCGAACCTGGAGAGCCACGGAAGCTGGGATACCTATCCTATGGACGGGGATGAAGATTTCATTGTGCCAAATGACAAACCGGAATGGCTTGCGATGATGCTGGACCGTGTGAATTCCATGTACCAGAGGGACAAAAATCATCCGTCCATCCTGATCTGGTCCTGCGGAAATGAGTCTTTCGGAGGAAAAGATATTTATGAAATGTCTCAGTTTTTCCGCAAGGAAGATCCGACGAGACTGGTACATTACGAAGGCGTCTTCCAGGATCGCCGCTACAATGATACCAGCGATATGGAGAGCCAGATGTACACACCGGTGGAAAAGATCAAGGAATTCCTTGCAAAAGACAGAAGCAAACCGTTTATCTGCTGTGAGTATACCCACGCCATGGGAAATTCCTGCGGGGCAATGCACAAGTATACCGATCTGACAGATACAGAACCGCTCTATCAGGGAGGATTTATCTGGGATTACATTGACCAGACGATTTATAAGAAAGACCGTTATGGAAATGAATTCCAGGCATACGGCGGCGATTTTAATGAAAGACCGACCGACTACAATTTCAGCGCCAACGGGATTGTATACGGCGGTGACAGAGAGCCGTCCCCGAAGATGCAGGAGGTAAAATTCAACTACCAGAATATTACAGCCGAAGTGACAAAGGATCAGGTAAAAGTCATCAACAAGAACCTCTTCCTGAACACCGGTGTGTATGAATGCGTGGTAACAGCGGCCCGGAACGGAAAGACAGTCAGAGAACTTGTTCTGGCAACCGATGTGGAACCGCTCTCCGAGAAGGTGTATGATCTGCCGCTTCCAAAAGAGACGATTCCGGGAGAATATACGATCACGGTTTCCTTCCGGCTGAAAGAAAACACGATCTGGGCGAAAGCAGGACATGAAGTGGCATTCGGACAGTATGTCTATGCGATCAGGGAAGAGAAGAAAGCATGCAGACGTCCGGTGAAGGTAATCCGCAGCAAGCATAACATCGGTGTCAGGGGAGAATCTTTTGAAGCGATCTTCTCCGGGCCGGAAGGAGGACTTGTCTCCTACCGTTATGCAGGAAAAGAAATGATCAAGGAAATTCCAAAGCCGAATTTCTGGAGAGCTCCGGTGGACAACGACCAGGGCAACCAGATGCCGAAACGGTACGCACAGTGGAAGATCGCCAGCATGTACGCGTCACACAAGGATTACCGGGGGGACGACCTTTGCAAAGTTCTTCTGCCGGAAGTAGAGGCGGCGGAAGATTCTGTCAAAGTGACATATACCTACCTTCTGCCGACGACTCCGGCCGGCGAGTGTACGATGACGTATGTGGTAACCGGCGACGGCACGGTACAGGTAACGCTTTCCTATGATCCGGTCAAAGAACTGGGCGATATGCCGGAGTTTGGCGTGATGCTCAAGCTGGATGCGGACTACGATCATGTGACATGGTACGGACTCGGACCGGCTGAGACCTATGCGGACCGTAAAAAAGGCGCGAAGCTTGGGATCTACCAGAACCTGGTGAAAGATAATATGGCAAGATACATTGTGCCGCAGGAATGTGGAGCAAAAGAAGAAGTACGCTACGCAAAAGTGACCGACAGAAGCGGAAGAGGAATGCTGTTTGAAATGGATGAAAAGAGCGGACCGATGATGTTCTCCGCGCTTCCTTATACACCGCACGAACTGGAAAATGCAAAGCATCCGTATGAACTTCCGCAGGTTCATTACACGGTTGTACGTGCGGCTCTTGGACAGATGGGAATTGCAGGAGACGACAGCTGGCTGTCTGTTACGCATCCGGAATATCTGTTAAACGCAGACAAAAAGATGGAGTTTACATTCCGTTTCCGCGGAATCTAAACAGGAGGAGTAACAATGTTAGGAGAAAGGATTCTCCATGGAGGAGATTACAATCCGGATCAGTGGCTGGACCACCCGGAGATTTTTGAAGAAGATGTAGCGCTGATGAAAAAAGCGAACGTGAACTGCGTAAGCCTTGGCATTTTTGCCTGGGCTTCGCTGGAACCGGAAGAGGGGGTCTATCAGTTTGACTGGATGGACCGGATCATCACAAGGCTTGAAACGGAAGGGATTCAGGTTATCCTGGCAACCCCTTCCGGGGCAATGCCGCACTGGCTCACTCAGAAATATCCGGAAGTGATGCAGGTGCAGGCGGACGGCAGGAGAAACCTTCCGGGAAAGCGCCACAATTTCTGCTACACCTCGCCGGTAATGCGTGAGAAAATCGCGACCATCGACCGGGAACTGGCAAAACGGTTCGGGAAAAGGAAGAACGTGATTCTCTGGCATATTTCCAATGAGCTGGGAGGAAACTTCGCGGATTCCGTATGTCACTGTGAACACTGTCAGGCGGCATTCCGTATCTGGCTTAAGAAAAAGTACGGTACACTTGAGAATCTGAACCGGGCGTGGTGGAATTACTTCTGGAGCCACACCTATACGGACTGGGAGCAGATTCACAGTCCGGTTCCAAACGGGGAGACAACAAGTACAGCCCTTGTGCTGGACTGGAGACGGTTCTCCACGGAACAGATGAATGCCTTTTACCAGCTGGAAGCACGGACGGTAAAAGAATATTCAGATCTTCCGGCTACAGCGAACTTTATGTACTTCTTTAAAGGGATGGACTACAACCGTTTGAAAGAAGGCGTGGATATTATTTCATGGGACAACTATCCGTACTGGCACAAACAGAAAGATGAGGTTCCGACGGCGGTGAAGGCAGCAGTAAATCACAGTCTGATGCGCTCCCTCCTGAAAGCGCCGTTCCTTCTGATGGAAAGCTCTCCGTCTTCGATCAGCTGGCGCGAGGCGAATCCGCTGAAGCGTCCTGGTATGCACATGCTTTCCAGCATGCAGGCAGTGGCACACGGATCGGATTCTGTACTGTATTTCCAGTGGCGGAAAGGCCGGGGCGGATTTGAGAAATTCCATGGCGCTGTGCTGGATCACAGGAACGGAGCGAACACCAGGGTATTCCGGGAGGTTACCGAACTG
This sequence comes from Drancourtella massiliensis, assembly GCF_016900655.1. GTDB lineage: Bacteria > Bacillota > Clostridia > Lachnospirales > Lachnospiraceae > Sellimonas > Sellimonas catena. The sequence goes on from NZ_JACJKH010000026.1 coordinate 47,972, forward strand.
GGCGAGAGACTATCAGGTCTTGGCGAGCTCATTGATCATGCAGTAAACAGGCCGAAAGCCGCCATCATTTTTGACTGGGACAACTGGTGGGCAGTGGAAGATACGCAGGGACCGCGTCTTGACTTTAATTATGTGAAAACGATCCTCAAACACTACCGTGTGTTCTGGGAAAACGGCATTGAGGCCGATCTGGTGGATATGAACGATTCTCTGGAAGGATACAACCTTGTGGCGGCGCCGTTGAACTATATGTACAAGGAAGGATATCCGGAGCACGTAAGAAAGTTCGTGGAGAACGGAGGTATTTTCGTTAACACCTGCTTCAGCGGTATGGTGGATGACACAGATCTTTGCTTTACCGGACAGTCCCCGCTGGAAGATGTGCTGGGAATCATTCAGGAAGAGATTGACGCGCCGTCTGAGGAATTTGAGAATCAGTTTACCTATGGCGGATCTGTTTATCCGGCACAGTACCTTTGCGAGATCGTACATGCGAAAGAAAACACAGAAGTGCTTGCAGTTTACGAAAAAGATTTCTACGCCGGCTCTCCGGTTGTGACACGCAACAGCTTCGGAAAAGGAGAGGCATACTATCTGGCGGCAGAATCCAGCCTCGATTTCCTGCGGGCGTTTTATCAGGATCTCTTTCGGGAAGCCGCTCTGGAAAACGCGCTTCAGACAAAGCTGCCGTACGGTGTGACCGTGACAGAACGTGTCGGTGACAATGGAAAACGGGTTGTGTTTGTTATGAACTTCAAAAATGAGCCGGTCTGCGTAGAAGGAATCGGAAAATGGACCGATGCGGAAACAAAGGAAGTGTACGAAGGCACACTGGAAATGAAACCGTTTCAGTGTATGATTCTGATTTAATTAGAAAATAGATGGTCCGATCCGGACCGGATTGTGCTACAATAGTAGGAGAGAAAATTTTCAGAAAGGGTGTGTACAGTATGACTCAGGAAACATTAAATTATGTAGTAGAGAAGACAAAAGAGCTGATGGCAGCTCCGTCATGCAGTCAGGAGGCAAAAGATGCAGCACAGGCATGGCTTGACGCTGTAGGAACCGAGAACGAGGCAGAAGAGACGAAAAAATATATTGCCGAACTCGAAGAAGATATCATGACGCTGGACGGACTGATCGCATTTGCAGAGTCCGAAATGGGTGCTCAGGTATTCGGAGCAGAAAAGACAAAAGAAGTCGCTGCTCATGGAAAAGAATTAAAAGCTGCAGGCAAACAGTACTGTGACTGCCCTGCATGCGTAGCTGTAGAAGCAATCCTCGCGAAGAAGGACGAGCTTTTATAATTTTATAGTGCAACGGAGAGTGTAGAAAAAGGTATGGGATTGTCGGTTAATACCGATTTTTAACCCCTGACCTTAAAAGAAGAGGCAGTCCCAGAGAATTCGGACTTTTTCAAAGTCTGAATTCTCTATGGAACTGCCTCTTCCTTTTTGTAGCTCTTGTTTTAGGGCACAAAAACCCCTTGTTTGGATTTTTAGGGTTTGCTCCTCAGCTAAGCGGTTTTCTGCTCCTTTTTTCCTTCGTATTTTTTTATCTCATCATGTAAAAAACGATGGTATTTCATGATATTTCTACCAATCGCATACAGCATGAATTCTTTATATACTTTTTCTTTTGAACGGTAGTGAAAACGCCGGAAGTCTTCGTTCTCTTTGATATCTCCAAAGTGTCCTTCTGTCTGGATCGACCGGATCTGCCGTTTCAGGATCCCTTCTTCACTCTGGATATTCGCATTGGATTCTTCCTTTAGTTCTTCCCATCGTTCATTA
>NZ_JACJKH010000027.1 GCF_016900655.1 Drancourtella massiliensis
TAAATGAGGATTATTGAGATTTAACGATTTTATGCCGTTTCTCGGCTATTTTGTTGCAAATGTGTTGCAAATAAAATTAATTTAATTGATGCGAAGATGATACAATATTTTCCCTCCGGAGGCGATGCTCCGGAGGGATTTCTCTACGATGCCTTCCTCATTTCTACTGCTTCCATTCTGAGAGACTGACCGACCGTTCCAAGTGTGACCACACCGTCCGCTTTCGTCCACTGTGTCCATCCGGTTCCCTGGATGTGTGCCCGCCACTCAAAGTCTCCTTTCAGGCAGAGGCATTCCAGACGCAGGCCGTCTCCCTCTGTTCCGATCACTGTATTCTGATCGATCTTTCCAAAGTCTTTCCAGCCGATCCCCTGAATATGCGCTTTAGCGTACACATCCCCACAGTGCTGGCTCTTAATCCGGAGCGCTTCCATCCGTTTGTCCTGTCCGGTTGTTCCGGCCGTCATGCCGTCTGCGGCCCAGATTGTATCACCAGAGTCCTGCACATGTGCCAGATAAGCGATGTCGGCCACCTTGATCTCTACCGCTTCGATCTGTTTGCCTTTCCCTTTCTGGCCGGCCCACTGTCCGTTCACACACCAATTTGACCATCCAATGTCTTTCTGGTGTACCCGGTACAGATAAACCGTATCGCCGGACATAATCTTTAATGCTTCCAGTCTCAGCTCCTGGCCGATGGTTCCGATGATCGTATCTTTTGTGATGTTACGATATACTTTGTCTCCAATATCTTTAATGTGCACAGCCACATCCATATGGTTCACCGGATCAATCCGCAGGGCTTCCATTCGGCGGTTCTGGCCGGTGCTGCCGATCATGGCGCCATCACACTGCCAGTTCCCCCAACCGATATCGCGAAGATGGCCCTGATAAGATACTTCGCCGCTCCGGTCTTTCTTCTCCTGGAATTTGCCTGAGTTATCCTTTACTTCTCCATCCGGATCGCCCGGTTTGGTTGCGGATCCAGAAGATGTCGAACCACTGGATATCTCTTTGTCCAGGATTCCTTCTACAATCGCTTTCGCACACTTCTTGGCGTTCCAATGGTTCGCATCATCTTTATCATCCACAAAGCAGCACTCTACCAGTAATGACAGAGAATTGGTGTTCGCAAGCACATAAAGACTCTTGCTGTATTTTGTACCACGATTCCGAATCCCCAGTTCTTTTGCAATATTTGCACAGATACGATCGGAAATCGCTTTAGTACGAGCGTCATAGTTCCAAACTTCTGTACCTCCTGTACTCTTATCACCTTTATAATCGTTACGTCCGCTGTTAAGGTGGATAGATACATCAAGAGCTGCGCTATGCTGATTGCATTTAGCTACAATCTTCTGCAAGCATCCATTTGCAGTGGTATTGACTTCGCAAGTACAATCATATACTGTGTGGCCCTCTGCACGAAGTAAACGAATTACTTCATCCTTAACGATACGATCTTCTACAGATTCTTTCAGAATTCCAACCGCACCATACGCACCTTTTCCTTGCGGGCAATGTCCTGCATGTACGTTATATACTGCCATTATTCTTTTTCCTCCTCTTCTTTATGCTCCTGGTTGACTACCTTGTCAGCCACTTCCAATCCTTTAATCAGTATTGTCGGCACATTGTATCCGGCTTCCACAAAGTTTTCCAGGATGGAACGAATCTCATTGATAATCAATGAAGCCAGTACAAACCATCCAAGAAGTGTCGTAATTCCCAGATCAATTCCGATTGTCTTTCCGATTTCGATAAACACCGCGGATGCGCCAAATGCGACCATAATCATTAGCCAGTAACCAAGCTTTTTCAAAACGCCCTTCCATCCGGCCATTGAATTCTCTTTTCCGGCCATCCGGCTTTTCATCCATCCTGTCAGCCAATCTGCCACATTGAGCATCAGGAATGCTACAAAAAGGAGCCAGTGTTCTCCTAAAATATAGGAAAGAACTGCTACGATCGTTCCGACCGCAGCATTATATCCGTCAATAATCGGTGCTGCATAGTTCATTTTCATTGTCCTCACTTTCCTTTCTGCTTTTACATTTATGCATAAAAATAAGACCGGTTCACGGTCTCGCTCTGATCTCTCTCATTTATTTACTTCCTCCTTATTCCGCTATAACAAAGTAATGGCCAATCAGCTGACTCGGCAAATACTGCAATGTGACTTTCTGCCCGTACATGGATTCCGGATCCGGTACTCCGCCTCTCTGGCACAGATAAATCACTCCCTTTTCAGAGTAATATTTTCCGTATTCATATTCCATGTTGGCTGCTGCCGGAATCGGATCACTTGCTGTTCCGCCGTGCTCTTCGTCAATGACGGTGTACAAGCTTTCCGTTCCTCGCCCCGGTGGATAGATTTCTTGTATGGTTGTCTTCGGCTGTACGGTCTTCCAAACTTTTCCGCCGTACCGAAACTTAAACCCCTGCTCTACTGTCTGTCCTACTACGTCCTCAAAATCGTCATACAGAGCCGCCGCCTGCAATGCCAGCGTGTCTGGAAGTGACTGTGCAGACGTTTTGGCTACCACCATCATTGCCTGTAATGTAACCTCTCCGACTCGCTGTTTACCGTTATCCATTTTCTCTATAGGGGATTCTGCTGTTTTCCCCGTTTCCCCTTCGACAAATATATATTTTTTCATTTTTCCTCCTACATTCTCGGTGCGCTAGTAATTATACCGTTGGATACAGTTATTGAACTTGTATAATAGCTATCTCCTTTTTTATAATATATAGGGATCTCTCCAGTCCATCCGTTGTACCCATTCGGTGCAACTATGCCTGAAAGCCATACATTTTTTATAGAGTAATTGTGCATATCAATATCGCATCCAGCATTAAGTGTATTCGCGCCATATCTGCCGACATCATCACTTGCATAAGCCCATTTCATGAGAAAAGTTGATTCGGATGCGCTTCTTTTCGCTCCCCATGCCATATAGCTCCCTGTATGATCCAGGTCAAATGTCAACCCTTTTAGTGCATTATTATTGTAGTAGATATTTGTTCCAATGTTTCCAACATCAACCCCGTCCCTGATAAAATCCAATCTGGCGCTCCTTATATAGATCTCATCGTCTCCATTATCAGAGTGAATTGTTCCTTCGATCGTGGCATTTCGGCAAGTCAATGTTCCATTCGCCGTCATACTGGAATAAGTACTTTCCCACGAGATTCTGTCCGCTTTTAATCGGATGGAACTTGCTTTCTGCTCGATCAGAGAGTTGACACTGTTTCTGTAGGTGCTAGATTCAGTAACCGTTGATACAATCGCACTATCGGTGATTTTAACTTCTGCTGATTTTTTCCATATTTCCAGATCGTTTATTTTCCCATTTGCAATGTTAATCTCGGACTTTCTGGCATATAAACTTGATACACTGGTGGTAATTTCATTCGCCTTGGCGTTTATCGCACTATTCATCTCATTTGTCGTACTATAATTATTTTTTAATGTAGTTTCGACCGAACTGATCTTTGCGCTGATTTCATTCGCCTTGGCGTTAATTGCCGAATTCATTTGAGTGGTTGTGCTGTAGTTTTTGCTTAGATTCTGCTGCACGGATGATATATCGGCAGACAACTCATCCACACTCGCTTTGTACGTTGCCACCTTGCTGTTTAACGCCGAATACTGCCCTGACACCGTATTGTATTTTGTAGTCAGGTCTGAAAAATTGATAGTCAGTGCATCAATCTCCATGATCGCAGATGCCAGCTTGCTGTACATGGTGGCATTGCTGTTTTCCAGTTCCGTCAGCTCCGACTCACTGATCATGGCTGAGATCTTTCCCTGGACCGCAGAGATACTTGTCTCCGCCGCCTGAAAGCGCTTCAGGACAGTCTCGTCGCCGTAAATATTTATCTCTCTTTCAAACCGCACATGTCTTGTCTCCTTTCTAAAAAAAGCTCATTCAAAAAGCACCCTGATTTCTCAGGATGCTCTTTGTGATAAGTTTTTTCACACGATGTATCGTTTGTGATTATATTTGACGTTATCCTGACAGATCTTGGCGTAGATCAGAGTGGTGTCCATCTTTTCATGTCCAAGGATCGCCTGCACCTCCTGCAGCTCCATGCCGTGTTCCAGGGCGTCTGTCGCTGTGGTGTGCCGGATCAGGTGCGGGTATACTCTTCTCCCGATTTCCGACCGCTCTCCGATGTCTCTCACGATCTTCTCAATCCCCGTCTTTTTGATCCGCCCGTGTGGTTTCCGGTCACTGACAATTAATGCCGGATCATTGTCCTGACGGGAAAACAGGTACTTTTTGAGTGCCACCTCTGCCCGTGCGTTGATGTAGGAGATCCGGTGCTTGTTGCCCTTACCAAACAAATGCACCTCGCCTTTTTGGAAATCCACATCCGATCGGTTGAGACGCACCAGCTCCGATACACGGCATCCGGTACTGTAAAAGACTTCGATGATCGCCCGTTCCCGGTACGTCCGGCAGGCATCCCGGACAAGCTCCATCTCCACTCCTGTCAGTGGCTCTCTCATTTTGGACTCATACTTGATAGGATGGATCTGCTTGCATGGATTCCGGGCGATGTATCCCTCATCACAGCACCACTGCAAAAATGTATTGATCACAAGCCTCTTGCCGTCCATTGTCCGGTTGGTCACGCCGTGGATCCGCTGGTACTCGTACAGATAGATTCGGATGTCGTTGGCTGTGATCTCGCTGACCGGCTTGTTGACCGTCAGCAGGAAGTCCCGCAGGTACAGATCATACGTCTTTAGTGTTTCCTTGCTCAGTCCTTCGATCTTTTTGGAGATCAGGTATACTTTATAACATTCCGGAAGCTCCGGTTCCTGGTACTCCACAATTTCTGTTTCCTTTTTCTGGATGTCGTAATTTCCGGAAAAAACTTCCAGCTCTCTCAGGATGATCCGCATATCCTCTTCCGATACCTTGCCATCCAGTTTTGCCATAAATTCTCTTGCAAAATCCATTAAAAAACCTCCTTTTGCGTACAACAAAGGGAGGGAATGTGGTATAATATATCCATCCCTTTGTGGGTGTTAGGAGTCAAGCTCAAAATTTGGTCGTGGAGAGCTTGACTCCGCTTTTTTGTTTGATGGATTTATTATATCACTTTTGTCTCATATTCTCCATATTTCCATCATCAAGTAGTGAACTAAATAGTAAGACGAATATTATCGAAAAGTCAAGCATTCCGTATGGCTCAAAAATGACTATCGATGCAAAAGACAATAACCATCATTACATCTTATTTTTGGCAAGAAATACCACCGGAAATGGACATGGTGCATTCCTTTTAACCGGATATGGAAGTGGCGGATCTGAACGGTACAAGATTATACAACTTGACGAGGGTAATGCTGTAAGTATAGAAGTATCCGGAACAACATATGTTGTCACTCCTTCCATAACAGGGAATACGGTCGTTTCTATAATCTACTTGATGGAAAGTAAACGGCCGACAGTAAGCGTTTCCTAAATACATTTAATCTATGCTTGATAAATGTTTGCATCATCATTTGCTAATGTTCCGCCAACAATCGCAAAGCCATGATAATATGCAGTAATAAATTTAATAGATAATGTTTTGGACGCTTCGTCATATACGCATGTAGTATTGATATTGTCTGATGACATATGCTTAATCTCAATATTATCTTTCCCACTGACAGCAATATAGTCCATTGAATTTTGATTAGTGCAAACAAGAATAGAGCCATAAAGTAAATTTAGCCCAGAAATTGTGATTTTTATTTCTTTTGCATTTGCAAAACCAACAACTTTCGCATAAGTCATTACCTTATATAAAATCTTACTATTTAGTTCATTTATCGCAGCGATTAAAGTCTTTGTCCCCTGATCTAATGTGAATGTTTTTGATGTCAGTTTATTTAAAATTGCTGTTGCAAGTTTGTCGTAATCAATCAGGTATTCCTCCGCTGCCCCAGACATCAAACACTTATCTCCTGTTACCGGTGCCGTCTTGGTAGGCAACGCATTAATTTTTTGATCTGCCATATCTTCTTATCTCTCCTTTCAGTTTTCTACCCAAGTGGTTAGTCGGTTTCCAGATCTTGTTGTCAAATATGCTCCTGATCTGGTTGTCAGGTACCGAGTCTCGTAAGTTATAAATCTGCCGATATAAGTAGATCCAAAACCTACATCACTCTTTTTTACTGTGATTCCGTAGCCGTATCCGATATACTTTTCACCGGTCTCTGACTTCGCCCACCAGGTAAACCATCGGCTGTTAAATGTGCTGGTGACATCTTTTCCTGCCTTATATACCTTGGCTGTCAGCGTCACTGTATTATTGCCGTTATCGTTATACTGGACATTAAAGAGCAAGTTTCCGTCCGTTACCCCGCTGATGTCCGTCTGCATACTGGAAATGTTCGCCCGGATCCCGTCCATCCCCGTCTCAATATTGGTGACGTCCGTCCGGATCGTCTGCATTCCTTCCCGGATATCATCGATATCCTCTGCAAGCCCGTCCGCATCCGTCAGGATTATAATGCTCTGGCTGTCCAGTTCGTTTAGTCCTCCGGCCGAGTACAAGGTACATCGGATCGTCTTCACATTTCCGCTGGACGGCGTATAATTCTTCCGGAGCTCATCGGATGCTGACATATATTTCTGCGTGTAGCTCGTTCCGTCCGTACTCTCCTCAATCTTGTATCGTCCGGAGTAATCGGTCAGCATGGTTCCGTCATTATACTGTGCATAAAACGTCACCTGCTTCGGTTGCAAAGCTCCATCCTGCTGTTTCCGGATCACAAGTGTACTGCAGCGCAGGCTGTAGGACACTCCGATCTTGCCATCCGGAGCCTTGCTGATGGAGAACCGCTTTTTGATGTGTGCTCCGCCCGTCCGTACTACCAGATACTTGCCATCCCGTGTGGTCAGCTTGTTGCCCTTGCGGTCGGCCAGGTACATGTCTCCGGTACCGTATAGCGCATCAATATCCACCCATCCATCGTCTGTAGTCATGCCTGTTACCTGATAGGTCCTCGTCTGCGCATTCCAGGTTCCGGTCACTCCGGCTGACTTGGTGACCTCAAAGGTTGCCTGTCCAGATACATCCACATCGCCGGAATACACGGTCATCTTAGTAGAGCAGTCGGAATAGTCGCCGCCTGATCCGTCTGTGTTTGTATGGACCACATGCGCATCATTACTCAAAACCGCACTGATCGCATCCAGTGTGTCAATTCCATTGACCGCTTCCAGGGCTTTCTGTGCTGCATCCTGTGCTGCATCTGCAGCTGATCCGGCCATCGTGATCTCACTGGACATTTGAGAGTAAACCTGGCTCAAACTCTGGTTTTTTTCGTCGAACCAGATTCGGCTACTTTTTAAGACCGAAGTGCTCCCGTTCATTTCTTCAAAAAGGCTTTCGATGTCCAGCTTGCTTCCGGAGATTGCGGCGTCATCAGCTACCATGTCATTGACGATCAGGCCGTCCGCAATGGCTCCCGGATGGACTCCCTCGTCATCGATCAGGATTCCTGTCCCCTCTGAATTGAATAGCGAAAAGGTAAAATCTCCATTTGCATCCAGTCCGGCCTGCATCCGGACCGTTCCGCTCTTGTCTTTCCACTGCTGCGTGGCGCCGGAAATCTGAATTGCTCCATCATCAGACATGATTTTGAATTTATTTGTGCTGATCGTACCGGCCAGAAGATCATTGATCGTTACACTCTGCATGACTGCATTCCGGATCAGAGCACTGTCAATCACTGCATTAGCGGATGTCAGATGGATATTCTGCAGGTCTCCTACTCCGGCATTTCCTGCCAACAGGGACTTGATATTTGCGCTTTCCGCTTCCAACACTGATATGCTGGCATGCGCTGCATCCATATCCGTGATTTTTGCATACCGGATATCTGCTTCATCTGCGTCCAGCTTTTTGATCATCGCCTGATCGATATTGGCAACGTTGGTATTAAGCGTACCGATATCCGCTTCTACCGCTGTCAGCTTGCCTGTTACCTGCAGGTACTGTGTAGTCAGATCTACAATCGTGGCACTCTGCACGATGGCATTTTCCAGATCCACCACCTGTCTGCTGTAGATCCCGTCAATAGCGTCACCGTCGATCTGGCCGTTATCATTAGTGATATTATCAACCGTCTCTGAGGTATCCTCATATTTCTGCGCCAACTCGTCAAAGGTCAGCACTTTGTTGGCCAGCGTGCAGGTATCTTTGCTCGGCTCTTCCGGATACCGCTTGATGCCGACAATCCGCTGTTTTTCTTTTGTTCCGGTGATGCCGTCCATCAGCGTCACGGTGTCTCCGATCTCATACGCAAGGATACTGTACGTTCCGGCAGATGCTCTGGACAGATCGATGATATCCGCACTATAGGAGCTGTACGGCTTGCTCATGTCGGCCAGTTTCGCTTCTGCATCCTCTTTCAGGGATTCCGGCAGTGTGTACCGCTCGTCTTTCCAGATTATCCTCTTTACCTTGTCACTGTACTGGTGGTTTTCCACATAGGTCTTGCCATTATTCACACTTTCGATGGTTAGTCCATCTTTTCCATACGGCTCTAACTCCGTGTAAAAATCGTAGCTTGTGGACTGGACTTCCAGCTTTTTCAGATTCAACTGGCTGGTAAAATAGACTCCCTTGTCACTACCAATGGAATCATAGATATAGATCTGCTGATTTTTGGAGTCTACCTTGATTTCTGCCCTGTAGGTTTTAATCGCCTGTTTCAGGATCTCCAAAGCTGACACATTGGTCATGGAGATTGTCCGCTTTTTTGTGATGGTCGATTCTGCCACCGTCCAGCCGGTCCCCGAAAAAGCAAGCTGCAGCGCCGCCTGGATCGTCTGCTCTGTTGTCTTAAAACTGCGGAATGCTTTACCTTCCAGCCCTTCCATGTCCAGCTTTGCTGTGACCTTGGCCGTTCCGTCCGTGCTCTTCGTGATCTCCTTAACTACATACCGGTCATCTTTGGTCTCGATATATCCTTCCAGTGTCAGGACTCCCCGCACGTTGCGGAGCGGAGCAGAAAAAGAGAGCGTCTTGTCATCCAGATCAAGCACGCTCTCGATACAGTAGTCATGATATACCCGCAGTCCTTTCAAGGGGACTTTATTCTTATCTAATATTTTCAGCAATGCCGTCCCCTCCTTTCGGCTATTCTTCGATCATAAAATCTAAAATTTCCAATTCAAACGGCGTCAGTGCGTCAAACTTTTCGGAGTCGCATTTTTCTATGTCATTCATCGTGACGGTGTGGATCTGGATGTCTGTTTCGATTTCCCACAGCTCATCCATAGCTTCCTTATACGCTTTTTTGTCTTTCAGGAGGTACTCTTTTCCGTCTTCCGATGTCTTCAAGCCATTCTCGTCTTTCTCGCCGTAGCGATCCAGGATCTTCATTCTCTCTTCTTCATATGCCTTTGCCGCGTCATCCATTGTGGCCAGATTTTTATTAATTGCAAACCCGATCTTTACCGGGAGCTGTTTCTGCTTGATAGGCCGGATGTTGTTGTAGATTGCCAAGATCTGTTTATTTTTCATTTTCATTACTGGATTCCCTCCATTTCCTGATTTTTTTCGGATTCTTCCGGTGTCTCTTCCGCTGCCGTCTGCTGATCTTCCAACTCAAACAGCATCTCGTCAAACGCCGCCATGTCCTCTCTGCACTCTGCTTTGTTTGCCTCGTACAGATCCAGATCCTGGATTGTCTTGTTACTATTGCTCCGGCCGGACTCCGGGATCTGAGCGGTCATGTAAACTGCTACCTGATCTCCAATCATGGACTGATAACTCAATGCAATATTTTTTGTTCCTTTTAATGCCATAACGCATCCTCCTTATATGTATCTTGGTTTATATTTGATTGTTACATCACACGGTACACTGCTGCTTGTAAACGTGAGAGCGTTCTCTCCCGGCAACAAAGTCGGGAATTCCCACATCTCCGTATCTGCATACTTATTCGCTCCATTCTCCGTGACCGTGCAAGCTTCCCCATCGATGATCACTTTTTTCCCGGCAGACAGGTTTTTGATCGCAATGTCTTCCTCTTCTCCGGTTATCGGATTCCTTGCCGCTCCTTTGATGGTATATCTTGTGATTGCTCCGGACGGAACCAGCTCGATGATACATGGCGTTTCATAATCCCCGAAAACGTCCAGGACTCTGGATGACGCATCCTCCAATGTTGTACTGATGGGATCCGCATACTTAAGCGGATCCGCCGTCATGCTGATCACAAATGATGTGACCACGTTATTTTCCTTTGTTGTAGATACTGCTGCCACCCCGTAATAATAATAGCCCGGCTGGGAATCCAGCTCTAACTTTACCTCTTGTCCTGCCACATCTGCAGATATCAGCGAGATGCACTCCAGCCAGTCCTCGTAATCTCCCATCCGATCAAATGTTAGTGTAATCGGTCTCTGTTTGAAGACGCCCTTATTGCCAGTATTGACATAAATATTTCTTCCGGAAAGTTGTTCCCTCTCGGAAAGCGTCTCCGGGATACCGATCTCAATAGACAGCAGTTTCAGGCCGTAGTCCGTTTCTGTATGCTTCCCATTCAATTTCGCTCCGGTTCCCATTATCTCCGCCTCCTTGTGTTCAGATATTCATTTCGACTGACTACTGGCGTAAGCAATCTACCGACAGGTTCCTTATCCATTGTTACCTCAGTGCCGTCTAAAACCTCCGACAAAACAGCTCCCATCTTGTCATAATCAATCGGATCTGGACCAGAAGGGCCATCCTTTCCAGTTCTTGTGTTAAACACAGACTGCCCTGTTGTAGATGGTGCTTTTTGTGTAATGACAGATGCTGATTTCTGCATCTTATTCATAGAATCAGATAGGCTGTTCTTCATGTCATCAGTCGGAACATTGTCTTCAAATCCTTCCCCCATACCGAGAGCCATATATTTTCCGACCTGATCACGGAACACTCTTGATGGAGAGTGAATTCCAAGAAAACTTTTAGCAGCATTTAAAGCTTTTTTCGCTGCGCTTTTTGCAGCTCTTACAATAGATCCTGCAAAATTACGGATTCCGCTTGCTATACCATTAACGATATTGCGGCCTATAGAGGACCAATCGATATTAAATGGATTCTTTATCTTGGTAATTAAACTTTTTACCGTAGATCCGATACTACCGAATAAGCTTTTGATTCCGCTTCCAAGACCCTTAATGATATTGGCGCCCGTACTGAACAAATTCAGATGGGTAATTACATTTAAAATTGCCTTTACGATTTCTCCAGCATTCGCAATGATCGTTGGAATGGACTGAATGATTCCCATTCCAAGTGTCACAATAACCCCGACTCCGGCCGCCAGAATTTTCGGTAATAAGGAATCGATTTCTGAGCAAAACTGGTTAATGATCTGCGGCACTTTTTCAATCAGCTGTGGAAGTGCGTTTGCCACTCCCATCGCCAAAGAAATCAGCATATTAATTCCGGCGTCTACAATTTGCGGCAGATTGCTGATAATCCCCTGCGCAAAATTCAGTAGTACCTCTGCTGCTTTCGGAATCATCTGTGGCGCATTTGCTGAAATAGCATTCGCCAGACTCAAAATAATATTAAGCGCCAGCTCTCCCAATGACGGAAGCAAGGAAACAATTCCCTGTGCCAGAGCCATCAGGATCTGACCGCCAGCCGAAATCAGCTGCGGCAGATTTACATTCAAATTCGTGATAAGAGCCTGAATGATCTGCAGAGCTGTTGTGATCACATTTGGCAGCCCCTGCGCAATACCAGTCAGCAGATTTACAAGAATCTGACTTCCTGCCTGGATCAGTCCCTCAACTCCCTGCGTCTGGAATGCATTGGACATCTGATTTATGGCGTCAATCGCAGCAGGGAGCAGCGTATTTACCATGCTGTCTGAAATCGGCTGTACTACTTCTCCAATCAGCTGCTGGGCATTATCTTTCAGAGTGGAAATCATGCCATCAAATGTCTGAGACTGCTTTTCCATGGATTGGTAATACTTTCCACCTTCAGAAGTAGCACGCTGCATAGAAGCTGTAATCTCATCGACAGAAATCGTTCCCTTGCTGATTCTGTCATACAGAGATGCCATCGATTCGCCTGTGGTTTCGCTGATCTCCTGCAACGGGTTAAATCCTGCTTCGATCATCTGCTTGATATCTTCCAGCTGTACCTTTCCAGCAGAAGACATCTGCCCATATGCCGTCGCAATTCGCGACATCTTATCGGCGGATCCCTGAGAGATATCCCCCAGCATCATCATCTTATCCATAGCTTCGTCCGCTGTGAAGCCATAGTTCATCAACAGCTGAGTGGTATCTGCCAGATCAGGGAGCTCAAATGGTGTTTCCGCTCCGACTTTTTTCAACCGATCAATGACTTCCGCAGCCTTTTCCGCTGATCCGGTCATGACCTCAAAAGATGTCTGGTACGTCTCAATGGAAGCATTGTATTTCATCCCTGCAACTGCACCCGCTCCCAGTGCCGCTGTCACGCTTCCGATCGCTCCGGCTAAGACAGACATTCCGCCTTTTGCCAGACCTCCAAGCTTCCGTATTCCGCTGTTAAATCCTTTTTCCGATATTTCAGTGTCAAATTTTAATGAGCCATCATAGCCCGCCATACTATCCACTTCCTTTCGTAGATAGCGCAGGCTCTTCGGCTCACTTTAAAGCGCTTATATTCTGATTTCTACCTCCTTTTTACAGGTACGGCATTTGATATAAACTCCTGCTGCCTTTGCAGTATTGTCATACACAGCAATTTTTGTATGGCAATACGGACAGTAATACCATTTCCGCACCAGTGGTGGCTTTTTCAATCGTTTCATGACTTCACCACCTTATGCAAAAGCATTTCCAATCTCATAATCGGTTAATTCTTCAGCCGGCAACTGAATAGAGCGTTGAATTTTCGATATTCTTTTTCTTTCCTCTTTATCCTTAATATCAGATAAGTTGATTCCTCGGTACATGATCCGCTGCTTGATCTCTGTATCCTCTGACAGACCGTCAAACAGCATCCGGAATTTCCACCAGTGCAGATAGTTCACTGTCTCAAGATCGATACCATAATCCCTTAAAAAGCCGGAAAGAATATAGGGATAATCAATCTCGTAGGAAAACAGATTTTTCTTTCCTGTCTCTTCCAGCTCTTCTCCTTCTTCACCATCCGGATCTTGTTCACTTTCTTTCTCTTTCATGTTCATGGTTACGAAATCGGTTAAAGCATGAATGGCTTCCGAATCAATAGAAATATCTTTTAAGAAGTATTCTTTCAAGATCATGATTTTCTGAATATCGTTGAGTTCCTTGCATTTCAACATATCCAAAAGACGGATGTATTCTCTGAAATCCGTTATGATTGGATAGAACTCTCCATGAACCTCAAGGACTTTCGGATATTCTTCATAAAACAGGTTCATCAAATCACTTCTTTCCGGATGCTCTGCGCTGAGCTCTGTTCGGCTTAAACTTATTCATCATTGCATTTTTGCGCTTGTTGGCATCTAGTACGCCTTTCTGGCATTCAGAGATAAAGTCCATATAGCACTCTTCGCAGAGTCGAACATTTCTCTTGCCGCCGAAGAGCCTGTCTCCCGTACCTGGATCGAAGATATCATCAAAAAGCCGATAAAACATGTCGCAATATTCCTTCACAATCTCAGACTGTGTGCCGATCTTCTTAAGCTCTTCTTCTTTAATTTCCATTGCTTCAAATGCTTTCTCGTATTTCTGCAGAAAATCATAATCTTCCATATCGATTTCCAGCTCTACATCATTCCATTTCCAAAGGCTCATAGGCTCATCACTCCTTCAATCATTCTTCCGGAATAGCTCCGGCGGTATATGTTGCTGTCTTCCATTTATCCTCGGATGTTGCATATCCTTCTTCAATCTCAGACACAGATTTGAACGTACCGGAATAGATCATTGCGTCTGTTCCATCTCCGTCTGTATCCGGAATTACCGCATAAGTACGTTTTGTCGCCTTGCAACGATTCTGTTCATCAGCAGTAAAAAGTTCTACTCTGACAATATTAACATGAGCATCATCTCCCAGAAGCTCTTTATCGTGGATCTCAGACAGTCTGTCATGAACAGGCGTATTGGTATGCCTATCGTAGGAAAATTCAATAGACGGCGCATATCCTACCACATCGGACCGTTCTGCATCTTCATCCACATACTGTCTGGAATACTCTTTTGGATTCTTGCTGTTTGTCATAGTAGTAAATCCCGTCATTCGTTCCAGTTTCGGAGTGCTTCCGGTTTTATCCGTATCCATGAAAGCTACTACCTGAGAACGTCTTACAATTTTCGGTTTTGTATCTGCCATTTCGCTCTATACCTCCTGTACATAAATCAAGCGGCACTCTATACGATATTTGGCATTGATCTCGTTCACATCGTATAGATAGCCGCTGTTTAAAGTTTCCATCAAAACAGGGAGCTTCCCATCCTCTAAATCCGGGAAATTCCCCATAAAGCTTTGTTCTTCCAGCCATTCATCAAAATCCTGGAAAAAACCGCTGTTTTCAATATTGATCCGGGCATCCTGGTCATATTCCTCCTGGCTGGTGAAAGCAAATTGAAACTGTTTCTTAGCACCGCCATCAATGTAACGCTGCACAATCGGATCACAGGGCAGCGGATCGATAGAATATCCCATTTCCTCCCCGATATAGTCCACATTTACGCGACCGTCCTGGAGAAATGGACAAGTCAGGATAAACTTCCGGATACTGTCAATGAGATTTGACATATTTCGCAGCTCCTTTCAGAATAGAGTCCTTATGCCGGTTCTTCATTCTTTCGAACCAGTAAGACTTCTCTTTATGCTCGTAATACTGCCGGCGGGCATATGGCGCGATCTGGTTGATCTCTCCACTGCCTATCGTAGTTCCAAGAGTAGCTGACTTGATTAGCGCACCGGTTTTTCGCGGCGTCTCCGGATTCATCCGGCGGATACATTCAGAGTCCACAAACGCCTGGGCATTTTCAAAGCCTGCCTCCATGCTCGGCTCAAATCCCGGATTCCATTCCAGCTGAGCGGTTACCTTGCCACCCTTGGAGCTCTGCGTATAAATCGTCCCTTTTTTCGTCTTAATCTCGAACTTTTTCTTTCCTTTTGGCATTACGCTCCAACCGCCTTAATATGAGGGTTATCGCCGAACGTATTGTAATTGACTGAGGTGATCCTGGTCTTCTCAAAGCCGTCAAGATCCTTCACAGTCTCCATCTTCACATCGCATTTTCCTTTCACGATATAATCATCCTTTTTCAAGGCAATACTCGTATCTGGAATCCGGATCGTGTAGACGTCTGCCTGCTTCAAGCCTTCGGTTGTAATCGAAGCTTTTTCGTTCTTATACCACCAGGCTTCCGGGACATAGACCCGGTTCCAGGTATCAAGCCTGGATTCCGGATCATATTGCCTGTTATAGATCGTAATATCAGTGTTTGTAAGCATGACCACACCTCGCTCCTGCATAGAGCAATCCTGTAGGAAGCAGCCACTTCCTGATCACTCCATTCATCTTCCGGTTTGACAGTTCCTCGCTTGTCTCCCCGTCCTTTCCCTGCGTCACATAGCTGACGGAGTACCCATCTGTATTCTCGCTCTTTTTCTCACCCATCCCGGAAAGAGAGCGGCTTACAGAAAACAGAACATCCGCAGATTCACATGCAGCATATTTCAGTTCATCTCCGTCATACCTGTCTGACCTTCCTTTCGTCAGATATTTAATATACTGGGAAGCAGTAATAATGTGGCGCTGAAAATCCGCTTCATCCATTCTTCCATGGTATTTATCAGTATAAAACGGATAATCTGCATAGCATTTCATAGCATCACGCTCCTTACGCCATAATCCCAGCTGCTTTAAGATTCGTCAGTATAGCATTAATAGCAGCTTTATTGGCATTTGCAAGCGTTACAGCACTCTGAGCAGTTGTCTGATCATAGGCCCCTCCTGCTGCTGTTGCATCCGCAGCAGATACTGCAGCAACTGTCGCTGATTTTTTCACGCCTCCAAGCGTGTCAGTTGTAGCGGCAGGAAGCTCATATGAACCGCTACCTATACCTGTCTTAATCGTCTCCCAGTTGTCAGCCATGTACTGAATCGCTTCGGCAATCTGGTCCGTGGTGATATCTTCCACGGACCCGCTTCCTTTCATTGCGATTGTGAGATTTTTGATTGCATCAACAATCTGCATATCTTACACCTCCCATCAGGACCCTGATTTCAGGATTGCAAAGGGACAACGTTTTGCCTTGTCTGTCTTCAGAGAATTGATCGGGTTCGGGATTTCCCAGCCAAGTCTCATCACTGCTCTCAGAGCAACCATATCCTGCTGCATAAGGTTGTAAGCAATGCTTCCGTCAGTATTCTGTACTACACCTTCGGTAAAAAGCTTGAAAGTAATATCCTGACGGATTGAATATGTCAACTGCGAAAAGTCTCCAGAGATCATCAGTGCTTTAGACTTATCAAAGGCTCCGTTGTTCGGGAAAGTCATATTTGATCCATCCAGAGAGTATCTTGTTCCATTCTGCATGTCCGCTTTAAAGATCGGATTACCTGTGCTGTCTTTCAGTCCTCTAAGCTTTGCACGCATAGTGATGTCTGCCATATGACCCGTTACGAAGAATCCAGATTCCTCTACTTTTGCGATCACACCATCCTCACCCATGACTTTGTCGTAAAGATTATCAGAATCTCCCAGAGTAACCACGCTACTTGCTTTTGTAGCAGTTGTAACAATACCGTCTCTCCAGGAATCGGGCTTATTTACATCAAAAAGAATCGCTCCATCAATGACCTTTCCAAAAGCCTCCTCTACTCTTGGCCGTACCTCTGCCCAGATATCATATTCTGAATCGTCCAAAACAGCCTCCGGAATTGGTACGATTACTGCAATTTCTTCTGCAGTGATAATCTTTTTATCCCATGCCATTTTTGTAGTCTTTTTCTGGCCTGTATCGCCGTTCACAAAATATGCCAGAGGAAGCATATCAAGAACCGGCATACGGTAAGTCCTGCTGGACATATTAGGAAGCCTGCGGCCCTGAGACAGCACTGCAGACTGCGTTACAACACCCTGGATGATCTCTCTCGCCCTTTCTTCCGGGATCAGGGTATCTGCTCCAGTACGATCAATAAGAGTCGCATCGTTTTCAAATAATCTTAAATTCATTTTATTTCTGTTCATTTATACCTGCCTTCCTGCCGCCCTTCTGATTGCGGCATTGATACTGTCATTTGGATTTCCCTCTCCGCCGTTTCCACTGGCCTGAGCCCCGGTGCTTACTCTATATGTTCCAGTACCCCGTCCTCCAACGGCAAATCTGGGATTCTCCTTCAGATACTTTTCTGCTGCTTTTTTGAAATCAGTCTTATCATCGACCATCTTCTCTACTTTGAACATAACATAGTCCAGGTCTTCGGATTTCACGCCCTTCTCTGTAAGGATCTTCTCGTTCTTCATTCTTGCATTTTCCTTTAAGGCTTCATCGAGATCATGCTGCATCTGTTCTGCGTTAGGCTGCCTTTTTGCCTTCTGTTCTTTGAAATCACGAATTGCCTGTGTCACTTCATCTTCTGTCATACCCTGGCTGCGGAAATAATTAACCAGTGCAGCTCTCTCAGCTTTATTTGCCCGTGCACTTGCAATTTCCTCCGCCTGTTCATAAGTATATGTTCCGGTCCCATGTGCTCCGGATGCACTCCCGGCATTTCCGTTCTGGCTGCCGTTGCCAGTCCCAGTGCCTCCGCCCTGTCCTCCTGTAGAGCCAGATCCCGCACCGTCTTCAAAAAGCTGTAAAAATATTCTTTTTCTCATTTTCTTACCTCCGTTTCGCCTCGACAGGCACCCGAGCTTTTAATGCCATCACGTTTTGGGCATATGAAAAAGCACCCTAACCGGGTGCTCCTCTACTGAAATTCTATACAGTTATATTCACGGTCGATATCGACCAAACCAAGAAACCATGCATCTACCAGCAGCTTCCCTCCGTCTGTCAAATCCTCCCATTCAATTACAGTCATTCCGCTTCCTGTGTCTGCCCTTATCCGATCGCCAGACAGATCGGTAAGCGCATTGATTAATGCACAAGTAAGAGCAGACACGGCTGAACATACACGATCAACTCCGCTCAAGTCCATGTGCCCTGCATGCCCGTGCATCTCTATGCTGTTTTCCCTAACGCTCACCTGAATCATTCCTTTATCACCTCCTAAAAAAGAGTATAAAAATACCACTCACTCCGAAGAATGAATGGTTTTAACAATTGTACTATTTACAGTTTCACAAAGCATTATGTGCAAAAGCTTTTTCTATTTCTTCTTTCTTCCAACCTTTTTCTAGCAAGATGTTTAATATCTCTTCAGGTTCGCATAAAATATCTTCTAATCGTCTTATTTCATCCAGTAAATGCATATTTCTGATAGCAGCCTCAATTTCAGCATCAGAGTAGTCCTGACCTTCCATGTAATTGCGCAGATCTTCATCCTCAATTTCTTGTATTTTTTTGTCTATGTCTGGTGTAGCAGTCGAAAACATTGTCATTTCAATCCCTCCATGATCTCTTCCAATACTTCTCCGAATATTTTTGCCGCCTCTCTCGGTCTTTTACTTGTCATATATTCAGAAAAACATTCTGCAAAAAACTCTCGTTCATTTTTATAGGCGTATTCCGATATATGCTTTGTAATAAATTCTTTTCCAGAGAACTCTACAGCATCATTAAGCTCTCGTCCCTTATAACCCATTTGTCGCCAATTTGCTCTCTCTTCTCTGATATAATCATAATACCCCAACCTTTGCAAAACTTCACGTTTGACAGCGGCACTAGTTCTAATGGTTCCATATCTACCAATTTGTCCTCCTAAAACCCCCTTTAACGTCAAGAAACCATCCAGTTGATGTCCTAACTCATGCACGATAATACTATCTGCCGTGGTCCCTTTGGGATTCCATTCAAACTTAGTTTGGCGCTCATACTCTTTTGTTAATTGCTTAAAATCGCAAAACCTTTTCGAAAGCTTCAGAACACCGCCAAGGGAGTCACTTGACGCAATAGCACCTAAATTCGGATCGTAAATTATTCTGCGTGTATGCCCTTTTAACTGTGGAAATTTATCAAATACTTTCTTTACACCATTGTACACTGACTTCTTTGATTTTTCATCTATTTCTCCAAAATCTATTTTATCTGTATCAATTCCCATTACCCTGGACAATTTGGACTTCTCAAACAAATTGTCTGTTGAAGACGTTTTCGCAATTCTATTCATCTGCGCTTTATTTGGAGCAACTCTCCCCCGCATATCATAGTAAACACGCTCCCGCTCCTGTTTGAGATTCATCTTTCGGCTGAATCTGGAATACTCATCCAACTGTCCTTGGTACTTTGCCCTTGCAAGCATGATCTCGTCCGGGTCAGCATCCCCAGCCTGCAAAAGCTGTACTTTCTCTCGCTGTGCCCGCATCGCTGTTTCCATCTGGCGCTGCCTCTGCTTTGCTTCGTACAAGGTATATGGTTTCCCGTTGAACTCTTTTGGAGTATTCTCCTCCAGGTTCTTAGCTTCCAACCATTCATCAGACCACTGACGTTCGGATATTCCGGGAAAGAAAGGATACCGCTCATGATAACAGTTAATGCCCTCCAGTCCAGTCACTGATCCAAGGCCGCACACCGTTACAAGCTGTTCCCTGCTCCACACCTTGCCCTGCCATACCTGGTGCGTGGGACGTGCCCCGGCATGCCAGGCTATTTCAAAATAATTAGTCCCCAGCTTTTCAGCATTCATATCTGATATCTTTCCGGTCAGCTGTGTAATCCCTGTCATAACTGCTCTTCTAGCCGCCACATCAATACGGTTGGCACGCCCTGAAGCATAATCGATCTGTCGTAGTCCGCTGTTGGTTAGCTGTGTTACTACACGCCGGAGCACACTGTTGTAATCAAACGCCCCGGACACAATATCCATGCAGGCTGCATCCAAGTATTTCTGATAGACTTCCGAAAGCGGAGTAAGCACTGGTTTTTCACCACCATAATCCAGGTAAAAGCCCAGGCTCTGAGTAATGTTCTGCAAATCTGCATCTGTCTGCTGAATCAAAGCGTTAGTAATCTGCTGGAGCTGCCCGTTTTCCTCATAAGGGATATATTTTGCATTGATCTGTTCATAGATATCTTTGTTCCGGACATATTCCCAATCAATAACCTGATCATACAGTTCAAACATCTCTGGATATGATGCCTCTAAAACTTCCTTTAGCATTTTTTCTATATCTTCCGAAGAATTTCCAAGGATCCTCAGGCGATTAATCTGCCAGTCCGCTGTGCTGGTGATCTTTCCGGCCTTCTTTATCCGACGCACAATATCTTCCATAATCCTCATTTCCAGATCAGAAAAGTTCTTTTCAATCTGTCGTGAGAGCTTTTCTTTATATTCTCGGTTCATCGGATCACTCCATTACCTGATTCTGTTCCGGAAGTTTCGACTGGGCTTCTTCCAGTGTCTCTCCATACCATTTTGCACGATACTCAGCATGGCTCATCACTCCCATACTAACATCCTGACGGTCACTCTGTCTCTCGGCCTGTTTGTCCTCAATAATGGAATCATCGAAATTAATCACAATCTCTGTGTCTGGATTTGTATTGATACCAAGAATCTGTCCTAGCCGGGCAATGATTCTAATTAGTTCATCTAATACCGGCTCCAGAATCAATTCATGTTTATTAATCGTTCGGTACATATCGCTGTTTTCTGATATCACCTGAGTTGCTGTCTGGACGCTCCCATTCTCGAATTTGTAATGATTCTGTCCAAACCCACACTTCATTGACAGCATATTCAGATTGTCGTTGATTGCTTTTTCATGCTCGTCAGCCCGAAGATTCATATCTACAGTCTCCAGCGGTTTTCCGCCGTCTTTTAAGTATCCTTCCGGAAGCTGGTAGAATACCACATCATTCGGGTCAAATACAGGATTTCCCCAAAAATCTTCACCCATCAATTCCGGAGCAGCAAAGATTCTTTTCTTTCCAAGGACAAACTCATTGATATATGAATCGTAAACCGTATCAAGCCCTCTAAGGACATCTATGCTGTTTGCAAAAATAGCCACTCCCATCGGATTATCCCGGTCTGAGTTATTTGCAATATTAAGACGGTCAATCACAAATTGTCGTTCTGACGATCCTGTATGGATTTTTTCTGACATCGTCTCAAATCCATGCAGATCATGCCAGTTTTCCACAGGAATTTCCTTTCCTGCTCCTGCGCTGCATTCTACAACATGGTTTTCTATCACATACATTCCGTCTTCCAGAATGTGAAGCTGGATATGTGCATATTTCTTCGTCTTAATAACCTTTGGAAATACAAAGGCACATTCTGAAATATAGCCATTGCACCATGACAACGGATATATATTCGATGCAGAGACGTAATTAATCTTTACTTCCCCTGCATCTCCCGGAATAATAGAACCATCTTCACTCACTTCGATATTATCAAGATACGGCACGTATGCTACGGTTCCGGTATAAGCTTTCCTTTCCTGATAATCATTTCCGATTACCGAGAAATTGTTATCATCCAGAACATTCATGACGAATTCACTTGTTTTCTTATCCTGAATAGTAATCTGTACGCGCTCATTCAACAGCAGGTCTGCAATATCCTCTGACAGTTTCTTTGCCATTCCCAGACTAAGCCGCCGGCAGGGAACATGCTCCTTACCATTGTACATCTTGTATCTGTGGAATTTATTTACATCACCAGTGTACCAGCTTTTCCATACACAAATCAGGGAATAGAACGAAGCATCTACCGTGTCATACCCTGCTTTATTCAGATATTTTCTCACATCCATTTTCATTCATCCCTTTCTCCTGCAGGAAGGAAATATTTGATCTTATCCCACAGTCCCATCGTCAGATATCTCCATGCATCGCAGCAATGATCGTCAATTTTCAGAGGCCTTTCTTTTCCTGCTTCAATAGACTTCGGATCATATTCATAGGTTCCCATTTCTCGGATCAGGTTCTCCTGATTCCCTGACACGCTCATAATCTGATAGGTCAGGCACTTCTGCACTCTCTGGATTCCCACAGCGACATCATTCTCAGCATCTTTAATCACAATTCCATATTGCCTAGACCGCATCGCCAGGCGCTTGATCTCCTCTGCAAGCCCTTTTGCAGATGGATCTATAAACACATAAAAAGCACTGCAGGAATACTCTTCATGCAGTGCGTCTGTAAATTCTATAAGTTCTTTTGCGTAATCGGAAGGGCTCTTCTGCTTTCCAGATTCTCTCCCTGAATGATAGAATTCATCCAATCCCTCTATTCTGCGCTTATTGATGTTCACGCCAGCAGCCTGATATGTGGTAGCATTCTGCTGACCGTAATCCACGCCGATTCCGATCAGCTTGTAATGCTTCGCATCAGGCTCCTTCCGGTGATTATCATTGAACATGTAATAAATCAGGTCATCTACGCCGATACATTCGCCCAGCCATACCCAACGATATAATCTAAAATCTGTCTCTTTCAAAAGCTCCGCAGACTCCAACAGCTTCTTTCCGATCCAGCTTATCGGCACATCCCGATAATCAATATGTTTATGGACTGCATCCGGCCGCAGCTCCATCTTTTGACACCAGACATTGATTGCTGCATTCGGGTTCTTCGGCGGATTGTACAGGTACAACATCCTGAAGGACTCATCATTGCCCCTGACAAATGTCGCCTCGATATTTGTCAGTTCTTCCTCTCCCTCGCCGACATCGAAGAATTCCGTCAGCTCGTCCAGAATCACCAACCGAATGGGCTTATCTTCATCAATAATGCCTTTTGTGTCATCGATACTGTCAGATCCGGAGAAATAGATTACATTTCCGGTTCGCTTATGCCGAATCTCCATAGGAGACACTTTAATATCAAAATCATCTTTGCTCAGACCAAGACGTCCGATTGCCCGGATCATCTCTTTGTATACTGTCTTACGCAGCTTATTATGCCGCTTACGAAGTACGACCACTGCAGCAGGAGTATCGGAAGTAATCGTTGTAATTCCAAGAATGCCGGCAAAACTGGACTTTGTTCCAGCACGACCGGAAGTAATGATCTGATGTTCATGTTCCTCATCATCAAAAATATCCCATAAGGCCGGAATGATCACATCATGAGGATCTTTTGCTTCTCCTCCATTTTCATCTGCCTGTATGTCTGCTCTCTGAGTTTTTTCTTTCTGGGCTTTCATAAGCTGGATCTTTGCTGACTGTTCTTCTTCATCAGCAACGGTCACACCAGACTGTCCGGCGTACTGCGCCACAAAATAGGCTGCCTTTACATTTCCTTTCAGTGCTTCCTTGATCTGCGCCATTAAAAGAGCCGATTCCAGAGTACAATCAACACCAAGCGACTCTAAAATCGGCTTCCATTCTTCACTATCTATTTCTGCGGTCAGCAGCATGTTCAGCGTCTTCCGGAAGTCTGCCTTCCGGCGTCTGGCTGCTCCACTGGCTTTTCCGCCATTTCTTCCACGTTCTCTTGCTTCGCTCTTGGTTCGCACCGGTTTTAAGTTCTGTTCATTCGCCACTTCACCACCTTCAATTCTGGTGTTTATTGTACAGAAAAACGCCCCACACTTTCGTGCAGAGCGCCTTTCCTGATTTCATATCTAAGGAGTCCCATTGAAGAAAAAAGAGATTCATTCACTTCTTTCAGCATATACTATAACATTTTGAAACCGGACAATCCGGACGAAAACGGACAAACTTTAATTTTTTCGCATAAATCTATCATATTCTTTCCGCATCGCTTCTCCACCGGCTTTGCATTTCATCAGCGTTGCCACCTCTTCCCAGCTCAGCCGGTTAAAAAACTTATACCGGATGATCCGCTGCATCCGGAAGGGAATCTCCTGCATCCACTCTTCCACTCCAAGCTTCAGATCCGAGGCTACCTTCCTCTGCTCCTCCAGGATACGCTTCTCCTTTGCCAGCGCTGAAGCATCTGCCACCGTCTCAACTGATCCGCCCAGGTTAAAGGACCGCTCTTCATATGGCCAGTCTGGATTACTTCCCCGGACCTTGTCCTGGACAATCCTCTTTTTCTTCTCCAGCTTCTTGATCTCCGCTTCTGTCTCCTTGATAAACTCACAGGCATCTATGTAGTCCTCAAGAATCTTCTTGTCCATCGGCATCACTCCTCACTTTTTATTTCCACGCTGAACCCCAACACAAAAAACCATATAAGCCACCAGAAAATGCCATTCATCGGATACGTTGTATCAAATATTTTCATGAAAGGCACATCTGTGATATCAAGTATCCAAAAGATCAGTATTAAAAACTTCATCAGATTTATCATCGGCATCTACTCCTATCTTGAATTTCTGTGCTAAATACTGTGCCACATCGACTGTCGGATACGGTTGGCGCTGGAAGCTCTTTCTGGCATCCTCCCTCACATCCGTCTCCAAGCAGTCATAGTGTGCAAGGATATCCTGCTTTTTCTCACGTTCTGTTCGTTTGTGTCTCAAACTCAGTCCTCCTGTTCCATTCGTAAATTTTAGGGCATCCGCTCGGATGTGCTCCAAGCATTGTAGATGTCAGCACAGGGGTTTTGCAGTCTGGATTTTTACAAAACCACGCATCATCATATTCGCATCTTGTTTCCGGCGCTCCTGTGCCTTTGCAACAAATCTCACTCATCTCTCATTCCCTCCAAATTCTCCTACCACTGGATAGCCTGTCCACAATTCGGGCATCTTTTTAAAAATGTTGGATATTTATAATATCCATCGCCCAAACTTGTAGATAATTCATGTCCGCAAGTAGGGCATTCAGTTGGACAATAGGGTTCTATAATTATTTTCTTCGGTATCTGCTTCTCCACCGCTTTCCGGCATTCTTCCACGGTTCCGATTTCACGGTACTGCTGTACTTCTTTAATGGCTCTAATTGCAATGTCAGACGCTTCTTTATAGTCTACAGAATCCTCAAAACTAATATTGGTTTGATATATCAATGACAATGTGCTTTTCAGTATCTTAGTCGCTTCTTCTGGTTTCATTCTTCGTTCCTTTCCGGGCGGTATGGATTAAATAAACAGTATGCGACTATATTATCAACATCTGCTCCTACGTCATTTGTCCTATAACCGTGTTCTTTATCATACACCGCAACAAAATAATAATCGTGTTTATCAACCGCAAAAACAGCTGTATAATCTTTTTTTGGAGGTTCATCCGCTGAAATCCAACCGTCATTCGTGTGCTTGCGGATAATCTGTTCCACCTGTACGCACATAACTTCTATACCTTTTCCTGTTAGATGTCTTTCATCATCTCCCCAGTGTTTGTTTTTTAATTCTATTGCTATTGCTCGTATCTCCTCCAAAATCTTCTCTAATTCCTGCATGTCAGTCCTCCCATTTCAATCGCTGTCCGCAGTGATAGCAAAATTCTGCAATTCCTGTCCCAGTAAAATGCTTTCCGCAGTTCGGACATATATAATCATCCGTATACCTTACACCTGAATCAGTATCTTTTGTTGGCGCTTTCGCCGTATCTCGTTCCTTAAGTTCCATGATCTGCTCCGGAGTAAGTCCGGTGTCCTCGTAAGGTTTCAATTCTTCAAGCCGCTTCCTTGTATCATGTGCCATTTGAGCCACGTTAAGCTGACCGGTAAATACTTTGTCGTGTTTATGTATTTCCTCGACTCTTTTTAACTCTCTTATCATTTTTTCTGTCTCCATCTCCGCTCTCCTTTCACAATCCAATATCAAATAAAGAAATTTGGTTATTGTCGCAAGCATTCGTTTTATCCCTATCGTATTCTCTCAGAATTTTTCTTATCGCACTTATGTAAGGTCTCATACTGATTTCTTCCATTTCACAGACCATTCTGTCAAAATCTAGTTCCTTTTTAAGCCTTATTAGAAACGAACGCCTTGCTTCATTCTCCAACACCAGTGGATCAATATATTCTTTTTCAATTTCTTCTGGGATATAAATGCCCACGGACAATGAATAGTCATTTTCTTCCACCGTTTCCCGCGATACTGTCTCTGTTTTGTCTCCATCCTCAAAAACAATATCTGTAGTAGTTTTATTCTTTTTGAGAACAACAATGCAGGTTGATATCGCAGTATCTTCGAATGTATTCCCGGGAATATTGACTACTCTGTCTATGTAATTATTCTCTACAAACCATTTCCTGACCTTCCCCTCTCTCTGACCTCTGTAAAGGATTCCGGGAAATTCCAATACAACAGCAACACCATTCTCTGAAAGATGGTGCAGAATATGGAGCATGAAAGCCCAATCTGCTTTTGAAGGCGGCGGTAATACAGGAGAACAGGAAAATCTTTCATCTTCTGCTAATTCATCCGGATTCCATTTTACAGAGAATGGAGGATTTGCAACAATGCAGTCAAATTTCATTCCATTGAATCCATCGTCAAGAAGTGTATCCCCTGCATATCCTTTAAAGTTAGGGACGTCAATCAGTGATAGCTGTTCTCTATCTAACTCCTGCCCGTATTTTTTTACATTTTCGGGAAATACCCGCAGAAGATTCCCTGCTCCACATGTCGGGTCATACACGGTTTCCGGTTCAAAATCCACATATGACTTTAATTTTTCTGCTAGCTCCGGGGGCGTGTAAAATATCCCTTTGTCTTTAAATTCCCAACGTATATTCTTAATACTTTTCTGCTTCACGAACCACCATGCCCCTTTGTTTTCTTACCGGTCGCATGATGTTCGGTCAGAAGACGTGTGTTTTTCAATCTTGTCCTGACTTCCTCTGCAGTTGGAACACGAATTACAGTCGCCTTTCCAGTTGCCATTTGTTCCGCAATCATTTCGATTGCTTTTTTCGCTTCAACCTCCGAACTGTATACGGAAATTTTTGATGTAATTCCGCTCATGAAGCTTACAGCCAACGTTCCCGGATCCCGTCCAGGAAATATATCTTTCACCGCGTCCAGATTGATGATTGTTCTTTGATTTTCATACAAAAACATCTCCGCTCTCCTTTCGTTTGTTTTGGTTAATTATCGTCCTTAATCTCAATATCCAATTCTCTCAATACATTGATTCCAGTGTCTCTTTCAATCTCCTCATTCAGCAGCTTAAAGTATTCTTCATCTTCCATGACGTATCCCATGCACTTTTCCAGAAATGCGAGATACTCTTTGATTCTCTTCTTTCCGTAATTGTGCTTTCGCATCATAAAATCTACTGAGATCAGCGCCATGCACGAGAAGCATTTTAAATCTTCCTGCTGCTGCATTTTTTTGTATTCTGGATTCCGCAGCACCTCTTTTACTAACTTCTCAACCTGGTATTTCTTATGCGCTTTATCTGCCCAACTCATACTTTCTCCTTTCTTTCCACTTCGTTGATCACAGCCATCAGCATTTCTTTCGCCATCGGCTCCTGCTTATATCTTGCATAGATTTCCTCGGTCTCTTTCTTGAACTGCTCCAAAGCTCCCTCATTCGCCGTTCTCAGGATGTATTTCCGATACAGGTGCCAACAATCACAGAAAAGCTGAAACGCCGTTCTGACCGCCATCATAACTCCGTCACCCGGATATAAATTCCAGGGATCTCTGCCCAAAACTTTTCTACGATCTCAGACGCCACCTGCGCATCATCGCTCCAAAACTTCACGGATGTCATACAGTCTTTCAGTAGCTTTTGCAGGTTGTCTGTATCCGGTTTTGTTATCTTATATTCGCCATCCAAATGCCTGCCTCTTGGGAAGCACCACTTCACGATCAGCTGTAGTCCGCCCTGATATGGTTCTGCCGGAGCGTACTGTCCAAGGTATGCCGTCAGCTTCTGTCTTGCTGCTTTCAATTCATCCGGCTCGTAAAATATCGGCCTTCCTTTTACCACATGGACTTTCTTTTCCTGGTGCGTAATTGTCGGCGGAATCATTGCCATAAAAAATTCAATCGCCATTGTAATCAACTCCTTGCCATGTATCATGATCAGCGTTATAAACTATTATCTTTCGCCTTTTTAATTCCCGTAATATTGTTTTATAAATCATCACCATCATCACCATCATTCTGTTGGAATTACATGTCATAAAAGCTACATGTTGTAAAACCGGTGAAGATTTTTTCCTACAATCCGGATTTTTATTTTTTGTTGGCGGCATATTTCCGAAAGCATCCCTAAGCTCGTTTTCGAAAATATTGTCTGGAATTTCAATTATCATTTTTGCTTTACCCCTTTAATGTGTTGAATTTTCCTTTCACCTCGCGGTTGTGCTGGGTGGGCTCCCTCCCGTGTGTGTGGGGGCGTGCTTATATCGCCCCACACTGTAAGGGTGGGTGCCCGCACATTCCCGCCCGTTAGGGTTATACTTTAGTATAAGGTGCCGGGCGGGAATGTTCCCGACCTCCTGTGACCATGGTGTCGGGAATGATATGTTTCATTTCCCACCACCTAAAAATTAAGGTCACGGGAAACATTAACATTTATTCCCGATACCTAAATTTTGTGGTTACGGGAATCTATTATTCCTCATTCCCTGAACCTGATTTTTCAGGTATCGGGACAATTCTCTTTGTCTCTTTATCTGTCGTGTATCCTAATTTTTTAAGAGAATTCCAGATTGTTTTTTCTGCCGGATACTTTTCTCCAACAGCTTCTGCATCGCTTTTCATCTGTTCGTATAATTCTTTTACAGTAGGATAGATATCATTATGTCCGAATCGGTAACTTTCAATGGCCATGTTATATTTTGCCTGGGTATTCTTTTTCTGTATTTCTGCCTGTTTTTTTCGTGCCTCTTTTCCTTTCTGCCATGCTGGCCGTTCGTCTTCCGGCTGGATATCGTTCAGGCATCCTGTATCATCAATCCGGTGTACCGGATACTGAAACCATACATTGGCCGGCGCAAATTTCGGAAATTCTCTGAGCGTTCCTTCGATCCGCCATGCCGTTTTCGCTTTTACATCGTTCACCGCATCTTCTATCTGCTTCTGCAGAGCGTTCATCTGCCATTTATCAAGGTGCTCTTCGCAATAGTTCAGCATCTGCGCTTTACTGCACAGATCATCCTGAGACAGATCATCTTCCCATTTAAAATAAGCATCCAGGTACTGAATACAGACTTTGCATATAGCCTTATTCTTTTCCTGTTCTATCAAAGCTTCTGTCGGTTCCAGTTCGATCAGATCCAACAATGCATCCGGATCTCTGGCAAACACACCGGATCCGCTGGCACGGTCCATGGATTTCTTTCCGCCCTGACTTCCCTTGCTGTGATGGTGGCAGTAGATCACCGCACAGCCCAGTTCTGTACATACCTTGTCAAACTGATTACAGAAATTCGCCATCTGATCCGCACTATTTTCATCACCCGTGATGACCTTGTAGATCGGATCGATAATGATTGCCACATAATCTTTCTTTGCAGCCCTCCGGATCAGCTTCGGCGCCAATTTGTCCATAGGTACCGACTTCCCTCTTAAGTTCCAGATATCAATGCTTCCCAGGTGCTCTGGTTTCCATCCAAGAGCCTGGTATACATCCCGGAAACGATGCAGGCAGCTTGCCCGGTCAAGCTCCAGGTTCACATACATCACGCGTCCTCTCGCACACTGCCATTGAAGCCAGTTCTTTCCTTCAGCTATGGCAATGCACAATTCGATCTGCAAAAAGGACTTTCCTGCTTTGGACGGTCCAGCAATCAGCATCTTATGTCCCTTTCTCAGGACGCCTTCTATCAGGCAAGGGGAGAGTTCCGGAAGGTTGTCCCATACTGTTTCCAGAGACTCCGGATCCGGAAGATCATCGTTGATACTTTCAATCCATTCCTGCCATTCTTCCCAGGTATCTTTTCCAATGTTGGTATCTACAAGGAACTGCTTCTTCCCGTTCCGGATGACTCCCGGCATACGGGATAAGCGGGAAGGATTTTTATTCTGCGTATCCAGTTTCAATCCGTTTTTCTTGCAGATATTGTATAGGTATTCCACCCTCTGGCGGTATTCCCGATAATCTGCAGCGTCAATCTTCACAATCGCATGCAGACTTTTCTTTCCTGAAAATACCAGTGCTGCGATCGGCAGTTCCAGTTCTCTCAGCATCGCATTCTGCTGATCCAGTTCCATGGAATCTGATTCTACCAATGCATAACGAAAATCCGTTACATTTTCATTTTTACAGTCTTTGCCATCTAATGGATTGAATCGGATCCATGCACCAGCTTCTTGATTGTAATCTCCAAGAACAGCTCCAATATCCCCATTGCACCGGTTCAGTTCCTGAATCAGCTGTCCTGCTGTCCGATCCCAACAGCCTTTTGTCGGTAGCCACCTGGTTCCTTTTTCATCCGGTTTTTCCCAACTCTGCGTTACATAGCCGACATTTTCCCCGGCTTCAAACAAGGTTTCCAGATACCGCACCAGGTCTTTTACGGGATCCCAGTGCTTCGGTTCCTGAATTTCTTTTCCTTCTACCCAGCCTTTATCGATGATGACCAGATCATCTCTCTCTCCGATTGCATCATTCCAGTCCAACTCATGCCCTGGATCCCGTTCCGGAACCCATCCATGGTCGATCGCCATCTGTACAATGGTCCCCGCTGTAACCGGCTCAGTGGATCCATGGAAACTGCCCCATTTCCGAAGACACTCTCCAGAATGATATCGGGCAGGATCCCTCTGACTCCACCGATCCCAATCTGCTGCTGTATACCCTTCTTCTTTTAATGCCATCCCGATATTGATCCATTCCTGATAGTCCAGATCAGCGGGATGGATCTGCTCCAGAATCTCTAAAAGATCTGCCCTTTGTTCCATGTCTATGCTCCTTTATATTCTGATGGGATAATATCACGAGGAATTTTCCAGCCGTTTCCTGCAATTCGGTCAATCAGTTTTTTTGCAGTATCAAACTGCCATGTTCCCACGTGCTGAAAACCTCTGCTTTCCAGGAATCGAATCTGCTTTGGCGTTGTCAGTCCTTCTTGACGACGTTTGTCCAGACGTTCCAGCAGCTTCGATGCCTTTCCTGCGTTATCAATCTCATCTGGCAAAATTCCAAGTTTCTCCAGTGTCTTTTTCTGACCATCAGACGGCGGTGCCATCTCCCAGCCAAATGCCGGGACGTATCCGGCCAGATCCTCCGCCTGGATGCTCATTTCAAACTGCAGTGGATCTACCAGTTTTCGCTTCCTACGCTTCATCTCTGCCAGCTTCTGCGCTAGTGCCTCTTCTCTTTGTGCTACAACGTCCTCAGATGCTGTCTTTTCGGCCTCCTCTATGTCAATAGGGCATCCCGCATCCTTTTCCAGATTCTCTGTCATCTTCCGAGCTACTTCCTCACTCTCGCAAATCAGATGGGCAGGATGACACAGTTCATGTCGCTCTGTATGCCACAGAAAATCCAAAAGGAGAAGATGATCCTTTCCCGGAGCGAGCCGGGTACCTCGTCCGACCATCTGACAATACAGACCCCGCACCTTTGTCGGTCTCAACACAACGATACAGTCTACATCCGGGCAGTCCCATCCTTCCGTCAAAAGCATAGAGTTGCACAGGACGTTATATTTTCCGGTCGCATAATCCTCCAGGATCTCTGTACGGTTCTGGCTTTCTCCGTTGACTTCCGCTGCATGGAATCCATGGTCATTTAAGATATCCCGGAATTTCTGACTGGTCTTAACCAGGGGAAGAAATACCACCGTCTTTTTCTCCCGGCAGTATTTTTCCATTTCCATGGCAATCCCCTCCAAGTACGGATCCAGTGCATTCCCCAAATCTCCTGCTTTAAAATCCCCGGACTGTACTCCCACACCTGTCAAGTCTACTTGAAGCGGGATCGTCACGGCTTTAATCGGAGACAGGTATCCCTCTTTGATCGCTTTGGGCAGCGTATATTCATAAGCCAGTGATTCAAACACCTGCCCCAGATTCTTCATGTCACCCCTGTCCGGAGTTGCTGTAACGCCAAGTACTTTGGCATCCGGAAAATGATGCAGTACCCTCTGATAGCTGTCGGAAATACAGTGATGTGCCTCATCAATGATGATGGTGTCAAAATAATCGTCCGGGAACCGTTTTAGCCTGGTCTCCCGCATCAGGCTTTGGACGGATCCGACTGTGATCCGGAACCAGCTTCCCAGACAGGACTCTTCTGCTTTTTCTGTCGCACATTTCAGTCCGGTCGCTTTTGCGATCTTGTCGGCTGCCTGTTCCAATAGTTCGCCCCGATGAGCCAGAATCAGAACCCGGTCTCCATTTCTTACACAGTCTTCTGTGATCTTTGCGAATACAATGGTTTTTCCACAGCCGGTAGGAAGAACCAGGAGCGTTTTCCTGGTTCCGTTCTCCCACTGTTCAAAAACCGCTTCTTTCGCTTCTCTTTGATACGGTCTTAGTTCCATTAAAATTTCCCTGCCTCAAATTTCTTTTCTTCAAATGGATAGAACTTCTTGATATCATTTCCCTGCCGTTTTTCTCCATCTGTTCCAGTCCATTCGTGAATGCCGACTTTGCAACGTCCTTTCGCTCCAATAACCGCATTCCAGTTCATCTTGATTTTTTCACCCTTTTTCTTCTGTCCAATGGATGTGAAGAATGCAGAAATCATCCCTTCTGTTTTGGTATGTAAAAACAGGTTATGATTGATCAGCGCTGTTCCATCCGGTGTGTCAATCCGAAGTTTCAGCATTGCTTTATTGCATGCCGGAAGTTTCTCGCTTCCGTTGTGGCGGCCACGCTCGAAGCTTTCCACCGCAAAGTCGTAGTCGCCCTCCGGAAGCAGTATAAAGTCACTGCCGTCTTTCTCAATTTCATCGTCCCATCCTAATTCTCTTTCAAAATCGCTCATATTGTTATATCCTCCTAAATTTAAACTTCTTCAAATGGTATTTCGTAGGTTTCTCGCAGCTGTTTGATCATGGCATAGACCTGTGGCCATGCTCCCACTAACACGCCGGAAATAAAATCCGGATCATAATTTAAAATTGGCGTCGTCTGCGGATAGTAACCTTTTCCGGCTACTACTGCCTGGATTTCATCTTCCGACACCAGTTTGTCTTCCATCAGGTCCCGCAGTGCCTTCGGGATCCGCTCATCTACATGGAACACGCTGTCTTTTGACACTGCTGGTTCCTGTTTTGGCTGTTCTTCTTTTTTTGGCGGGTTTTCCGGTGCCAGATCTCTCAGATCCATCTGCTTGCCTTCCGGTACTGTTGGAACCGGATCCGGCATCTTTGGGGCTACCGGAGCTTCCGGAGCCTTCTGCGGTTGTGCCTCTGGAGTTATTTGATCAATAATTCCGGCGATGACTCCGTAATCAAACTCGCATTCGTCCGGCAGTCCATACCGGTTTTTAGCGTCCCAGCACGGATGATGGCTTGTGTACATGACACGTTTCCCGCCCTGCGCCTTATGCTTCTTTCCCTTGTCGTCTACGGCAATGGAATAGGTCTTGTAATTGCAAAACAGGAGCATATCTGCCCATTCCTTCACCAGCGGGGATGTCTGGGAAGAAGTCTTCTTCCCAAGTTTCAACTCCCACCTGTCGTAGGCTCCCAGTTCGTCCGGCTGCTCAAATTTCCTGAGCTGTGCATGTGCCGTCAGTACCACATTGATTCCTTTTTCAATGACGTCCGTCAAACGGTTCAGGAACCGACCGAACTCTTCTTTGGTGTAGACATATCCGTTTCCATATCCGAAATCCTCAATTCCAGACTTATTATGCTTAGAGCAAATATGCTCAACACAAAGCTGTTCTGCCCAGTCGATGGTGTCAATCACCAGAGTTTTGCACACTCCTGCGGTTTTTTCCACATAATCGATTTCTTCCAGGAGCATTGTCCAGCTAGTAGGGCGCGGAAGTCTTGCCACGTCCATATCATTGGTACTCCCCTCCGTATCAATAAACACTGGATTCGGAAATCTGGAAGCGAATGTGGATTTCCCGATTCCCTCCGGACCGTAAACGACAACTTTCTTGGCGCGCTTGATTTTTCCCTTGATAATTTCCATTTAAAATTCACCTGCTTTCCATGTTGTTTTAGGCTGCGGAGCCGCAACTTCTTCGTGTTCCTGCCCTTTGACATAGCCGTCTTCAATAATGATGCTGCACTCTTCGCCCGTGCTGACTCTGGTCGCAATTGCTTGCAGCCCTTCCTGTTCCAGCCACTGTCCGAATTCATTTAGCGTCTGCCGATCCATCTGCTCCAGCTTGTCCAACAGTACAAATCCGCATTTTGGATTTAACTTCCTGACAATCGCAGTGGACACTTTCAGCCGATCGGAGCCAGACATGTTGTCCCACTGCTGTCCCTTATAGATCAGCTCGCCGTCTTTGACTGACAGATCCGGAAGAGGCAGTTCCGCGGACTGTAAAAGATCTGTCTTAGATTTCCTGGTATCGTTGATCTGCTGAGTCAGTTCCTGATACTGCTTTCTGTATTCTGAGGCGTCGTCTTCTGCTTTATCCTTATCCATATTGGCCCGTACTTTGCGGTTGATCTCTTCGATATTAGCCAGGGATGCTTCCAGTTCAGCGGTAGACTCATCCTGTAAATCTTCCGCAGATTTATAAGCGATATTCATATCCTGATCAACTTGGATCAACTGCTTCTGATAGCGTTCTAATTCTTCTTTTAATGTGTTGACTTTTTCCGCAAGACGATTCCTTTCGGCATGCAGTTCCAGTGCACGATCCCTTTTCTTCTGGTTCTCGCCATTCCGGGCAAGAATTTCCTGCTGCTGCCTGATCAGTTCAGATGGGGATATTAATTCTTTTGGCGCTTCCGGATAGTATGGCTGCTCTTTCGCAAATTTCTCTTTCCGGTCCGCAATCTGTCCAATGGCCAGTCTGCTGTTGTATAATTCCTTTTCTTTGCGATCCAAAACGTCCAGCTTATCCCCTACTCCAATAATCTTAAGTAACGTCTGCGCTTTTTCTTTTCCGGAACTTTCCATAAACTTCGGAAGATCCAGGGCAAGCTGTTCCACGAACTCGTTCAGAAGCTGCTGTCCGCCTTTCTGTCCGGACGGATCCGTCACTTTCAAACTACTGTTTTTTCCCTTTCGCTCCACAACCAGTCCATTGCTTAAAACAAGATGCAATGTAGGCGGGATCATGGATCCTTCTCTCTGAGCCTGTGACGGACGGAATTTATCTCCGCCTAAAGCCCAGGCGATGGAATCCAATACAGATGTTTTGCCTTGGTTGTTATTCCCTCCTACGATCGTCAGTCCACTTGCTGTCGGTTCAATCTTCACGGCTTTAATCCGCTTCACATTTTCGATTTCCAGTTTGTTTATTTTAATGCTTTCCATTTGACCTTTCCTTTCAAATTCCTTATAATATAGTTGACCTTTTCTGAGTGCATATGTGGATTGCCGTCCCTATGCACTCTTTTTCATTTCCTGCTGCCATTTCCTTTTCCGGAGCTCTCTGATCCGGAGATACCTGTGCTCCCGGCACCGGACGCAACGGTATGCCATGTAGGACACCGCCATTGTTTCCACTGCGATCACCAGTTCCATCAAAAACATCAGCGCATCCATGGTACCTGATTCATAACCTCCTACGATCCCAATCAGCGCCAGAAACGCTGTCCCGCCGATCAGCAGGCAGATGTCTTTCAGGACCCGGTATTTCCGCAGCTTTCTTCTGTGCATGGCTTCTCGCCTCCTTTTGCTCTACGTGCCTCTTCGATGATCGGCCGAAGTTCTTTTAATTCTTTCCGGATCTGCTCTGCTTCCTCGGCGTATTTCGGCTCCCAGCTGACTCCAGAATGATCCATGATCCACATCAGCCTGTTGACCAGGCTCAGGTATCTGTTCATCTCTTTTAACGTCATTCTGATCACTCTCCCATCATCTCTCCCCATCTTTTTTCCATTTCTTCCAAAGGAATTCCAAGTTCCGATGCAGCTTTATAGAGATTTACTGTGTAATGCAACCTTTGACATCCTTTGTTTTTGTCAGCTGATCCGAACCCAAATCGTCCTCTTTGTATCCCAATTCTGAGTTCCTGCTGCGGAATTCCCAGAATTCTGGATGCAGTTGCTGCTCGTACTACCGTTTTCACATTTACACCTCCTTCTTGTCTGGATCATCCGTCTGGAACAGATAATCCAATGTCTTATCGGGAAATCCCTGTATTTAGAATTTGTTCATTTTATTTATAGAACTTTTATACAAGATATTGTGCTTTTAAATACTTTTCTGTTGATTTACTCACCGCAATACTTTACACTATATTCAGAACAAACATTCGACAAAGAAAGGCGGTGATATTTTATGAATATGACACCGGTATCTTCTTCCAATATCTCCAGTATTGGATATGAAAACGGAACTCTTTATGTTTCTTTCCATCACGGTGGATTGTATGCATATTCTGGTGTACCAGAATCCGTATATCGTGGTCTTATGTCTGCATCCTCACATGGCAGTTACTTGGCTTCCCATGTAAAAGGTGTTTATCCATATAGACGTATCAGCTAATCAATAATGACAAGAATCTTTGCCGGACCATTGACTGATAGTTTTTTATCCTGATGTGGTTCGGCATATTCTGTTGAAACACCTTCTCTACCTTCCAATTCATTAACTAAATCGTGTGTTGAATATTCTTTTAAAGATGGCATTTACTGTTCACCTCCTTTATCGTCTTTACTGAACAAATACTTCATTTCTAGATCGGGAAAAAACGTCTCCTGAATTAGCATTGCTTGTTCAATGGAAAATGCGCTATTTCCATTCAGCTTATTCGCCACACTGTTTCTGTGAATTTTGAGTAATTCAGAAATGCTTTCTATTGATACTTTTCTTTTCGCCATTTCTCCCCGTAAATTGATACATGGCACTTTTTATCACGCTCCTTCCAAGTCACGCATTTGCGTGTTTCTTATTATAAGTTATCACGTGTTTGCGTATTTGTCAACACATTTTTACGCATTTGCAAAATATATTGTTGAATATTATCCGCAAACGTGGTATATTCAAGCCATAGGAGGTAATGCAATGGGAATAGGAAATAAATTGAACGAATTATTAAAAGATAGAAATATGACTGTTACTGAACTTTCCAGAAAAATCAACGTTGCTCCAACTACAATTTATTCTATTATTCAAAGAAATAATAAAAAGGTAGATATTGATGTACTTTTAGATATAGCAGACGTTCTTGGAGTAACAGCAGAATATTTTAGAGATTCTCCGAAATCTGAGCCTACCACCCGTGCAGCTCACTTTGATGGAACTGAATTCACTGAGGAGCAGCTCGACAGAATAGAAGCTTTTGCGAAATTCATCAAGCAGGAAGATAAGTAAGTCCGGTTTATTACACACCTCTTCCAATATACTGTAAAATATGGAGGGATTGCCGTGAATAAACTGGAAAAATTAGAACAAGAAGCTTTCGAAGATAAGGTGACAATTCATGATTACTACTTGGGAGAAGAAAGCTTAAAAGGAATATACATAGATGGTAATATTGCCATCAATACATCAGTAAATAATACTGTAGAAAAGGCCTGTGTCCTTGCAGAAGAGCTTGGACACCATCATACATCTGTTGGGAATATCATTGATATGGAAAATGTCTCAAACAGGAAACAGGAACGACAAGCCCGGTTTTGGGGATATAACAAACTGATCGGGCTGACCGGAATCGTTAGAGCATTTCAGGCTGGATGCCAGAGCCGTCATGAAGTAGCTGATCTGCTGGATGTGACGGAAGAATATTTGCAGGAATGTATTGACTGCTATAGAGATAAATACGGGGTTTATACTGAGATTGATAATTACACGATTTATTTTATACCGAATCTGGCAGTCATGGAAAAGATATAATCGCTACGGCGCTTATATAAATGGGTTTACTCAATGTAAGGGGAAAGCGAGGAATGAATATGAAAAAGAAAATTGTTGCAATGATGTTGGCAGGTGTAATGGCTTGCGGATTGTGGGCCTGCGGAAATTCTTCTGAACCAAAAGAAGAAACAAAAAGCGAAAACAAAGAAGAAACCGTGGAAGTACCAGAAGAACAAAAAACGGACGTTTCATTTAAAGATGACATACTAACCATCGAAGATGGAGTTATAAAAATTACCGGAACAGAAGTTGCACCAGCCAACACAGACATTGGCGAAGAAAATCCTACACTGATCTTTACTTATGAATTTACCAACACAAGTGATGATGTATTACAGCCAGGAACTGTCTGGATTGCTTGCTTTAACGCTACTCAGGAAACTGAATCAACTATCGAAGATTTAGATGTTGCATTTGCTCCGCAGGACGAAAAATATACAGAAATGAATGAAATGAGTTACACGGATGTAAAACCGGGAGCAACAGTGGAATCCGTTATATCTTATGATATCAAAGACACAACACTTCCGGTCACTCTGACAGCAACTCAGGGAATTGCTGGGGAGGAGCTCGGAAGTAAAGTAATCAATTTACAGTAAAACATAAAAAACCGCCCCTGCGCCAACAGAGACGGTTCGCAATCAATCCGAAGATCGACTACTATATTTCCCAAAAATATTGTATCATCTTCGGGCAGCCTGCGCAAGCGGAACTCTTGTTCAATGCTGGCTGTTATTTTTGTACTCAAAAACAAGTAAAGGAGATGATGTTATGCCTAAAAAGCAAAAACACCCGAACTTGCCAAATGGATACGGATCTATCCGAAGACTTTCAGGAAATCGTACAAATCCATACGCTGTCCATCCTCCTGTCACAGATTATACCGACAAAGGAATCCCTATTACTCCACGTGCTCTCTGCTATGTAGCAGACTGGTATGTCGGATTTGCTGTTCTTACGGCATATAAGGCAGGAACTTATACGCCAGGTATGGAGCAGGAGCTGGCAAAAATGCGTGCCGTAGACGATGGAGATCTTTCACTGTTTACTAAAAACATTCTGGCAAACCTGCAAGTTCTACGAAACGATCCAGAGGAACAGGTTATGACTTTTTCTGATCTTTACAAAGAATATTTTCACTGGAAATACGAAGGAAAGAAAAAGTACAGTCAGTCCTCTATTGATGGATCCCGAAAAGGATTCCGAAACTGTTCCGCTATTCACAACAAAAAAATTACGGATATTACCTATCAGATGATGCAGGATATTCTTGACTCTTGCCCTTTGAAACACTCCAGCCTTGAATTTATGCTTTCTTGCATGAAACAGTGCTTCCATTATGCATACGCTCAAGGATATATCGAAAAAAATCCTACAGAACTGCTTCGGATCAATATTCCGGAAGATGATGAACACGGAGTTCCTTTTACAGAAAAAGACCTGGCCACACTTTGGGATCACGAAGAGGATGACATTGCGCAGCATCTTCTGATCATGTGTTATTCCGGCCTGCGGGTCAATGAACTCAAAGTTGTAACGGTTAATCTGGATAACTTTTCTTTCTCTGGTGGCTTAAAGACCCCTTCCGGGAAAAACCGGATCAATCCTATCCATTCTTCCATACAAAACATTGTATCGGAACGGCTGAAAAAATACGGATGTTTAATGCCAAACTCCTATTCTTATTTAAACAAAAATATGAATAGCTATCTTCCCTCCCTTGGAATTGAAGCGCATACTCCTCACGATTGCAAACATACTTTCTCTATGCTCTGCGAAAAGTATGGTGTAAGAGAAAACGATAGAAAGCGCATGCTTGGCCACAAATTTTCCGATGTTACAAATGATGTATATGGACATAGAGCTTTGGAGGATCTTCGTACAGAAATCGAGAAGATTCCGTGTTGCAAACGTGTTGCAAATGAACCCCTCATTTTCCAAAATAACCCGATCTAATTCAATTCAATCGAAATGTCGGAAACCCGCGTTTTTTCTAGGAAAATCCAGATTATCCGCTTAATTCCGGCATTCCCGTCAGAAAGCGAAAAAATAAATGAGGATTATT
>NZ_JACJKH010000028.1 GCF_016900655.1 Drancourtella massiliensis
CGAATTTCACGAACTCGCAGAAATTCCGGATGACTATTTGGAGAAGATCAGCCGTGACTCCCCTGAGTCTCTTTTAAAACTGATCGCCAAGATCATTGCGGCATTCCTGCATCGACTGAACATTCCGAAAGAAGAAATCGGCGACTTCACTGATCAAATCGAACGGAGGGATTTTACCATGTTGTTTGAGCATTTTGAAGCGTATGACGTGCAGACGGAGAGAGCAAAAGCCAGAGCCAAAGGAGAAGCGGAGGGGCAAGCAAGAGGTAAAGCAAGGGGTAAAGCCGATTCCATACTGCTGCTTTTATCCGATCTTGGGGCGGTTCCGGAGGCACTTCGTGAACGGATCATGGACGAAACAGATATGGAATGTCTGGATCAATGGATCCGGGGTGCTGCCAGAGCTTCCTCTGTAGAGGAATTCACAGAGAAATATCTGCCTGATTTAAAAGAAGCATAACCAAAAACAGGATGTACCTTTCATATCTCCATGAATGTACATCCTGTTTTTCTTTACGGAAACTTCCGTCCTCTTTTACGATTCTGTTTTCCTGAACATAATGCCTGCCGCCACATGCAGAAGAACCGCCGCTGCAATCATTCCTGCCGCTGCCAGTTTCCCGGTTGTCTCGGAGAGCAGTCCTGCAATCCATCCCAGATACGGAATGGAACACACGACCTTTCCTCTCAGCTGGTCATAGGACACCGGATTCGGATCTTCCTTTTCATTGGCGTCCCCTTTTGTCACAAACTCTCCCATCAGAGTCCGGTTTTCTACTACCCGGTGGGTGATCAGCGCGCCGCCTCCTCCATCGTAGGCGATTACATCTTCTGCCTGTATCTGCTCAGCTTTGGCTTTTCTTACATACACCAGGCTGCCGGTCGGAATCTCCGGCGCCATGCTGCCGCTGATGACCTCATAAACCTGAAGCCCGAAGGCCCGGGGCACTGCCGCCGGGGCTGCGGCCACAACTACCAGAATCAGCAAAACCGTACCCAGTGCACTGCAAAATGCAGCCACTGGGTGAGTTTTTCTTTTCTCTTTGTTTTTCAATCCTGTCCGTCCTTTCGCTGTCTGATCCGGTTATCTGCGGAACTTCCGTATCAGTGCAAGGATCACACAGAGTGCCGCAAGACCTGCCACACCGATTCCGATGCCGGCTGCCAGCGGAAGTCCGTCTTTTCCGGTCTCCTCCACTACGTCAGAGCCGT
Source organism: Drancourtella massiliensis (assembly GCF_016900655.1). GTDB lineage: Bacteria > Bacillota > Clostridia > Lachnospirales > Lachnospiraceae > Sellimonas > Sellimonas catena. Next base: position 1,213 of record NZ_JACJKH010000028.1, read on the forward strand.
CCCCTGTCGGAGTCTCGTCTTCATCCAGATCTACTACGCCCTGCGGAGTCTCATCCGGATTGATGGTTTCTCCCTGGCCGTCTGCATTTTCTCCAGCTTCCTGGGTTCCCCCCTGTGCCTGCGCATCTGTTCCGGCTGTGCCTGCACCTCCGGCTACTGTTCCGGTGCCGCCCGTTGTTCCGGCTGTACCGGCCGTCCCCGTACCACCGGCAGTTCCGGCTCCTCCTGCTGTCGTTCCCGCTCCTGCACCTGCAGCTCCTGCCACACCGGCTGCCTGAGCCGGAACCTGAATCGTCTGTACCGTATTCGTACCCGGAATTACAGTCGTGATCGTCACGATGTCACCCGGTTCCGTAATGACTTCCGGAGATGCATCCTGATATACAAAGGTAAATACATTCTCCGATGCATCTGCGGACAGCGTCCTGGTCAGTGCCAGGGCCTCCGGAAGATAGTTTTCGATATAGAGATAGGCTACCACCGGCTTATCTCCTACATTTCCATAATAGGTCTGAGACGGTGCCAAAGTATTGCCGTCTTCATCTTCGTAATTGACCGTATAAGCCACCTGGTCTCCCCGGATTCCGTATGCTACCACGTAGTCGGCATCCTCGGTTACCCGGAATGCAGACGGTGCCAGACTTGCCGTGTCATTGTCCCGCGCGCTCGGACGTACGCCCTGTACATAATACCGGCTGTCATCTCCAGGCCGGACTGCTCCCTGCTGGATATCAAAGGAAACGGTATCGCCGGTCTGCAGGCCGCTGACCGTGATCCGGTCTCCGGTATTCTGGATGGAAACATTTCCCTGTCCTGCTACGGTCAGGCCTGATGCGCTTGCAAAGGTTCCCTGATTTCCCGCGTAAAAAGTCACGGTATAAGTATAATTATCCGCCGCGGATACCGGAAGGGCTGTCATCCCCAGAAGGGCTGCCGCCGCAATCAGGGACTGCATCACTTTTTTGATCTTTCTCATGACTGAAGCCCTCCTTCCCCGCTCCGGCGGTGTTTCTTGAAGTAAAGAACCGCAAATACCAGAAGAACGATTCCGCTGAACAGCATCAACGCGCTCAGAATAAGCAGCGGTGCGGTATCGCCGGTCTTCGGCGTCTGGTGCTGTGTCTCATATACTGTCGTCACGGTATTCTCGCCCCGCTCGGTTCGCTCAACGATCTGGTCCTCGCCTTTCTGAGTAATGGTCTCCGGCGCTGCCGTCTCTGCCGCGAAATTCATCTGCAGGGCTGCCAGTGTGTTCTGATAGCCGTTTCCCTGCGTCTCGCCGTCCAGAGTAACACTTAAGTTCACTTCTCCGTCCGCTCCCGGAGCCAGCTGGTCCAGATACAGGAAGTCTTCCAGAGCGTCCGTTGCCTGATGAAGTCCTTCTCCGGACTGAGATGCTCCTTCTCCTCCTACGGTGTTGCTGTCATAAAGGATGGTCTCCTCCCCTGCGTCATCTGTATAGACAAGCCGGTAGGTGTAGGCACCTCCCTCGGCTTCGCTTCCTTCTTCCAGGCTCTGCAGAATTTCATTGGAAAGATACCAGTCCATCGCCTCTTCGCCGGAATTTTTAATCGCCACCTGCAGGTCCATGGTATCTCCCGGCAGGATTCCGTAAATCTCCTCTGCCATCTCGTCGGAGCTGAAATTACTCTGCATTTCCTCCCCGTCAAACTCTACCAGCCAGTTCCGGCTTCCTGTCAGCTCTTCCGCATGGACCGGTCCCATACACCAGGCCGGAACCACAAGGGCCGCGCTGCAGGCCGATGCCAGCATCAGGCTGCACATTTTCTTTCTCATAATGTTGTACCCCCTCTATTCCAGACTGATGCCGGTCCCGTCTTCGGAAGCCGTCACATCCACGCCCCATGCACTCTTGATGGCGTCTTCCGCATTGTGGGTCTGGACTGCGTCCGCCTCTGCTTCAATCCGGAACTGATAGCCGTCATAATCATAGGACGTCTCAATCGTCTTGTATCCGTTTTCATCCTCCGTCACCGTCTCGGTTACCTTGGTCAGAACCGCAGGATCAATCCGCAGGGTATCGGACAGGTCCGGTGTACTCTCGCCCGGCGCCAGTGCTCTTGTATAATACAGCACCGTCCGCTCTGCAGTAGAGGCTGATTCATCGATCACCCAGCCGCTTCCTTCCGTCAGGTTCAGATCAATGAGATCCGGTGACAAGGTTGTATCTTTCTCTCCTTCCGGACCCGCCCAGCTCTTTTTGAGCACGACCCGGACAAAAGAATCAATAGACCCGCTGTTGCTGACGGATAACGTCTCGTCATACGCCTTTCCCGGCTGAATGGTTTCCCCTTCCTCCAGAAGACCTTCCAGCAAGGTTCCTTTCGTCTCGCTCCACCGGCTGTCCTCGGTGTAATCCCGGCTGCTGATGGCATTTCCGTTTTCCTTTAACGTCACGCCGATTCGTGATACCTGAATCCGGGCACCGTAGTTTTCACTGTAATAAGTCAGGGCTGCCCGGGTGCTTCCAACCGTACTTCCGATTAAAAGCAGGGCAGACGCGCCGATCAGTGCTGCCGGCACAATCGGGAACGTGTGCTTGTTGTTTTTCTTTTTCATTATTCAGCCACCTCCCCGTCAGCCTCGGTATAGGATGATTGTGTGGAATCCGCTACCGCATTCCAGTCAGCATACGGATTACCATTCTCATCATACAGAACCGGCGTACATTCCTGAACCACAATCACGTTAAAATCCTGAGCCAGTCCGGTGCTGTCGATCCTGATCTGCATCTCATCGGAGGACACGCCCGGCGCTACAACATCACTGTAGTAATAATAATCATCTGCTCCCGGCGTCCATTTTCCGCTTTCATCGGAAAAGCTAAGCCTTCCTTCCAACTGGCTTCCCGCAAAGACTTTCACCCGCACATAGCAGGAATAGTCTCCGGTATTCTGCACACGGATGTGCTTCGTCCAGTCGGATACTTCCTCACCCGGAATGGTGGTGGTCATGCCAAGACTTAATGTCTGGCTTCCCTCCGCTTCCGCATAGGTGGTGAAATATGCCATGGCGCTGCCTGCTGTGGCTCCTGCTGCAAGAATACAGGCCGCGGCAGCCAGACCTATGGTCTTTTTACTCCATCCTTTTCTCATCTCGTCTCCCCCTTTATTCCTCTGCCGCCGTGTTGTCACGCAGCTGGTTCCATTCCCAGGTGCCGGAGCCGCTCTGTCCGGCCTCCCGTGCGCCTTCCGCTTCCGTGTAATCAAAGTGGTTTACTACGCCGGATCCGCCGTTCAGTCCATGGTCATATGTATTGGTAAAGGAAACCTGTACCGGAGAACCGGCTGTTCCGTCCGCCAGGATTTCCACGGTCTGTGATGCTGCGCCGGTGTTCTCATAGCTGGATCCGCTGTAGACCTCGGTTACCGTTACTTCGGATCCTGCCGGAATGTCTTCCACCAGGATCTGTCTGGTGCCTGCCCGGTCAAATGCCACGGAAACCACATCACTGTACACCACTTCGTCCTCTTTTACCGCTTCCACGGAAAAGACAAAGGTCGCTCCGCCGACTGTTGCATTGTAGGATGTCAGCGTTTTCTCAATCTCCAGATCTCCCAGCCGCTCTTCCTGATCCGGTTTCAATCCGGTAGTCACATCATATACCCAGTCATCCGATCCGCCGGATCCATAGTAATTGTTTGGCAGGGACAACAGAAACGGGCTGAACGTATAAGTGTATTCCGGAGACTGTACTTCTTCTGTTTCTACCAGATACATGCCCGTTGGCAGGCCGTCCTCTGTCCCGGTTCCTCCGGTTACGGTAAGCTCTGCATCTGCTTCCGGGGTCTGCTCCTTGACAAGATCGGATGCTGCTTTCGCTTTTTCTTCCCATTCCTGAGCGGACGTGTCACTGTCCACCTCAGAAAGCTTCAGGCTTTCATAGCCCGGCAGCATCGTATAATTTCCACTTTCGCTGACTTCCGCCACCCGGTACAGCTTCACCGGAATGGATAAGCTTTTCAGTTCTTCACTGCTTCCATCCAGCTCCACCGTCACCGAACATTCCCGGCCGGTCTCAACTGCCGTCGCCGCCGTAACGTGGGAAACCAGCCCTGTCTGCCATGCCAGCGCCAGAGCCAGCATGACTGCTCCTCCCTGTCTGATTCGTTTTCTCATCTTCAATCGTTACCCTCCTCTGATCTCTTCTTGCTTCGCTCTGATCCGGTTACTCCTGCTTCTTTTCCTCTCCCTGCCGTTTCGGTTTCATCAAAAACCGCAAAATCAGAATGACAAGGAAAGTCACCGCAAGACCCAGAATCAGATACAACATATAGTAATCCTGTATGGACTGCAGCATGGATTCTGCTGCCGTAGGTTCCACATCTTCCTCCCCGTTGTACGGCACTCTCACGCCCCGGACTAACAGCCGGTGGGAATTGACGCCGTATGGAGTACAGGTAAATAAGGTTACATAGTCTTTTCCTTCTTCTGTCTGGAGGGCTGCCTCCAGTGTTTCATGGTCGTCTTTGTCTACCATATCCAGGATCTGGTCCACCTGGTATGCCAGAACTTCATCCAGCACATGGATGTAAAATTTATCTCCCTCCTGTAACTGATCCACGTCAGTAAAGAGCCTTGCACTTGGCAGTCCCCGGTGGGCCGCCAGCACGCTGTGGGTGCTCTCCCCTCCGATCGGAAGGGCCGTCCCGTCCAGATGGCCGATGCCCGTCTGCAGGACCTCGTCGGAAGTACCGTGATAAATTGACAGTTTCACATCAATTTTCGGGATAGAGAGATATCCCATCACTCCGTCTCCCGCGATATTCAACACCTGCCAGTAGGAAGTATTTTCCGCTTCCTTTCCGTCTTCCCCGAACACATCTCCGTAGATATTATTCTGAGGAATCGTGGCGTTGAAGCTTCGGGCTGCCTCCCATTCTCTTGTAAAATCTTCCGGCTCCATCTCTTCCACCGTATCTTCATAGGAAGAAATAAGACGGTTCTGCCGGTAGGTATTCCACTGGTCCGCCACCGTAGGGTAGACCAGAATGCCAAAGCCAATGAGGAACATCAGGCCGAACAGGATGCCGGGAATCTTTTTCTTCATCCTCTAGTCCCTCCCCTGATGTCTTTTCCTGCTGCTTTTCTTTCCCTGTCTCTTCCGTTCCCGGTAGGAAAGGTATCCGATAAAGGCAGCCGTTACAGCAAGCCCCGCAGCTACCCAGAGCAGGTAATTGGTATGAAGACTGGTTCCGAACAGGGCGTTTGCCTGTTCCTCTTCTACCTCTTCCGGCACATACGGCACACGGTGTCCCCGCACCAGAAGACGGTCACTGTTGACCCCGTACGGGGTACAGGTGAGCAGTGTCACCAGATCTTCTCCTTCTTCTACCGCAAGGCTTTCAGTTTCCTTCGGCTCCACCACCAGGATCTGATCCACCTCATAGCAGAGGGTGTCATCCAGTACATGGATCAGGAAATGATCTCCTTCCTCCAGCTGGTCCAGATCGGTGAACAGGGATGCACTCGGCAGTCCCCGGTGAGCCGAAATCACGGCGTGGGTGCTCTCCCCGCCGACCGGAAGAGAACTTCCCTCCAGATGGCCCGCGGCTTTTTCCAGTACTTCCTCCGATGTGGTGTGGTAGATCGGAAGATTCACATCGATCTTCGGGATCTCCACCATTCCCATCATGCCGTCCCCTGTAATATTCAGACAGGACATGTATTCCTCGTCCGGTTCATCGGACGCTTCCGCTACCGCAAAAGAATCCGGAAGGATGGATGGAAGCAGTGCTTCATTGTAAGCCTGCGCTTTCGCCCACTCAGCATCGTAGTCAATCTCTCCGGCCTCCTCTTTCCGGGCGACCGTGTCCTCATAACTGCTGATGAGCCTCTGCTGCCGGTAATTGTTCCACTGGTTTGCCACAAAAGGATACAGCAGCAAGGACAGACCAGCTAAAAATAACAGAATCATTGCAATCGTCAAAATCAGTCGTTTTCGTTTCATCCGGACTCTCCTTGTTGTTGTAGTTTGTTATCATTTGAGTTCTTCTTTATATAGAAGAAAGAATGTATCCGGCAGGGCCGCCGGGGCGGGATGAAATTCCCCGCTCCCGGGCTTCTGCCGTATGTAGTGAAGTTTTAGATGTTTGATTTCCCTGCTACTAGCAGTCAGGAATCAAAACTGAAATTTAGTTTTCACCGTGTTTTCTGCGGCTTGCGAAGTACAGGCCAGCAGCAGCGATCATGATGACACATCCGCCGATGGTGAAGATTGTTGTACCGATACCACCAGTTCCTGGAAGCTCAGCGAGTTTGGTGTCAAGGAAGTTTCCTACATAATCTTCATTTGTTCCTTCGGTTATAGTTACAGTCAAGCCAGCATCATTGATAGAATATCCATCCGGTGCTACAACCTCTTCAAAGTGATAGTTACCTTCATCTAAACCAACAATTTTTAAAACACCACTTTCATTGACTGTTACACGCGGATTTCCTGTCTCATCTGATAATATTGGTCTATAAGCATCTAACTCCGCATCATAGATAAGGCTCATTGGAGTACCTTTATCATCAGCATCCCAAGTTCCATCTCCCAGGTCATAAACTTGGAATACTGCTCCTGCTAATGTTTTGCCTGTATTTTCTGCGTCTACCTTTGTAATCTGAATACTTCCCGTATCCCCCTTTACATTACCTGGTGTATAATCTGTTGTATCAGAAGTAGCAGTAGCATTATTATTGTACTCGACATCTGTTACAACTGCATTATAAGTAATTACAATAGACTCACCACCAGTATAGCTACGCAATACATTTGCAAAATCTACTGTCAGAACACCTGTCAATGTATCTACAGCTATAGTAACTCTTGATGTCACATTGTCATTTCCCACCATAACTTTTACTGAAGTTTGATCAATCTGTAAGCCAGTCGGTTCATCAGTAATTTTAAATTGGGTTAATTCCTCTCCCTGTGTATTCTCTTGCATTGGGAAAGTGGCATTAATTGTATATCCTACTGTTGATCCAATCTGTGCAAAGTCATCAGTCTGGCTCTTTGTGATAGTATGGTTTTCAGACTTGGCATAAGCCGTGACATCTTCCGCAACCGGTCTTCCATCTTCACCTGGTGTTGATGTTCTGTCATAGTTATTTGTAACAAACAACGGTAAATAATCTGCATTGGTATCACTTGGAATAATGACATAACCACCAATTTGAACATTCTCAAATGTGTAGGAAGTTTCACGAACATCCTCTACACTAAGTGTAGCAGCGTTTCCCTCTGCTGCGGTCTTTAAAGCGGCCTCTTCACCCTCGTCAATTGTATACTCAGTTTTGTCTGCACTTAATGTGACATGATCTTTTGCCCAATTTTCAATTTCCCAAGTATACTCGTTTGTATCCTGATCGAACATTAAAGTAGCAAAACGGTACATTTTAATGTCCGTATCTACATCTGGCGACAAACCTGCGATTGTAATCTTGCTTGTGATGTCTCTAACCTCTGCCGATGCTGCAAATGCTGTCAAGGATAATCCCATAACCATAGCCAGTGTCATTAACAAGGCCATTACTTTTCTTAATTTCCTCATAATTCTCTCCTTTTCTTTCATTCTTTTTGTTACTTGTCAGCATACCCTCTAAGTTCTGCTGCCTTCTTCCGTCGTTCGGGATATGCTACTCCGTTATTTATACTCCTATTTTTTCAGCACCTCCCCCTTTTTAAGCTTATATAAAATCAACGTTCCCGCCATTAAGAGCAGTACTCCGCCGATTGTATACCCGAAGGTGCCTGGGCCGCCCGCTTCTGGGAGTTCATAGAGTTTTTCATTTTTTATAGTGATTACAACTCCACTTTCTGCACTTCTTGTTAATTGTGCATATCCATTAGCATCTGGATCAGCATAAGTTATCTCAGTTAGAAGTCCATTGCTAAATTGTAACGTCCACGCCTGACTCAGTCTCTGATATCCAGATGGTGCTTTGGTTTCATACAGTTTATACTCTCCATTTAAAGCATCAAGTTCTACTCCCGCTTCAGCCGTCCATGTCACCTGACCGTCAGTTCCAGAAGTACCCTTTGCGATCAGTCTTTCTTCTGAATCAACTGATTGCTTTAATTCAAACTCCGCTCCATCAAGTCCGCTAGGTGTAGTTGAACTATCTTCTGGGCTATCTGTCTTCTTCAGGCTCCACTTCAATGTATTCGTGATAGTATAAGTGTCTCCACTCTGACTTACATTTGAGTTATATCCATCTGGTACCTCTTTTTCCACGACACGATATTCATACTGAACTGGAAGTCCGGAAATCTTTCTAGCCCAATTTCTACTTTCATTTCCATCATCATTGTAAATCCGGTCTTCCTCTAATAAATTATATGTTCCATAAATTTTCCATTCGTCACTGCTCATTTCCCTGTACTGCAATTCGAACTGAATACCTGTCGGGCGATCCTGAACCTTTCCATCGTGCCAATCTTTCTGAACGATAATGGATTTCGAATTAAGTCGATTAACAAATGAGATTGTTGTTCCTGTTGGAGATGATTCTATTGATTCATCTACTTTCGTATAATAGTTTCCTGCCAAATATTCCTCTGCGCTAAATGTTGTATCTTTCTTCTTTAAAATAGTAAGCGTTTTCTGCCACCCTTCGTCTTTTGATAGATTTACATCATAGCGGCCATTTTTCCCATCGTTTACTACTATAGAAAGATCATCTGGTCGTAGACCAGATAAATTATCATTATCTTCCCACGTTTTATTAACCGTCAGTTTTTCTGTCTGAAGTACATTGGCGATATAATAATTTTCATCTGCACAATTTGAGTCATATGTGTTTGTAATCGTGGCAATCGTTTTATCTGTATCCTCAAAGTCATACCGAATACTGCTGCTATATCCTGCCGGTGTATTTACTTCCCGCACAGCATAGGTATATGTCTCCTGATTTCCGCCTTCTGAACTTTCCTTAGGAAGATCCTCCCAGGTAACTTTCCAATCACTACTTTCTGTTAATGTGGCTTGCTTATATTCCACCGCATCACCATTATTTTTACTCCGGTAAAGTACCACTTCTACATCCGATTTCGGTCCATCACCTTCCCACACTTTTTGTACCGTAATTGTTTGTGTCGTCAGCTTTGAATAGTTATTAATTACTGTTGCGGAAGTACCATCTGCCGAAATCTGATACGACGGAGTGTAATTTTCAAATACTGAAGTTTCTGTTACAGATGCAATTCTCCGTGTTACAGGAACATTTGTTTTAACAAATGTATAATTATCCTCTGCCGTCAGGATAATTTCTTCCTTTGTTCCATCTGTATAAGTTACTTGAAGCCTTACATTTCCAGTTTGCTTCTCTATAGTATTTGGTTGATTCCATTCTTTGCTAAATGTCAAGCTGTGTGTTGTAACCTGCACAACTGGATCCGGGTATGCTGCATTGCCCGGTTCACCATTTACCGTATATGTAACTTTTGCGCTATCGTTAGAATAAAATCCTTCTTTTCCGGCACTGGTTTCGCCTGTTCCAGCATCTCCCTTATGCGGATATCCCGTTTTAGCAAACTCTTCATTAGCCGTCTCATTTGGTTTTACACGGAAGCTGACCGTATAAGTCGCGCCATTATCTAACGAGTTGTCTCCACTTACAAGTTTTACTGTAATTTTCTTTCCATCAATAGTTGCTTCATATTGCGAACCTGACAATACTGTTTCCTGGCCGTTTGCACTTCGCTTTGTTACAGTCACGTTTTCATCAACGAAATCTACATACTCACTCAATGTATCTGTGATGACAACATTTTTATAAGAAGGAATGACAGTTGTCAAAATTTCTTCCAATGCTGTGGATAACGCTGTACCATCTTTCAATGTTGCACCTGTTCTAGAAGCAAATTTCTGCATTCCGTCTTTTGTTCCATCTGTCAAATAAACAGAGTAAATCTGAGCAGCTTTTAAGGACTGTGAGCCGTTTACTGCCGCAATGGCTTCAGTATAGTATTCATCTCTTGTTGCATTTCCACGTCCATATTCGCGTCCATCCTCATCAATCGAATATGTCGGTTCTCCATCAGATAAGAAGATCACTACTTTTTCGTTGCTGTTGTCTGAACGTTGTGCCAACATACTGGAAGTCCTCTGCATCGCATAGGTCCAGTTAGTTCCTCCAGTTGCCCGCAACCTATTAATTGCGCTTTTCAGATTCTGAGCAGTTCCATCGCTATACCAGCCACTTGTTTCTGTACCACTTTTGTCTGAAAATGCTACATATGCCACTGAGTTTACATTTCCTTCATCTTCAAAGATCTGGTCAATAATGCCATTATCTTTTGTCAGCAAACTCTTAACCTCAGCCAGTAAACCTCCACCATACCAACTGCCTGCCATACTTCCAGATGTATCGATTACAAATAGAACATCGACTCCCGAAGCTTCTCCTTGAGCTCCTGTCACATCCAAATTCAGAGTATAATCACCAGTGCTTTCGTTATATTCGATATATTTGTTATGCGCCGGTGTTCCCAATGCACTTTCCTCATCAGCCGCTTTCGAAGAAGCATCTGCTTTCTGTGCCTCCTTTACAGCAGCTTTCTTGGACTGATCACTCTGCGAACTGTTTTGATTGAGAGTTTTCGGCTGAGTAATACCCTCATCATTAAATTGATTTGTATACTCTCTTCCGTCTCCTTCACGCACTTCGGTTGCTTCATATACATAATCGCTGTTTATCGTACCTTCTTCTACGGTGTAGTCAATCTTCACCTTGACTCCATCTTTTTCATAATAAACAGGTACATCCCACGATGCCTTCCATTCACTACCTGCACTGATTGTTTTTGTAAGTGCTACTCCACCTAAATCCGCACTGGTGAGTTCTTTTGTTGTCAATACTCCGCCTTCATCTACGGTAATTGTTGGTTTTAATGTTACCTGAAGATTCTCAGGTCTAGTACCATATTTATTAGTAGCGTCATCCCATTTCTTAGTAAAAGAAACCGTTTTATTTTCTGAACGTTCATAGGTATTTGAGAATGTAACATAAGCGATTGTTTTTCCTTGAAGGTTAAAACTTGATCCATCACTTTCCACCGGTGTCTCGTCACCAATCGTCACTGTTGTCTTCGCACTACTTGTCATTTGGTAACCATTCAGATCGGCTTTTTGCTCTTCTATGGTAACCGCATATGTTTTACCTGTATCAATCTTGCGTTCTGTAATCGAAAAGAAGATATGCCCTTCCGGAGTGCTGGTCATATTCTCTCCTTGAATCACAGGCCCCACACCAAATAGTTCATTAATTTCAGTGTCACTTAATTCTCTATCTCCTTCTTTCACTGAAATCACAAATTGAATATTCGCCTTTACTTCTTCAATACCAGTAGTATCGAGTCCATCAAACTCTTTTCTGATTTCCAGAGAAAATTCATCGTCTGCAACCGGAGGCAGTTCCTGCGAAAACCATACATCATCAAGGAAATTTCCTATTGTATTTCCATTTGACTGGCCAGCTCTTTCTGCTGCTGTGCTTCCAGCCATGAAAAAGAAACGTGTCATACTTGATTGCGGTGTATATTGTTCTGTGACAATGTTATGCCAGTCTTGGTCATCGCTGGTAATTCTTACAACCAGGATACCATCCTGATCATAAACAATCTGATTCTCTTCATTTTCCCTATTATATCCATCAATATCTATGTCCAAACGCCTTAACTCATTTTCTAACTCACTCTGAGTATTTAAATCCTGACTGTCTTTCGTAGGCATAATAACGAGAAACATCGTATCATATTCCGCTCTATTATTATTAGTTCCACGTGCTCTATGACTTAAAGAGTAATTCAGTACTGTTCCCGGAATTGTAAGCACATCCTGATACAAAGCACCTGCTGTTTCACAGTTCAATTCCGCAAACTGAACGCCATCAGCTGCCTTGGGATCTTGTCCCCGTTTCCATGCATAATATTCAGATAATCCATCTGTTCCATCCCGATCAATGATTTCTCCAGCACCGAGAATTTCTATATCCTTCCCCCTATTCGTTCCTGTTGTCTGCCAGATTCCTTCTTCTTTATATTTTTCATTGGAGACTTGGGTCATGGTTACCGGCGTTCGACCACCAGTATAGGTGTTGTTTTTTCGATATTCTGGATTTTCAAAACTTCCATTCTGTAGTTCATCATAATATGGAACCTGAAACGGAGCTGATTGAATCTTTGTTCCGCCCTCTAATGTTACTTCTACGTAATACCATTTACGTGCTCCTTCATCATAAGCCGGATACAATGCATCACCATTATCTGAAAGATTAGATGCTCCATTTTGATAATTTACCCTTTCAACAAGTGCAAATTCACCATTTCTTGAATCACTTTTGTACCACTGGTAACTTGTAATCTTTTGCGTTCCTGTATAGTTAGCATCCAGAGTTCCATTTTCAATAATATTATTTTCTATAGACAACTCGGACGGGGTATAATCATATACAAAATAGATGTCGCCGCTTGTGTTGTTTTGTTCAAACCTTCCCCTATAATATAACCAATCTGTAAATTCTGTCTGCTCTGTGCTTTCAAGGTATTTGATATAATAATATGTCTGCTGCCCCCAAATACCGTGTCCGCCTTCGCTAGATGTTTGTATCTTTGTAATAGCATCTTCGTTTTGTCTATCCACTCGTGCTTCGCGATACGTATAGCCATCAATCTGATCGGCATACTCTTTCAGATCATATTCTCTATGATTCTCTAACTCGATCCCTGCACTATTACTTGGCTTATGAACATTTTCGGGAATGTCTCTAATACTGCCATTCTCATCAATATAAACATAGTGAGCTGTTATGTTAAATACAGTATTCCAAGCCACCTCCCAAGTGATTGTAAACGTTGAAAAACTGTTTGATACAAGCTCTATTTTTTTAGCTTCCGCTTTCTCTGTCGTCTTCACCGTAGCTTTCTCATCCATATTTTCTACGACTACGCCATCATCGGCTGTCGGATCTTCTTTCAGATGTTTTACTGCTACGTCGGTATCCTCAGAGACACCTTCCGGTACAGCTGCTTTTTTAAAGTCGATGACTACTTTCACATCACCGCTTGGCTCTACTTCTTTGCCATCCACAAGAAAGCTGATATCGTAAGCCAGGAAACCTTCCATGATTTCCTTATTCTTATCGCTGTCTTCGCTCAGTTTCTTTTCTGTCAGATCATACTGAGCATTGATTTTCTTTGCCTCAGCTTTTTCCTCTTCGGACATCTGATCAGTGATTTCTTTCTTCACAATCGGAGTAACAGAAAGTTCTGCGCCTTCTGGTACGATTCCTTCATCTGCCGTAACTTTTACAGTGACTTCACTATTTTCATAAGTCTCATTAAATGCAGGAGAAACACCTGCCTCTTCCTTCGTTTCCTGAGTTTCCTCTGTCGGTGTTGTTGTTTCAGTCTCTTCCGGCTGTGTCTCTACTGCCTCATTCTGTGTTTCTGTCCCGGAAGTTTCCGCAGATGTAGTCTGATCCTGCGTATTCTGTGCAGTCTGATCTGTCTCTGTCTGTGTTGTCTCTCCGCCGGAAGCTTCCTCTGTCGGCTGAGCGGCTGTCGTTTCTTCCGGCTGTGTCTGCGCTGCTTCTTCGGTCTGCTTCGTTTCTGTCTGGGTCTCGGTCTCCGTTTGGGTTTGTGTTTCCGTTTCCGCAGTCTGCGCATCCGTCGAAGTGCTTTTCGTCTCCTGTGCCGTCGTCTGGGCTGCTGTTGTCTCTTCCACTGCAGGTACTGTTCCTGCATCTGCTTCCGCAAGTGTGGACATTCCCGTGCTCAGCATCAAAACCATGCAAAGCACGCTTGCTATGACTCTCTTCCTTCTTTTACTTTTCATGGTCTCCTCCTTTAGCTTCCGCTTTCTTTTCTATTGCCTGATCCATCAGTTTCAATTTCCTTCCCCCTTCTTTTCTTTCTTAATCGAAACAAATCTCCCTTCAGTCAAGCAAAATACTGCAGGCACGCATTTGTTCCACCATATTCTGTAATTCCTGCCATTTCTTCCTGTCCCCGGAGTCCAGGCACTCATGATCCCCGATCCAGAGCCAGGGATAATGCCGGACAATTTCCATCAGCAGTTCCCCCGCCGTGGCGCCCATCCGGTTCGTCTGGATTTCGCACCGTGTACCGTAAATCGTGCCGAGGAAAAAGCGTCCTTCCGTATCAGACGTAACCTCTTCCACGGGAAGCCGGGTCCGGATTGTGCCGTCCTTCCCGCTCTGCTCAATACAGGCCAGCAGGATCCGGTCTTCATCCAGGCTGTCGGACTTTCCTTCCTCCGTTACAAACAGAATTCCATGGTTTATAAATTTCATCCTCTGGGGTGAGATTATGATGTCTCCCCGTTTCAGGCTACTGCATCTATTTTCCATATCTTTCCTCTGCCTCATTCCATAGAACGCAAACAACCACATAATATCAATTATGTGGTACATGGCTTTTCCTTAATTAAAAAGTGAAGTCCTGTTTTTCGGTGTCCCGTCGATTTTTCAAATGATATGTAAAAGGCGGGTGTTATTTTGATGCATAAAATTGTGAAATCTTCCGTCACTGCATTGACGCAGTCTATTTTTTGCTATAAAATAGGGTAGAAAACTAAAAACTGGTGACTAGATGAGATAGGCCGACTTTGTATTACCACATAATTGATATTATGTGGTGTTTTTTATTTTCCCCTTTTCCCTCTTAAATCTGCAAGACGGTCATGCGATCGAGCTGTCTTTGATAGAGTTCTCCTGTATTGGAGGTATAGATTCTTGTCACGTTCAGGCTGCTGTGTCCGAGGACATCCGCAAGTCCTGTAAGGTCTTTGGTTGTCTGATAGTAGACTCTTGCAAACAGGTGGCGGAGATTGTGCGGAAAGATTTTCTCGCCGCTGACTCCCGCCTTTTCTTTCAACGCTTTCATCTCGCTCCAGAGATTGCTCCTGTCTTTTGGCTTTCCGTTTTTCGTCACGAAAATACAGCCTGACCGGATTTTCCGCGCTGCCGCATATATCAGCAGTTTTTTACGGATGCTTCCCGTCAGGAAGATTCTCCGGTATTTTCCTTTGTTGTGTACCTCGATTCTGCCCTTTTTCACCTGTTCCACCGTAAAATATTTCAGTTCGCTGACCCGGATTCCGGTGACAGCGATCGTTTCGATGCACAGGGCAAGCTGTGCCTTCCCCTCCGCCCTCGCTGTCTGCACCAGGCGTTCGTACTCTTTCCGGGTCAACTCTTTCTCCTCCTGCAAAAACAGGTTCTTCTGTGTTTTTACGCGCCGGATTTTAAGCTCGCAGTATCCGCAGAATATCAAAAACTGATTCAGAGCCGCCAGCATGGAATTCACGCTGTTTACCGCATAATGCTCGAGAAGCCATTCTTTATAAGAAAGAAGACGCGGCTTGTCCACTTCCTGATCTCCTCCAAGAAACGAAAAAAAGCACTTCAGATCCGTGATATATTTCCGGATTGTCGCCTCTGCATTTTCTCTTTCATACAGATACATCTCAAACTCCCTGATTTCTGTCCCCTGCATCTTCAATGTCACTTTTTCCTTCATACTGATTCCTCCTTGAACCTACTGTTCCCCATCTTTTACCCTTCTATTAAATAAAGATGGTTTGAACTTGAAAAAAGGTTCACCTTTTCGTTGATTCTGCCTTATTTTTTTGTCATAACTATCGGAATATGCTATGAATAGACGTTTTCTCCTTGCTTTTTCCCCTCTTCCGGGTATATACTGTTCCTGATCAAATCAGGACAGTTATTCTTTTTGTCCTTTGGTTTCCGGCCGTTCGGCCACATTTTTCAATGATTCATTTTTACAGACGGGAACAGGGAAAACAGATATAGAAAGGACTTGCTGTTTATTGTATTTCACTTCATTCACTGGTACAATAAAATTAATTTCAACGTCTGTCTGTTTGTCTTTGCTCCCTTCGGAAAGGAGATTTATGACCAGCAGGCAAACAGATCAACCAAACAAAACTACCAGTCAAAACAGAAAATTCAAAGACAGCAGCGCCAAACTCATCTTCGGCGATCCCATTCTCTGTGCTCAGTTTCTTCGGGGATATACGGATATCGAACTTTTAAAAGATGTCCAGCCGGAAGATATTGAAGATGTCACAAACCGCTTCATCCCCGTGTGGCAGGAAGAACGGGATTCCGATACGGTCAAGAAGATTCATCTGAAAAATCAGGGAGAAATGGACACTCTTTATCTGATCACGCTGATCGAGCATCAGACCAAGGTGGACTATGATATGTCTTTCCGGATTCTTCGGTATATCGTCCTGATCCTGACAGATTATGCCGCAGAAGCGGAAAAGAAACAGCCCGGATGCACAGCTTTAAAAGGATTCCGATATCCTCCGGTTCTTCCGATTGTCTTTTATGATGGGGAGCAGAACTGGACAGCCGCCAAAAACTTTCAGGAGCGTACCGCACTTTCCGATCTTCTGGGAGAATATATTCCGAATTTTCAGTATCTGGTTGTACCGCTCTCCCGCTATTCTAATCAGGAACTTATTGAAAAAGAGGATGAACTGTCTTTGATCATGCTGATTGACAAACTAAGAAGTGCCGCCGATTTTCACGAACTGAAAGAAATTCCGGACGACTACTTTGAAAATATCAGCCGGGACTCTCCACAGACTCTCCTGAAGCTGATTTCAAAGATCGTTGCCGCCTTTTTGCACCGCCTGAATATCCCGAAAGATGAGATCGGCACTTTCACAGATCAGATTGAACGGAGGGATTTTAAAATGTTTTTTGATCACTTTGAATACTATGACGTGCAGGCAACCAGACGGGAAAGTAAAGCAGAGGGGAAAGCGGAAGATGTACTCTCTATTTTAGAAGATCTTGGCCGTGTGCCTGACAATTTACGCACACGAATTCTGGAAGAGCAGGATCTGGATCTTCTTACGACCTGGGTCAAGGGATCTGCCAGAGCAGCCTCCGTGGAGGAATTTATCATGAAATATCTGCCGGAGTTAAAGGAATCATAATAATTGCTCTCAGATCTGGATGTGTAAACCCCGGGAAGAGTTCCTGTCACGGTCTCTTCCCGGGGTATTTTGGGCAATGACAAGTCATTTTCATTTGCTTCTGGAATATACTCCAGTCCTCACTTTTCACAAAAAGCCTCCGGTTATCAGGATGTCAGATAACCGAAGGCCTTTCTAAATAGACAATGCAATCAGGCAACTAATCTAAAAATACCGGAAGTTTTCCTGCCAGATAAAGTGGAATATTGGTAATTGCACCATCTTTTCGATATTCTCTTTTTGATAGACGTACCGCATGGGTTGGATTTCTTTTTTTTATATAATTTTTAAAAGAAGCCGCTGACTTATCTGTCCCTGCCTTCACCTCAATCGGCACGATTTCCATCCCATGCTGAACAATAAAGTCGATCTCCTCCCGTGAAGTGGAATAGTATCTTGGCTCTACTGAGAACTGCCCTTTCAGCTGTTGCAATACATAGTTTTCTGTCAGCGCACCTTTGAATTGATAATCGGCCTTTAAAAGTATGGCTGAATTGTCCATACCCGCCATATGCTTCAAAAGCCCCGTATCCATAAGGAATAACTTAAATGCATCAAGCCGGTCAAATACCGGAAGAGGATGTTCAGACTGTGAAACATTATAAATCCGGTTTACCATCCCCGCTGATACAAGCCACTCTACTGCCTCTTCAAATTCCCGTGCCCTGGCCCCTTCTTTGACCACACCATATATAAATTTCTCATTCTCTTTTGCAAGCTGTGTCACTATACTCCGAAAGACCATCAAAATGCGGCCACTGTTTATTTTTCCATTGTGTTTAGAAAAATCATTCTCATAAACTGTAATCAGCTCCTCTTGTATCTGGCTGACCTGCCTTGGATCTTTACTTTCCATCCATGCAACAACACATTCGGGCATCCCTCCGATAATCAAATAATAATTGTAAGCCTCCATCAAACGGTTATGAAAAATTTCTTCAATAAATTTTTACACATTTTTCCATACTTTTCTACTCTCATTTTACACATTTTTATCATATTGTTTTCTTTCGTTTCAAAACATAAAAACCATCAGGCATCTCTGACTGATGGTTTTGACATTTCATGAATTTTCCCCTTCTCTGTTATCTGGCCGGTACTGCTTCTGTCTCAATGACAATTTTCACAGTTCCTTCCATCTCTTCCGGTTTTCCGGCAAAAGTATCGTATCTGCACTCTTCGCCTGTGAGCGCCTTGAACCGGTCAGCAATATCCTTAAACTCTGTATCCGTCACTTCCTGAAGTTTGGAAATTCCTTCTTCTTCAAACTGTTTCATTCCATCTGCCAACGTCTTGGCACCGGTGCTCAGTGTATCAATGCCGCTTTGTACCTGACCGCTTGCTGTTTTCAAAGATGCACCTCCGGATACCAGTTTCTGCGTTCCGCTTTTCAGCGTGGCAGCGCCTTCCTTTAGCGCCTGACTGTTTTGAGAAAGTGCAGCAGAACCGGAGGAAAGCCGGCTTCCTAAAGTGTCCAGCCCGTTGGAAAGCTGTGTTGTACCGCCCAGTAAGGTCTGTGCGCCTTTCCGTACCGACGGACTGCTGTCTTTGAGTTTTCCTGCTCCGCTTTTCAATGCTTCATTATATTGTCCAAGACTCTCAAATCCTTGCTGAAGATTCTGAATCCCGGCTGCTCCATTCTGCAAGGCGTCCGATGCTTTTCCCAGTTCAGAAAGACCTCCCGACAGAGTCCCTGCTGCCTGGTACAGTCCCTGCATTCCGCGGTTAAGAATTTCAACCTGCCGTGAAATTTCCTGCATAGATGTTTGTGGAAGTGCGTCCTTCTTCTCTTCCATTTCTTTTAGTCCGTCCTGCAGTCCTGTCATCCGGGAAGAAAGCCTGCCGGATGATGTCACAACTGTCCGGATCTCTGATTCCAGCGATGATGCATTCCGGGACAGTTCTTCCGTATCAATTCCGGAAAAGTCCGGCATTTCTACTGTATCCAATCCGGAAAGATTTTGCAGGTTTTGTGCGGATGTGCGGGCATTCTCCAGGCTTTGCACGGCTGTCTCTATCTGAGCGGCAGCCTCCTCCTGCCCTGCCGCGCGAAGTGCCTGTATCTGCTGATTAAGCCCGGCCTGAGCCGCGGCAATCTGTTCCTCTCCTTCAGCCGCCGCCTTTTTTGCCATCTGTATTTTCCGGTTATTCTCTTCTACCGTCCGGTTGATCTTTGCGACCTGTTCACTGCATCCTTTCTCCAGCAAACCAGCTTTTTCGTTTACCTCATTCAGCAGACCGGCCAGTGTTTGAAGAGATGCCGTAATCTCCGACGCAGGTCCGGCAATCTCCTTTTCAATATCTTTGCCAAGTTCGCCGGCGGCTGAAGTCAGTTCCTGCCCGGTCTTCGTCATTTCATCAACCTGTTCCAGCAGTTTCTGGACGGTCTCTGACTTCAGCGCCTGACTGAGTGTTTCCGTTCCGTCCGCAAGCTCACCGGCGGCCGCAAGAAGGTCTTCCTCTGCGCTTCCTGTTCCGTCCGCGCTCTCACTTAGTATCCGGACGGCCTCCTGTATTCTGGTCAGGCCTTCGGAAAGTGCAGACAGTTGCTTTGCTCCTTCAGCCAGCTTTTCTTCTCCGGCCACATAGGTATTGACTCCATCTGCCAGAGTGTCCGCTCCTTCTGTATACTCTTCGATTCCGGCAAGCAGAGTATTGACTCCGTTCTTATACTCTGTAA
Source organism: Drancourtella massiliensis (assembly GCF_016900655.1). Classification (GTDB taxonomy): domain Bacteria; phylum Bacillota; class Clostridia; order Lachnospirales; family Lachnospiraceae; genus Sellimonas; species Sellimonas catena. Next base: position 20,938 of record NZ_JACJKH010000028.1, read on the forward strand.
TAGTAGCGGACAGTTCCCCGTTCTCGCCAAAATACGTCTGAATTCCCGCATTTAATGTGTCCGTACCTGAGGTATATTCTGCGATTCCGGCAGCAAGGGAAGCCGCGCCCGCATCCAGAGCATCGATTCCGCTTTGCATCGTATCGATCCCCTGATCAAATTCTGCATATCTACTTCCCAGCGTGTCAGCTCCTTTGGACAGCTCTTTTGAGCCCTGCACCAGTTCCAGTGCCGCATCTTCCATTTTCGCAAGAGAATCCGACAGTTCATCTAAACTGTCAAAACTATCAGGATCAATTTCGTCCAGTACGTCTGTCAGTCCGACCGTATAAGTCGACGGCATTGAAAAATCTTCCACATCCGCAGAAATTGTCAGCGTATCCGGAATCGTAAGTATTTCTGCCGCCGCCTCTCCTTCTTTCATACCAAGACTTTCTTTCAGCCCCGGCATAGCCACGCCCAGAATGATATTTTTATCCCCGTCATTGATAACTTTCCCGTTGTCAATTCTGACATCGGAACATGTTTTATTTGGAAGGATCAGTCCTGTCACAAGAACAATCGGGCTGAATACTGTTTCTTCCCCGCCCTTTACGCTTACCGTACGCTTTGCGTGATTTTCATATGTAATCCGGATTTCCAGATGGCCGTTTTTCCCATCCAGTTCTTCCGGCGAAATCTCTTTTCCATCCAGGATATACACTGTTTTCATGGAGACCGGAAGTTCCTGTTCTGTTGTCCCCTGATAAAAGATGTCCTCTCCTTTTGCCTGCCATGTAAGCCGGTTTCCATTTTGTGAAACGTTCTCGTCCCCTTTGATGTTTTTGATCCCGTCCAGAATACTTTCGTCAGCGACTGTTCCGGTACTCTGAATCCCTTTCAACTGTTCGGAAACGGTTACCGATTTCTGCTTTCCCGCAGCATCTGCATTAACATAAACCGTTTCCTCCTTACAGACCGCATTATTTCCTGCATTTTCGCTTCCTGCAGCGCACACCGGCACCGCAGACAACACCACCGACATCCCGGCCGCCAGAGACGCAGCCATTTTCTGTTTCCATTTTCTGTTTCTGCTCATCATTCATTTCCTTTCCTTCATTTAAAATCAGGCTGTTTTTTTCTTTCCCGAAAAACCTGCCGCATTCTTCTTTTGTCCAAGAAATCCGATGGACGTTTTGCATACTACACCGTCAAAAATCATAAACATAGCCGGAAGAATGAGAATTACTACACACATGCTGATCAATGCACCTCTTGCCAGCAACGTACAGATCGAGCTGATCATATCAATATTGGAATATGCCGCCACACCGAATGTAGCCGCAAAAAAGCTCAGACCGCTGCTTACGATCGACGGCATGCTCATCCGGTGCGCGATGGAAACCGCCTCTTTTTTATTTTTTCCTCTTCTTCTCTCTTTCTGATATCTGCTTGTCATCAAAATAGCATAATCCACAGTTGCTCCAAGCTGGATTGTACCGATTACAATGCTTGCGACAAACGGAAGGCTCTCTCCCTGAAAATAAGGAACCGCCATATTGACCATAATGGCAGATTCAATCACCGCAACAAGAATGACCGGGAGGGAAATCGATTTAAAGGTCAGCATGATAATGAGAAAAATTGCAGCTATAGACACCAGATTGACCATTTTCAAATCGATATCGGTCACGTCCTGCAAATCCTTCATCAGAGGAGCTTCCCCGATAACCATGGCATCGCTGTCGTAGGCTTTTACGATCCTGTCAATTTGAGCAATCTGTCGGTTTACCGCTTCTGTCGCCGCCCCGTATTCTGAACAGACAAATGCCAGCTCATAGTTCTCGCTTTGCAGCATCTCTTTGACTTCTGACGGAATCATAGATTCCGGAACTGCCGGACCGATCAGGGAATTCATACTGATACTCCACTTCACGCCGTCCACCTCATCAATCTTTTCCATCATCTCCTGTTTTTTCAGGCTGTCCATATGTTTGTCCATCAATACCATGTGCACATTTGCCATATCGAAATCCTTCTCCAGTTTTTCATTCGCAATGTTGCTTGGCAAAGACTCCGGCAGGGACTGAGCGATGTTGTAATAAATTTCTGTACGGCTGTTTCCATACGCCGCCGGAATAATCAGAATAAGAAATACCCCGATCCACACTTTGTAATGTTTTGTGATAAATCCGGAAATCCGGTCCATATTTGTCAGCAGCTGCCGGTGGCTTGTCTTTTCAATTGCTCTATCAAATACAAGTACCAGCGACGGGAGAATGGTTACGCAGCACAATACGCCCATCAAAACGCCTTTTCCCATGACAATTCCAAGATCTCTTCCCAACGCGAAGGTCATGAAGCACAATGCCGCAAATCCCGCAATTGTTGTAACGGAACTTGCGATGACCGACTGGAACGTGTTTGCAATCGCATGTCCCATGGCCCGTTCTTTCTCACCCGGAAAACGTTTTTTATTTTCTTCATAGCTGTGGAGCAGAAAAATAGAATAGTCCATTGTCACCCCAAGCTGCAGTATCGCCGTCAGCGACTGAGTGATATAGGAAATCTCGCCCAGAAAAATATTTGTTCCCATATTGTAGAGAATCGCAAGCCCTATACTCAGCAGAAACAATACCGGAACAAGATACGATCCCGATGTCAGTTCCAGAATGAAAAGGCAGAGCAGCACTGCAATGACAACATAGACCGGCATCTCCTTCAGACAAAGATTTTTGATATCCGTTACAACACCGGTCATTCCGCTGATAAAACACTGCTTATCCGCGGTCTTCCTCATCTGCGTCACTGCATCCATTGCCTCATCCGAGGATGTCGTATTGTCAAAAAGCGCCAGCAGCATTGTAGCATCTCCCCGGAAAAATGCCTCCTCCAAATCATCCGGCAGCATTTCCACCGGAACTGTAATATCCGTTATATCATCGTACCAGAGTACATCTTTCACATGCGGAATCTCTTCAAATGCCTCTTTTAGCTTCTGCACGTCTTTCAGTTCCATATCCTCCGCCACAACCATGGAAAATGCCCCCATGCCGTATTCATCAACCAGAAGATCCTGTCCTTTCACAGTTTCCAGATGCTCCGGAAGATAACTGAGCAAATCATAATTAACCCGTGTTTTTGCCATCCCGATCACCGATGGAACAACAAGGAGGATCCCCAGAATTAAAATCAGTACCTTGTGCCTGGCAATCCATTTGCCGATTTTCACCACCTGTACCAACTCCTTTCACTTGTAAACGTTATTCCTTAAGTATAATCAAAAATGACTATTAGTCAATAATTTTGAAGGAAAAAATGAATTTTAGTCATTTTATTGACTTTTCACGACAAATCTATCATAATGTGTCTAATAGCAAATTGTAAAAAGGAGACATCTGCATGGGAAAGGTAGAAGAAAACAAAAAGCAGAAAAAGGATCTGCTTCTCAAAACAGCCTTCCGTCTGTTTACAGAGAAAGGATTCTCGAAAACAACCATATCTGATATTGTTCAGGAGGCGGGACTTGCAAAAGGAACTTTTTATCTGTATTTTCAGGATAAATATGATCTAAGAAATGAACTGATCGTCTTTAAAGCCGGCCAGCTGTTTGATGATGCACACCGTGCGCTGGAAACATCTCATGCCTCCGGATTTGAGGAGGAACTGCTGTTTATTACAGATTATATCATTGACTGTTTCCGCAGCCAGCACGCATTAATGGAATTTGTTGCCAAAAATCTCTCCTGGGGAATTTTTCAGAATACCGTTTCTGATACAGGATTTTTAACCTCCCAGAAATTTTATGAGCATTTTCTGGAATCAATGCTGAAATACGGAGTTCACTGCGATACCCCGGAACTGATGCTTTTTACTATTATCGAACTTATCGGTTCCACCAGCTATAACTGCATCCTCTACAGTCAGCCGGTTCCGATTGAGGAATATCTTCCTTATCTTCACAGTATTCTCAGGCAGATTATCCGGATATATACGGATGAAAAAATCTGATAGCTTATTCAACAATACCGGAAAATCTGCTTGATCACCCTGGTTTTCCCGGGTAAAACGGCCATTTGCGTTAAAATCTTAATAGACCATTAAGAAAATTTCGTTTTCTTTTATGATCTGCACATATTTTAGACACATTTTCTGGTTATACTAAGAATCAGATAGTTGATAAACAAATCACTATCTCCCCCCTCATAAAGTAAGGCACTTCAAAGTGCCGCACTTTACTCTCATTCCTTTAGATAACTTATAAACAGCGAAACCCGCCAACCTTTAAGGTTAGCGGGTTTTCGCCGTTTATATCTTCACTGGAAGTCAGTCGCAGCACATCTATAAATTCTTCTGCTGTATAAATTCTGTTTTCTTCTAATTGTGTCATGACGTTGTTGGCCGAAATCGGAATCATATATTCTGCGTCTGCTGTCTCGATATAAATTGCATATGTATTATATTGATACAGAACAACTGTTTTTGCATCTTTGATTTCTTTCTGCCCTCTCAGTTCTTCCTGACCGTTTACAAGTGCGTTTAACTCTTCCATATCTGTCAGGACTTCCTGCTTTTCTTCCATTTCTCCATAGGCGACTAATTCAAAACCTCCCTTCTCCTGATAAAACAAGGTCAGGCCGACCAGTTCATTCTGGCTGTTGCTGAGCGGTACCTGTAATACATATTCTTCGGATATATTATCCTTAAACGTGCCATTCTGGTCAAATTCACGAATAACGTGTTCACTTTTTAATGTGTAAACTTCATACGCTTTTTTCGGTTCAAACGCCAGGCCCTCATAGAGTTCCACGGAATTTCCTTCTCCGGTATGTGATGTTGTAAGATTTCTCTGTATTTCAGCAATCATTGTTTCTGATTCGGGCGAGCGAAAAAAGGACTTCATCTGTTTTGCTTCCTTTTTCAGTCCCGGTGCAATTTGGCTTTCAATCGGACTTTTTACCCCTGTCACAACTGTTCCTGCCAATACTGCCAGAAAGATTCCTGCTGCGCATCCGGAAAGTACGGTTTTCTTTAACATAAAAACAGCCCCTCTCGTAAAAGAAACCCCCGAAGTTGCCGCTTCGAGGGTCGTATCTGTTGCTAAAACTTGAACAACTTGTATTTCTGCTCTTTTATCCATTGTACCATACGCACTGTGTAAGTACAATGTTTATCCGCTGCCTTTTCCATTTCCAACCGTAGCTTTTATACTACAATGGCATGTACAATATGTACCACAATCAGAAGGCAGAGCAATACTGAAAGTACTCTGTGGATTTTGATCCAGTTTCTGGTCTTCATCTTGCCTTTGAACGCCGAGAAAATCAGAAGAATCAACAAACAGAGCCATGCCGGCTTTCCGCTCATCATCGCCGGGTTGTTTCCGGAGAGAATTCCGTGGACAAGTGATGTCACAAGGAGGAGAATCCCATAGATCGTGTGGGGCTTTAAAACCGCCTGAAGCATCTGGTGTCCTCTTGCCGCACCGCTTTTCCGAAAGGGTGCCATAATACAGAGGATCAGCAGTATCAATGAAATAACAATCATAATCAGATTTAATATTGTCATAGTACCTCCTGCAAGTCTTTTCTTGGTTAGCAACAACTAACCAAGAGTTTACAATATGTCTACAGGATTGTAAAGTACTTTTTTCGTCTGATCTTTTACTCTATTTCATCTTTTGTCCGCCCTTCTGTTCCCAACGACCGGGCGGACATTCTCTATTCAGAGAATGTCCGTTCCGGATTGTTTGCCAGCGCTTCTTTTGCCAGTTCCTGCATGGAGATTGTTTCTGTCTTATCTTCATACCGGATGGTCAGCACATCATCCTCGTCAATTTTTGTGCTTTTTCCGTTCAGCCCCATCACGGTATTTTTATCAATAAATGTATAGCCATAATAGGCGGATTTCTGATATACCTTTTTCAGCGGATTGCGGTATCCTTCTGTAATCACAATCGTATTTTCCTCGTTTTCATCTGCCTCTACATAGAGGACTGTGTCCTCCTGTGGGGTGAATCTTAATGTTGCAATGCTCCCCGAGGCTTCCACGCTCATCTTGACATCCGAGGAATCCGCAGTCCATGTGCGGCCATAGTACCACGTTCCTACTCCGAAGAGAACCACACAGACCAGTACCGCAGCTCCAGCCGCTGCCGCAATCCTCTGCTTTACCCTCCGGTTCAGCTTTCGGAATGGCCGGATGGCTTTCTTGTTCTTTTCTACAGAAGCCTCTGATGAAAGATCCGCCTGCATTTCCTTCAGATATTCTCTGCATTCTGCACAGCTTTCCAGATGTTCCTCAACCAGTCTGTTGCTCTCCTGGCTTGTCAGTCCATCAATATAACTCGGCAGTAAATCCCTGATTATTTCACAATTTAATTTCATACTTCATCATCCTTTCACAAGTTTTTGTTTCGCCCGATAAAATGTCACTCTGGCCCAGTTTTCGTTTTTCCCGAAGATGTCTCCGATCTCCCGGAAGGAAAAGGCTCCTGTAAGCCTGAGAAGCACAACCTCCTTCGCAGTCTCGTCCAGAATGTGCACTTTCCTGAACAGTTCCATCTTCTCTTCCCTGATAGAGACAGTCTCGGACAGATCTGCGCCGGAGGAGGCAAGCTTTTCATTTAATTCACTGGTGCCTTTCCGCCTGCGCCTCGCCAGTTCCTGATACCAGAGATGTTTCGCGATCTGACACAGCCAGGTGGAAACTTTGCATCTTCCCCCTCACCTCCTTTGTGCCCATATATCCGAAAAAGGATGATTTCGTTACATAGATTTTTCAATTTTATTAAAACATGTGAATGCGTCCTGCCCCCTGCAAGCATTCCTCTACGGTTACAAATCAAGTTTTTAGCTTCAAAACCTGATTTTATTGAAGCTGGTACGGTTAAAAACAAACTTATTGCTCCCTCATCCGTATTTTTTACCTGGTCTCTACGGTTGCAAATTGATTTTTCCATATTACAACCGTATTTTAGGTGCGGTTTGTACGGTCAAAAATATATTTTCTTATATTTAAACCGTATCCCGATCCAATTTACTACGGTTACAAATCCATTTTCTATTATTCGCACCGTATTAGAACTTGCTTTACTACGGATTAAAAAAAGAAATTCCCATTTATAACCGTATTCGGACCTGATATGCTACGGAGAAAATAGAGTTTCTTTCATTTTTAACCGTCCCGGCCATACAGAACCGGCAATGTCCTGTCATGAATCCTGAGCAAATTCCGGAAAATTCGACTTGTTCTGTTGTCGTATATAAAAACGCTTTCATCTACGCTTCCTCCAGTATTTTCACATCCCAGTCCGAAAGACAGATTGGCTCCCCTTTCCGGTATGATTTCCCGGTCAGCAGATCTACGGCATTATCATACGGGCAGAGAATTTCCTGTTCCTCTTCGCTGTAATGCAGCAGATAATGAATCTGTTTCCCTTCCCGGTTCACTCCGCTTCTTACTGTCACCGGCCAGGCCAGTTCCGGGCAGAAGATTCCGGCGGATTTTGCCGCCGTCCGGTACAGCTCCTTGAGTGTTTCTTTGCAGGTCCAGCATCCAAGATAATACGCATGTCCTTCCCCGAACACATGATGCGTCATCCCTGCGTACCGTCCCCAGTATTTATGCTCATAGTCCGCCATGCTTTCGGCTCCCTCCCTTTTCAGAAGCTCTGCAAAGTACCGGACTTCTTTTCCTTTCAGCCGGGTGCGTCCAGGCTCGGTGAACTGATTGTAGCTCATTCCAAAGCATTCGTGCAGAAGATGCGGTGCCTTGTCATGGTACACTCTGAGGTACTCATCCGCCACAAAGGAGCGGAAGGAGCTGACCAGAACGCCTCCCTCTCTGACAAACGTCTCCAGCTTTTTCAGCATCTCCTCCGGCACGCTGTAAAGTGCCGGTGTCACAATCATCTTGTATCTGGACGGATCCAGCGCCCGGACATCCACCACGTCGCACTCCAGATTCATCTCATACAGGCTGTCATACATCCACCTTACGACGTCATTGTAACTGAGGTCCTTATCGATCGGGAACCAGTTCAACGCTGACATCGAATGGTTGTCAATCACAAGGGCAATCTCGTTCTTTTTTTGCAGTCCGTTGATTTTTTCTCCCAGTTTTGACCATTCTTTTCCAATAACAGCGGCTTCTTCATAGACCGGATTCGTGTCCAGATCATGGCTTAAAACTCCCCGCCAGTATGTCTCATATCCGCTGTGAATGGAGTGCCAGTTCCAGTAAAGTGTTCCGGTAGCGCCGGATGCCAGATGGCTGTATGCCTGAAGCCGTAACTGCCCCGGATACGGCGTCCAGTATTTGAATGCCTGGGCCTGACATTCCAGAACGAGATATCCGCTGTCTTTGAGGCTTCGGATCGAATCTCCGCCAAAGGCCGTCTCTGCCCCGGTCAGATCGTCCTGTGTCGGATGGTAAATATCCGTACCTGCAAGGGTCAGCGCTTTTGCCGCCTCGTAATGGTTAATGTCCGGCTGCACCCCGTAGGAATAGCCGTCCTGCGCGATATCGGCCCCGAATTTCTTCCATTCAAAATCCAGATTGTGGGTAATGAACTGATCTTCCCGCTTGTATTCCCGGATCAGATCCGCCTGCCACATCAGATAATCCGCTGCCATCTTTCTCTGAAACGCAGAAAACTCAGAGGCAAGACCGCCGTTGATACAGCCTCTCATGTCGGGGAAATCCTCCCAGTTATGAATCGAGTTGCTCCAGTAGGCAAGTCCGAAGGCCTTGTTCAGATTCTCCGTGGTTTGAAATTTTTCTTCCATGGCCTTTCTGAATGCGGCTTGTATCTCCCTGCCCATATTTCCGTAGTGTTTTGTCTCATTATCAATCTGGAATCCTATTACCGGTCCGGCTCCGGCCGTATGTTCCGCCAGCTTTCGGATAACCCGCTCTGCGTGGCATCGGAAGGTCGGATTGAGGAGATTGAAAATCTGCCTTCTTCCGTAGTAAGACTCTCCCTGTCCGGTTTCTACCAATACACCCGGATCTTTCCTGCAAAGCCATGACGGTACCGCGTAGGTCGGTGTCCCGATAATCACTTTCATTCCGGCTTTACCGGCTTCTTCTATAACCTGGTCGATATAGGAAAAATCAAATACACCATCTTCCGGTTCCAACGTGCTCCATGTAGATTCCGCAATTCTCACCACATTCATTCCCGCTTCTTTCATCATCCGGATATCCTCTTTTACTCTTTCATACGGCATGTATTCCGGATAGTATGCAGCGCCAAACAAGATTTCCTTTTCCATCGTCTGTTTCACTCCTTTCATTCCTGCTTTCTATTATATAGAAATCAGCTCACAATGCACCTCTTTTTTGACTGTTCCGCACATCGAAAAAGGCTCTCCTGTCAGGAGAACCTTTTATCTTATCTGTTAAAGTTGATTTTCAAAAGCATCGATATCTTCGACCTTTCCGATTACAGAAATGATATCGCCTTCTCTGAGAGTGTCTTCCGGGTGGATCTCTATCGTTGTCTTATTCTCTCTTTCCAAAGCGATAATATTCAACTGATAGTGTTTCCGAAGAGCAAGTTTTTCAATACTCTTTCCGCTCGCGCTTCCGGATACACGTACCTGCCGGATCTCTACGCTGTCATCCAGATGGATGAAGTCCAGAAAATTATCGGAAATCAGACGTTTCCCGAGGAAATATGCCATATCCTTTTCCGGATAGACAACCTCTGCACCGATCTTTTTCAAAACCGCTCCCTGTTCTGTACTAAGCGCCTTGGAGATCACTCTTGGTACTCCCATCTCAATGACACTAAGTGTTGTTAATATTCCAACTCCTACATTCGTACCAATGCAGACAATTACCACGTCACAATTCTGGATGCCCGCCTCCCGAAGGCTTTCTTCATTCAGATTGCTTGTCACAAATGCATAATCCGTGTACGGTCTCATTTCTCTTACTTTACTTTCATTTTCGTCAATAACAATGACATCTTTCCCGCCTTTTGCAAGCGTCATGGCAAGCGCCATACCAAAACGTCCCAGCCCGATCACTCCAAAAGTTTTTGCTGATGCTTTCTTTTTCATCTCTATTTTATTCCTTTCTCTTAACCAACTGAAATCTGTTCTTCCGCATACCGGATATTCGGCTCCGGCCGGTTTACCCACATGGTGATCAGGGTCATAGCTCCGAGTCTTCCAATAAACATGACAAGGATAATGATCAATTTCCCCGGATCACTCAAATCCGGCGTAATGCCGGTAGAAAGTCCTACGGTACCAAACGCCGAAATCACTTCAAAAAGGATTTTCATAAAGTCGATATCCGGCTCAATAATGCACATCAAAAATACCGCTACGACCACGACAATTGCAGAAAGCAGTGTGATCGCATACGCCTTGCTGACATTCTGTTTTGAGATGCTTCTCTTAAATGCGCCAACCGCACGTTTTGAAAACATACTCCGGACTGCCTGTGCAAGGGTAAAGAATGTACTCGTCTTGATACCGCCTCCGGTTGATCCCGGAGAAGCACCGATAAACATCAGAACACAGAGGACAAAGAGTCCGGCTGTGCTGAAGCTTCCGATCGGATATGTTGAAAAACCTGCTGTTCTCGCCGAAACACTGTGAAACAACGCACCAAGCCATGTGATGTGCTCGGTCAGCTTTAGCAGGACTGTCCCTACAATAATCAGGACAATACTTGTTGTCAGTACAACTTTTGAATGAAACATAAGCTTCTTGAATTTTCTCTGCTTCAGAATATCCATAATGACAAGGAAACCGATACCGCCAAAGAAAATCAATCCGCAGGTGGTCAGATTCAGCAGGACATTCTCCTGATACGGGATCAGATTTCTCAATCCGCCCAGAATATCAAATCCCGAATTGTTAAACGCCGCAATGGAATGGAATACACTGATTCCAAGGGCATGAAGTGTCGGATAATCCTGACTGAATACGATAAAGCTTAAAATTGCTCCCAAACTTTCAAAAAACAATGTCGTCAGAAGAATCGCTTTTACAAACTTCACAATTCCACTGTAGGTATCCACATTAAGTGCCTCTTTGATCAGTGTCCGGCTCCTGTAGCTGACGCGGTGTCCTACCGCGATCATAACTCCGACTCCGACAGATGTCACTCCAAGACCTCCGATCTGAATCAGCAGTGCTACAACAGCCTGTCCAATCGCAGTAAAATGATCTGCCGTATCAATGGCTATCAGTCCGGTTACACAGACTGCGCTCGTGGATGTAAAGAGTGCGTCCACAAATGTCACTGTCGCCCCGTCCTTCACGGAACATGGAAGCAAAAGCAGCAGAGCTCCAATGAAAATCACAATGGCAAACCCTAATGTGATGACAAGCCCCGGTGACTGACGCTTTATAAAATTCATAAACCGTTCCATGGTTTTCCCTTAATTCCTTTCACGTCTTCCTTATATTTTTGAACTGTCCTGGAACGAAAGCAGAAGCCTCCGTGCGGAAGTTCTTTTCTTGCCGTCCTTGTCTTTCTGCACTGACAGTTCATAAAGGAACCGTGCCATATAAACTACCTGAAGGAGAAGACCTCCCAGATAATGCCGGTTTTCAAAAATCCGGAACAATGCAGCAGCCGACCCGGCCAGAAAGATCGTGGAAAGTGCCAGTCCTCTGGCCGCTTTCTGTTTTCCACTTCTCAGATACTTCCACATAATTCCGGCTTCTTCTCTGTTGGCATCCGAATCAGGATGGCTTTTCTTCTCGTGTGCTGTGAGTGTCTGCTTCTCCGGTTTATTGACAAAAAGATGTCCGGCATACGCCGGATCTTCCGCAATGACAGAATGGAAATCGGTCAGGGTAAACCCTACCAGGATGATACTGCAGACAAGCACTATCACCTTCTTGACCAGATCCATATTCTCCACCGCCTTTCACCTTGATTTCTCTTCTTGTTTATAACGAAATTGTCCTAAACATATCACGAAAAATACCGTTTGTCAACCGCAAAAAACCGCAAAAAAAGCGGGGTGGATTTATACAGTTTTCTGTACAGATCCACCCCACATGACACCGGGTTTTATCAGAATTTTCCGTAGTGAATCTTCTCTGTCGGAAGATCACTTAACTCATAAGGTTTCTTTTCCTCCGCCGGCACTCCGACCGTAAGAATCGCCTGAAGCTTGTAGTTTTCCGGATATCCGAGAATATCCCGTACAAATGCTTCCGTGTCTCTTCCGTCCTCTGCTTTTCTGAGTCTTCCCTGTACCCAGCAGCTGCCAAGTCCCAGTGCATGAGCCATCAGATGCATGTTGCTCATCACTGCGGAGCAGTCCTCGATCCAGACATCTGATGCGTCCTCGTTGCCGACTACCACGATAGCGCAGGCTGCTTCTTTGAGCATCTTCACAGATCCTGCCCGGCAGTCGGACATTTTCTGCAGGACATCTTTATCTGTCACGACGATAAACTCCCATGGACGGATTGCTTTTCCTGACGCGGAAAGCATTCCTGCCTGAAGGATTTTTGTGATGTCTTCCTCAGATACCGGCGCATCGCCATAGCTGCGGATGCTGTGTCTTGTTCTCATTAATTCTAATAATTCCATTTGTCTCACCTCAGTTGTATTGTACTACAGTTTCAGATAATTTTCCAGAACCTCACGGAGATCGGCTACCATTCCATAATCAGCCACTTTGAAGATCGCCGCATTCTCATCGGTATTAACTGCAACAAAAAGTTTGGTATCCTTGATACCCTCTGTGTGCTGGATTGCTCCTGACACACCAAGAGAAATACAGATTTTCGGACGGATTGTCAGTCCGGTCTGACCGATCTGGTGGTCAAACGGAATTGTCTCTGTATCTACCATCGGACGGGTACCGCCGATAGCAGCCCCAATCTTATCCGCAAACTGTTTTACAAGTTCAAAATTATCGTCTTCCAGAGTTCCTCTTCCTCCTACGACAACAATCTCCGCGGAGAGAATGCTGTCTGTAGAATCTTCCTGAGGCAGAATTTCCGCGATCTCAATTCTGGATTCCGGGATCTGAATATCATCCATGTAGACAACTTCCGCGTTTCCTTCTGACTTTTCCGGGATTGTGTAAACACCCGGACGTACTGTCATCATCTGAGGATAGTATCCGTCTCTTGTAACGATGGTAACAAAAACGTTTTCTCCATAAGATGGTTTGTTCTGTTTAATATAGTAGGATCCATCCTCTTTTGTGCCCACCAGCAGCTCTGTACAGTCTGCGGTCAGTCCGCAGTTTAATTTCATCGCTACTCTTGAGAATATGGAACGTCCTGCCGGTGTCGCCGGAATCAGAACAGAAGACGGATCAATCTTTCTGATCATATCAGCAAGTACCTGACTTGCAGCATCATCCTGAAAAAGGATATCATGATCTGTCTTTACAGCGTATATTTTCTCTACGCCAATATTTTTTAATTCTTCAATAATACCGTCGCAGTCCTTTGCCACAACAACCGCGCTGATCTGCTCTTTTGTTGTTTCCTGAATCAGACGTGCCGCGGAGACAAGTTCTGCAGAAGCCGGCTCTAATTTTCCATTATAATTTTCTGCGAAAATACAAATTCCATTAGCCATTATAAATTTCCTTTCTCCTCATCGATCAGGTCTTTCAGTTTCACAGCCAGTTCTTCCGGTGTTCCGGTCAGCATTTCTGCCATTCTTCCTCCTGTCGGTTCGAAGGAATCGATGACTGCTGTCGGAGAACCTTTAATTCCGACCTGGTCCTCCGGAAGATTCAGGTCCGCGTTAGTATAGACAGCAAGCGGTTTGTTCTTTGCCGCTCTTGTACTCCGAAGTGTAGCAAGTCTTGGCACATTGCATCCAAAGTTTACAGACAGTACTGCCGGCAGCGAAGTACGTACAAGGAAACGTTCCCCGTATACTTTTTTCACCGCTTCGATTTTGTCCGGAGCAGCTTCATCATACTTGATGCTTTGAATCTCACAGATGTGAGGAATTCCAAGACATTCCGCAACCATTGCTCCAACCTGACCTGTTGCTCCGTCCGCAGACAGAGCGCCGCCAAGAATCAGATCGAACTGTCCATATTTTTTGATTGCTTCCGCCAGTACTCTTGCTGTCGCAATCGTATCGCCTCCTGCTACTACCCTGTCTGTGATCAGGCAGCTTTCATCGCAGCCGTGTGCCATTGCCTCACGAAGTGCCTTTTCGGCATCCGGAGGGCCCATCGTGAAAACTACAACCTTTCCGCCTGTCTGCTCTTTGAGCATCATGGCTTCTTCGATTGCATTTAAGTCAGCCGGATTGATCATTCCCTCTGCACTTGCACGGATGAGGGCATGTGTCTCCGGATCTACTGATACATTGTTTGAAACAGGTACCTGTTTAATAAGAACCGCTATATCCATGTTTTCCTCCTGAAATTTTCACAGCAGTCCGGCCGCGAAGAAACTTCACTGCCGGACTGCACCAGATTTTTATCTAAAATTAAAGCAGACGTTTGAATGCCCAGTCTTCCAGTAACGGAGTGGACTCGCCGCGCATAATCAGTTTTGCAAGATCACGGCTTGCTGCCGGTGCTTCGATGACACCATTTCCGCCGTAGCCTGTAGCAAGGATGTATCCTTCTACCGGAGTTTCTCCAAGAATCGGAAGGAAATCCTTCGGCTCTGCACGGTAAGACAGCCATGATGATACAAGACCGCTGTCTACGATTCCAGGAACTTTTACTTCAAGCTGATCAAGCAGGAAGTCGATAAAGTAATCGTCTGTTCCGCCTGTTTCCGGAAGTTTGTCCGGATCCCACTGTCCTGCATGCATCGGATTGTTCAGATCCATGGAGAGGTGGGATTTGCAGATAAAGATGTTGTCTCCCGCTCTTAAAGCATAGAATTCCGGATATTTCAGTACCGGGAATGTGTAGCTGAGTTTCTTTCCAGGAGGGCAAAGGAAGAATGCCTCGGCTTTTGTATGCCAGATCGGTACATCCAGACCCACAAGTTCCCCTGTAAATTTGCTCCATGGTCCTGTACAGTCTACAACATAGTCAAATTCATATTCTTCGCCTTCGCTTGTCTTTAATCCTTTGACTTTATTGTCTTTCACAATGACTTCTGTCACTTTTACGCCGGTCTTGATCACTCCGCCGTTTTTCTGCAGTTTCTTTGCATAAGTGTTGGAGATCATGGTTCCGTCAAAGTAGCCGTCATCCTGTGTATATCCGGCTCCAAGAATATTTTCTGTGGAGATGTCCGGAAGAATCTCTTTGATTCTGTCTTTATCTGTGATATATTCACCTGAATATCCTGCTGCTTTTGCAAGTGCGATACCGGTTTTGATTGTTGCTTCTACCTGCTCGTTTGTAGCAACAACGAGTGTGCCGGTCTTGTCAAATCCAGCGGATCCTTTTTCTTCCGCTTCCATTTTCAGATAGGATTCAAATCCGTAAAGTCTTACGTCCCAGTATCTGTTTTTCAGAGAGTCATCAAAAAGACATACTGTTCCTGCGGATTTAGCTGTGGAAGCTCCGCCGATCGTAGCTTTTTCAAATACGATCACTTCCGCGTTGTCATAGAGGCTTAAATGGTAACCTAAACATGTACCAGAAATACCTCCGCCGATGATACCAATTCTTTTTTTCTCCATATCTCTTCTCCTTTCTAAATTAACATGTCATTTCCATGTTGTCTGCTTCCAGAATTGTCTGCAACAGTACGTTGCAGCCTCTTTCGATATCTTCTTCTTTTGTATATTCATACCGTGAATGGCTGATTCCTTTCTCACTTGGAACAAAAATCATACCGGTCGGTACAAATCCTGTCATCAACAGGGAATCATGGAATGCCCCGCTTGGAAGAACCATATATTCGGTTCCGATCTTCTTTGCAGCTGTCTCAACCGCCTGCTTTACCGATTCATGCATCGGCGCCGGTGCGTGATAGGAAATCTGTTCCCAGGAAAGAGTCTCTCCTGCGCAGCTGCACAGTTCTTCCGCGTATTCTTTCAGCTTCATCTCGATCTCTTTCATGACTTCCGCCTTCTGATCCCGAATCTCAAGATGGAAAGTACAGCTTCCCGGAATTACATTGACGGAATTCGGTGTAACCTTGATCGTTCCCACTGTTGCAACGGTATACTGGTTTCCGTATTCCGCTGCTGTCTCCGGTACTTTTGCTATGAACTTCGCAGCCGTTACAAGCGCGTCCTTTCTGTCTTCCATCATTGTGCTTCCGGCATGGTTTGCCTCGCCTGTAATTGTCACTTCATAGCGGCTGACTCCGGCAATCGAAGATACAATTCCTACCGGAATCTGTTTTTTGTACAGTGTTCCTCCCTGTTCTACATGCAGTTCGATGAAGCAGTGAATCGATTCCGGATTTCTTGCCGCATCGGATACATGTTCCACAGACAGGCCGCAGCTTTCAAAAACTTCTTTTCTTGTCCTGCCGTCCATATCCAGATCATCTGCACTGATATCCGGCTTTTCTCCGCACAGAGCGCTGCTTCCCGTAAGTCCGCTTCCAAACCGGAATCCTTCTTCGTCCGCGAACACGATAACCTCCAGCGGATGTTTTAACTGTTTCCCTTCTGCTTTCAATGTCTCACAGACCGCCAGTCCGCCCATGCATCCAACTGCTCCGTCATATTTTCCTCCATCCGGCACCGTGTCCAGATGTGATCCTGTCAGGATCGCCGGAAGCGACGGGTCTGTTCCCTCCAGACGGGCAATCAGATTTCCGGCCTCGTCTGTCCGTGTCGGGATTCCAAGCTTTTCAAACCAGCTTCTGAAAAGCGCCCTTCCTTTTTTGTCCTCTTCGGAGTAAGCCATCCTCGTAAAAGTGCCATCCGGTTTTGCACCGCATTGGTAGATTTCGTTCAGATGTTCCATGACTTTTTTTACATCAACTTCCACGTAATCCCTTCCTTTCTGGCTGTTCCTCATAGTATAGAGTATAGATATTTTTTTAACACTTCGCATCGGCGGATTCTGATAAAAAAAAGACGGCAGTTTATCCAGATTGGATAAACTGCCTAAAAAAGAATTTTTTGACTATATTTTATTGTAGTTTTCTATCATTTTATACACAATAAGGCCTATGCGCACCGCCAGCATTTCGTTGGCATTGTCGAAATCCATGCCTGTAATTCTTGCGATTTTTTCGATTCTGTACGCTGCGGTTTTATAATGTACATAAAGTTCCTGCGCAGTTCTGGAGAGGTTCTGATTATTCTTCAGGTATGATTTTAACGTCGTAATCAGATCCTCCTGCTGCGGCTTCTTATATTGAAGAAGTTTCTGCAGAGATTCCGGTATGTATTCTATCAGATTCTGCAGATTGTCCTGCTCGCACAGCAGCTTGAAAATTCCAAAGTCCGAAAACATCATTACCGAAGAATTTCCGTCTCCCGATATATCGCCCGCAATATCAATAAACGTCAGTGCCTCATCGGCCTCCTTGTACGATTCCGGGAGATTGGCTATTCCTGTAACAATCTTTCCCACTCCTACTCTCACGCACAGATTACGGTTCTGATATTTCATTTCCTCCTGAACCTGACGGACAATGTCCTGCATTTCTTTTCTGTGCTCGGACTGTGTTCTGGAAGAATCCGCTTCCCGGATAGTCACTATCTTATCAAGGTCCCGGTGAATTTTCAGGTCCGGAAACCGGCGTCTTACCGCCTCTTCCAGACAGGTAATATGCATCAGCTTTTCATTCATGTTCTTCTGAGGCTTTCCATCCTGCTTTACACCAAAGACAAGCACCCTGTAGGTTCCGTTTTTGTCCATCTGGAGCAGCCCCGCATTCTTCTCAAGCTCTGTCTCAGATGTTACCTTGCCGTTTAAAATATTGTTAAGGATATCATTTTGAAATTTCTTTTCCAGTTCTTCAACTGCAAACTGTCTGGAGAACTCATACTGAAGGGCAACAATCGCATTTTCAATCGCAATACAGTCCATTTTTGTAAACGGAGGCGTTTTTTCTGTCACCACCAGATACATCTGAATACCGACATTCATCCGTACCCGGATCACATACTGGATATACTCTCCCACCTGTTTCCAGTACTGATAATTGGTCAGTACATCCGGATCGTAATCCTGAAGATTATCAAGTAACTTCAGATTTCCCTTCTCCCCTGACGAGGAAGCATAGCAGGTGAGATTCTGATTATATAATGAGACCGGATTCCGAATCAGCTTTTCCAGCATATCCAGAATTTTCTGAAACTGATTCTCTGATCCACTGTTTCCAAGTGTCAGCGCGGTAAAATTATCATGTGTTGTTTTGAAATATTTAAGAAGCATGACCTCTTCATCAAACAGATGCTCCATGACTATCGCCAGAATCCTCTGGAATGACATCTCAAACGGCACTTCCATGATAGGTATCCTGTTTTTTCGGGCATATTCCTGAAGAAGTTCGATTTTCTTATCCGCATCATCTACCAGCCTGCCTCTTTTTACAATCAGTCCGCTGATTTTCTTTTTTCTGAATTCATAGATATAACTTTTGAACTCTTCAACACTACAGGATTTAAACGCATAAAGTCCGGTTAACAGAAGTTCCCCGCCATTAATAAACTTTACAATGTCCGGTGCTTCGATTATGGTTACCCCTTTGATTTCATTATTCAGCCCCTGCTCTCCGCAGACAATTTTCATCGTTCCGCCTTCTTCCGTACGCAGAAGATCCTCTACTGTAAATCCCATGTTTTCTCATCCGTTTCTTTCTCGTAATACATATAGTATAACATAATGAAAAGACCGTGTCACAGAAAATCCTGTGACACAGCCTCTTTCAAACAAAAGTTATGACCCCCATTTCAAATGGGGGTTTAATTTTCGCCCCTCCAGGGCATAGCACTGGTGCCGCCAGAGGCGGGATTTCGCAAACCATTTTTTCTGGTTGCCCTCCGTTGT
>NZ_JACJKH010000029.1 GCF_016900655.1 Drancourtella massiliensis
CGTAACGCACTCCATCCAGAGTCTATAGGGGCATAAATCACTATTTTGTCAGCTGAAATATTGAATTTTCAAGGAGCGAAGCCCATTTCAGGTATGGGAAGTCTTAGTTATTAAATAAAAAAGATACTCAGATAATAAATGATCGGTGCCGTAAAGATCACGCTGTCGAACCGGTCCAGAATTCCTCCGTGTCCCGGAATCAGTTTCCCGTAATCCTTGATATTATGATTTCTTTTGATTGCAGATGCGGCCAGATCACCTACCATGGAAATCAGTCCGCCCGCTCCGCAGATCAAAGCATACAGTGCCGGCGATGCATCCGCGTCTGCGAAATGGCTCACCGCCGCAGCATAAAGCGCGCCCAAAAGCGCCGCTCCCACTACTCCGCCGACCGCTCCTTCCACCGATTTTTTGGGACTGAGCTTTGGAGACATTTTGTGCTTTCCAATCAGCATTCCGACACAGTAAGCACAGGTATCGCATCCCCAGGAGCAAAGAAATACGAGCCATACCAGATACGCTCCCTCCTCCGGTATCATTCTTGCCCGGTAAACATATGACAGCATCACCGCCACGTAAAAAACACCAAAAAAGATGAGCATCATCTCTTCCGACACATACTTTGGATACGAAAATACATATACTGCCATCAGAACAATCAAAAATACAATAACAAGCAGGGCAAGCCCCTGTCCGTCAATATACTGCAGGATCCTGTTTTCTCCCGGGCCTTTGACCTCAAGCCGGATCAGCAGATAATATGCCGCTGCTGCTGCATAGCCGACAATTCCAGGAAGAGAGGCCTGCAGCCGGCTTACTTTATACAGTTCGCTCATTCCGATCAGACTGATTAGAAGAAGCAGCACAAACAGGATATCATTTCCTGGAATAATCGTGGCAAGCGCAATAGCCACGAGCAGTATCCCGCTTAACAGTCTTGTCTTAAACATCTGCTTCTTCCTCCTTCACTTTCCCGTATCTCCGGTCTCTATTATTATATTGCAAAATTGCTTTTTCTAATTCCTCTTTCGTAAAATCAGGCCAGAGAACATCGGTAAAATAAAATTCTGTGTAGGCCATCTGCCATAGAAGATAGTTCGAAAGGCGCAATTCCCCGCTTGTACGGATCAAAAGATCCGGGTCCGGAATTCCGTATGTATCCAGATAAGACTCAAAGAGCGGTCCATCGATCTGCTCAGGCAGCACTTTCCCCTCTTTCACATCTTCTGCCATCTTCCGCATGGCACGCAGCATTTCGTCACGGCTTCCATAATTGATTGCAATCTGGAAATTCAATCCGTCATTTTTATCCGACGCCTTCTCAAGCTCTTCGATTCTGTTGCGTATGTCATCATCCAGTCCGCTTTTATCTCCAATCACCCGTACCCGCATCCGGTTTTTCTCCGCAGTCTTCAGACAGGTTTTCATATAATTGCGCAGAAGCTTCATCAATGCATTGACTTCATCCGCAGGACGGTTCCAGTTCTCTGTGGAAAAGGCGTAAACCGTCAGGTATTTGATTCCCATTTTGTAGGCGGCCTCACAGATTCTTTCTACATTTTTACTTCCCTGTGCATGGCCGTAGTTACGAGGCATATTTTTCTTCTTCGCCCATCTTCCGTTTCCATCCAGAATGATAGCGACATGCTGAGGTATCTTCATAACACTTTCCTCCTTGATAAATATAGAGCAAGGAGGCCATTCCCTCCTTGCTCCGCTTTTCCCGCCGGTTTTCCTTATACGGTCATGACTTCTTTTGTCTTTGCCTCTACTGCCTTATCGACTTCTTTGATATATTTATCCGTCACTTTCTGAAGTTCATCTTCCATATCTTTGATTGCGTCTTCTGAAACTTCTGTGCCTTTTAACTTCTTGAAGGCATCATTTCCGTCTCTTCTGATATTTCTGATGGCAACCTTTGCCTGTTCACCTTTTTTCTTCACGTCCTTGGCAAGCTCTTTACGACGGTCTTCCGTCAGTTCCGGGAACACAAGACGGATTACCTGTCCATCGTTTGTCGGATTGATTCCGATATCAGATGTCTGGATCGCTTTTGTGATCTCCTTTAACATGCTTTTCTCCCACGGCTGAATCTGAATCATCCGGGCTTCCGGAACAGAAACATTTGCCACCTGCTGGATCGGAGTCGGTACTCCATAATAATCCACCGTAAGTCTGTCCAGAATATGCGGGTTTGCTCTTCCGGCACGGATTGCCGCAAGATCGCTGTCCAGACTCTTCATTGTTTTCTGCATTTTTTCTTCGTATACCTTTAATTGTTCATGCATAGATAGTTCCTCCTGTGATCTTTCTTAAACAGTCACTTTCGTTCCTGTAAAGTTCCCGCTCATGGTATTGACAATGCTGTTCTCCTCGCTCAGCCCGAATACCAGCATCGGCATTTTGTGCTCCAGGCACATGATGGATGCAGTCAGATCGACCGCCATCAGCTTCTTATCGATAATTTCCTGAATGGAAATCTCATCGTACTTCTTCGCTTCCGGATTGACTTTCGGATCGCTGTCGTAGATTCCGTCGATCGCTTTTGCAAGCAGCATCGCATCTGCCTCAATCTCGATCGCTCTTAATACCGCACCGGTATCTGTGGAGAAATACGGATGTCCGGTTCCTCCCGCAAAGAAAATGACCTTTCCCTTATTGAGTGCCTCTACCGCCGCATCTTTTGAGAAAAGGGTTGTAAAAGCGCCGCATACGAATGGTGTGAATACTTCTGTATCCATGCCTGCGAAACGGAAAATATCGGAAACATAGATACAGTTCATTACTGTGGCAAGCATACCGATCTGGTCCGCTTTGACACGGTCAATCGTTTCACTCGTACGGCCTCTCCAGAAGTTCCCTCCTCCAGTTACAATAGCTACCTGAATTCCCTGATCGACAAGCTCTTTGACCTGATGAGCTACTCCAAGGCAGGTTGCCTCGTCGAATCCTGTCTTTTTATCACCTGCAAGAGCTTCTCCGCTCAGTTTTAGCAATACTCTTTTCATGGTTATGAACTCCTTCTCTCCGGCCTCTCGGGGCCGGCTCGTATTCTATCCTTATTATATATAGATCGCCACCCGGTGTCAATTTGCATTTTTCCAGCCGGGTCAAACTATCCGGAAATTCCGCTTCCTACTCTTCCGTCAGCGCGGCAAAAGAAGTATCCGCAAAAAACGTATCCGCACTGTAGAGATACAGCACTTCATTGATGGATTCTGTCTCCATCAGTTCCGATAAGTCCCCATAATAGTATCTCGGATCGACAACGACAATCTCCCGGTAATACGGTGCAAGAAACGGCAGGAAACAATTCGCATAGGAATCTTTCAGAACTAAAAGCCGCTTATTCTCCGTAGTCGGTGTCTTGATCTTTAACAGCCCGTGATTGCCGCCGAAAAAGACCTCATACGCATTTCTCTGATCCAGCTTATCGGTGTTGTAGAAGCTTCCGGTTTTTTTCTGATCATCTGTATACTCGACAATCGAAGACACCTGCTCCTGTGTCGTATTTTCATTCTTTTTGGGAATGAAGACGTCGATTTCCTCTTTCACACCGGTCCGGCATCCGCTTTTTGCGGAAAGCGTACCCTGAAACTGATCTGTCACAGGCATTTTCTCATATGTTACAGCTGAAGTGTCAAGCCCTGCCACCTCCGCAAACTGCTGGAAAGCAAGATAAGCCGCAGAAGTTGTCCAGTGATGGTCCGTCTTATAAAACAGCTGCTGATTCGTGTTCTTACGGAAGGTGTCCCTCAGATCGATTGTCGTCAGCCCCTTTCCGGTCAGCGTCTGATAAGCCTGATCAATACTGGAATCCTGATCCGCTGTCAAAGCCAGCGCCGGTAGCTTGTCCTCCAGAATCTCCGATGCTGTCGGTACAATCATTGCGTAATGCGTGATATCTTTATACTTCTCTTTCCAGGCCGCCATAGCCCCCAGCGTATTATTTACCGTAGTCTGGTCCGGCTTTTCAAACTTTTCGATCAGATAACCATCTTTCCCGATGTAGACTCCGTTTTCCTCTACTTTGCCAAGGAGGCGGTCAAACCCGGTCTTTAACTGGATCCAGGAATCCCGGAACACAAACTGATCGTTAAAATACTCCTGATACTGCTTTGCATAATTTCCGCTGCCGACCGCCTCTGCAGTCAGTTCCGGCTTCTGCGCAAGCTCCCTGTTCTCCGTCTCCGAGACTTTCTTCGTTCCGGAAAACAGATTCACAATGGAAAGGACCAGAATCAGGATCGCAAACATAAATCCCACGAAATACGATGCCGGTAATTTCTCTTTTTCCAAATCTGACACCTCCCCTTAAAACTGCATATAGAGAAACGGCTGATAAGAATTAAATACCAGTCCGCCGATACTGAGTAAAAACATGACAAGATACACAAGCACTGTGACAATCGTATAGCGCTCAATAAACCGCTCGGAAAGCTTCTTCAGAACCGGTCTTGCGGCCAGTACGCACAGTGCGAACAGAAGAATTCCTGTTTTTAAGTAATATCCGGCTGTCACATCGATCAATGAAGATGCTCCAAATCCAAGGAGGGAGGCAAACATTCCTGCCGCCGCATCCCAGGATGTGTTCATGAAAATCAGCCACCCAAACATGACAAGCAGCATCGTATAAGTATTGGCTGCCCATCCCGGAAGCCTGGAGACCAGATTCTTCCACACATATTTTTCACCAATCAGAATCACGGCATAATAAAGCCCCCACACCGGAAAGTTCCAGGTTGCCCCGTGCCAGATTCCGGTCAGACACCAGACAATCACAATGTTCCTCAGATGGCAGAGAACGGAGACACGGTTTCCGCCAAGCGGAATGTACACATAATCACGGAACCATCCGCTCAGGGACATATGCCATCTTCTCCAGAATTCTGTCACACTCTTTGCGATATACGGGTAATCAAAGTTTTCCTTAAATTCAAATCCAAGCATGTTTCCGACTCCGATGGCCATGTCAGAATAACCCGAGAAGTCAAAGAAAATCTGCATCGTGTAGGCAAACAGATAAATCCACGCCGTCACCATGGACATGGAGGATCCGGAGTCCTGAATCTGGGTAATCATCATGGATAACTGATCTGCCAGAAGGACTTTTTTCGCAAGACCGAGGATGAAGCGTCTCGCACCCTCTCCAAGCCTTGACATATATACGTTGTGGGCATAGAGATCTTCTTTGATATCTGCATAGCGGACAATCGGTCCGGCAGACATGCAGGCAAACAATGACGCATATGCCATAAATGTAATCGGATCCCGTTCCGGTTCACATTTCTTTTTATACACATCAATCACATAGGAAAGATTTTTAAATGTATAAAAGGACAGACCGATCGGCAGCGTCAGTGCTGATGTAGAGAAGCCGGTTCCGAGCAATTCATTGACTGCGCCGCTTAAAAATCCGTAATATTTAAAAAATCCAAGAATAAATACATCCATCACAATGACAAAAACAAGGGATGGAACCGCACTGCGGCTGCGTTTCTGTTTTCTGCCGATATCGATCGCCAGCATATAATGCATCACCGCACTGAACAGCATTAATACAACATAAACCGGCTCGCCCCATGCGTAGAAAAAAATACTGGCCAGGGCAAGCACGAGATTTTTCCATTTTCCCGGCACCACATAAAACAGAATCAGGACAACCGGAAGAAATGCAAATATAAAATTCAGACTGTTTAAAAGCATGTCATTTCCCTCCACCGACTATTTTATCGCGCTTTCAAAAGCAGATTTCCAGTCATCCGCCTGATCGCCCGCCATGTAAATTACATAGATCCCCTCCGACTGCGCATACGCCTTCTTCAGCTGCGCCGTCTGGGTGACTCCATATCCCTCAAAGCTCTCGATCTGGCTGTCCAGACGATTGTTTACTGCTTCCTCAAACCGTCCGGCGTCCTGAGCATTCTTTGCCTTCAGCACAAGAAGCTCATCCACTGCCATCGGCGATTCCGCCTTATAGTAGAAGTATCCCTCACAGTCCTTGCTTTCTATTCCATAATATCTGCGCAGATCCTTGTCTTTCATCTCTTCGATCCCGTCAAGAAGCTTTTCACTTTCAAACTCCTTCCTGATCCCTTCTACAGAGACATCCCTTGCGTACCCCTGCATGCAGAGTATTCCCAGATACACCGCCAGGAATGCCACAAAGCACACTTTGACAATGATCCCGCTCAGATCCTTTCTCCTTTTCTTTTTCATGATCAAAGTCCCGCCTTTTCTACAATATAAGATAACCACTGTTCGTAGTATTCCTTTTTCATGTGGATTCCGTCCTGCTCATACAGGCCGCTGTCTGCCTCCACAATGAAACTGCTGTCGATGTACAGGTATCCCTCATCATCGCACATCTTCTCGATGGCCTCATTGTACTGAGGACGTTTCTCACGTCCGGCTTTCTCCTTGACTTTCTCCTCCGTCATCGGAAGAATGGAATTTACACAGATCATCGTGTCCGGAAGCGCATCTTTTATCTTCTGAATCTCAGACTGGTACTTTTCGATGAACCCGTCAATATCGGAATTATACATCTGAAGATCATTGCATCCAAACTCCATGATGACTGTGGACGGCTTCATGGAAATCACTTTCTGAACCAGCTCATCGATCTCATTGACTGAGGCACCCCTCTTATAGATGACAGATCCCTCGTCCAGAAGTCCGTACACATCCAGCGCCTCCGAAAAAGAATCCCCGACTACAACGACACCGCTGAATGCTTTCTTGATCGTCGCATTATCAAGCTCTACGACTCCATATTCATTCCGCTTGGACGTGTCAATCTCTGTCTTTTCATTGGCTCCTTCCAGATTCTCCCACTGCTTTTCCGTCTCGGATATATCCGCCTGCTCCATCTGTTCCAGTTGCTTACGGTTTTTCTCATACTGATTCGGGCGGCTCTCTTTTATCTGAACACAGACGACAATCCCGACCACAACAGCAATAACGCAACAAACTGCGATCAGGATTCTTCGTCTTAGAATTTTTTCTCTTGCACTTTTCATGAATTTATCCCCTTAGTACTATCATTTAGCTATTATTACTATTATAAGTTGTTTCTCCCTCTTACGCAACATACGGATCCGGTCCCTTCTGGAAATAAGTCTCCAGAACTGCCAGATTCTGATCCGAATGTTCAATCTCTCTGGCATACCGCCAGGCTGTCTCCCATATCTCTTCCTTTTTCATGCTTTTTCCCTGCCGGATCCATCTCGCCATACTGAGTTCATGAATCATGACAGTACTGTAAACAGCAAGACAGATCTTGGTATCGATACTGTCATCATAGACTGCCCCGCAAAAATAGGTGTAGATAAAAAACATCATCAGATTTTCACTGTACTGCTCCCATTTTCCCGGTCCAAATTTCTCACGGATCTTCTCGTAGGCCTCCTGTCCGTTCTCATACAGGATTTCAAAAGCCTCGTGAATCTCCTTTTTCCAGTCTTCGCAGAGAAACTCCATTTCAAAAAGTTCTCTCAGGAAAGCGGACTTTGCTTCAAATCCGAGAGGCTCTCCCCCGCACGCTTCCTGCCGGATCTGCT
The DNA here is from genome assembly GCF_016900655.1 of Drancourtella massiliensis. Taxonomy (GTDB): domain Bacteria; phylum Bacillota; class Clostridia; order Lachnospirales; family Lachnospiraceae; genus Sellimonas; species Sellimonas catena. The sequence goes on from NZ_JACJKH010000029.1 coordinate 7,563, forward strand.
CCAGCTCCTCCTCGATTCCGAAAAGTCCTCCCTCTTCCAGCGCTTTCTGGCAGACCTTTCCTGCCGTCAGGCAACGCTTCATCCGGACCTCTGCCGCCTCTTCGCGGTTTTGTATCATCCTGAACAGGATTTCCCTTATCTCATTTAAACTGGAATATAATAAGAAATCAAAAGATTCGTCCGGCTCCGGCTCGCTCTCCCCGGTCTCCTCCGTCAGAAAGGTAAGCGGCTCCTCACACTCAAGAATCATCCTCGCCGCCTCGGGACAGGAAAGGGACAATGACCACTCTCTGACATCCTCATACTCCTCCACATGTCTCGGATACATCCTGCAGGTACTGCAAAGATACTCCTCGCCAAGCTCCTCGTATAGATCACAGAGATTCTTCTCATTCAGACAGCTGCATCTCCCGTCAAACTGCAGGAATGCTCCCTCTTCCCAATCAATGGATGTCATAAGCCGGTTTCCGAAACCACCTTCTACCCGGCTGTATTTCAAAAGAGACTCCTCATCGATCAGGATCTGCCATCCGGCACAACAGGTGTCCGGGCAGCGATCTGCAATACATTGAAATTGATCATAGAAATGCGGCTTTACATACAGCATACGTTTCCCCTCTTCGTGACTTACTTCGACATCTTCTTATCTTAACGGATTTTACCTGTAATGTAAAGAACTCAGAAACAAATTCTCTCAGAAAATATGAATCTGAAAAAGGGGTGAAAAGAACCGGGTGCGACAACTGTCACACCCGGCAGATTTCTTTGCCTTCTTATACCTGCGGTCCTGCAGAAACAAGTGCTTTTCCTGCTTCGTTTCCTTCGTATTTCTGGAAGTTCTTGATGAATCTCTGAGCAAGATCCTTTGCTTTTGTCTCCCACTCGGAAACATCAGCGTATGTATCACGAGGATCCAGAATATTTGTATCAACACCCGGAAGTTCTGTCGGCACTTCGATATTGAAGTACGGAATCTTCTTTGTTGGCGCATTTAAGATATCACCGCTTAAGATTGCATCGATGATACCGCGGGTATCTTTGATGGAGATACGCTTTCCTGTTCCATTCCATCCGGTATTAACAAGGTAAGCTTTTGCTCCGCTCTGTTCCATTCTCTTAACAAGCTCTTCCGCATATTTTGTCGGATGCAGCTCCAGGAATGCCTGTCCAAAGCATGCGGAGAATGTAGGTGTCGGCTCTGTGATACCACGTTCTGTACCTGCAAGCTTTGCAGTAAATCCTGACAGGAAGTAGTACTGTGTCTGTTCCGGTGTCAGAATGGAAACCGGAGGAAGTACTCCAAACGCGTCTGCGGAAAGGAAGATAACTTCCTTTGCAGCCGGTGCTGCAGAAACCGGACGCACGATCTTTTCGATGTGGTCGATCGGGTAAGATACACGTGTATTTTCTGTTACGCTCTTATCTGCGAAATCGATCTTTCCTTCTGCATCCAGAGTTACGTTCTCAAGAAGAGCGTTTCTCTTGATTGCATTGTAGATATCCGGCTCAGATTCTTTATCCAGATTAATTACCTTCGCATAGCATCCACCCTCGAAGTTGAAGATACCATTGTCATCCCATCCGTGCTCATCATCACCGATCAGAAGACGTTTCGGATCTGTGGAAAGTGTCGTCTTACCTGTTCCGGAAAGTCCGAAGAAGATTGCTGTGTTCTCTCCGTTCATATCCGTATTTGCAGAACAGTGCATGGAAGCGATGCCCTTTAACGGAAGGTAGTAGTTCATCATGGAGAACATACCTTTCTTCATTTCTCCGCCGTACCATGTATTTACGATAACCTGTTCACGGCTTGTGATATTGAACATAACGGCTGTTTCAGAATTCAGTCCAAGCTCTTTATAATTTTCTACTTTTGCCTTGGACGCATTATATACGATGAAGTCAGGCTCGAAATTTTCAAGCTCCTCTTTCGTAGGCTGGATGAACATATTTGTAACAAAGTGTGCCTGCCATGCTACTTCCATGATAAAACGGATTGCCATCCGTGTATCTTTGTTTGCGCCGCAGAATGCATCTACAACGTAAAGCTTCTTGCCGGAAAGTTCGTCAAGCGCAATCTTCTTTACTGTTTCCCATGCTTCCTGTGTAGCAGGATGGTTGTCATTTTTGTATTCATCAGAGGTCCACCATACTGTATCTTTGGAATTCTCATCAACTACGATGAACTTGTCTTTTGGAGAACGCCCTGTGTATTCACCAGTCATGACATTGACAGCACCCAGTTCACTTACCTGTCCCTTTTCAAAACCTTCCAGACCCGGTTTGGTTTCTTCTTCGAATAATAATTCATAAGAAGGGTTATGTACAATTTCCGTCGTGCCTGTGATGCCGTATTTGCTTAAATTCATTTCTGCCATCTCACATCAAACCTCTTTTCTTTCATTATTTTACAGAAAGTAAAGCCTCTTTACTCCCTTTTACCATTATACATGATAAGTCAATGAAATCAACCAAAAAGTTTTCTTATTTAACGCAGGAAAGCGCATTTTTATCGATCTGCACAGAAATTCAGACAATTTCGATTTATTATTTAGTCATTTTTTTAACAAAGTATCGCTGCTTCCTGTACGCTTTTTTTGTATGCCTTTTCCTGTCCAACACACTGTCGATTTTCTATCTGATTCTTCCGCTCTCCATGATCTGAGCAAGGAGCGCTTCGCACCCTTCCCTCACATCCCGGTAGGTCGCATCAAAATTACCCGTGTACCATGGGTCGGCAATGTCCTCCCCTGCCCGGCCGGTAAAATCCAGAAGCCGGCATACCTTGCCCTCCGGATCGCCATTTCCGATGATCCGGTTGATATTGCGGATATTCCACGAATCCATGCCGATCAGATAGTCAAACTCCTCGTACTCCTCCCGTCTCATCTGGCGGGCCCGGTGGCCTCCACATGGAATACCGACCTCACGCAGCTTCCTCTGAGTGCCCGGATGAACCGGATTGCCGATCTCCTCTCTGCTGGTGGCAGCGGAATCAATGTAAAACTGGTCCGAAAGTCCCGCCTCGGACACCAGGTATTTCATAACGTATTCAGACATTGTGCTACGACAAATATTGCCGTGGCATACAAACAGTATTTTTATCATTTTTTTGAAACTCCTTTTTTATCTTTTAAATGCAACGATTTGCCATACTTATGCAACCAAATGTAACGATTTGCCACTTCGGCATTTTTCCCTTGAATCCGGTACTTCGAGGCATTTTCAAGCATTTTGACAACCGTTTTACAACAAATTTGTTGTAAAATTGTTGTAAAACAGCCCTTTTTTTACAACTTTGCCACCGGGGTTACCAGACCCTTTTCTGCCTTTGTACCGACTCTTCTTCACCACCAAATAACTTCTGGAACTCTTCCTGTGCATCCTCTCCGGTAAAATGAGTATAGGTATTCATAGTTACCGAAATATCCGAATGTCCCATAATGTACTGCAGAGTTTTCGGATTCATTCCGCTCTTAGCCATCTTGGAACAGAAGGTGTGTCTGCACACATGAGCTGTGATATTGGGAAGCTGCAGTTTGCAGATCCCATTATACTTCTTCACCACATGATTGAAGTAGTGCTGCCAGTGCATGGCAACCATAGGCTGATCATTTTTATCCAGATAGAGAAATCCCGCCTTCCCGTCAATAATAGGTTCCACCTTCAGGTACTTTCTGTTATCCATAATGTTCCGAAAAGCTTCCATCACTTCCGGAGACATAGGCACATCTCTCACACCTGCAGATGTCTTCGGTGGTTCGAAGGTGGTGATCATATTACTGTAGCGAACCAGCTGGCCGGTAACATGGATACACTTTTTATTAAAGTCGATATCACTCATAGTCAGACCACAGAACTCGGAAATTCGAAGCCCTGTATTGAACAGAATAAAGAATCCTTCATAGTACTTGCTGAAATGCTTATCATTTTTTACAAATTCCAGAAACGCTTTTTCCTGCTTTCTTGTAATAGCATCTCTTGTTGTACTGTTATTTACAACTACAGTATGTAGCTCAAAAGAAAATGGATTCTTGGCAAGTAGATCATCCTCCACTGCCATCTGAAAAGCTGGCCTCAACACACCTCGAATGGTATGAATGGAACTGTAGCCCCTTCCGTCTTCCTGCTGAAGTTTGATCAGCCAGACCTTGGCATCCGAGATCTTCACCTTATCGATTCGAAGCTTCCCAAAAGGTTCCTTTGCCAGAATACGGAGAACTGTTTTGTATCCCTGTCTGGTGCTCTCCCGAACACCGATTTTCATTGAAACATACTTCTCTACCAGTTCATAAACGGTCAGATCTCCTCCGAAAGCTTTGATTCCTGCATTGATCTTTGCCTGAAGCTCTGCTTCCAGTTCCCTTAATGCCGGTTTTCTGATTCCTCCTGGTGGTACTTTATCCGTTTTTTCTAAACGATTGCTGTATAAATATCTGTGTTTTCCATTGGCGTCTTTATACTTAAAAATATACCGGCCATCATCACTTCTTTGACTCTCTCCAGTACGCAAAAGACGACCCTTCTTATCTCGTCTTTTTTCGCTCATAACGCTCCTTTCCAGAGAGTCCCGACACAGTTATTATACCATATCGGGGCTCTCAATTCTACAACATGGTGTCATTTCTAACCGACACTTTGTGGCAGATTCAGATCATCTCTGCCCGGTCAATAAACTGCTCAAATCTTTTTCGCTTAATCATGATCCTTTTTCCGTTCATCAACAGAAAATCTGCATCCGGATAATCTTCCAGGATCTGGCGGAACTTTTTATCCCCAATATGAAAATAGGCACAGGCTTCACTTACTGTTAACGTATATTTCTCCCAGAACGGGATATTCTTTTCCTGCATCATCCATACCTCCCATGAATAAATGACCGGCTTTTCCTGCTGTATCCACACTGCAGCAAAATTAGGCACGGTATTGAAACAATTCTTCCAGGTTCCTCATCTATATCTGTGCTTATGAAAAAGCTTCCTCTTGTACCTGAAATCCTTAAAAAGCTTCAAAAAAACGACTTTTGAGCTTCTTCAGAATTCTTCTCTTTCTTCCAATGACCTGGTTTCTGGTTAGTCCATATTTTTCTACCATCCGATTCAAAAACTTATTTTCTCCCTCAAAATATTCAAGAATAAATTCTCTGTCTTCGGGATCAAGCTCCGCCAATACTTCGTGAAGCTTTTCCAAATCCATCTGATGAATCAGATCCTCTTCAACATTTACAAACGGATCCGCGATCTCATAGGTTCCTTTTTCTCCATCTCTTCCATAAAGATCTTCCATATGCCATACTTCACAATTCAATCTGTTTCTGGTTACTTTTTCTCTGTACAGCTTCTGATACTGTGCATTAAACATTCTTCTGATTTCCGCTGTCTTCTCCTCAGATAATCCTGCCTGCTGGCATGCAATTTCATACTTATAAAGCATTCCTCGTCCTTTCCCAAGCATTTGCCGGGGAAAGGACTTTCTACTGTCCGTACGAAGCAATCGAGGTTGGAGCTGGCAGCAAAACAAGCATATTTATACATAAAGAAAAGCGCCGTCGAAATAAGTCGAATAAAAGGATATGGTTATCCCATTACTCAATGACTTGCTTCGTACGGCGCTTGGTAGTTTATCCGATCAATGACCGGCTCCGCTTGCTCGATTAAAAGTTCGTATTGTTTTTATTCTTCTATTAAGTTATCGTTGCTTCATGCCTCTCTTCTTATACGGACCGGCATAAGCATGAGCACGTTTCATCCTGCGGAAATATGCAGGACTGAGTGGTCCTTCAAATTTGCACTTACGGCATTTGACATACACAACTTCCGTCTGCGTCAGTGGTACATCCGTTACCTTAAATCCACAGATCGGACACCTCATCTCCCTGGAGCCGACCGCTTCAGCCGCTTCCATTGACAGAAGAAGCTTCCTCTGAACTTCTTCACAGGGTATCGGATACCTTGGATTAAATTTTAATGCTGCCTGATTCAACTGATCACCTCCGTCATCAATGCAGCCTCCACATATTCACTGATGGAATGATACTCCACCATCTGCAGTTCTTTGATTCGGATCAGGAGCGCTGAAAAGGATACTCCGATCTGTGCTGCCATTTTCTTTATGATCATCCGATCTTTTGGAGCGAATACTTCGTCCCCAAAGATCTTAAGCTTGTTTCCATGATTAAAATCCTTCAATGCGGCCGCAACAATGAAGTACGGCATCAGAAGTGATGCTGCAAGCTTATCTGCCTGCGCTTCATTCCAGTTAAAATGCGACTTCATCTCAGCCATCGAATACACACGTTCCGCGTCAAAGGTCCGTTGAAACTGTGGCACCGGATTGTGGCGACCAAGAATATGATGGGCCACCTCGTGTGCAATGGTAAAGCGGCGTTTCCCGCTCTCTCTTTCCTTTCGAAGATCAGCCTCCACAACGATTGTTCCCAAAGGGAAAAGAAATGGAACAGTCCTGTTTCCTCTTTTTATCTTCAAAGGTGTAATTCCGTCTGACAGAAATCCAATCTTATCAAAATCGTCTTCTGCAAAAGTTTCATATACAACATTAAGTCCCATTGAGTTTGCAATGCCTTCAATATCCACACACCTTGGAAGGCCTGCAGTTCCTGACTTTTTCAGGTAGGTCAGAACTACCCCTGTCCCGAGCTCATCCAGCTCTCTGTTTGGTATAAATTGTTTCAAGATGAATCAGCCTCCGTATGGGCTGGATCATCAATCGTATAAACATACCATGAAGATCCTAGCCGATATATATTTTTTACCGCACTACCTATCAATATGGTGTAGCGAATTCCTTCAAATTCATCGTTGACCGGCTCAGCCATATGGATGACTCTTTTTATATCCCAGGTTCGTCCATCATTCCAGAATATCTTTAACGGAACGATAGACCCATCAGCATAAGTGATGCTTTCTACGCTGACGTACACTTTTTCCATACACATCCCCTCCAGATCAAATAACTTTCTGATATTCTCATACATGTGCCTTTGCAGGTCTGCAGTGCTCCTCCATGCGGAATACCGGAATTCGGATTGTATTACCGAATTGTTTTGACTTTGTCATGGAACCACATTTTTCACACTCCATCCAGCCGTCAGTTTCTTCCAGATAGAGGTTGTGATTCACGTGTCCACATATGGGGCATTTTACATCATACTGTTTCATCGGCTAACCCTCCTCAAAGTTACATCGTCTTGATCACATGACTTAGAACTCCCTGACAGATCAGTGTGCTGACCAGGATCTTCTTATCCGGATAAACCTCCTGGTTCATATACTCAAGAACAACTTTATTGGATTCCTTATCAATCCCTGCATAACGTTTCAGCGTGTTCTCATTGTTTTCATCCAGTGCAACCACGATATCTCCAAGCTTCGGCTCTGCATTCTTTCTGATGATAAGTGTGTCACTGGATTCAATGCCTGCATCCACCATGGAATCCCCTTTCGCCTTTAAAATATAAAAGGGTCCTTTACCAAAGATGGCTGTTGGAAGTGATGTCCGGTAAAGAAGGTTTGCTTCTTCCAGAGCGGGCTCACCACAGTGGATCTCTCCGACAGCATCTACCTGTTCCGAATCAATCAGGATCTTATCCAGTTCCCGGACAGATACCTTTCCATCCTGATAACGGATCAGTCCCTGCCTGTCCATGGCTACGAGATAGGTGTAAGCGGTGCTACGCACAACCTCCATCGCATTGGCAATCTGCGTGATCGTCGGCATCGCACCAGCATTCTCCAGATAATATTCACTGATATACTGCTTTATCCTGTTCATTAGCTCCGGGTCCTTATGTCTCATAAAAGGATCCTCTCTTTCTAAGTTCTAATGCGAACAATTTGTTTTCGATAGGATTATTATGGAACATATGTTCTGTTACTGCAACATGTTTTTTGCAAAAAGAAAGGAGGTGTCGCCGCATGGCAACACCTCACACATCTTACTTCTCATTTTCAGGGAAAGCACAAAACTTTTTTTGAGTAGAATCTATCTTATCTAAGGAAAGACATTCTACTACATCGCCAAGGATCTGCTGAATATCAGGATCTGAAATAGAGTAACCAATAAATTTGATGGAATATTCGAGGACACAATCTTGATAGAGAACTATTAGATTTCAATTCCATAAATTCGTTAGTCTTATGACTTCCACTGTTTCTTCTATTCCCTCCAAGTCAACTGGAGATTTTGAAACAAACACATATTTATAGCAATTCATTCCTGTTGCCTTTACCTGTTCGATTTCTTCTCGAACAATTGCCGTCGGAATCGTTTCTTTTCGGAATTTAACTTCATAAAAAACATATCCATTTTCATCCTCTGTTACAACATCAAATTCTCCGTTTCTTTTCTCTGACGGGATGTCATAGTAGTACTTTCCAATTTTCTCAATCACCGGAGAAATCTCTCCTGCCCTGTTCTTTCGGATCAAGTACTGCTTACAGATTTCTTCGAAATAATGCGGAACATAGAAGGATTCAAAATCCTCGCGAATATATTTCTCATAAAAAATCGACGGATCCATGATCTTTCTTTGCGAAGCATACCGGAAAATATACCGGTAATAAAACGCTGAAAGTGGATCACTGATATGGTAGCTTGCTTTTCTTTTATTTCCCTCATCATTAATCGGCGTTCTTTTCTCGACCACCTCCATCTTAGAGAGTTTATCAAGTACGTCCACTAATGTAGGACCACTGGATACATGAGATTGATCGAGAATATCTTTATACTTGGTATATCCCCTGGACAAAGCTTCAAATACCTCGTTTGCGTTTGTAATTTTGGAGATTTCTGCGTTTAAGTACATGGAAACCTCATTTTCCAAACGCGCCTCTGGAGCCACCAAAAGTTCCAGCAGGTTCTCTTCAACAGAAATGGAATCATCCACTAAACGATTGTAATATGGGATACCTCCAAATACAGAATAAATCTTTATTCGGTCCTCCTCGGAAAATGCCGGATAAAACTCTGTAGACTCATAATAATCCATAGGCTTTAGGTTGATCGTAAGATCAATACGGCCATACAAAGGATTAGAAGGTTCCATCAGATTTCTCATGATTTCTACAAATGATCCCAAAATAATAAATGTGAGTTTTGCAGAGTCTCTGTATTTATCAATCATCGCCTGCAGAATGCTGTCCATTCCCTTGATGTTTTCTCTCAGATAAGGATATTCATCCAGGACAAAAATCATATTCTCTTCGCATGATCTTTGAAAGATGTACTCAAGAACCTCCTCTATGGATTGATATCCAAGTTTTGGAAGATGTAACTCTTCCGATAAAATATTGCAGATTCCCTGTGCATTGCTTTCTTCTGCCACCTGCTTGCACTCATAATAAATGCTTTGGCACGTTGTACTTTTGAGAAGCTGCTTCACCAGCTCACTTTTTCCTACCCGTCTTCGACCATAGATCAAGACGGTTTGCATCGCTTCCTCTTTATTAGTGTTGGCAATTGCTCGATTAAGCTTTCTCAGCTGTTCCTTTCTCCCAATGAATTTCATTTTATTCGGTCACCTCCGACTCGGTTTCGTTCGAATATATTATAACATGTTTTTGTGTTTTTTCAATTCTTATTCGGTTTGTTCCGACTCGATTTTATTCGAATAACTATTTTCGGATATAACGAACCATACACAACTATGAGCTATCTTTCAGATATGCGAAGGCACATGCCTAATATCTGGATACTTCTCTAATTTTCTCCTGCTTTCTATAGTTGATTAAGTGCCTTTTGAAGCATTTCACTATATTCATTACGTGTTTCAATTGGACTCTCGATCAGGATTTTCCCACCGGCTCCAAACACCCAGCGATAAAATGTAGGACCTGCACAGACCTTAACCGTCGTTCTGAACGTATCAGCGTCCAAGCTTGTGGTCTTAATCTTCATTCCAAATTTGTCAATCACAGATTTCATAACACAATTTTCGCAACGCAATGTCACATCAATTGGTTCATCCGTAGAAAACATACGAAAAACCTCTGTTGTATATTTCGATACATCATATCCGTCCGGTTTTTCTATCGCTTTCTCTGCAAGTAACTCTGGCTGTTGGCTGATACGATCCACCCGGAATGTACGAACTGCACTTCGCTCATCACAGAATCCGGTCAGATAATAATAATCGCCGTCCCAGATCAGATCAAACGGACTGACTGTATATGGTTTCCCATCATTTCTGAGAACTTTTCTCTTCTTTCCATTGAGTTCAAAATAATAAAAAGAAATCTTTACTCCGGCATTGATTGCCTCATTGATCGCATCAACAATGTAATATCCCTTTTCATTCTCAGACTTTACCCGTCCGGTGATATGTACCGATCTCTTTAGCTTATCTGCATTGGTCTCACTGGTCAGAGAAACCAGTTTCTCGATTAAAATTTTACTTTTCTTTTCTGTAATAAACTTAGAGGACTGCACTGCATCTATCAGGATCTTCAGCTCCGGTAAAGAAAATTTTCGATCTGCAAGATGATATTCCCAGGCACGTTTACGTTCACCGACAATATCAACTCCTGCTGCTCTCAGAAGATCTATATCTTTTGGTACGGTGGTTCGGTGCACAAGAATGTGGTGCTGTTCCATCATCCGATCCGTGATCTGTTTTGTAGATAATGGATGTTCCTCATCGGATTGTGTCAAAAGCATCTGATAAAGATAAAAAATATGAAGTCGTGTATCCGTTTCATTTGCCATTATTTCCACAATCGTTTCTTTATTTTTTGCCTGATCTGCCAAAATCACATCCGCTATGACCTGTGCTGCAATCTGAGATCCCAGCTCATTTGGATGACAGCCGTCTTCTGCAAAAATATCCTGCTGGTCTGCAATTTCATAAAAGCGCTTTCCAACATCCGCAATCATTGCATCATTCTGCTCTGCAGCTTCATGATATGCCTCATACATCTCCCGATACATCTCATCATAATCCATACCAAAAGACTGCAGCTGCTTTCCGCCGCGCTTATAAGCCCAGGTCGCATACAAAACAGGGGTGGCTCCGTTTTCCCAGATTTTCTCACACAGCAGATGGACATTCTTCAGAAAACTCTCTTTTGCCGTGATCGGTCCGTTACTCATCTCCTGAAGAATCACATAATCCCACTTTTCATTTTCAAGGGCAGCCTGTGTCAACCCGCCCATCTTTGTCTTTGGATTTAACTGCTCTGCAAGACGCGCTCCGCCGCGAGTATGCTGAACCACCTCAGCACCAGTCAATTCCGCTAGGGTGGATGGCATATTATTCACAAATGTAAAACTGTTGCCAAGCATTAATATTCGCATACACTTCCTCATTATCTAAAAACTTTTTGACTAAAATTTGTACTCTTCAATATCTTTCACACTCAAGCGATACGATGTTGTGGTGGTCGGAGTTCCTTTGCTTTTTACGTAGGACAAAAATTCTTTTGTTTGAAGAATCTCCTTCGCTTTTTCTAAAGTCATTCCCGAATTGGGTTTAACTCTTATATACGCTCCAGCATATGGAATAGAACGAGAATCAGCATCATATAAATTTATGCTATTTGTGATTACCAAAGAAAATACTAACTTATCCTCAAATACGTGCTGTATCCCTTGTGTCCTTCCATATTCAAACCATTTTACACCTGGATTAACTTTTCTATTCAAGAGTTCCTCTGAAAATTGCTGAAGATATTTGAAGCATTCTGGGTATAATTTTCTAAATTCAATCTCATCATAATGATCTAGCTTTGATCCTGAAATCGAATACGGAAAAATTATTCCTTTCCTTTTAGGATGTGCGCCCTTGTTCGATTTACAAGTCTTAGCACTTATGGCACTATAGACAATATTTTTTTCAATTTTATATTGTTTAACGTAATAAAAATCTTCATCAAACTTATCGATGTCGAATATAAAAGCTTTATTTAATAATGTTGCTATACTATTCGAAACTTTAAAATAATCACCAAATTTTCTTTCTCCTTCATTTGTGTTTTCCCAAATCCATTCCCCTTGTAATGTATCTTTTTTCATTTTTGTAGTTTTATTAAAAAATACATTCTCATATTCAAAACCATCAGAACCTTGCGAATCACAAATAATAGATATCGATGATGTTACTATTGAAGGGAACACTTCGATCCCCTTATAATCAGTCAATTTCGTAAGTTTCGATTTGATCAGATTTCTTGTAGATTCTGCAAACTTATTACGAAGAATACTATATGGAATAATGTAAGCAAGTTTTCCCGCTGGTGACAGATCTCTAATTCCGGCCTCTATAAAAGCATAACAATAGTCAAACCTGCCCTTTTTACAGGATGAAAAGTTAAGTCTTAAAAACGCTCTTTGTTCTTCGGTTAAATCATGATACGTAATATAAGGTGGATTTCCTACTATGTAATCATATTCCTGAGCTTTACATTTTAAATAATCACATTGAGTGACATTCCAATTTACATTAAATAACCCAAACTCTTCTACTACCGAATTAAGAGATTGTATGCATCTGATAACACACTCAGGATCTGTATCATACGCCACAAAATGATTTTCCAATCCTTTTTTTATTTCTTCGTCTGAATATCCTTCAGATAAAGCACTTTTAATGTAACGACGAACTGCTCCTCTTAAGATATTGCCTTCTCCACATGAGTTTTCTAGGAAGGACTTATCATATATATGTTTTATATAACCCACATCATCTAATAACTTGTCAACATATTGTTCTGGTGTGGATATTTGACAATTACTTGCCATTTTCAGTCCCCCTTAAATAACTTTTTTCTTCTGCTGCACTCACTATCACATCTTTATATGAGTCGATCAATTCCATAATAATATTAAATGTAAATAGAAAATCATCTTTTTCAAGCTCTGAGCGTTCTCCATGAACAACACTATGTCTATTAGCAAGCAAGGAATTATCTATGTATTGTGCTTTTGTATCAAAAATGTCCGTTTCCACACCAATTGACATTAATATTTCTTCAAGTTCTGTTGAACTCGGATTTGAATGAGTTGAGATAAATGGCTTGTCAAGATTATATTTGTCATTAAATTTTCTAGTTGATAGTGTTTCATATTTCGTCAACAGATTTTTATGCACACTGTGTTTTTCTGAAGCAGCACAAGCCTTAAACTCCTGTTCCATCTTCAATGCAGAAAAATTTTCTTTTAGTTCACTATAAAGATGCTTCTGACTAGCGACATATCCAACGTAACAATTAGAAGCCTTTTTTATAAATCCTTCAAAATGAGCACATAGTAAAGCAATTCCTGATCTTAAAAGAATTGGTTCATTTACCTCATCATGTTCAACCAATATTTTCAGAGAAATCATCTCTTTTTTGCGCCAAGCTATGTCTTGAGTCAGAAGCTCTTCCAATTTTTCGATTGTCTTTACATTGATATTATTGGCCACTTAAAAAACTCTCCTTGCTGTATGCAACCAATTTTTTAATTCTTCCAACTGGTCTTACACCTCTTTTTGTTGCCGCTGCATATTGAACGCTACCGTACAAATTCTGAATACGATCCTTAAGTAATTCTCTATTTTCACAGTAAAACTCAATATTTTCTGTTAATCCTGGAATTATTGCTTCATATGCCCCCACTAAAACAGCACCGCAACTTTTTCCTTTTTCTGTGTCGTATCTCTTAAAAGCATTCTCATCCATTACATCATGAAGCAGTTCAAATGTTCGGTTAAACAGCTCTGTTTCTTTTTTAAAATCAATGGAGTCATTGTCAATCAAACGCAATATTTCATCCGTCAGAAAATCATTATAATTTTCCGAATCACTAACCTGAAATTGAGAGTATCTCAAAACAAAATATTTAGTAACAAGTTCCATATATCCTTGTTCATCTGCATCTTTCTCAGAAATTGGAACTGCACTTTGGAAGTTGGGATTATGACTCATATCTCGAAGAGATTTGTATTTTTCCTCATTTTTCATCACTAAAATACAATTACGAATCTCCTGTGCACTCAAGTGACTGCCACCAGTATTTAATCTCTGAAACATTTCATATTGTGCAAATTCATCACTGCTTTTATCAATAATGATAATAAGTATTTTGGATCTTTTGATATATCGACGTTGAGCATCCGTCAAAGATTTCGTTTCATCATCATCATCCCAATACTTACCTTCCAATGAAGGAAGAAATTTAGTGCGTGTCAAGGGCTCACGCTGGAAATACTCAGATATATCCTCACCATCATCATCAGTTTCATGTGTTTGCTTCAATATTCCCATAAATTTAAAAATCGTAGAAAGACGCTGTTGCCCATCTATAAGATTCCATTTTCCACGCTCATTTTGGTATACATAGATAGGGGGAATCGGTATATTTAATAAAATTGACTCAATTAAAGCGGACTGTTGAGAAATGTCCCATCTAAATGTTCTCTGATAAATTGGATCTATTCTCAAATCTCCTTCCTGATAAATATTGGCCAATTCTCCAATTGACATCGGATAATTATCAGTTTTTATTGATTTTGCCATTTTATCTATTTCTATTTGTAATGTATTTTCCATCCTTTTATACCTCATAAGTTTATTCTTACTCTACCCCAAGTGCCTTAAATACCGCATCTTCAGCACTGTTATAGAAGATAATCTGGAAACTTCCCATTAGTTCCGGAGGCACTGCTCCAAGATCCGCTGCAGATGTGCTCGGAAGAAGAACTTTCTTTGCTCCGCTATCCAAGCATACCTGCAGTGTATTCGCCAATTCATCCACCTTGATCATGGATCCACTAATACTGATTTCTCCTAATACAGCAAGTGTTCCGACTGTCGGCTTTCCTAATGCAATTGAGCAAAGAGCAATCAGTGTTGGAAGTGCTAACTTATCAGTCATACCAATCCCCTGCAGATCTTGGTATCCAATAATGTAATCCTTGGAAGTAACACTGATAGATCCACTAATACGGTTACTATTTGCTTTTAAAAAGTTGAATGCTGTATTCGTAGCTTCCTTTGCATCACGATCACTTCCAAGACCAGTACGATCAAACTTTCCATTTCCTGGCAACATCTGAGACTCTAAGCGGAACACACCGATCATTCCTGTCTTTCCTCTTGCAACAGAGTATATCTGACCAGGACTGCAGACTCCTTCCGGTATCAGTTTTCCGCCACCCTGTTCCGGCACGGATACAAACTTCTCTTCGAAGGTTTCATTATCGATATAGCTGAAATTCACGTCATAGAACTCCATGCCTCCCAGCTTCTTTAATTGCTCTTTTACACGACGGCGCATTTCAAGTGCCACTCGAAGGATTTCTTCGATATCATCTTTCGTAAATTCTCCATTTGGATACAGCAGCTTTACATAGCCGTCTACCATTCTACGGACAGCAATCGTATCACGTTGATTGAGATTTCTTCCTAATCGGAAGTACCGGTCCAACGCATCTCCATAACTTGCTTTTCGGAGTTCTCTCACAAACTCAGCCAGATAATCTGTGATAAAACCATAATCATTCGTAAAATGATCCGGTCTGAACTTTGGAATCTCCCATCCTGGGTTATAGCAATGCATACGATCTAAGAATGCAGTATCAGTTCCCATCTCTACTGGGAAAGGATCAAACAGACTGGAGGTCTTAAGAAGTACATCCACACTCTGATTGATATTTCCAATAAAAACCATAGATGCATTGGCAGCTATCTCTTCTTTTCCTCGAGCAAAGGATCCGGATGCCATGTAGTCTTTCATGATCTGCACGCCATCCTTATCCTTGAAGTTAATACCAGCCACCTCATCAAATGCAACACAGTCCCACATTCCAACAAGTCCAACCGTCTTTCTTCCCATGTTATAGAACAGGTTTGCAACGGTTGTCTGACCACCAGAAACAAGGATACTGTTTGGAGAAATCTCTTTGTAGATATGAGACTTACCGGTACTACGAGGCCCAAGCTCACAGAAATTGAAATTATTCTCTACAAGTGGCAACATTCTGGTCAGAAGAAGCCATTTTTCACGATATGTAAATTCATCCGGTTCTATACCCGTAGAACGCAATAAAATATCCAGCCATTCGTCCTTCGTGAATGCCTTTCTTCCATCTTTCAGATCATCCAGATCCACATGAGGCATCTGAATTGGTGTCAGCTTATGAATAGAAATCAAAGGAGCATTCTTTTTATTCTTCTTATTACCTTCAAGAATAATTTCAGAAGCGTAATCGTTGTTATTGTATTCAAGCTGAATGATGCACCAGATACCACCACAAAGCAGACGATCGTACTTCGTTGGATACTCATCGCTAATTGGTACTCCACCAAGTCCCAGGTTTGAAAACTCTGCTTCATACTCATCGTATTTGAGATTCAGATGCACAGTCACACGGTCAATAATGGTCATTGATCCCGTCTGGCGCAACTTAGAAAGCACCTTTTCAGATTCATCCGGGCGAACATAGTTTTCGGACAAAATTCTCTTCACTGTATCTACACCAGACTGAATAATATCCTCGTCATCCGAGCTGCAGTACTGTCCGAGCAAAAATTCCAGTACATACACCGGTACATTGGCTCCCTCTTTTATTTTCTTAGTAAGATCCTTACGAACAATTTTGCCATCAAAATTCTGGCGCAATTTACGCTGGATCTGTTCTCTTGTATTATCTTTTTCTTCTAACATGTCCATCTGTTACACCCCGAATCCAAAATCATCCGTAAATGGAAGATCCATAATTACTTGTCTGGAAAGGACTTCCACGTTTGTCTTGTCATTAATCACTTTGAGGAAATATCTCAAACTGTTATCATAGTTTTTCTTTTTAATATCGAATTTCAGTGAGCCAATACGCTCTCTAGCTTTGTCAGACTTAGAATCCACCTTATAAATCACATCATTGGAAATAATCTCTCCCTCACTGGATACAAAGTGAATTCGATATGTAGCCGCCTTGACAAGATCGCTCACCGGCTTTTCCTGATAGAAGTCAAGAGACAACCGCAGATTGGTGACCTTTCTGATTTCAGTAATCAAATTGATTGTCGCATCTTCCGTGTCAACTACGCCACGCTGTGTCTTTACATATAATGTTGGAACAAGTAACTCCTGAGGTGATGATCCACCATGCACATAATTCATTCCACCACCACACTTGAAGACACTCATTCCCTTCGCAAGGTTGATATATCGGTCATCCTTACTATTCAATGCGGCACTTAATCTTACTGCATATATACCAAGTCTGGACAGATTACTCTTTGAAATAATAAATCGTCTATCTGCAAAACCTTCTTTACCGGCTTCAGTGTCAAGCTTATCTGTTGCCTCCAAAGGTCTTCTCGTATAAATAAAGCCGTGATCTGCAGTAATCAAGAAGCGATATACATTTCCACTCTTTGAAAGCTTCTTCACTAGTTTGAAGATCTCTGAAATTGCCTCATCTACTGCCTTGAACACGGAGTTCTCCGTTTTCAACGCTTCACCGGTCGCATCAATACGATTGTGATAAACATAAATTACTTCTTTACCAGAGGTGAACGAACGAAGTTCAGATGTCTTCATTCCATTGATGGAATCAAAATCAATTGCCGCAGAATTCGGATTGGCAGACTGAAGAATCTGTTCTCTCTGAACAGTAGTCGCACAAAGTTTTCCATCAATCAAAATCTTATGAGAATCATCCTCCGCCATCTCAATTTCTTTGTGTGGAAGCAATTCAGCCATTCCAACTGTCGTCACTGCAGGAAGTGTCCCCATCTTTACTTTCATCTTGACGGAGCAGTTCTGATCTTCCGCAAATACCTCTTCCAATTCTTTTGCTGCTTCAAAACGGAATGCATCAGAGATAATAACTACAACCTTTTCTTTAATCGGTCTTACTTCATCTGCATAGAAGTGACGTTGCATTGGAATAATCTCCTGCAATTCATTCTTCTCAAATGCCGTACTCCAAGCAAATATTGCTTTCTCCAGATACTCCGTTGTGTAGATGTTCTGAATCAGTTCACGAACCTTTTCAAACGGAGTAGTATTCTCGATCTGATCATAAGCAGCAATAAAATGACGATACTCCGTATCAATCCTATAGTTTTTACTTACATAAGAATTGATCTGATCCTTCAAATGATCTTCTACAGTAAAACCAGTCGCATCCAACATTTTTCTGGCAGCTCGTATTGCTGTATATTCTGCCTTAAAAGAGCTATGGAAATGCAATTTCTCACGAATACCGCAAAGATCAGTAATGCTATATCCACTAAGAGAAGCATTCTTATCTTCTGCAAGAATACGCTCTATCATCCACGTCATGATTGCATGATCAATCACTTTGAATGATCCGGTCTTTACCAATGCTTCCATAGGAATCATACTTAATACCTTGGATACACTCAGCTTTTCCGACACCAGATCAGACAGTTCATCAAAACATTCCTGGTAGATCACATTGTTCATCATATTTTCCAGAAGAACTGTAACATTACTTGCCTGTCGCTTCATGCGATCCTGCATGAAGATTTTCCATTCCTTCGGTGCAATCTCCAGATCGTCATGGAACGTATATACAACAAATAGCGACATCACAAGTTTTAACAGACTTGGTTTTGGATCATCATATCCAAAGCGACTATCTGCCAACTTCCAGAATGCTTCTTCTAATCCAAACTTTGAAAGTTCTGCAATAATCTCCTGCTGCTCAATGCTTCCTGCTGAAAATACTGCATAGAAAAGATCATCTACTGTCGTATTTCTTGCTTTCGCAACAACAGACATGGCAATCAGCATCACCAGATCCTCGTCTGCTGATGTCATATCAAAATCATGAGAGCGTTCAACAAAAGCATTGATACGTTCATTACCTGCTTTTTTCTGAGCCACTGTCAGCTTAGTTTTTCCTGCATTAAAGAAATCCTTTAATCCTTCAAAGCTGCTGCGAAGTCTTGCCGGAAGCCTTACTTCAGCAGCAATCAAAGAAAGCTTGTCTGCATAAAACTCTCTCGAATATAACAGAGTATCCTCCAAGTGGTTCTTTGATACATCCGGCTTTTCAAATGGCGCATAAATTAAAAACCTACTATCCGGCTCCTCATGCTCTAATAACATTTTTATTCGGAATGCATTCTTCTCAGATAGATGCACAATCTGAACCCCCGGAAGATTCAGCTGGTCAACCTCATCTTCAAAGGAGCTTTCCGCATCGTACCAGAAAACCATTCTCTGGCCACTTTGATATTCTGTATTTAGCTTTTTCTCAATTTCTTGAAGATTCAGTTCATCCATACCATTACCTCTGTCTCTTTTTATTTAATCGGTGCAAGAATCTTAAACTTCTTACCATTACGATCTGTCTGCACCTTCTCATAATTCACTTTGACGCCATCGTCCAAATCAATATCAATATGTTCATTGGTCATATGATCCAGACCCTCGTCATATTCTTTAATTTCTGCAATCTGTTTTAACAGATGATCTCGTCTCTGTTCCTCAGCTGCCTGCTGACGCTTATCAGTTATATGCTCCAACATCGCATCAATGGCACGTACCTCGATCTCATATTTCTCCTGAATCTTATGAAGATATACAAGCACGCGTCCAATGGAATCCTTATCCCAACGATGCATATAAACCAAAGCCTTAAATCCATTCTGCTTTCCGCTATCAAAGAGCCAATAAATTGGACGTTTCTGATAGATCTTACAATGATCCTTGAAAAAATCGTTCAAGAAGTAGTTTCGAATGATTTCCCTACTTGTAGATCCCTTTCCACCGAGAGCATTAGCAATGAAATCAAGATTGGTTTCCAGAGAATTGTCACCGTATACAACTCTCAAAAACTCGCATAAACGTCCAACAATGTCGTCATCCATATATTTCTGATCAGTAATTGGGATTACGTTATCTTCATCGGGTATGAATCTAGCGTATTTTGATGCATCCCATTTACCGCCAGCATACGTAAGACCATCCGTAGCAATTGAATAACGTCCAAACATACAACCAACTGCATAAGACAGAAAGCTCTTAATATCTGCTTGTAAATCTGCCCTGCGAACCGAAATATCTTTTTCATCAACTTCAGATTTCAACTCATGCTGCATTTCATAAGCATTGATAAAGATTCGATTAAGTTCTTCCTCATTATTCTTTAAGGTCTTAAATCTATTATCACATTCACTCTCCCAGCATGAGAAGCATTCAGACATATCAATATTACTTATATCATCAAACAAAAGACGATTCTTTGCTATTACTGATATTAATGGATGTCTGAGAAAGTCCCAGGACGTCTCCTTAGAATTCCAATCATCTCGACACAAATCAACACACTCTTTTGCTAGTTCAATACATTTCCTACGCATGTCATGTTTTGGCACTTTCAGTGCATCCACATAACCAGTTAGCATATTTGTAGTTGGATTTATCAACTGCATTTCTGCTTTGGAAAGTATCGAATTTGTAAACGCCAATGCATAGAATAAATCATCTTCTTTTGATGAAAATGCAATCAAACTTGCGCTCTCAAATAAATATCCTTGTTCACAGTATCTAAAAGCCATTCTTGTAGAAATTCGATTCCAAGTTATATACGGGAAGAAATAAACTTCTCTTGACGGCAACTTATTTCCACAATTCGAAAGTTTATTGTAAGAATTACGATCATAAGTAATAACAAACCAATTATTACCATACCATTTACGATATAAACCACCCTTTATCAATGGTGCATATTTTCTTTCGCTGTCCCAGAACTGCTCAACATTTTCACATCCGAATTGAATTTCAGTTCTTGAAACCTCCCAAAAATATTTAATAAAATCATCATTTTTTCCCGTAGTCAGTCCATCACGAGACGAAATGAACTTTGTAATCTCATCACCTTCATTAAAAATTTTCTGAAATCCTTCAGAAATCCAATATGCCAAAGGATTACCTGGAATCGTTATGTAATTATCTTGTTCTGCAATATATCTATTCTTTCCGCTCAAATAACTCATTTCTTTTTTTGCTTGGGACATTTCATCAACAAGTCTTACATATGTAGCTTGGTAATTACTGCAATAACTTCTCATTACCCATGCAGTTGTTTGAACGATTTCGCCACTAATTTCTTCAAATGCTCTTGTCCCAAGGTGAGCCATATTTAAAATAGTTTTTCTTTGAATTAGTTTTCCTCTAAACTTTTCATAGCTAGATAGGAACATCCATGAATGCATAGTTATCATCGCCTGAAGACCGTATTGAGTCCCAAAGCTACTACATTTTTCTATAAATACTGAATACAAATCTGCCTTTGCTAATGGATAATACTTCTTAACATACTTTGATAATCTTTCTCCCATAGAGTCAGAGCCAAAATATGGAGGATTCGTACATGTAATCCAGTATTTTTTGGAAAGAACTTCTGCTTGTTCAATCAACTTATTTATAAGATTCTTAGCATCATCCAAACCAAAACTGTTTTCTGCGAAGGCATCAAAACTCAATTGTCCCTTCTCTGAATCCCCTATAAATCTCTTGAGCAATTCATAGTCTAATTGAGGAACATTTAATATAGAGCCATACTCTTTTGCATCCTTGAAAACATCCAACAATTCATTCATCTGCTGAATTGCTTTCTTTTGTTCTGAAGAATCCATTGAAGTTCCGAAATACTCTAACTGCTTTCTTGAGATAGGATTACTTTCTTCAATGCAGTAAACATTTGGGCGGATTCCCAAGTCAAGAATTCGTCCATGGTATTCCCGTGCTTTCATCATTAATGAAAAATACGTTAACTGATACGCACGTTCATCAATATCTAAAGCATAAAGATTGTTCTTTAAAATTGCTTTTGCAGCTTCTCTTCTTGTATATCCTTTGGACTCATAAATTTGTACCAGCACATCAAAAGCATAAACCAAAATATGACCGCTACCTGAACAAGGGTCAATAAATGTCAAATCTTCAGGATTAAGAGATTTATACTTTTCCTTTATCTCATCCAGTTTTACTTGAACATCCAATTTCTGCTCAGCTTCATCCAGATAATATTTCCAGTTTGATTTCAAATTTTTATCAGGATGACCGTCAAGCCAAATTCGTCCCAATGAATTTTCAACCATGTACCGAACAATCCAATCTGGAGTGAATAACTGTGTGACGGGTGCAATCTGTTCTTTCTTCACCTTAGACTTCGTCTTCTTTAATTCGTAAAAGGTCTGATCTTTGAACTCTGAGTTATAGTACTGATACATCCAACCAATGATCTGTACCTGATCCTTCCAATCCTCTTCATCGATATCATGAACAAGCTTATATACAAATCCATCCTTCTCTACAAATCCCAGGCGAAGAAAGAATTCAGACGCATCGCCTGCCACTTCAAATAAACCTGGAAGGGATTCTGCAAGCTGATTACAACGCTTTAACAGTAAAAATCTAAACAGATTATCAGCCTTATTGTGATCCATCCAGTCATTGATCTGTATTTTCTCAGCATCAGTAAACTCAAGATCTGAATCAAATGGTCTGCTTACAATATCCGGATCCTGCTTACCTGCCTGAACAGAGGAAAGCATTCTAAGTCCATCTGAAAAGTAGTCATTCACTTCCATATAACGAATGGCAATCAATCGGTTAAACCACTCGGAAGCCATATTTTCAATCAAACTGTCATAAGCTGTCTGATAGCCAGATTCTTTAGCATGCTGCTCCAGCTTAGAAACAACTCGTCTACGCATTTCAATTTCTCTACCCTGCAACTTTACAGGTTCGCTGGAAGCAACATCAAAATACTGAATATCTGATGTGGATGCCGGAAGCGGAGTCGCAATACCACTTTCGGTAATGCCCATAAAACCAGCTCTTACCTTAATTTCGTTCTTTAATTTGTTTCTTGCCCATATGGCAAAATTTTTAATTGCTGTCTTATCCATTTCCAGCACCTTTCTTTTTCTTACAGATGCAGTCTCACTTCATCACTATCTGCAAGCTCTGCTTCGATCTGCTTTCTTAGATTATTGAGGTAATTATCAATGTCTGCCGTATTCTTGATATACCAGGTATCTGCAACAATATTGCGTGCAATGACATTCTTTACTTTCGGTTTCTTAGGGGTAGGAGGTACCTGTTCTCCATTTCCACCACCGTTTGTATCATCCTGATCATCCAGTGTAGGCTTCGGATCCGGAATTCTTGCGAACTCATCCAAATATTTCTTGCATAAGCTATCTGCCTTGTCTTTGAACCCAAGCATATCTGAAATATTCTGTTCATTAGTCGCACGCTCCAGAAGATCGTGGAACTCACGTTTCACACGTGCTTCATATCTGCTCTGATATTCCTTCCCCTCCAAAGCATCCATGACGATCTTCTGATCCTGTTCAATCACCTGATTCACCGGTTCTAACTTAGCATCCAGTACACGGTTATAACTCTCAATGAACTTCTCATAGAGGTTTGGAAGATCTTTAATTTTCTCATATGGAGAACGATTTGTAATAATAGATCTGATCTCATCAACAACTCTTGTTAAAGTAACATCCGTGATATGCTCTTTACTTGAGTCATAGAACTTAAGTGCACGAAGACCATAGTCATCGAAGATTTTCTTCTGTGTATCGCTATTGTAGAAGGTACGTACCGGAGCCAGATCATCTGCCAATTCAAGTATTTCAGCCTTCTGTCTAGAGATTGTACGAAAGAAAGTAGTTTCATCAGTAATGGATTCAAACTGAGCCAAAGCACTCTTTACTTCTCCCATGATGGATTTGCCAGGATATTTCGGCTGCGCATTCTGCTCTCGTAACATCCATTCCAGATCTCTCTTGAGCGGGAGAGATGCTTCCTTAAATGTTGACATTACATGATCCGCGTCATCCGAAGTTTCAGTACGGTTGAATAACTCTTTAATTACCTTTCGACAATCATTGATCTGAGCAGGATCGATGATCTCTTTTGCCTTGAAGAGTAACTTGTCCTCATATCTGCGATTTGTGAAATAAGTTCCAAGGTCATTTGCATCACGGTTAAAGATCGTAATCGGCTCTTTCTCTGCTGTAGCACTGAGCTTTCCATCTTTGAACAATTTTGCAATGATCCACTTCGTATCCATTTCGGTATACCCATATGGAGCAATTGCAAAATGATCCAACAAAGATTTCATGGAAATCATGGAATGTGCAGAAGTGGTCCTATTGATATATTCAAAAGCTTCCTTCACTGCCAAAGAATTTGGCTCTCCTGCATCTCCCAGTTCCAACTTCGTCTGGTTATCTGTCTTGAATAGATTTTTGATTGCGATGTCATCCTTCGGTGAATCAATATAGGACAGTTTGTAGTAGATCGTATCCACTAATCTTCCCAGTGCTTCATTGATTCTAACTACAGAATCACGTGACTTAATATCTGTAATATGCTGGCCATTTACAAAGATGTCGGCATTACCAATAGCCTCTTTTAATGCAGCCAGTGCAGCTGCCCTGCTCTTACCAGCTTCTTGAACCTTAGTATTACGGATAATCGTTGATTTTCCCTTCTGAGGATCAGCGACGGAACGGATATAATCTTCAATCTTGAGTGCATTCTGCATCTCTTTATAATATGGATTGCTATCCACTGGCAGTTTCAAAATCGCTTCCTGATTTCTGGCAGAAATCATAGAGAGCGTCGTATCGTCCACATTACCATCACCAGTTGTACCTGTATAACGAGGCGTGATAATACGCAGACCGATCTGATTGTTCTGATTTCCTTTGTTCGGAATATTGTCAACAAACTGATTGAACGCAAAAGTATATCTACCATTAAACTTAGGGACACGGAAACGAGCATTGTTGTAAATGCTGTCATAAACCACCTTTGTGATTGCAGCCATAATGTCACGCTCAGATACGTTACGATCACGGATCTGACGGTTGATATCCTGCTCTTCATCTGTCAGGAATTCATATGTATCCTGAATCTGCGAAACAAGAAGATTATTCACAAGAAGCTGTAATGCATCAGCTACTTTCTTTCTTAAATCAGCCTTGTCCTCATGAATGTTAGTCATCATGAAGTTCACGATATTATTTTCAGTGAGCGGAATTCCCTGGACATACTTCAGAAGAAAAAGTACCTTCAGCACATTTACCGGGAAGCAATCCTCTTCCTTATTTGGGTTGATCCTTTCATTTTCCTGTGCTCGAAGAATTACAATCGCATGTGTATGGTCAATAAATTCCACAAGATCATCAAAGAAGCGATACAGCGGAACAATGGTTCCTTCCTGCTGGTACATCACTGCTTTTGCAGCCTGCTGGAAAGCTCCAAGCATAGAACGCTCACCTTCTGATTGATGACGTCCGGAAGAACTGTTTAAACGAATTGCATTCAAAATATCAGCAAGCAAATGGAACTGATAAGGCAAGAACGGATACACCTCTGCAAACTCATCAGCATTCTTGAATTTCTTCATTTCACGGCCACTGTCCTTGAAGTCCACCGCATTTAAAATAACAGTCTCTTCAGAGTCATACAGCGCCTTTAGTGTCATGGTGCCGGCTTCATTTTTCTTTAAAATTCTTTCTCGGATTACCTCATCTGCATTGACTGATGTAAGAGATAATCTGGTCTTAAATCTTCCCTGGATTTTTGAGAAATCATTCTTACTTTCCGCTGTAACATCCATATTTGCGGTCATGGAATCAATGTCTTCCTGTGCAGTTACAATGATCCATGCCTTACCATGGCAGCGAACACCAAGTTCTTCTGTCATCGTCTGCAAATTCAGCATCAACTTAGAATCTGTACTTATGAACTGACCAATTTCATCCACCAGGAAAACCACTCTCTTACCGGATTTTTCGATGTACTGATGAACACGTTCAGCGAAATCTTCAATGGCAATCTGATAGTTCTGTGTAGTAGATTCTTTTACCCACAGCTTTGCATTTTCTTCATCCATGTATCCCATATCGACAAGTGTTTTTTCTACACGTCCACGAATAACACGGAACTTATTTCTTACTTCTTTCCACTCCTGTCCATGTAAACGGCGGAATGTATCCTGGAACAGTTCATACTGTCCCTCTTCATCTAACTGTCTTTCCAGATCTGCCAGGGCTGGATTTGCTCCATCGTAACCAAGCTTTTCATTGAAAACACGATTGAAAACCGTAACAATAGCATTACTATCAGACTTTGCAGTCGAAGTACTCTTAGAATCAACATTAAACAGAATCACCTGTGTCGGGGTATGAGAGGCACGTTCCATATTGGCATAGATGGTTGGATCCACCTGAATATTTTCTTTGTTCTTGAAATATTCATTGGCATGCTTTCCATCTACAAGAGTATCGTCTAGGACATAAGATAATATCTTTAAGAAGTGAGATTTACCACTTCCAAAGAAGCCGGAAATCCATACACCTATATTGTCTGTCGGTCTGTCCATGCTAGCCGTATAATTATCAAAGAACTCACGGAAATGCTTTGTCAGTTCTCTTGTAACAACGTACTCATCTAACTCCTGCTTCTTATCCTCTGTTTCTATCTGTCCAACCTTGATAACGCCGGAGATCTGACGGTCAATATCCTTTAAAAACATATTTTGAATCTTCATACTACGTTCCCTCTCTTATCTCTCAACTATCGGAAATGCCCTATAGTAATTTTCGTTTTGATCATTTGCAGCCTCTCCGAAAATATTGAGAGAGTCACCATTATATTTACCTGGGAAGAACAGGATCACCGGGCAGTGATCCATTACCTGATGCAAGTTATTAAGGATCTTATGTGATCTTAAAATTGGATAACTTTTTCCCACCCCTGTAAGGAAAACCACCGAATCTTTCGGAGTATTATCCATGATGTAGTTGATAATCAAGCTATCCTTATCATCAAAACGAAGCACATCAGATATACTCTGGAACACATAATCTGTTCCTTCCTCTTCTTCCAAATCTTTTAAGTCTTCCAAGACGTCTTCTTCCTCAAGTAGCTGAAGAATCAGCTCGTACAAATCAAATATTTTCAACTGATATCCAAACTTCAGAATCGTATTGGAATTTCCCAAGCTCTCCACTCGTTCGCGAACCACAAGCTCCTGATCGGGATCATAATCGAAAACATAATAACCGACTTCTCCGCCTAGTCCCGTGTTTGTTCGAAAGGACTCCTGCCTCATTTTCTCTTCCAGGATATCCAGTCTTTCTTCTATTGTTTTCATACGTTTTCTCCTGCTAAGATTTTATAAATCGGCGTTAGTCCTTCGTCCTGTAAGAATGTCTTCATTGCATCACTTACAATTGGACGTACAATCTCTCTTGTTGTACCTGATTCTGAAATAAACTCAGCTTCCTTCAAAATATGTTTGTAATTATCTCGAACTTTGATCACTGCTGCATCTGACCACTTCGCAATTCTTTCATCAGATTCCTGCAGTCTATGAACAAATCCAATAAGATCACTGTCAAACAATTCTGAGACTCCCAGGATCATTTTTTCTCGGAAGATGTTGTTCATAAATTCATAAAATGTACGGTCAGTAAGCATTACCAAAACAATGCAGAGTTGCTTCTGTGTCATTGCATCCTGAGATGTGAAGAAATCAAGAAACTCTTCGTTTACCGCCTTCACTCGTCTCGCCGTAACAACACGAATATTATCCGCACGGCTTGAAGATGCAGCATTAAAAATATTCTCGTTCTGGCTCAATTCTTTTATTTCATCAAGGGTTTTTCCCTCTTTTAATAGTTCAATACACTGTTTTGTTTCTCGATACCATAAAAGATCTTTGGTTCGACAAACAAAGGGTGCTGATAATACTCTCATTTCTATCATCTACATCATTCCCCCCTTTTGCGTACAGGATTCAATTTCTTTCCTCGCTCATGTCTCTTTTTATATTCTTCATCTGGAAGGATTTCCATTATGTCTCCAACATCACACTTTAAAGCCAGACAAATTTTATTAAGCACATCTGTGGTAACCCTCTCATCTTTTCCGAGTGCAGCTAACGCATTAGTTGTAATTCCAGATACCTCTCTTAGTTCTGTCTTATTCATATTTCTATCAATTAACTGTATCCAAAGTTTGCGATAACTGATTGCCATGATGTCTACCTCACCACTTTCTCTGTACATGAAATCCTATGTCAAAATACCTTTTAAACATAAAAAACATCTTCATGTAGTATATCATAAATAAATCCTATGTCCAATATTTGATTGAGAATATCAATATTTTATAGGAATTTCTTTTTTAATTCTATTCTAAAAATCATGTGCTTTTAGCGTGCTTCTGCTAACTTAGTACACATCTTTATTTTTCCGTGAGCAGAAAATATATAGAAGACTTTTTCACAGTAGACCAGAGCAAGTTTCGCCTTGAGATTCAATAACCATTTTCATGGTCATTTCATCACAGCAACTTGTTGGGGATTCCGTTCCCCAAACCCACGGCAACAGCACCACAAGGTGCGGTCTTCGAAAGCCTTCAGCTTATCAAAGGGAGGAACATATATGGCAAGGCCAAAAAAACAATTACCACCGCCTAAGGACCATCAGTTGACAATTCGACTCACAAAAGATCTCTATGATGTACTGACAGCAGATGCTGCAGCTGCAGGTCTTCCCCGAACCGAATATATCCGGCAGCTGATTACGAATCGTAAACCTGTAATCAAACAGGAAGTCGTATTCAATGACCCGGAAATTCTGCGGATTTTCCGCAATCTCGGACACTATGGAGCGAACCTGAATCAGATTGCAAGATATCTGAATCAGGGTGGAACTATAACAAATCAGATCTGGAAAGATATCAGAGAATGCATCGCTGAAATCTATAACATTCGTGATGCAGTAAAAGAAATGGCAGGTGAATATCGTGGCAGTCATTAAACATATTTCAATTAAAAATTCCAATTACAACGCAGCAACCGATTACCTGACAACACAGCATGACGAGTTCACTGGCAAAGCTGTTTTGGATGAACAAGGGAATCATATTCCGCGATCAGACTTCATTCTGGAAGGGATTCACTGTGATCCGTATTCCTTCGGAGAAGAATGTGAAGAGACCAACAAACGCTTCAATAAGAATCAGACCAGGACTGAAATCAAAGCCCATCATTACATCATCAGCTTTGATCCTCGGGATCGTGATGACAATGGACTTACAACCCAACAGGCACAGGCTCTCGGGATGAAATTTGCAGAAAAAAATTTCCCTGGACACGAAGCTCTTGTCTGTACGCATCCGGATGGTCACAACTCTGCAGGCAATATTCATGTGCATATCGTGATCAACAGTGTCCGTGCTTACGATGTTGAAAGACAGGACTTTATGGAACGGCCCGGCGATGCTCTCGCCGGACATAAACATCATGTTACAAAGAATTATCTGAAATACTTAAAATCACAGACTATGCTCATGTGTCAGCAGGAATCCTTCTATCAGGTGGATCTACTGCATCCTGCAAAGGTACGCATCACCGATCGAGAATACTGGGCACAGCGCAGAGGGCAGGCAAAGCTGGATTCCAAAATCAAATCCTCTCCTTCACTAAGCCAACATACTACGCAATTCGAAACAGAAAAAGGATTCCTCCGAAGAGTCATCACAGAAATTATGACGGACTCCCACTCTATGGAAGAATTTCAGAAAAAGATGTTTGAGAAATACAGTATTGAGGTCTATGAAAGCCGCGGCAGGATCAGCTACCTGCTTCCTGACAGACAGAAGCCGATTCGAGGCCGTTCTCTGGGGACAGATTTTGAAAAAGAATTCATCCAGCATTTTATTTCTGAAAACCATATATTCGATCAAAAAAGAATTTATGAGAATATTAAAAAGTCTGAAACAAAATCCTTTTTTTCACAGACATCCCACCACAAAACAAAGCAATCTGTCCGATTGATTACAGATCTGGAAACCTGTATCAAAGCACAACAGAGCCGCGCCTATGCACAGAAGGTTAAGATCAGCAATCTACAGAAAATGGCTGATACACTGGCCTTTCTGCAGACGAATGGGATCGAAACTATGGAAGACTTACAAAAGCTTCGAACCTCATCCAAGGAACATGTAAAAGAAACTCTTGCAAAAGTTAAAATGACAGAATCCAAATTGCATATCGTCGATAAAATGTATCATGCACGTATGACCATCTTGAAGAATCGCAATGTATATAAACAATACCTGAATTCACCAAATCGCAGAGATTTCCGTGAAGAACATACTGCAGAAATCATGCTCTATGAAGCAGCCAGAAAAGAGCTTCAGGGACTCACTGGAACAAAAAAATTTCCGTCACTGAAGGATATCCAGGCAGAGCGATCTGCACTTTATCGTCAGAAAAACGCCTACTATGAAGACTAAGTCATTAACCACCACTTCAAGTGGTGGTTTGCTTTTGCCCCTCCAAAGGGGCATTGTTACCGCTCACCCTACAGGGTGGTGTCGCAAGCATTTTTACTGGTCCGCTTATAA
>NZ_JACJKH010000030.1 GCF_016900655.1 Drancourtella massiliensis
CCAAGGACTAAAGTTTCTTCCTTAATAGATGCAATTTTTGCGTTTTGTGTGTTATACTTCATTTCAGATACCTCTCTGTTTCATAAGATTTTTACTAACCCGCAAAGTCAGCAATCTTATTTTACTCTGAGGTATCCTTTTTTCTCAACCACCTTTCACGGGATTCCCTATATTTGAATTATACAGGAAGCTCCCTGGAACACGTTATGAGATATTTTTGCGGCGATGCCATGCCATCATCACAAGAGCAACGAGCAAAGTGGCAGTTTCGGCAACAGGAAATGCAAGCCAGATTCCGTTCAGATGAAACAATTTGTCCAGACACCATAAGGATGGAACAAGGAAAAGCAGTTGCCTGCATAATTGAATTGCCATGCTGGAACCTACTTTTTCTGTGGCCTGAAAATAGGTGGAAATCATAGTAGAAAGACCGCAAAACAGATAGCTTGTCGCCATAATCCGCATAGCGGATATTCCAAAGGAGCGCATGGCTTCCGATGCCGTAAACAATCCCAAAATCTGCGCCGGAAAAAAGATGACAGCCAACGTTCCCAGTATCATCATGCCGGTGACCAAAGCAGTTCCGTATCGGAAAGCGGAATGCAGCCGTTCGCTGCTCCCTGCGCCGTAGTTAAACCGCATGACTGGCAAACAACCCTGGATTAAGCCATTTACCGTCATAACAATCAACTGCTGCACCTTAAAATATGCACCGAAGAATGCAATCGCCGTATCAGAATACGCCACCAGAAACAGATTGACGAACGTCACCATAAACGAACTGAGGGCGTTCATAATAAAAGATGGCAGGCCAAAGGCAAAAATACGGCCGATCATCTGCTTTTGCAAATGAAAGCCTTCGATCTTTACCTTCACCTTCTGCTTTTTCCCCAGCAGCAGAGCCAACGCCAAAATCATGGACAGCAAATAGCCCGCGACAGTAGCCACTGCAGAGCCAAGGATTCCCATAGCCGGGAAAATGCCAATGCCAAAAATCAGAATGGGGTTGAGCACAAAGTTAACAACGACTCCTGCAATCTGGAACCACATGGGAGCAACCATATTTCCGGTGGCCTGTATCATTTTCTGGATTGCGATATGCACCATATTGGGAATTTGCATGAACGAACATACGCTCATATAGGCAATGCTCAACTGATAAATTTCTTCATTATTGGTGAATGCCCGAAAGTAGGGTTTCATAATCAGCAATGACAGAAGATTGAGCAAAGCCCCAATTCCAAAGGCCAGTAACAATCCGTGTGTAACGGTGATATTTGCTTCATCTTGCTTTCTCTCCCCAAAATACCCTGCAATCAATACATTCACACCGACACCGATCCAGATGGACGCTGCGTTCATCAGGGTTGTAATCGGGAATGACAGAGAAACAGCCGTCAACGCATTCTCACTCAGACGCGCTACAAACGCGCTGTCTATCAGATTATAGGAATATTGCAGAAACATGGAGATCAGCGGTGGCAGCGACATTTGCCAGATGAGCTTTCCGACAGGAGCAACCGCCATTTTGTTATTCGTCTGCATACTCTACCTCCTCGTCCACAAATTGTCCGGCGCAGGAAAACTGCGCCGGACAGCAGGTTATTAAATCCGAACAATATAGTTTTGTTTGCGTGCTGCGGGCTGACCGGCTTCCTTAGCTGGATAACCCAATGCAATCGCTCCGACGCCACGCAAGGTTTCCGGCAGCTTCCACTCCCGCAGGAGAGCCTTACCGCTTTCACTGTCGAAAATCTCACGTTCCCGATGTACCCATACGGTTCCCAGCCCAAGAGCATGGGCGGCGAGCATCATATTTTCAAGGACGCAGCTTCCATCCTCTACAAAGGTGTTTGCGGAGCCATCTGCCAGAACCAAAATCACGACAGGCGCGCCATAATAAGGGTCTGTATTGTTCCCCATCACTTCTGCGTTTAACCTGGCGATTTCCTGCCGGTATTTGGGGTCTGTGATTGCAATGATGGTAGGGGATTGACGTCCTCCGCCGGTAGGTGCATAAGTCCCGGCTTCCAGTACAGCGTCCAACGCCTCGGAAGGGACAGGTTGCGGTTTGTAAGCCCGTACACTACGGCACGTCTTGATCAGAGATAAGAAGTTGTTTTCCATAAAAAATCATCCTCCATTCTGTCAACATTTCCGAGATGCAGGCAACAAAAAAGCCACACAACTATCATAAGACAGTTGTGTGGCAAAAAGATGACCGAATCCGGAAAAGTCCACTCAAATTTTACGTCTATTATTATAGCGAGCTTTCGGGAGACTGTCAAGTATCAATCTTTACGGAATTGTGGCGGCTGTCTGTTGCTTTTTGTGTTACTTTATGGCACATGAGCATTGTTACATGGAATATTTTTGCAAAATCTTCCTGTGTCATATCTCTCTGTTTTCTTATTTCGATAATTTTTGCACCGATGTTCATTTTGTTACCTCCTTCTGGATTCATTATCGAGCTCATGGTTCAAAAAAGCCAGCAACTTACCTTTACACACCTAAAATACTCGCGCAAAGAATCTTTGACAAGCAGAAAAATGCAGAACCGCACAGCCTTTCGGCCATGCCGCCCTGCATAAATAGAACTACTTCCTTATGGGTACAGTGCTTTTTCTTTTCACCTTATTTAATCGGCTGTCGGATAACCGTTTTTAAGTTTTCCGGCTTACACTTACGTACATCACTGAGATAAATCTCATGGTGATATCTTTGATCGGAAAAATCCAGTTCATAGCCTTGTTCTTTGGCATAACGCTCCATCTCCCGGACCGTCACCGGTTCATTATCATACGGACCGATATGCATACATTGGACGCATAACCCCTCATGGTAAGTAAAAAATTCCACTTTTGAAAAATCCATCTGCTTTTTCACACTTGCTTCTTGTATGGCCCAATCAAACTCCTCCCTGGTAACGAACTCCGGAAGACGGATAAGAGAAATCCACTGAAATTGATCTTTCCGTGTGTAATCAACACCTTGCACTCCGTCCTGCCACCAGAATCCCTCCAGTGGCGGGACCACATAATCAAAGTATCCTTCTATCCTGTGTTTGCCCATCTTACTCATTTTGATGGTGTAAGCAATACTATACAGCAATCCGATTGCCGCCTTATAATCTCCTTCTTCTTCATTCGGATCCCCCATTCCTCTCACCGCCAGGAAGTTCAGCTCAGGAACTTCCACAATCTGTGGTTTCCTGGGCGGAAGATAAAATTCCTTATACTCTTTTTTATAATCAAACGCCGTCATTCTTTTTTCCTCCTTTCCGTTTGGTATTTTCATTCTATCAAACCAAACAGGACAACTGTTTGTCATGAATCTGCATATTGTTTTTGCAGTTCTTGTCCAAAGGAACTCAATTTTTTCCGGAGGAACGCCGGCTCCAAAAGCTCTGCACCGCCTTGAAAAGATAAAATCCAACCAAGGATCGCATCCTCATCGGTAAATCCAAAAGAAAATAACAGTTTTCCATCTACCTGCTGAGTAAAACAACCAGGTCCGTATTCTTCGATCAACCGCCACCGATATTCCGGTGCAATCAATGCTTTTACCAAATAGGTGTGGGGAAACACTGTTTCATTGGACAGATCCGGCAGTGGTGCTGCCTGTTTTTCAAAAGGTTCCTCCATCTGCAGTTCTGTCATCCGGTTCAGTTTAAATAATCGATAATCTTTTCTTTCCCGACAATATCCCCAGACATACCAGCTGGCCCAGCGGAAAATCAGATAATAGGGCTCAATGAGCCGTTCACTTTCTCCCTTCGGGGCATAATAATGGAAGCTGACACACCTTTCGCACTCAATTGCCCCATGAATCAGTTCTATCTTTGGTGACAAAGCGGTTTTGCTCCAGGAAGAAAGATCAATCAAAATATGCTGTCCGCCCGGCATAAAATCAGAGGCACCAGCAGACAGCTTTTCCATCAGCTGCATATACCGGTTTGTACCACTTACACTGTCCAGACTGCGAAGACCTGCAAGAATCGCCTGCATATCGGTGGAGGTCAGCAGCGTACTGTCTATTTTATATCCTTCCATAATGGAGATTCCACCGTTTACACCCTGGGTCGTTACCAACGGGATACCGGCCTTGCACAAATCCTCAATATCCCGGTTGATCGTCCGTCTGGATACCTCAAACTTTTCTGCCAGATAAGGAGCAGTCACCTTATCCTTCTGAAGAAGGATGGATAAAATTCCAATCAGTCGATCTATCTTCATTTCCATCATCTCCTTTGCATTCAGTATAACTACGATCTATGACAATAGCATGTCATGTTTTAATGCAAAAGGCAACCAAAACGTACATTAAGAGTGGATTTATAATAAAAGAGCAGGAGGGACACAAAGCCCAATACGCCTTGTGTCCCTCCTCATATGCAGCATCGCTGCTATATCTGTTTTTTGTTAAAAGAACAGATACTGCTTATTATAATCAATAAGATGAAAGCAATCGTTACAATGATAGAAACATAAAAATCCGATGGAACCCTCTCTGACGTAAGTAAAGACACACATCCTGTTGACAGTAAGTATGGATTGTACTCTTCAAGCTTCGGAAAAATATTCGCAAGCATAAGCACCCCTGCAAAACCGACTGCTAAAAGAAGGGATCCATAAATACTGCCAGACAGAGCCCCTCCAAGAAGCATCATTGAGATTTCCAGTACGCCAAATAACCACATACAACATGCAGCAAAAGGTAAATTTGGCAATTCTCCCGGCAGTAGATACCTTGTATAGATCAACGTTATTACAAAACATATCAGATAGCTCAATGTCCATATGGAAATGATTGCTGTAAACTTTGAGAGTATGACCGTTTTTCGCGGCAGCCCCTTGGTCAACATATTGATCAGTGTTCCTTTGGTAAGTTCATTTGACACGATACCGCTAAAAACAATGACAAAAAGAATCAACTGTGTTGACATGTTTTTATAAAACTGTATCCACGAATCAACGGTACCTGGTTCACCAGGAGTAATCGCCATTCCTTCCGGCATAAACGACGAAAGAAGTTTCGGCATAATTTTTGCCGTAATCGGATTCAGCATACCGAAAAGTAAAAAAACTGTAGCAACAATAAGCAATTTATATGTTCTTATACTTTCAAGAAATTCTTTTTTCGCCATGGCAATGAACGCTCTCACTTCACCACCTCCAGAAACAGATTTTCTAACGTAGGCTCTAAAATTTCGACCTTTACCGGATAGATTTTTGTTTTATAAATAGCATCGTAAATCTGTCCTGCTGCCTCATCGATATTCTTTGACCTCAATATCACCGTGCAATCTGTACACTCCGCATTTTGAAAAAGCATACCAACACATTCATTCCCAGCAAAACGTTGCAAATCTTCCGACGAACGGAATTCGATCTGCAGTGTGTCAAGACGATGGTTTTGTTTTAACTGAGAAAGGGTCCCATTTAACACTAAACTGCCATTGTTCAAAACTGCAACGTGATCACAGATCCGTTCTACATCAGACAGGATATGTGTTGAAAAAACAACGGTCGTTTTTCCTTTAACCGAGAGCAGTATGTCAAGAATTTCCTTTCGTCCAATCGGGTCAAGTGCGGAAGTCGGTTCATCGCAGATCAACAGTTTCGGTTCCGATAACAGGGCCTGTGCAATTCCAAGCCGTTGCTTCATCCCACGGGAAAAGCCCCCGATACGCTTGTTCGCTTTCTCAAGCCCTACCAGTGACAGAAGCTCTTCTGACTTTGCTTTTACTGCTTTTCGATCCAGCCCTGTAATCTCACCGCAAAGTGCCAGATATTCTTTTGGTTTCATATAACCGTAAAACTCAGGAACATCGGGCAGAAATCCAATATAACGATTAGTTTTGGTTTCGCCGTATGTTACCTCTTCTCCGCATACCGATATTTTACCGCTTGATGGTTTCAGCAGACCTAATATCATTTTCATTGTTGTTGTTTTTCCCGCACCGTTTTGTCCCAAAAATCCATAAATTGTATTTTCAGGCACGGAAAGGCTAAGGTTATTGATAACATTGTGCCCGCCAAATTTTTTACTGAGATTTTCAATTTTTAAAATACTCATTCTTCACCTCTGCCAAAAATAAAGTAGACAATCGGCCCGATTATCTGTACAAACAATACAACAACAATCCAGAAAGACTTATTGCCGAACTTGTAATGTGGATGCCTCAAAACGTGTATCAGTGCTGTTATTGCAAGAATCCATTCAATTATGATCAAAGGAATCAAAAAAGGAAGAAATTCTACTAAAACATCCATAACGCTATCCTCCTAACACAGATGTAAGTTTTTCAACAATATGCCGATACTTTACATGATCAGCCAGTACCGAAAAGACCGGATTCTTCGCAACACCGTCAATGATGCCTTGCCTGACTGTTTTATCATCCCGCGGTGCATGAACACCTAAATCAAGCTCTGCCAGCCACTCATCAATTCTGTCAAAAAAACGATCGCCGTGAAGTGATATTGGATAAGATATTCCCACTGCTAAATCACAATACTGTTGTAATGCCGCCAGTGCGTTGTCGGTGTCATTTTGCAAGACAAAAACTGCAGCCACGTTTAAATATGCAGAAAGCATTGTGGCAGGATGTAACTCCGGTGCATGAAAAGTTTCAGAAAGACAATTAATCCGGTCAATGATATTTTTCGAGGCTTGTACATCTGCTATCTCAAGCTGTAAAAGCGTAGTAAGACTTTGCATGATGTTTAAGAAATTTTGGTATATCTCAATTTGTAATATCTCTTTAGCCTTATCCGGCTTACCACTCATAGAATACCCCATTGACAAAATATGATTTTCATTCAGCACAGGTGTTTTTGCGTCTGCGAGTAATTCAATGGTCTTATCAGGTTCTTCCAAAATGATATAGCAGGTAGCTTCCATTACATTGCTCTTCCTGCACAATGTTAAATCATCGCTTTCTGTTTTTATTCGTGAAAACAGATCAATCGCTTCACGGAGAATTTCCTGCTGCCGGCTTCCCTTTGCCAACATATAGTGATTCAGCAACAATGCACCGAGGTGAAAAAGCAGAGGAAAACATGAAAAGTATTTTTTTCTGATCTCCCGAATTTCATCCATCACTTGATCGAATGGTTTTTGAGCAAAATCATTGGATAACCGCAGATACAGCTTTTGTATGTCTTCTTTCATCATCTGCGGCTGATAATTGATAAGCTCATCAACCGTAATATTAAAATACGAAGCAAGCTGCGGGAGAAATGTAATATCAGGATAGCTTTGTCCGGTTTCCCATTTCGATACCGATGCTTTTGATACTCCGATATAAGCCGCAAGTTCTTCTTGTGTAATTCCTTTTTCCTTACGTTTTAAAACAAGCGTTTTTGCTATATTTAGTTCATTCAAATTTATCACCTTCCTTGCCTATTATTATACCTGTATTGATTGTATTAACAATGGATTAAAAGTTGATTTTTGTTGATAAAATCAACCATAAGGAAACAGGTCTGAATCATGGGAACGGATAGCTATATAAAACAGAGACTTTGAGCTTTGTTTACCAATAAAAAATCGGAAACCGCCCCCTGTCCTTTGACAAGTTCCGATTCCCGAAAAATACATGTTTTTACAGTTTTTCATTTTTTAGCACGAAGCTGATCCTTCATTCAAGCATCATTCATGAAGTAAACATGCTGTCAATGCCTTATATTCACGAAAATACATCCCACGTTTCGTTTCCATATGCCCATATTCCTGATGCTTTGCGAAAATTTCAATGGCTTTTTCCACCGGAATCCATCTGGGCTCCAGACCTTCTTGTTCCTCCTGCTCAGTAAGTGAGCGTTCCGTATGACCATCAGCTTCGCACATAAAATAACGGCTGGAATACAAATACTCTTCGTAATATTCATTAATAATCAGGCTGCAGTACAACGGTTTCACAAGAATCCCTGTTTCCTCTGCCAATTCCCGGATGCAGCAGTCCTCATAGCTTTCACCGGCCTCAACACCACCGCCGGGAATCATCCACAGATCGCTGTTTTCCATATAAGACAACAGAATATTTCCGTCCTTCACCACGATACCGCGGCAGGCTTCTCGGATTTTGGTGTGTTCAGCAAAACGATTCTCTCCATAAATATTGATTGTTTCCATGTGATTAATGTCCATCAGTATTTTATTCCTTCTTTCATGTTGCTCCATTCTTCTTTCGTCTGGCAGGTGATGTGTTCCGTCCGTAAAACGCCCTCTATAGCGCAGGGAACATTTTCACTTGTATGATGATAATGAAAGCCACATTTTTCCTGAACTCGTTTTGATTTTTGGTTTCCATCAAAATATCCGCACCATATTTTAGACAGATTCAGATCTTCAAATCCATGTCTCAACATTTCCCGAACAGCTTCTGGAATCAAGCCTCTTCCCCAATAAGGGACACCGATCCAGTATCCAATCTCACCTTCTGTCTTCGGAAGTCCGATATTACTGGTTTCACCGATCATCAGCCCTATACTTCCAACCGGATGGCCGTTTTCTTTCAAAACCACTGCATAAGTCTCAGGTGCGGAAAGAACTTCCCGGATTATTTCCCGGCTGTTTTCCACACTTGTATGAACAGACCATCCAGCTATAGGACCTACATCCGGATGGCTTGCATATCGGTATAAATCCTCTGCGTCTTTCTCCTCCCACGGACGGAGAAGCAGTCTCTCTGTTTCCAAAATCATATCTTCGCACCTCCCTGTAGTTCGCATACACATGACCATAGTCATCCATACTTCTCGCCCAAACTGCCCTGCAGCCTTGACGCCGAAATCAGCAACCAGGCAATTATCCCCTCGTCTTGTTCCAAACCTGTTTTTGTTAACCGGCAGGATGAAGGCATTAGATTCAAATATCTCATTTTTTCTCATCATCGATGCTAAAAGACAGAAATTCCACGAAGATGATAATTGATAGGAACAGCAAGATCTCAAACGCCTCATTTTGCTTTAAATCTGGGGATAAATATCGGATGGATGTCCAAGAAGTCTCATGATTTCCAATTCATCTCTTGCATCCAACAGAGCATTATGTGTTTCTATGTAATCCTTATTGCTAATCATTCTCATGATATTTTCAACGCCATATCCTCGTTTCAATCTGCCTGTTTTGCAGCATTCTGCCGAAGTTGGAATCATTGGATTATATTGTCTGTAAGCTGCAATTCGCATAATATCATGCCAAACAAAATTTTTCATAAACGCAAGACAGTTTTTGTCAAATCCTGCGTTATAGGCAAAAACAGAAGAAACATCATATTCCATTAAAAAGGACGAAATGTTATCCGCAATTTTTTTCCGGGAAACCTTTTCCTCATTTATTCCTTTTATGTGAACAACGTAATCAAACATTCCGCCTTCCCACAAAGCTTCTTTGATTACATAGTACTTATACCCGACGATCTCGTAATTACTCGCATCAGCAATTACGATTCCCACTGTCATTACAGCACCGCTCCATGTCGTTTCTGTATCTATTACCGCTATGTGTTCTTTCATTCTATTTTCCTTTCGGTTTATAATATTTAGTTAATTGTCTTTTGGTAATGGTTTTTACTACTGACTCCATAAACTTCTGTTTATCCGGAATCGAAATTTCCCACATTTCATTTGTTCTTATGTTCCATAAAATGCCCTTATCTAAATTTTGTGCAATCATATAACACGCACACTGAAGATAATGTTCATGGTTAAGTTGAGAAACAAATTTAAGTTCATAGATTGTATCATCTTTTTTTACATCCGCATACCCAAGAGCCTCAAACGCCTTTTCCCCGTTCCGTCTTTCTGCAAATGCTATACTACAAATAATTTGTTCCTCTTCATCATGTCTAAGACGTGTTTCGATTCGTCTAGTTAATAACTCTTTCTGTTCATCTGTAACTAATGGCAGTGAAACCTGAGAGTAATATCTACGTTGATTTGTTTCTAATGATGTTAGATAAAGAATCTTCTTTTCCACGCCTTTAATCTTATCGTTAAATATTTTTCTATCCTTATGAATCAGGCGAAACAGTGCAAATTCCCGGTCAATGTCATAATTATCAAAGAAAAATGCCTCTTGAAAAATACCTATACATGGAGATAAATCAATGAGTCCATCATTACTTCGAATATCGATTACGCTGGTATCTTCCATATTGATTTTTTTCTTTTCTAAAAGATCATAACACTCTTCTATATCTTCCTGAAATTTAAAATCAAACATTTCCGATATTCTAACGTTCTCCAATGATGTATTCATATCCTCTGGAGTAGAAATAGATTCTTCTGACAATGTTTCTTCATTACCTGGGACAAAAATTATTTGCTTTTTCCCCCTGCTTGCTGCAACAAGAAATATATTTCGAAGTATCTCATATTTTTGTTGAGGTTGTCCAACTCGCATTCTCCAGTAGCTTTCCGTAAAGTCAAAAACAACACAAATTTCTCTTTCTAACCCTTTACTGCTATCAAAGGTAGTAAATATTGCTGTTTCCTTACTTGGTTGCACTTTCCCAGATGTATCTTGATCTGAGATACTTGCATAAACGGTATTCTTATTAAATTTATCTTTGTACTTTGATTCAAGTTTGTTAAGAGTCTTTGCCATAGTTCCTTGTCTGGCTCCCAAGCATAACAATTTGCTCGGTTCCTGCTTAGCCAAAAAATCTACTATTTCTTGCTCCGACATTTCAGAGACTTCACACTCTCTGCTAACTCCAGTAATCTTCTTTTTCCATATACGCCCCAACTTTTGTGCATAATCATTTGGAAGACGAAAGCATTTTGTAAATTCTAATTCAATGTGCTCTCCAAGAAACTTTTCAATATATTCTTCCACTTCAAGTGCAGTCTTATCATATATTTTTTGTTTCATATCTCCGACAGCAACAAGCTGTGCCTCGGGATTACAGCTGACTATATAATCTAACATATCAGCAATTTCCTGATCTATGTCTTGATATTCATCCAGGACAATAAGATCAAACTTTCTAACAGGCGGTTTCTTCTTATTAAATTCCTGAAGCAAATCTGATACACCGACCTGCATTCCTATTCTGTTTAAACAAGACCATGCATATCCGTGATAGTTTGTTACAGTAACATTTCTACCCTTTATCTTTTCTTTAGCGTCAATTTTAAGAAGCTTGTTATATGTAAGATAAAGTATCTTTTTGTTTTTAGGAAAACGAGTACATAGAGCCTGTATAGCCGTTGTTTTTCCGCTACCAACACAGGCATCAACAAGAATATTCTTCCCATTTAAAGCTTTCTCAATAAATTTTTCTTGTTCATCGGTAAGGATAATTGACATATTATAATCTCCACTAAAATTTCTACTCTATTTCCACACGGAATCGACAAATTATGCCAAGAGCTACCAATGTTTGAAAACTTAGACTTCACCAAACTGAACATCAGATTTTTATCATTGATAAATTGTTTGAACTTATAATGCTATCATTTGCAAGCTCCATCAGCACATTATCATTATAATCTCTTTGCCCGATAAGCTCAAGTTGCCTGATCTCAATTATAGAAATTATAGACAAAAGGCAGTTTCAGGGCATCATTCGTGAAGTGCTTCTATGAACAACCGTTCTTATCTGTCAGGTGATTAACACAAGTCCGCACTATATATTGGCTGCTGGGTTTATAAAGCATCCGTCTCTTATATTTACCTCCGCATTCTCCACAGCAGATCCGACCGGAAAACCATACCAGTTCTGGTATCTTCCGGTGTCATAACCATTTCCTTTTTAGCCCCACTATTTCACGATCACCATCTCCCCGTCCACATTGGCATAACCGTATTGGGATAGGAAATGATGAAGGTTCCATTCTAAAAACGCCGTTTGATAACCCACTTCACATTCTCAAAAATAGACACCGACTCGCTTTCTGACAAAATGCTTTTGTCAAAGTAAAGTCCGCCAAATTTCCACTCGTTATTGGATTTGATATAGTTTTCTACAATTCCTCCTTACATGTCTGTAAACAAATTTTAAATATGCTTGCATTTGCTTGCATTTGCAAAAGAAAGTGGGTATAATATATCCAAAGGAGTGTGATAGATATGGCAAATACATCCGCAGTTTATGCCCGTATTGATAAGGAGCTAAAAGAAAACGCAGAAGGAATCCTTTCTCAGCTTGGGATTTCCCCGTCCAGCGCAATCCAGATGCTTTACAGTCAAATTGTACTAAAAAAGGGAATGCCTTTTGAACTGCGCCTGCCTTCCACAAAACCTACCGCAGTCGGCGATATGAGCCGGGAACAGCTGAATGCAGAGCTTATGAAAGGTGTGGAATCCATGAAATCCGGAAAAACCTATACAGCAGATGAGGTGGATTCCGAGTTAAAGCGGGAGTTCGGTATATGAGCGATACCTATTCCATTATCTACTCCTCGGAAGCCAAAGATGATCTGAGGGAGATTTATTCTTACATCGCTTATGACCTGCAGGCACCGGAGACAGCAGAGGGCCAGGTCAATCGTATTCGGAAAGAAATCCGGTCGCTGGATTTTATGCCGTCCCGATATGCTGTCGTGGATTGGGAGCCGTGGAAAAGCATGGGGATGCATCGGGTACCGGTAGACAATTTCATCGTCTATTATGTCGTAAATAACGGCAGCCGCACGATAACTGTGATCCGAATTTTCTACGGTGGCAGGGATATCGAGGACATCATTCAGGCAAAACGTGAGTAATCCGCAAAAAGGAACAGAATAGCTGTTCCTTTCTGCATTCAGAACTTATCAAGCTCCTCCTGAGCGACAATCCACTCATACTTCACGCCGTCATTGACTTTTCCCATCCACTTTTCCTGCCTCCTTATACCTTTCCTTCCAGATTATTCTTGTTTCCAACCTGTCAGCTCCACACCCCTAATATCAAAATTGGCCACCAACTCTCCATTATTTTCCAAAGTAGACCAGTTTCTACTTACCTATAAAATGAAAAAATCCGGAAATCGAAACCTGTCCTCTGACAAGCCCCGACTCCCGGAAATCCCTTGTTTTCTATACTTTTTCAGTATTCTATTCTTTAACTTTTGACATCAGCACAACCGTCTCAACATAGCACGAGGAAATGATTTAGATATACATTTCCTCCACCTGTTCGTAAAATGCCGCCCCAGTACCATATCGACTACTTTTTAGCTGATAGGGTTCACGGGAACATGTCGGGACGCCAAGATTACACCGTTCACCTAAAAATAAATATCTGATTTTCCTTCTCAACAAACGTATCTGCTGAATCCCTCCACTGTCCCGGATAATAACGGTAACTCATACGACTTAACTGACCATTCCCATCAATTTCACATTGAGTACTATATTTCGTCTTACCCGAGTTCGATGTATAATGGAAAACAAGAAAACCGTATTTGTCAACCTTGACGTATTTCCCATGAGAAACTGTTTGAGCCACCTTGCTTAGTTCGTTCAAAGGTACTCCATGCCATTTTTCTCCAGACTGTTCTTGTTCATAGATTACATATTCTTCAGGTGTATATCGTTTGGGCGGCTCATAGGTTTGTTTTCGTGACTGTTGTAACTGAGCATCTAAAAATTAAATTTTTTAAAATACTACCAAATAATCCCATGTTTCTCCCTTCCTCATAAATCTTTTATAAACCAGTCAACATAAATAATCAATTTCAAATATGTTTTCTATGGTTTGTAAACTCATGTTCGTACAAATATACACGCATTAGCTCCTTCTTAATTTGTTTATATTCTTCAAGAGAGCGGGTCCATACTTTTTACAAACGCCAATGAGAAGTCCGGCTGTGGCGAGAATTGCGCCTCCATTTTTTACCGCCTTTGCACCTTCCTCAATTTTCTCATAGTCCTCACTGTTCAGAGTTTGATTCTGAAATCTTTTCCGTTCTGACATTCTGAAACACCTCCAACAATTTATCTCCACTCATCTGTATGTTAATCATATCATACTCTTGTGCTTCCTCCAGACAAATCTCCCGCTCAGTTGCGATGTAATCTGTCGCATGATAGTAAAACATCTCCATATTCTTCTTATGGATATATCGGAGAGTCTGCAATGAACTGAAATCTATTCCTTGCATCTCCTGCTCCGCATCAATAAATACTTGCTCTGCAGCATCCATCTGGCCGCATATAGCATAGGATGCAGCAACCATCTGTGTTGCCTGGAGATACAGAGAATAATACTTCTGAATAACCAGGAACTCCTGATCCTTTTTCCTGTGTGCCCCTGAATGCATGAGTTCCATACTAAAACGTGCAAACTTGCCTTCAGGCAGTGGTTCAAAACCACCGACGCGACTCTTAAAAGTCTGAAGCAACTGCTTCTGTGCTACCAGCATATTACTCCGTCCGGAAGCCATAGCGGAAATCTTTTCTTCCGGTGCGGCATTTAAAGAATATCGGATCTGATCACGACCTGCCAGCAGAAGGCCAATCCGATCATCCATCTGACCTTGCTCAATCCGCCTCACGGCTCTATAGGTCTCCTGCAAAGCATCTGCCAACTCCGCTATCT
The DNA here is from genome assembly GCF_016900655.1 of Drancourtella massiliensis. Classification (GTDB taxonomy): domain Bacteria; phylum Bacillota; class Clostridia; order Lachnospirales; family Lachnospiraceae; genus Sellimonas; species Sellimonas catena. The sequence goes on from NZ_JACJKH010000030.1 coordinate 14,536, forward strand.
GCTGCTGCATATATATATTGTGATAACTGACAGCAATACTTTCGAACGGGTTTCCATGAATAATCTCCTCCGGTTTAATAGGAAGATTATCCACAAACTTTCTTTTTCCATTTTCCAGTGTTTCATATAAAGTAGGCCACATAACACCAGTTTTTGTGTTCTGATTGATAAAGACCTCACCGGCTTTGAAAGCATCTCTGTGTTTAATAGGAATCTGAACTACATACTCAAGGGTTTTCTCAACGTGGCTCAGGGCATCTGACATATTTACATATTGCATCAATTTAGCTAGCATCCCGTTAATATCGAACCCTTCCATCCCAGGTACAACCTCTAGGATTTTTCTATATTCAGGATCCACCAAACCATCACCATGTGAGACAAGTTCATCCTTATTTCTAACAATAGAATTTTCTGCCATTACCCCATTACCTCCCCTAATCCATTACCTTTTATTTCTGAAAGTGCGTCTGACAAATGCTCAAGAGCGGTTTCATACTCTTTAATTTGCTGCTGTTCCCTGTTAATCTCTGCTTGAAGTTCAGCAATTGCCGCTTTCTTTCGTTCTATCGTTTCTTTACTCTCAGAAATATTATTTTTAAGTGTCTGCTTTACATCATCAGACAGAATGCGGATGTCATGACTGCCTTTAGGTTTTTTGGTTGCAATTGAAGCGACAATAGCCCCAAGAACTCCTGCGCCAACCGCTGTTGTTAAAGCGAGAAATGGATTGGCAACAGCGAGTTCAACTGCAACTGTTGCATATTTTGAAGTTGAACGGAGATATTTATAGAGCTCATCTTCACGCACTATGTTCCCATCTTTCCGGGAAGTTTGATCAGCCTTTAGTTTTCCCGCACGAATCCATCTCCGAACTGTTTCAGGGTTCGTCTGGAGCATATCTGCAATATCTTTGACACTATATGTCTTCGTATGCCATTCCTCCCTTCTTCTCCATGGTACATGCATTATACTACATTATTGCTACATTTACAATCAGTTTTTTTGTCGCATTAAAAGGCGCCCAGGTTCCCCCAAGCGCCAATAAAATATATTTACATTGCTACATCCGTCTCCAGCCCGGACTTGAACTCGACTGTAAAGTGATTATCGTGCACAGTGACTTTCTCGATCAGCCTGCGAACAAGTGCCTCGTCATATTCGGTGATTGGGCCATCCTAGCTGTCTATAAATTTCTCCAGTTCCCTCACCTTTTGCATAGCCCCTTCGTTCATGGCATCCTCAAGCAGGAGCTGCCGTTTCTCCTCCCGCAGTTCTTCAATCTGATCCGCAAGACTATCGAATCCCCGTCTGGCGTTCGTCTTCTTCAGCAGTTCCCTCTACAGTGCTTCCAACTTCGCATTTCCACACTCTATATCAACTACCACCGAAACATTGACATAGTTTTTTATCTCCTTATTTCTGATTTTATCTTTCTCACTCGTAAAGACGATATGCTTAAAAAAGTGCCTAAAATTAAGGATTTCTACATAGCTCGTCTTTGTAGCAACACTACCGTCTCGACGTGCGTACAAATTCAAATTATATCCCCACAAAACTACGGATATCTGGACAATATTTTTACAGTACTAATACCGTTCGTGCAGCCTTTTCCCACAAAATCATGGATGGTATTAATTTTGCACCATACTAATTGTGCAACAGCCTGTGGCACAATTACTTTTTTCCATTACTTCAGTATCATTATCTTCTTCCATCTTTTCCGCTTCTAACGATTGATACTCCTGTTTCAATCCTCGTAATAATTCTTCCCCACTCGACAAGTACAGCTTATACTTTGACACAAAAATCTGCGTCTTATCAAATGGCTAGTGCTACCGCTTATTGAGAATAATTTCTTGCTTATTAACAAATAACCGAGCACTTATATTCCAACTGTCTTGATAACCTCCAACAATAATTAATATAGGTTCTGGACATTTTAGTTTTTGGTCTTGAGATAAAACTATCATTTGATTTTTATCAATATTACTTGGTGCCGACGATGCATTTGGATGATAGTGCCACTCTCCTAAATAATACTGACCTTGGTCCCATGCCAAGTCTAAAATTCTTTTCAATCCATCTATACCCCTATGAAAAGTACACTTTGAATGGCTAGAATTTTTGGGTGGTGGTGTTATTTGCAAAATATTAGCTATTGCTTGGTTGGAAGAATAATTTCCAATTAAAATGCCCCCTGTTTCATAAGGATTAGAAATAGCACAATAATAAAGCATTTGTTCATAAGCCTTTGTGTCGAACTTTACACTATATGATTGATTCTTATCTTGAAAAAGCAAATTATCCATCCTCTCTTTTCTCCACCACCTCATAGCTTTCAAATATCCCATCGCTCTCTTTTTGCTCGTAAATGAGTGAAAGCGTCTTTTGAGATTTTGATATAATGTAATTTTCAATTACCTTCACGGAAGTTGCAGCAGCAATCCAAATATCATCACTTCTTCCAGGAAAAGTCGGATGCCAGCAACCAATTCCATTCCTTGGCAAGTCGTAATCATCATATAAGACTTTTTCTGCCTGTAGGTACGGGGAAATCAAATCATAAAAAGCATTAAAATTAAAAGTGTTACCATTCATCAGTGTAACATATAATCGTTTTGCACCCAATCCAACAGAGACTGAAGCTATAATATGAGTTCTCTTAAAATTAGTACTTTGAAGAATATCAAGTACATTATTTTCCCCAGTACAATCAACAATAACATCATATCTATCCAAATCAATATTTGTTTTAAAAGAGTCATCATTTGAAAGAGTATCATTTATAACTTTAACATTTGCGTGTGGATTTAGGGAGTTAAGATAATTGCATACCGATAATTCTTTAAATTCACCAATATTATTTAGATTTAAGATATGGCGGGATAAGTTCCCGACTTCAAATATATCTGAATCTGCAATAGTAATATTATATACTCCTGCTCTTACAAATATTTCTGCGATTGATGCTCCAATGCAACCTGCTCCAATGAGCAATATTCTTTTCCTTAGTAACAGGTCGCTCATTTTACCTCGTTGAGATATTTCGTGTTGGTTCCAATTTTCTGAAACGATCCAATCCAATTTTGCATTTTTAGTGAATACCTCACATCTATCACGCATCCACCATCCCTGTTGATTATTTCTGAATCCTTTTGCTGTCCTTTTGCCATATGATACAGTCGGTAAATACAGAGCTTTCCAAGAAATTATCTCGGGGTCTCCACCAAAAATTCGGGGAACAGGGAAACCAATTAAAAGCAAATGCCGTTTTCCGTCCCGAATTTTTGAGACAATATTTTGAAGGATACACATTATATTAATATGTTGTTTTTCACAGGCAACTAACAATTCGCCAAATGTTTCTGGTGCTTGCCACTCATTAACAACTGGGATCTGATTCATAAGTATCCACGGGGCAATAATTGGAGGTGATATAGTTGTTTTTGAAAGATATTTTCCCCATTCTGTATAATGCTGAATGTTGTTACTTAGCGATTTAAACACCTTAACATAGTATACAAATGGTTTACTTTTATACACATCTAATTCTGCTATTCCATACCGACATTCGACACTCTCCCATTGCATGAAGGTAACCACATCTTCCGAGAAAGCAAACTGCATTTCAAAAATATTGCTCATAGAAAATTCGGGCAGCTCAAACGGCTCGCTTTCTGTAACTAATTTTCCTTTTGCCGCTAACTCGAGCCAACAAATTGCTCGTTTTGCATGATACAACAAGCGTTCATCTACACTATATGGTTCCGATTGATAATTAGGTATTGTATTCACCTCAAGGCATAATGCTCCTTTTCTCCACAATCCGTTTCTTTCAATTTTGGAGTTGTTGGCTTGATGATACAATGTAACCGTTATACTGTTTTCGACGTCTGGATATACTTTAATTTTTCCGTTTGGGTATTCGGATCCAACAACGAAAAACCATTGAGATTTCTGAGGGAAATATGGTGTTTCACATTCAATCACAATACTTAAGTGTAAATACCAAACATTTAATTCATTATCAAATTGCCACTCATCCATTATCTCAACTTGCGATAATGAATCTAAAGCCCTTCGAGCCTGATTTAATTTATCAAGGATTTGTTTTGACTCCATCTATGCAAATCTTCCTTCTGGAATGGCTGCTGATTTTTCAGTACGGGTTGTAAATCCCGTTGAAGAATTAGATTTTGATGGCTTTGGAGCTGGTGGGAATTCATTACCAAATAGCTCTCTCCATTTGCAAACACTATCATATAATTCTTCACAATCAAAAGCTTCACGAGCTATTTTAGCAGCATCACAAACCGTATCGTAGAAATCAGAATATTCTTCATCTGTAATTCGTGCAAAAACATCGTGTTCAGGAACGCCTCTATCAGCTAAAAAAGGTTTATTAGTGTATTGGGAAACGATATTTTCAAGAGTTAATACAACACCTTCGGCAACACTTTTAATATCATCTGGACAACAATCACCAATAAAATGTTCCAACGGATAACTCTTGGGATGTTTCATATCTGGATATTGTGTTTTACGCCACCACTTCAATGCCTTAACAACATTTATATAGTGGGTATTGCAATTCTTGTTTTTTTCAACCGTCCATCGAATTTGCTCAAGTGGATGTGTTTTATCCCATTTTTCCGCTTCACGGTCAGGAATTAGCAATGGTTCGGATTTCCATTGAGGCTGGCTATCTGATCTACAAAATATGTTATATGTACTTTCAAGTAAGGCATTACTAAACGATTTTGTAAGTAACTTTTGTTGAAAATCTTCAATTGTGTATTCTGAAATAATAGCCTCATCTTGAAGTACTCCTGTTTCGCTCTCACTAGGTGCAGAAGTAGGAACGATATCCAAATCAACATAACTTAAACTTATACCAATTGATCTCCCTTGAATTCTATATTTGTCTTTGTAATGCTTTTCTAAAAATGGGACAAATAAATTCAAAGCCTCCTCTGGTGTATACTCTTCAGAGTCTAATTTCGTTACAACAATTACATCGACATCCGATTTGTTGCCGTTTTTAGGTTTTACTGCTGTAGAACGTCGGTAGCTTCCCTGTAAAAAAGTACTAATAATAATCTTAGATAAGGTTTCATCTTCCTCTAATCGTTTTCTTAACGTGGTATGCCCCGTTTTCAAATCATTCACCTGATTATCAGACAAGCGAATATTAGATAAAAAATCTTTAAAATATGACGGTACAGTAGACATAAACGATCCTCCTTTAATTAGTAAAACTTATTGATTGTGAATATGTACAAGAATTCCTTTGCTCAAAATCATATTCATATAGAATACATTTGCCAAATCCAACTGAATTTTGACCTAAGAAAAACATAAATGCATTTGGAGCAGCAGCAAAAATATGTAGTGTTGCACGCCGTTCCACAGTGCTTCTTCTGCCAATAGCGTTATAAACTGAATTAGCTAAAGCAGTTGCATGTGTTCCATCTTCTATCGAAAAATTTGTAGCACCAACATCGCTTGGCGTACAATTAATGATACGTCCAATTGATAGATTGTTTTCTTTTATGAATTTTACCACGTCATCGTAAATGTTGCGAGTGACATTTAATACTAATGCAGAATCATATTGATTCTCATTAAACTTTTCGTGTGAAATATCCCAATTAGTATAGTTCCTTTTAGATGACAGTTTCACATCCCATAATACAGTGCCATTGGTCGACGATTTTTGTATCGGAAATACGTTGATACCTGATTTACTATCAAGAATTCTTCCTACTGCAAAGGCTATAGACGCATGTGTATCTAAAAATATTTGATAGGCATGCTTGTTGCTTGTATTTGTGAGCAAAAATTCCTCCAAATTTCTATAAATATCTTTGTTCCAATCGTATTCACCCTTTATATTGCGACCATCAAACTTATTAATGAATGATATACAACTCTCTGTGTCTTCTTCCAAGTTTTCTGCTCCACGGGTAAAGCTTTTCACACCAATAGATATTCTTTTAGGGGAATACTTATCGGCAACAAGAAGAATGCGTTTTTCCATTTCTTCATCAAAGTCTTTTCTATCAATACCTTTACCATGTGTTGAAGAAATCATCTGGTCATTTACAGTCGCTGAAGCAATAAACCTAATTTGGTCAAACGTCATCATTTGATTGCTATCTGAAATATACTGATGCAACGAATCTCTTACAATTTTTTCTAAAACTTCTATTTCAAACGGCAAAATAAAAAACCGTATTCTCTTATTATCAAACAAATCTGTATCAAACCCATTTAGCGACGATTTTGCTTCTTTATCAAGCACTTTCCCATAATACTTTTCGATTGACTTTATAAATGTGTTGGCGGACTTATCACATTGCCCGATTAAGAATAATTCATATTCAGGACTTTCTATATCCTTTATAAGGTCATCTAGCCATGTTTTGATGTCTGATTTGGTAAAAGTATTTATCGTTGATTTTACTTGTATGCATTTAACAATTTGATTTTGCTGCTCTAATGCTATATCAACCTTATCATTTGATGTTGGAAATTCGACATATATCTTATCCCAGTTACTTTTATCAGTTAAGGCCTCTAATACTGAAGCAAACCCCTGGTATAAAAATCCCCGTGATGCTTCTTTTCCACCCATAATCCTCACCCTTTCCATCATTTATTTGCTTTACTAATCCATGTGATATTCTATAAACAGGCTACCTATTAAATAACCCCAAAATATTTCAAAGCATCTTTAATTGCTTCCACTTTCTCTGCTGTCGGATGTTTTCTCGGCTGTTTCAATTCTTCTACCGCATTAGGGGCATCATACATTGGCAAGCCCAAACTTCTCTTTACCTCCGCTATATAAGCAGTATGTACCTTGAAGCCATATTTAGCTTCTATGTATTCCTTTATCATTTTGTAGGCAACTCGCTCTTTCGGCTTGTACGCCTCGGCTCTTTTAGCGATATTATCAAGTGGTACTTTGCCCTCTCCCTCGCCAAACTCCACTTTTACGCTGATTGTGCTGTCAGGTTTTTTGTGGGAAAGCAGTACTACCGTCTCCACATGTGTCGTTACCTTCTGGTGAACACATTTTCCCAACCTCGTCACCTCTTAATGAGTACATTTTTTCATTGTTCAACGCTTCTAAAATTTCCACTTTATTCTGCTCCATTATGACACCCTCTCTTTCTTGTGATTTGCCTTGTAGTCTGCTTTCGCATCCATTATATTTAAGTTCTGATCACATTTCAGGATAAAGGTTAACTTGTACGGTGTCGGGTTTCCGTCTTCATCATCCCCGCCGACAATTACCTTTTCCACAATACTCTCAAACACTACACGGTCAAATTCATCCATTGTTTCTTCATTTTCCAGTGTCTTACGGAGCTGCGCCATACGCTTGCTGACATTCTTCTGCTGTCCGATATTCTCTTCCAGATATGCTTTTTCCTCTGTCAGATTATGAAGTTTACGGAGAAAACTGTTATTCTTTTCTTCGTATGCTTGCTGTTCTATTTTACCATCAATCAACAGATCTGTTAACCTGCTTTTTCTTGATTCTACATTATTGATTTCCTTTTCCAGCTGTTTCACTCGTTTTAATTCCGTATCGTCATTTAATACTTCCTCTATGGTATGCAGTACCGAATCCAGCACATCATCAAAATTATCGGTTAGTAACCGGAAAGCTTCCAGAAATGCTCCCTCGATAATTACTTCATCAATGGCTTTACAATGCGGGCAACTTTCAATTCCGTTCTTTGTGGCATTCATACACTGCCATACCGGTTTTTTCGTTACAGTGGTCTGATGCCTTGTTCTTCTGGAAAGTTTATGTCCACAGTATCCGCACTCCAGCATACTGCTGAAAGCAAACTGTCGGGTATAACGTTCCCGGTTTCCGGTAGTAGGTATTACTTTAGTTTTTACCCGCTTGCTGTGGATAGCTGCTACCCTGTCCCAGATTTCTCTCGATACAATCGGCTCATGATGATCCCTGATATAATATTGTTCTTCTTCTCCTCTGTTATCAAGCCGTCTTTTCGATATGGGATCAAGCGTAAAAGTTTTCCCTTGAAGAATATCTCCTTTATACTTCTCATTTGTGAGAATTCCCATCACACTGCCGCCGTCCCACCTAACTACACCTCTTTTATTTTTAATTTCCATTTCTGTCAATCTTTTCGCAATGGTGGTACTGCCATATCCCTGTATATACATATCATACATAAAACGCACTATTTCCGCTTCTTTTTCATTAACGGTAAGACTCTTATCCTCTGGGTGATAATCATAGCCGAAGCACCCATTGAACCCTACCAGTTCTCCTCTTTTCATCTTCATTTTAACTCCTATCTTTACATTACCGGACAGAGATTCCACTTCCTGCTGTGCCAGTGAACTCATAATTGTCAGAAGAAGTTCTCCGTTCATATCCATTGTATTGATATTTTCTTTTTCAAATATAATGGGAATTCTCTGATTCGTAAGCATCCTGACATAGTTCAATGTATCCAGCGTATTTCGTGCAAAACGGGAAATTGATTTCGTAAGAATCATATCTATTTCGCCATTCATACATCTCTGGATCATTTCTTGAAATCCCGGTCTTTTATCTGCTTTTGTTCCGGTGATCGCTTCATCCGCAAAATTCCGGCAAGTGCCCACTGGGGATTCTCTCTGATTTTATCCTCGTAATAGGCTTTCTGGGATGCAAAACTCCCCAACTGCTCATCCCCGTCTGTAGATACCCTGCAATATGCAGCTACCCGGATTCTGTCAATCTGCACTCCTGCTCTTCTTCTCCCTCTTCCGTTGGGAAGTGGTTTTGTTGCCTGTAAAATTTCAACCTGTGTGTTTCTCATACATTTCCTCCATTTCTCTCACCTGCCACATTTTTCTTATGGCTTTTCTTCGTTTCTGTGTTGTTATCATACATCTAAAATAAAATATGAACGATTGTTGAAATATTTTCTCTTCCATGATTATTTCCTCTTTCATTTTTCTATTCTTCAAGCCAAAACCGACTGTTTTTCCAAATCATTTTCAATAACATGATACATATCCATCAGCTTTGCTCTCACTCCGTTATATTCCGCTTCAGACAATCCCCCTGCCCGGAATAATTTTCTTACCAGTGCTATCTTCTTTGCATATTCCAGTTCTTTACACATTATACCTCCCCCTTTCCTATTATATTTTTCGGAATCACCTCATTTCTGCTGCGATCTGCAGTTATTTGTGAATCTGGGTTTGGCTTCCATTCATATTATCTGTCGTTATCGTTTCAGATAACCTCTACCCTTTCGGGATATGGGCACCTCCTTCTCGAAGCATTCCCACCGTTTCCGGAGTGTCTGTCTGCGCTCTCCGAGCATCCGGTTCATGGCGACAGTCTGTTGACAGATCATACAGCTCATTTATTTTTCAATGTGCGATTAGTTTTTATAGTGTACTTTTTTGTGCACTTTATTTTACTGTCATTATATTCCTGTGTAAAACCAAAGTCAATACACCAGTGCACTTTTTTGTGCACTTTTCTGTTTACAAATGAAATTTTTAGTAGTAAAATAAAATTAAACTTGAAAACACTATAAAAAGGATTGGGAAATCATGAACTTTAATCTTAAATTAAAAAAAATACGCCAGTTCCGGGGAATGACCCAGAAAGAACTGGCGCTTAGATTAGGAATAGGAGAAAAAGACGGGCATCGCATTGTTCAATATGAAAATGGAAGTCGTGTCCCGAAAAAAGATTTGGTAGATCAGATTGCAAAAATTCTGGATGTAAACCCGTGGACATTATATGACACTGCCGGACGGGATGCTTCTGAGATGCTGGAATTGCTTTTCTGGCTGGATGAATTTAATCCGTCCTCTATCAATATGTTTCTTCCTGAGACCTACCCTGACGAAAAATGCAACGATAACGGTGATACCACCGTCCGTTATCATGATAATGATGAATGGCCGGCTCATCCTCCGGTCTGCCTGTGGTTTAACTATGGAATTTTAAACGATTTTCTAAAAGAATGGCTCATAAGAAAAAATGAACTAAAAAACGGTGAGATTACCAGAAACGAATATTTTGAGTGGAAAATCAACTGGCCTATGACCTGTGATGACTGCGGAAAACATGAACCGAAGAAAAAATGGCGGAAACCGCCCGTTTCCGCCTAAACATATTACATACCAGTCTCACAGTCTCATTTTATCCATGAGATTGTGAGACTAATTACAATCAGCACTTATGTATCTGAATTTTTATCCATAAAAGAGGTTCTTTTGCCAGTTTTTCTCGATTCTTTTCTAAAACCTTTGTTCCAGAAACTTTTTCCGCATATTCCAGTTTTGATACTGTTGTTATCACCGTTGCTTCGCATTCAATAATCTTTTCATCTATAAGTGGCGATAATTTTGCACTAATCTCTGCGGGAATATGTCCTAATGATCCAATTTCACTTCTAACCTCTATCGCATTTGCATCATAAATATTCTCCGGTTCTCTCACCAGAAAAACTTTTTCCCCATCTGTCAATTTGGCTATATTAACGGGTCTATCTTCATATTTTGTTCCGACAACCATTTGTTGCTCTAACATGCTTTGCAGCCTATACCAATCAATTCGTAATAAGTCTTCGCTGTTAAACAAATTTTCCTGCCATTCCTGCTCTGTTGAACACCAGCTTTCTTCTAATTCCGCTTGTGCCCTTTCCTGTTCTTCTTCCGATTCCCAGTCCTGCAAATCCAACTCTTTCAGACACCATTTTTCACAATTGACTTCTGTGGAATTACTTTCAGAAGTGATCTTCATATGTTCTTCGCCTTCACAGATCAGCCAATTATGGTTCACAATTCCTTTTATTGAAAGTTCCGGGAATTTTTCTTTTACTTTTTTCAAAAAGCCAGGAATCAACTGATACCCTAAGCTATTTACCTGACCCAGTGAATGGATAACATTCCACTCTTCGTCATAATCCCCCAGCCAACTATACTCATCGATTCTATTAACCTCATAGCTTTCTGAATTACAATGAACTCGCCATGCTTCTTTCATAAAGAATGTCAATTCATTCAGTTTTTCTTTCGAACCATAAAAAAATATCGTACAATCTCCTGTATCTGTTGCCATTTCCTCACCTTTAGCACATATATGTTTTCACAAAATAAGTCTCACAGTCTCATCAAATTAATGAGATCATGAGACTTATTTTTATCATACACCTTTAAAAATCGTATATATACAGTTTTTTTGCATGCAAAATTCAAAAGTTTGGTGTGTAGTCTCATGTAAATCTCACCAGTCTCATTTTAATATGAGACTTATAATTTCCATTCACCCGCTTTTTTATCATAAGAAACTCCACATTTTTTTCGGATTTTTGCATAATCTCTAAATACAGTTGCCCTCGAAATGTCTAAAACAGCCATAACTTCTTCAACGGTCAATTTATTATTTGCTTTTATCATTTTTAAAATCGTAGTCTCACGTTCTGTTAATTCATTTTCTTCAGCATATTCATGGACTGCTGTTTCTGTAATCGGAATGTTAATTCTAAATACGTCATTCTCAATTAATTCCGGTTTTCCTCCCGGAGTATAAATAGGTGTGTATTTGTATAAATTCCTAACCCCGGAACCTATTGTATCAGCCAACCCTACAGCAACAAAGAATCTTGCCAAAATCGGATTTTTAGGATATGGTGTAAATTCCGTTTCCAAGATATTCCCCTGACGCCGTGGTCTACACCAGTTTTCCGTCCGAATCCAGTCTTTTTCAATAATGACCTTTGCCGGAAACGCACTGGAAAAATCTCTATGAACCAAAATATTACTTACAACCTCTCTTGAAATCAAATCTCTGACACTAGTTCTCACATTATCAACCAGATAGAATTTATCTGATGTGTGCTTTGCTATAAACTCCATTAAAATTTCATAACTCTCAATCAGATTCGTTTTTACAATTAAACGATCGTCATACCGATCCATGTTCTCTTTTCTGCATAGCGCATCTGTAACATAGCCCGGTACACAAGATTGGATTACCTCATCTTTTCCAAACAGTAATATGGCTGCAAGATTCTATCCCTGCTCTCCTGTAACAAAATCTGTTTCATACAGTCCTGCACTAACCATAAGTTCCTTATCTGACATTTTCAGCCATTCATGACGAGGATTGTTATTTGAAATTAATCTCCGAACTTTCTGCATTAAATCCGTTCTCAAATGTTCTTCCCGAACATAAGGAAACAGCTTACTTTCCGTATAGGTATTGCTCTTTCTGGCATAAAGATTTTCCATTTGTATTGGAGAATCTGTAATGTCCATATCTCCTTCTTCATTTCTGTCATACACACGTCCGGAACATTTTTCTACCGTTGATGTTGGCGGAACATAGGTATATAACAACAACATTCCCTCATATTCAAATTCTTCTATAGATAAATACAGAGTAGGTGACATTTTATTAGGATTATTCAATTGATTTACAAAATTCTTTTTTAAATCCTTAACAGCATTTCGATTCACACCTATCGGGATTCCTCCATCTTTTACGCCCATAATAATATAGCCACCATACCGATTGGAAAATGCCGACACTGTTTCATATACGGAATCATGTATCTGATTTACACATTCTTTGTATTCTATGGTTATCTTTTCATCTTTTGAAAGCATTTCTCGCATTTTTTCATGTGTCATTGCATCACCCCTTTTTACTATTAACTACTTACACGCATCTTATAACAAAAATAAAGTTTATATGGAAATACCTATGTTTTTATTTTTCGATTACTATATCTTCTTGCTTTCCAAATGTGTCCATATACATTTTAATCACATCTTCATCTGGCATTCCCTTCAAAACTCGTTCATAAAAATCTGCAAAACCTGCTGCTTCATAATACTTCTCCAAATAATCTTTCATTTCTTCCACAAACATATTATGTCACCTATAATACCTTTGTAAGTCAAATCCTAATTTTGTAGCAATACAAATAAGTTCTTCCCCATCAGCTTTCTCAATTACTGATATTTCAAACATTGCTACTGGAAATCCCTGAAACATTGCCGTTCCATAATAATCTTTCAAATCGCTTCTCAACCTTTTATAATCAATTTCCATAATACTAATCCCATACTTTTATAATCTTTCGAATTCTATATAATTTCATCTAAATCAAGAATTTTTGCTTGTGTTTTCATAGCAATACGTCCTTTTGCAGCGAAATGACTTTTCCTACTGATAGCATCTGCTATATCTTTAATTTTCTGTTCATCCCCATTAATAAAAAGATTCAAGTATTGAGTGGCTCTTGAACAAGCAACATAAAACATCCGCTTTCTTTCTTCATCTGTAAAACTTTTTTCATCAATGTCCACAATAATTACAACACGACTTTCAAGTCCCTTAAATTTACTTGCAGTAGTAAACAAGATTGAAGAATTTGTTTTTTCACGGGTGATCGGGATGCCAGCTATTTTATTAATCTTCCCAAGAATAGAATCTTCCTCTGATTTCAATGACAGAATAACAATATCTGAATATTCATAGCCGTAATGTTCGCCAGTCAACATTCTAATAAGTTTTGCAAGTCGTGTTATGGGCTCCCCTTTTACAAAACTAATGGATGTCTGATCACCATTAATCATCATTATTTTTTTATTCAATGAAATATCAATAACATTGTAGGAAGTAAGCGCAATTTCATATGTATTACGACAATTCTTAGTTAAAAGCAACTTACATTCAGCGTTTTCAATCCACGCAGGAACTTTTTGTGTTGTCAGAAGCTGATTTTTGTCATAAAAAACAAAGAAATGACCATCAACTAGATCGATGTATTCCTTAAAATAGACAACTTCTTCTTCCATAAAATCCTGCCCCTCATCAATTATCACATCATCAAACTCCAAAAAATCCCAATCAATCTTTAGAAGTTCTGCTGTTCTTTTTTCTTTTGACGAGGTATCTGCGCCCGGACGATATTTTGCAATAAATGTATGAATGTTGCAGTATGACACATTATCATAAGGATACATGTGTTGCAAATAGGTAAATAATAATCTATTAAAACAGAGAAACAATACTTTTCTCCCGTCGGCTCCAAAGCGTCGTGCAGCCTCCTTAGCAATCAAAGTTTTTCCTGTCCCAGCTACCCCCTGGATTGTTGCACTTTTTTGTTCTGAAATATAATCCAAAAGACCAGTTTGTTCATTGGTCAATTTCAAAAATGCATGATCCAGTTCACCCTTACGAGCTCCAGGAGCAGATATTAATTCAAAGTCACTGGCAATTGATTCCAGAATCATATTATATTCCTCATCGCTTATATTAACTTTTCCACGAGAAGCATAAAATTCAAAAATATCATATATTGCCTGTCCCTTCTTTTCAAAGTCTTCATCCCCAAGAACCGCACCAGAAATTTCCCTATATTTTAATGGGAAGTTAGGCAGTTTGCTCTTGATCTCACATGTTGAAAACCATACTGCAGCCTCAATAGGAAAGCGATCACTCAAATTCGGTGCTATTGTGTCAAGCATTTTTCGATAATGATATATTCCATCAATAGCTTGGGAAAGAGGATCGTTCTTTTTATCAGGGTTCAAAATACTAACTTCATTTGTCGAAGTGTTTATCTGATGAAAAACTCCACCATGAACTCTAATATCTCCACCTTTTACTTCAAGAACTAATGCCCCTAAAGTTTTATTTAAAATTAGAAAATCATTTTCTTTCCATGTTGATTTCCATTTATTACCACGTTTTACCCATTGAACAGAATGGAAAATAGTAAAATTGTTATTGAGTTGTTCAAGGAGTTCATATACTCTTATTTCAGAATACGGTACATCCGAGAGATCCTCTTTAATAGGATATATCTGTGCCATATCAACGCAAATCTCCCTTTATCTTATTATAGTCTATTTCATAAATTTTGTATGCATGCCAGCCCTTACTTTCAAAATACTCTATGGTTCTGTCAGCAGTATCCTGTTGACAAACCAAAGTGTCTTTGGACGGCCATGACATAAGGATATCATTCCCCTCATCAGATTTTTTTATGGTAGTTTCTAAATATTCGGGTATAGGTATATCATTCTCAGCCATCCGCTCAATGATGACTTGCTCACTATCATCAAAGAATGATGCAAGTTCACTCCAGTTATGGAACATATTTGTAGGATAAGAATGTTCTTTGTCAACAGAACGGCTTAGCTTTACCGTTTTTACAGTCTTTGTTTCTGCACCGCAAAGGACGTCATATCCAAGAAAATACTCTTCAATATATGTCCACCGTTCTTCGTCAGTTTTTAGTTCATTGAAAAACTTTAGTAGAATAGCGACATCTCTCTCATGTTTCTGTTTAGCTTTAGATACGTAATTATTCGAATAAAATGTATTACCCAGAACAATGTTTCTCACTTTATTTGGATCATTCAAACGAATAAAAATTTCTGGTTCCTCTCCGCCGGCAATTTCATAGGTGATGTAATCAAAAATTGATAGAAGTTTTAACGTCGTACTCGAAGTATCATCCGACTCAAGGTTCATAAAGCCAGAATATGATGCACTTTCATTTGTCCTAGATAAGTTATTCATAATTTTAGACTTAATAATCGGCTTACGCATCATTTCTTTGAAATTACCATGAGTGAGCGAATAATAAGTTTTTCCAGAAGAATCATTCGTTCTGCGTTTTATACATTTTCCATTCGGGTCAACTAATTCGAAAAGAGAGTTTGCAATAATTCTTGCTTTTGCCATACCATACTTTTCTCGAATAAGTTTTGAAAAATCTTCTGTCGTAAAATAAGTATTTCTAAAGTTTCCATACAGCAAATCAGATATGTACTCAAAATCGGTCAAAATTAATTCCCGAAGATCAGACATCAAATACTCCCCTCGTGCTTCAACACTTACTCTTTGTCGTGGATGAATATAAGACCGAATGGACGGCATAATTTCAACCTTATCCTTGGAAGTCAAATTGGAATTGAAATACCAATACTTGAACTGTGGAAAGGATATGTTTTGATGAAACTCTTCCCATATCTGTTTCAAATCAATAGTATATATATCTCCACCATCGCTAAGAGTTGATCCGTCTGCTTGAATTTCTTTGTAACGTCCTTTTTCTATATATTTCATGCACTTACCATATTTTGAAGCAAGCACTTCAGTTTCGTGATCTTTTGAAATACAAACAAATGCTTTTGTAAATACGCTCTGAGGGCGAGAAATAAGCACCTTGAAAGGAAACTTATTCTGGAAATCTTTTTCAATCATAAGGAGACAAGTTTTTAATTTGTTAATGCAATCCCCTTCATTTTTCCCGTTAAATATATAAGTAAACGATTGTGGGGAAATCAGAAAACTTCTTGCTCCCTTTTTGCTTTTATAGGTATCATAAATACCTTCGAGAACTTTCTTTATTTGATATTGGCGGATTTGAGACATTCCAAATAACACCCGCATAAAAGTCATATCATTATAGAAAAAGTCAGTCATTGCCGTTCCTTCCATTGAAGACTTTCGTGCAGCGCGTCCTATCTCTTGAACATAATCAGAAAGATTTCCACTTACAGCATAGTGATATACATTTTGAACGTCATTAACATCAACACCCATACCAAATGCTTTTGTTGCCAGCATAATCGGTGTAGTACCTTTACGAAATCCTTCGAATATCATGTGTTTATACTCATTGAATGCCTCGGTACTCATCTCATTGATATTACGACCCGTATATGTGCCGATTCGTTTGTCAAGAGTAATTCCTGCAAAACCTCTAACTCCTTTGGCAGCATCTCCAGCCAATGAAGCATATGGAAAATATACAATAGTTTTTTCGTTGTGAGCAAGCCACTTTTTTATTCTTTCGTCAAGTGCTTTGGTTTTAGCCTCTTCATATTCAGATTTGGAAAGCTTACGCCCTTCTCCATGATGAACAATATCAAATTTTATATCTTCACGTCGTACATAACCTATGTATTTTACTGGATTTTCCATATACAGACTAATAATAGTATCACTAACAGAATCATCTATTCCACCGTTTACTGCCGTCGCTGTAAAAGCACAAATTGGAAAATGATAGATCTTTCGTTTCATACCTTTTAATGTCTGAACCTGATTTCTTAGACGATTAATATAACTACCTAGATACCAATAATCTGGTCTAAACCCAACTCCCCAAGTAGTTACAATATGTGCTTCGTCAACAATAAGAAGTCCAATATCTCTGCCTCCAATAATGGTTTCAATAGAATACGACAACAACGTTTCGGGACTTAAATACAAAAGATCCACTTCACCGTCTTTTATTCTTTGAAGTACAGCTTCTTTTTCAACTTGAGAAATCAGATCTGAGTTAAATACCTCAACTCTCGTATAACCACTCTGATTCAATTTTTCTTTTTGGTCCTGCATTAGAGCCTTAACTGGTTCTATTATTATAGTTAGTTTATTGTATTTCTTTGCAAGATAAACCGCTGGGATTTGGAACATGACGGACTTACCCGCTCCTGTTGATGCAGTAATAAAAATATCTCGAGAGGCATTGCCATTTTCTCCATCATATGAACGTTCTGCCTGCTTAATAATTTCCTCAATTATATGAGCTTGGGAAAGTTCGATGACTTCTTTATTAATATCCGGATTTTTGTAAAATGGAATCTTTCTAAACTCAGTGAATCCATCAATATGAATATCATTCTGTGCAATGGAAACAAGTTCCTGTTCTAAGACAATCTCTTCCGACAATTTTTCATAATGTTTAACAAGCGAAATCCCATTCACTTTACAGAACGCTTGAAGAGACTTTTGAATTCTCTTAGCACTTTCGCCATCAGTAGAGCTTACTCCAATAACATTCGGCTTTATCGCTATAATCCGCTCCAAATCCCTCAAGTATGTGTCAATATCTTCATTAATAAAAACATCATAATCACTGCGTATCTGGCCTTCTTCAATTGTTATATTAAAAGGATAAAAATCTTCTACAGGTGCCTCTTCTAAATGCTCATACTCATATTCATAAAAACTGCCATAATATATACCATTAATTTCAGAAATTGTGCTATATACAGCAAGATACCGCTTACATTCTTCGCTTTCATTATTATCAGCACGAGTATCTCCATTAATTGTATCAATAATTTCTGTTGCTAACTCTGGTGACATTGAAAAATCAATAGGGAAATAATCTGGATACAGATTATTTCTAAAAATTTTTAAAATTAAACCATCTTCCTCAACAGCATCATCTATCCTCTTGTTTATCAGAGCATACTCTTCATAGGTGATCCATACAGAATCATCTTCATCAAGTAAAATAAGTGCTTGAGCAAGTTTTTTTCTAGTAGATTTATCAAATTCAAGAACATTTTTCTTTTGACTAATCTCACCATCTACCAAAGGTTGTTCCTGCAAAGTTTCAAGAAACTCCTGATTAAACCCCTTATAAACTGTCAGTTTCATTTGGTCACCTCTTTTGATTTTATCACAATGTATCTTTCTATTTTCCTTTTTGACTATCTGCCCTTTTTAATAATTCATATTTTAATTCAGTCAAAAAAGCTTTATCATTTTAATTAAGCATCCTACTGTATGCATCGCATAAAACATGTATCACTTTAATCTACATTTTACAACACAAATCGCTTCTTCTCAACTTTTCTACTCTTTACAGTAATATATTTTATTAATTTTTAACTGGCGTTTGGGCAGGTAAAAACACTAATCATAATCTTCCTATTTTCATAATCCATTTTCACCCAGTAATCCCTTATTGTCTGCCCCACATGCCAATCCTGCAGTGAATAGATTTCTAATGTTTTAAAATCCACCAGACACAGCGGTATCGGTCCTTTCTTTTCCCGATTCCACTTGCTGATCTCCATAGATTCCAGCACTTTATCCAGACATTCCTGACAGAGATTTTCACGCAGAAACTCCATATCCACAGAATACTTCTCTGGCAGTGTAACCTCAATAGAAGCCATCCCTCTAGACGGCGTTTCTTCTGCATGATAAATGATTTCTCCTGTATTCCCAGTAGTAATGCAAGTATAACCGTTATCCAGTCCATATTGCCGATCTTCTTCATATTCTTCAGTTTTAAAATCCAACACATACCAGTCATTTAAAGAAATTAATCCTATGGTATCAAACTGCCGATAATAGTTCATCAGGCTCCAGTCATTACTTCCACATAAACAGCAGGCAGCTTTTTCTTTTAGAGTGGATTCTGCACCCACATAGGAAATCTCAGCCCTTCCTCCGCTATGCAACCATTTCTCGTATATTTCCTCCCCAAAATACACGGCACCGATCAAAAGAACAAATACAACAATCATGCTCCAGAACATCCATACCGGGATTCTGTAATACTTGGATTTCCTTTTCTCTGTTTCCTGCATTTCCTCACATCCTTTGTGGAAAAATATTTTGTACTTAAAATGAGTCCATTTAGAACATTATACCATCATTTGAACTTAAAATGTACTCATATAATGAACTTGATCTGTACTTAAATTAAGATAAAGGGGATACACATGGAAAAGGATAAACATTTAGGTCTGAGAATTGATTCGGAGACACACGCAAAATTGAAAAGTCTTGCTGAGTTTGATGGTCGTTCCATAAACAGCGAAGTGCTTTATCTGATACGTCAGGCGATTGCACAGCACGAAAAGGACCATGGAACATTAAAATAGGCAAAAAAAATATACCGCTTGAAAAGATTTTTTACACCTTTTCAAGCGGTTGTTTTTATCCTTCTGCCTTTTTATACAGATACCATCGGAGACCCATATAGATTCCATGCACTCCCAGCAGGAGCAGTACAAGATTGACTGGGACAGCTTTTCTGATCCAGTCTCCAAAAAATACCAGTACCGCACCGCTGGCAATCCATATCACTGCACTGATCCAATCCCCGAAACATTCTGCATAGGCTTTCACTCCTTCGTAGAAAATCCAGACCAATACAGCAGTGATTCCACTGGTAAGTAGGATTGCGGTTCCCCATTCCAGAATTCCATACAGGATTTTAGAAACGATAGGATGGGAGATATAGATACTAATCCCTGCCACCGATCTTCCAACTCCTAAAATTCCACCTACCAGCCATGATAGACCTCTCCACATAATCTGAAAGAACCTGCCTGCATCCTGTGCAAATGCCTGTGATCGGACAGCAGAAAACAGAGTGATCATAACAGAATAAAGAAGCAATCCTAAAAGACTGCCCTCTATCTCCTGCATCATTCTCCGGTGTCGTCCCGCAAAATAAAGTTCCCGTCTCCTGCACAAAGACAGCGAATTATAATAGCAGTCTCATAAATATATCTTTTACAGTGTGCCAGAAAAAGCGGCGCGCTTTTTTCTTGTGTGTTTCAGGATATTTCGTTATAGTTGTTTTGACAACTATAA